>NZ_SLUB01000011.1 GCF_004799755.1 Bacillus timonensis | reverse complement strand
TTGATATGCGATATGAAAAGCGAAGTACTATCTTAACAACAAATGTAAATTTTAAAGCATGGGATGAAGTCTTTCAGGAACCTAAACTGGCAAATGCCATTCTAGACCGTATTTTACACCATGCGACAGTCGTGACAATGGTGGGGGATTCCTACCGCTTAAAGGATCATTTTACGATAGAAAATGAGTAATTTTGTACATCCTTAAACAAGCAAAAATGTACATATTTGTGTTGACATTTATACGGAAGTAATGACAACTGATTTTTTGTTAACTGTTAAGTCAAAAGATGGGATAAAGTACGTGGCACGGTCCGTTAAACCCTCTTTAGACTTAGAGGATAAAAGGACAATTGAAAAGCTTGAAATAGAAAGGTTGTTTTGGAAATCCCAAAATATCGAATGGGGTATTATCACTGATAAAGAATATGATGGTAACTTCACTTATAATATGGATTGGTTTCATCCCTGTAGGGAGCTTCCGTTTGAATTTAGCAAGGATGAAACAATGAGGTTGATTGATGAACTAAGGTTTATGTTGTTTAGATACGACGCAAGATTGTTCGATGTTTTTAATCAGTTTGATTATGATTTTAATCTCCCTAAAGGCTCTGCATTAGCTTTATTTAGACACGCAATTGCTACCAAACAAATCAAAGCTGATATGCTTCAACGCATTGAAACAACTAGGTATGTAAAGGAAGTAATAATTTTAGATGAAATCAATAATGAGGAGGAAGTCGCTTTTGATATTTGCTAAAAATCAAATAATAAAAATTAACATAGAGAAGGAAGTTACAGAAAGAATTCTGTGGATTGATTCTGACTATAGCCTTTGTTTTACAATCGATATTAATGATAAAAAAGCATTGCCTATGAAGAGAAATATTCTTTCCCTGACTGAACTATTAAAGGAAGATAGGTTGGAGATAATGACCGATGAGCCTTATAGAATTTACTTTACTGAATCTGAACTTTCAGTTGATCAAAAAGAGAAAAGAAATAATCGCTGGGAACTAATTAAGGGTATGGCTTCAGTTGAGCCCGATATTTATATTGATTATAAAAGAGGAAAACTAATTAAAGCTTTGATTGGCAAAAAAACTTCGAAGAAAAAATATATTTATCAATATCTACGTTTGTATTGGCAAAGAGGTATGCATTTAAATGCTCTATTAGCCGATTATAGCCGATGCGGTCTTAGAGGGGAAACAAAAAATCTAGGGGGGAAAAAAGTAGGAAGACCAAGATTATATAAGGATAACCCCGGTATGAACGTTACCGAAGAGGTCAAACAAGTCTTTTTAATAGGAATTAATAGGTATAAACCTTCAAATAAAAGAACTTTGAAAGACTGCTTTGAACAAATAAAGAGGGATTTTTTTGCTCAAGGAGAGAGATATGAAAACGGTAGAAAAATAACAATTATAAAAGAAGACGCTCCTTCACTTGAGCAATTTAGATATTGGTATAACCAAAACGTTGATCCAGAAAAGAGGAATATTACTAAGAAGGGAAGGACTCGACATTTATTGGAGGATAGACCAGTTCTAGATATATCTGATTCCAAAAGTCGTGGACCTGGTTGGAGATATCAAATAGATGCAACTGTGGCGGATGTATATCTTGTTTCCGAAAAGAATCCAAATTGGATTATTGGCAGACCGGTTGTTTACATTGTAATGGATGTCTATAGCAGAATGGTGGCGGGAATGTATGTAGGCCTAGAAGGACCATCCTATTTAGGGGCATTAATGGCCCTGGTAAATACCGCAAGCGATAAGGTGAAATTTTGTAAAGAGTATGGTATCGATATTACAGAGGATATGTGGCCAGTTAAACATTTTCCAGATAAACTTCTCGCAGATAGAGGAGAATTAAAAGGTCCAAAGGTGGAACAATTAATAGAATCATTCGGTGTGAGGATGGAGAATACACCTCCATACAGAGCAGATTGGAAAGGGATTGTTGAACAATATTTTAGATTATTGAATCTAAAGGTAAAACCATTAGTACCCGGTGCTGTAACTAAAGAAAAGTTAAGAGGGGAAAGAAATTATGCCTTAGATGCAATTCTTACCTTAACCGATTTTAGAAAAATATTAATAAACGCTATTATACATCATAATAATTACAATTGGTTGAGTAATTATAAACCTGATGATGAAATGCTTAAAAATGAAGTCCCTTTATACCCAGTGGATTTGTGGAATTGGGGGATTAAAAATGATTCCGGTCGATTAAAGTTTTTCCAAGAAGATTTTGTGAAACTTCGATTACTGCCAAGGAAGGAAAATGTAAGTGTAACAGAATATGGAATTCATTTCGAAAGAGGGTTGCAATATAGCTGTGAAAGGGCAATTAAAGAACAGTGGTTTCAAGAAGCTGCATTAAAAGGCTCTTGGAAAATTACTGTTGCTTATGACCCTAGATGTATTAAATATATTTATATTCTCAATAAAGATGGTTCATATGAAGTTTGCAAATTACTTGGATATCTAAGGCAGTACGAGGAATTGCAATACGATGATTTTGTATTTATAAGAAAAATGCAAAAGCGTCTTGAGGAAAAAGAAGAACTTAAAAGGCGTTCGGAAAAAGTAATAGATTATGTAAATGAGATAGAAAGTATAAAAGAAGCTGCTGAAGAAAGATCAAAAGAAGCCGAGAAAATTTCGGATTCACAGAAATTGAAAAATATAGATGAGAACAGAAAAAATGAAAGAAATGAGATCAGAACCCAAGAGGCATTTATATTAGATAAAGCTAAGGAAGAAATTAAAAAGGATATAACGCAACAGGCTACAAATGAAGAAATAGTTAAAGGAAAAGCTTCAAAGGATTTATTAAAGTTAATGGAGCTGCAAAAAGAGATGGGAATGGAGAGAAAAATAAATGGAAGATGAAAATAAAGGTTTTGCTGAAGCTATATATATT
This sequence comes from Bacillus timonensis, assembly GCF_004799755.1. Lineage (GTDB taxonomy): Bacteria > Bacillota > Bacilli > Bacillales > Bacillaceae_L > Ferdinandcohnia > Ferdinandcohnia timonensis_A. The sequence continues at coordinate 98,596 of NZ_SLUB01000011.1, read as the reverse complement.
GATCAACAAATCAAAGAATATATGGAAAACCCCTTAATTGAAGCCTTGCCACCAGTGCATTCATTGATGGAAGCAGCGAAACTAATAACCGTGATGCCAGAATTTGATGAGAATGAAATCGAGTTTGACGAGGAAATTCGTATTCAAATTATTCCACGACTCTTCCAATTTTATATGCCATTAGAAAGCCATACAGCATTGGAACGAAAGATTTCAGCTGTAATTAGGCAAGGTTACATAAACAGGAATCCTCTTACCAAAGACAATATTGTTTTTATGAATAATAGTTATAGAGCATTAATGGAAGGGAAAATTTATGTAAGCACTACTAATACTAGCAAGAGTACACAAGGATTCACTATTATTGGTATATCCGGTACAGGCAAATCAACTGGTATAGAAAGAGTCCTAAATAAATATCCACAAGTTATAAGACATCAGGTGTATCAAGGAAAACCTTTAGCAATAACTCAAATTCCCTGGATGCATTTAGAGTGTCCATTTGATGGATCAATAAAAGGCCTTTGTTTACAAATTCTTTCGGATTTGGATAAACTTCTTGGAACACATCATTTTGCTAGGCACGGAAACAGATCAATTGATTACTTAATACAAATCATTAGTCACCAATTTAGACTTAACAATGTTGGTCTTTTAGTTATAGATGAGATTCAACATCTAAGTTTTATTAAAGGTGGCGGTGCAAGAAAAATGCTTGATTTTTTTGTCCATCTAATCAATTCAGTAGGAGTTCCGGTAATTCTTATCGGGACAAGTAAAGCTGCTCCCGTTTTAAGGGGAGAACTTAGGAAGGCGAGAAGAGGAACTGGTTTAGGGTATATGTTTTGGGATAGGATGAAAAAAGATGAGGCTTGGGACTATTTTATAGAAGTAATGTGGAAATACCAATGGACAAAAAAATACGTCCCGATTTCAGATGAGTTTAAAAATAAATTATATGAAGAAAGTCAAGGTATTTTAGATTTTGTGATTAAAATCTTTGCACTGGCTCAGATTAAGGCAATATTAGACGGTTCTGAGGAAATTACTATTGAATTAATTGAAAGTGTGGTTGAAAAAGATCTCCAAATTGTAAAGCCGATGTTAGATGCATTAAAGTCTGGTGATCTAAAAAGGATTGAAAAATACGATGATATTCGTACTCCTGATTTTGAAGGTATTGTTAATAACCTTATCCAAGCCGGGGAGATGGAAAATTATAAGACTTATTTAAAGCAAGTTAATAAAGAAAAAGTAGAAGAGCTTACAAGAGCTATTAGAATTAAGTTATTAGAAAAAATCACGAATGAAAAAATCGTTATTAACGCTGTAAAAAAAGTATTAAATAATTTTAATCCAAACAATTATGATTTTGACTTTCTGTATAATGAAGCGGTAAAAGTCGCTGAAGAAGCAATTATTAGAAATGAAAATAACAAGGAGAAGAAACTAAAAAAAGGTAAAGACCTTGCAAAAGATGACTTGAGATACCTAAAAGAACAAACTTCGGTATTAAAACAGTCAGCTTATGAGGTCTTATTACAAAATGGTGTCATTAAGAGCCCAATTAATGAGTTTCTTCTAAGGGAAACCATATAATGTGTATTGTTAACCCAAAAGAATTGTTCAGCGGCATATCTTTAAGGGATGAGAAAACAGTAGCATTCAATAAACATATTTTCTTTTTTAGGAAAGAGGTGGAATGATGATTCCCTTCTTTCCTTCTCCTTATCCGGATGAAACTTTATATAGCATTATAGCTAGATACCATTTGTATTCAGGTAATTTGAGCTATAAACATACAATCCTTGATCTATTCGGCAAAAAAACAAGAACTAATTGGTATCTTCCTTCAAATATTAACGCTCTGGTGCAGAATATACAAATTACAACACTAACAGCAGATTATATAATTGATAAACATACTTTGTTTCCGTTTTTCTCATCTTTTTTATCAAATGAAAAAAAGTCTGCAAATAGACAAAATATTATTGATGGCGAAGGCCAAAATATATATTCAGATTATGGATTAATTGGCAGTAGCATTAAAGCAACTAAACCTCTCACGCATTGTAACCTATGTATGCAAGAGGATATTGATCGATATGGCGAGACCTATTGGCATAGAGTTCACCAGCTGCCAGGGGTGTATGTCTGTCCCATTCATAGGATTCCTCTTTTAACTTCACTTAAACAAATTGAAAGTTCTATCCAATATCAATTTATTTTGCCGGGTGAAGATATTTTTGATAATACTTTAGGGAGAGATTATAACCAAGAAATAATAGAACAATTATATGAATATGCCGTACAAGCAAATTGGTTATTAAACCAGTTTGAAATAGATATAAATAGTAATTTTAGAGAAAAATATAGTTATTTTTTAGAGAAAAATAAATTTAATATTCGTAAAGGAGTAGTCAATCAAGATAAATGGAAGAATGCCTTTAGGCAATTCTACCACCCTGAAGTATTAGAGATGCTAAACGTGGCTACTGATTTTACTAAAGAGCATTGTTGGGTTAGTAAAATTGTTAGAACTGGTAACCAAATAACCCATCCAATGCAACATATTTTGGCTATTATGGTTTTATGCAGAAACCTAGCTGATTTCTTTTTAATAAATTTGACAGTTGACAAAGAAGATGACCCCTTTGGTACGGGGCCTTGGCCCTGCCTTAATCCAGCCCATAAATTATATATGCAGGACGTAATAGAAACTATTACTATTAGTAAATGTAAAAAGACTAAGAATTTAATAGGAAAGTTCCAGTGTAGTTGCGGATTTATATATACAAGGGTAGGACCAGATTCGAGCACATTAGACAAATATAAAATTTCTAGGAAAATGGACTTTGGTTATGTTTGGAAAGAAGAACTAAAAAAATTAGTTGAAAAAGGTGATAGCAGGACAGAGATTGCTAAAAAGCTTCAGGTAACTCCCGATACGATTACACGTTACGCTGTTCTATTAAAATTAAATCACTGTTGGAGTGGGAGATTAATTGAAAAAGCTGAGCTAGATGCAAAAAAATTAAACGATACACCAAAAAGGGGAGGTACTTTAGAAAATATCCAAGACAAAAGACAACAGTGGTTAGAAATTTTAAAGCAAAATCTAAATAAAAAAAGAAATGACTTAATTAGGGAAAACCTTTCTATATACCGGTGGTTAAACAAATATGATAAAGTTTGGCTGAGCGAGCATTTACCTAAACGGCAGAAATATAAAGGGAGAAGCCCGATTGATTCTGAAGAAGAGAAAAGGGATCAAAAATTATTACAAATAGTTAAGATAATCATCGAGAACTGGAGCCAATATGAATTGAGTCGGCCAAAAAAAATTAGCAAAACATTTATTATGGAAAAGATAAGAGAACCCGGTTTTATTAAAGCTGACCTTGAAAGATATCCTTGTACAAGGAATTATATAAATTCGGTTATTGAATCAAGTGAAAAATTTTATAAGCGTAAAATAAGCAGGGCTATTGATGAATTAATTTCTGCCGGAGAACCATTATTTATAAGTAGGATACTAAATAAAGCAGGTTGTACCGGTGAAAAATACCAATATGCTAAAAAGGTAGCAGAAGAACTGCTCTAGCTCTTTAACTAAAATGTTTTAAAATAAACAAAACTAATTAAAGAAAAATATTTTTTATTTCACGAAGAAATCCAGACTAAATAGCTTAAGTCTGGATTTCATAAAAATATAAACAACATATTTCCATAATATAATAGGCATATCTTTATAAGCTTAAATAATCAACAATACAAAAAAATAAGATTCAGGTGGATTATTGTTCCTAAATAAAGGAATTACTGGGAATCTTGTCGAATTATACCTAGTGAAAAAAGAAATAACGAGGTATAAAGAATGAAACTTAAATGGGCACATTTATCGGATATACATTATTTATATAATAATTATGAAACAAATGTAATGAGGGATCAATTAGTTCAGTATCTTAGTGAAAAGAAAAAAGATATTGATTTATTGTTTATAACAGGAGATTTAGCTCATCAAGGAAGCAATTATGGGGAAGAGGTAGAGTCGTTCTTAGATTCAGTTATAACAGCTATAGAAATTAGTAAAGAAAACTTATTTATTATTCCGGGTAATCACGATATAAAAAGAAGCACAATGAATGATAGATTGATCAACCAGATATTGAGTTCTTCAAGTGCAAAAAATGAAGTTAACAGCCTTGATTCTGATACTTATCAATCTTTACTTTCAAGTCAGGATCCCTTTTTTAATTTCTATAAAAAATATATGGGTGAAGATTATCCAAAAGACGCTTTACATTTTGTGAAGAAACGTGAAGGATTTAATGTCGTTCATATAAACACTTGCTTAATTGCTGGAACTTCGGGAGTAGAAGGGAAAATTCTAGTTGGGTTAAATAAACTGTATGAAGTATTAAAACAACTCCCAAAAGACGATTCTATAAACATTGCAATCGGTCATCATACCATTAATTGTATTCATACAGACGAAAAAGGAAGCTTACTTAATAGATTTTCTGATAGTCAAATTGATTTATATTTAAATGGCCACGTTCACAAAGCCGCATATCATAATGAGAATGATAACTACAATAATACCTATATGTTTACCTCTGGTTCAATGTTTGTTGACGGTTATGCAGACCCAATATTCCTCACCGGAATCATTGATACTGAAACAGCTAGTGGAGAAGTAATATATCACCGTTGGAATAAACGTGATGAATATTGGCATCAATCTAACTCGGAAGGAAGATTAGTAGTTGATGGAAGTTATAAATTTGATATTCATAGATTAAAAAAAAAGACTGAAATAACGATGGATGATACTCCACTTGCTGTTGATGAAGACGAGTTTAGAATGTTTTTGATTGAGTTTCATACAATTATTAACAAAGAAGCCGACATCAACGAAGAGCTTATTTCAAAAGATATTACCGAAAAGTTTATTAATATGCTTTGTTCTCCTACGTTGGAACGTCAATTTGACAGATGTTCAGTATACTTTCCAATAGTAAATAAAATTTTAGGTACTACTTCCTTTTTTAGCTTTGATAAACGCTTTATAATTCCTGATGTAATTGTATCTGAGTATCTAAACGTACTTTATAATTTCGAAAATGGAGATTTAATTCTCCATCATATGATTAATAATTTATTTAGTAGATACAGAATTCAGGTCAATTACTCAGAAGAAAGGCTCAAATCGTATATTCGAATATTAATTTTTTGGAGTATAAATGAATGTGATATTTTTAATGAAGATAAAAGGCAAAGGACTGTTATTAAATGATGAATTTTTTTCTTTTATCTAAGCACCAGACAATTGAGGAGAATGTATTAGTCACTTCCAAGGTATTATTTGAGCTTCTTAATAAGAAAAAGCACGTAGACCAGTTGTTTCTTGAGTTTGCAAAAAAACAAAACGTGGTCCTTAATTTAAATATTGAGCGAGTACTATACCTTTCACTAACATTTTTATATTCGCTGGATGTAATTTCTATACAAAACAATTTAGTTATGAGGAAGAAGAAAAATGATTCTTAAAAGGTTGCTTATTTATAGCTATCAATCAAAAGAGATTTTAAAGGAATATATATTTAATCAATGTGGTCTAAATGTTATTTTAGGTGAAAAAAAGGAAGATGGTAAAGAAACTAATGGTGTCGGTAAGACCACAATGGTTGAAGCAATGAATTTTTTGTTAGGAGGGTCCTGCCCTGATGACTTTATTGGTAAACCCACTCTAACGGAAAAAGATATTTTTTTAGTTCTTGAAGTATTTTCTGATAATCAAAATATTTACCTTGGCAGGCTGATTAATCAACCAGAAAAAGGATATTATTTAAATGCAGCCGCTTTCTCGTATGATTTGAGTGATTGGATAGATAAGGAAGATAGTGACTTTAAAAAATACATAAATAATGTATTGCTTGGATTAACCCCTGATGAGCCAACTTTTTCAGCTCTTCGTGAGTACATTATTAGAGATGAAAAGGAGGGCTTTACTAATATTGGGCTTCCAAACAGAAATGCAATGAACGAAGCTATGTATTTGGCTTTTTTATTCAATCTACCTTATGATTTTGAAAAAGAAATTGTTAAATATAAAAAGCAACAGAAGGAATTTAATCAAAAGTTAAGTATCATAAAGTCCTTAAAAAGTGAAATTAGTGATTTAAAGTTACGAGAGAAGAAACTGACCAAGGAAATAAAAGAATTAGATGATATTATTGAACAAATTAAAATTACAAAGAAATTTGAAAAGGATGCAGAAGAATATCAGGTCTATAAGTCTCAATATAACGAGTTGCAGAATTTACTATTTGAATTAAAGCACGTAAAAAAACAATACCAAAACAATATTAATGACCTTGAAGCTAAATTAGAGGAAATTAAGCGAATAAATGATATTCAACCTTTTTATGAGCAGTTAATTGGTTTCTTTCCTGATAAAGTTAAAAAGAATCAAGATGATATCTTTCAATTTTACAACTTTATGGTTGATAGTAGAGGAAGGTATTTTAATCATAAAATCAATGAAATTGATTATGAAATCAAACAAAAGCAGAAGAAACTTGAAGAATTAAGTATCAAACTTCAAAACTACACTCAATCATTTAAAAACACAGATCTCATTACAGATATAACAAAGGTAACAAATGATAAAAGTTTAAAATATGAAGAGTTAGCCCAGATTAGAGTAAAAATCAATATGTACCAAGAAAAAACAGATGTGACCGCTGATATCAATAGAGTTAAGCAGGAGATTTTAAAGCAAATCGACATAAAGCTTGATATATTCAAGACCTATGAGAATTCTGTAAAAGAATTTAAAGAGTTATTTAACAGTCTTGTTTTAGAGGTTTATGACGAAAATGGTATTCTAGATATTGAATTGAACAATAATACGGGAATAAATGATACAACAGGTCGAATCAAAATAAATTGTAGAATAGATGATGAAAAATCTCACGGAAGACTCCATATGAAAATTAATATGTTTGATTTGACTTGGTTTATTGATGGGCTTAACAAGAGAGATAACATTACCTTTTTAATTCACGATGGCTCATTCTCAAAGCCGGATAGATTTGCAAAATACCGTCTCATAAAATACGTTGATAAATTGCTAAAGGAAATATCAAAGGGGCAGTATTTCATAACAATTAACGTTGATGAGTTAGAGGAAGCAGCAATTACTGAACTCTACGAAAATAAATCAGTTATCGCGAAATTAATGCGAACTGAGGATAATAAGGAAAGATTTTTTGGTTTTAGATATACTTCATAATGGCAGGTTTATAATTAGGTAAACAAAGACCGCACATATTATAATTCAAATTTGTGCGGTCTTTGCTTTATTCAGCTAAGAAAACACCCTTATAAGGAGTTCTCATAACCCTAATCCATTGTTTTAAAGTTTCTCTATTTGCTTGGGAAATTGGATAATTTCTTGCTGTACATACTTTCTCCGCTCCCAGAGAGAGGGAGCTAGTGGTAACGATAAGTCCAGATTCTGCTTCGTATTCCTGAATATCAGCCCAAAGGGACTTTACCACCATTTTTTCAATCTTTGTTTTATATCTCTTGCATTGAATAAGGATTGTGGGAGGCACGGATTTATCGTTTTCCTTTAACCAAACCAGTGCATCTATTCCGTCATCGTCCCGGCCCTCCCCAATTTCTACATAGTATCCTTGTCTTTCAAAGAATTCACAAGTTAAAGCTTCAAACTTTCTCCAATTAATTTCCCCGATAGAATCAAAATTGTGGCTCAAGAAGTCAATATATCGCTGATCAATGAATTTACCATATAAGGTTTCAAGAGACTCACTTTGGAAAAGGTCCTTAAGTTGTGCGATATCTTTCCAGTCAATTTGTCTAATTTTTCCCCAAGGGCTTTTGTGTAAGTCTAAATTAAATCCCTCCATTATTTCTATAGACATTAATACTCCAGGCAATCCATATTTCTTTTTGCTTCTCTTACAAAGGGTTCTGGATTAACCGATTTATGCTTAGCATCTTTCATTTCTTTCGATATCTTACCTAGAAAGGTAATAAATAATTTTGCTAAGTCTTGGTACATATTTAAGGCTTCAGGGTCATTTCTGTATTTTTTAAATAAAGATATGGTAGAAGGTACATTGGAAGGACTAAGGGTATTGCCGATCTTATATAATAGATGATTGATTAAATTTTCGAATTCCTCTGATCTAATCCTTAATAATGCCTCATCTTTTCCAAACCATAAATTGTGATAGATATCAGGTATAATTTCTTCAAATTCTTTACGGGTTAGTCCCAAACCCGATTTATATCCAATTATCTCACTTGTCCTGCCAATTAACTGGCTTCTTTTTATCCATATACCAGCCATTTTGATTTCTCAGCCCCTTCTTCGAACGCTTGATACCACTTTCTACTTTCTTCTTATTATAAATGTTATAGGTGGGGGAGGATTAACTTAAGGGAAATTTAATTATTTTTACTTATTCAACATTTTATATGATAAGGTTCTAGTAGCAATAAATAAAGGTTATTTTAGTTTCTGACTTTATTAAGTCAGCTCTATTTAAATTGGTTTCCATTTATTTTTTCTAAAAGACGAACTTAAATAATGCAATAACGGTAAAAAATTTATAAGATAGTTTCCATCTTTTTTTCATCTGAACAGCTGGATATGTAGCTGTCTTATTCCTCTTCCCTAAGCTAAAAAGTCGGTACTTACTGCTAAATAGTTGGTATCCAGAGCGGAAGGAAGAGTGACGAAATAAGAGCAGGCGAACAATATGTACTCAATCAATATTCAATAGTAAAATCAATACGAGTCCAGGCTGGATCCAATAGTGATCCAGTCTTTTTTATTTGTTAAATACTCTTCCAATCCCTTGTCCAATAAGGGTTTCAGTCGTCTCCCCAATCCATAAATCCGTAGGATTTTCAATCTTGAATATTTCACTCAAACAGAACCATCTTCTCGGACAAATTGAACCACTATCACGGAAAAATAGAACCACCTTCTCGGAGAGAGAACCATCCCCTATAATTTAAGATACACTGACTATTCAGTGAATTCTTAATTATAGGGGGTATTTTTTTGGTTAAGTATCGGGAAATTTTAAGGCTGCATAGTCACGGAATGAGTAAGAGAAATATTGCGGCCAGTTGTGGATGTTCCAGGAATACGATCACAACAGTATTAGAACGTGCCGCTGAATGTGATATTTCTTGGCCTCTACAAGATGATGTTACGGATGGTGACTTACAAGGTTATCTATTTCCTAATAAGTCCAAGACGCAAAATCATCGTATGCCAGATTATGAGTACATTCATAAAGAGCTGGCAAAGAAAGGTGTCACCTTAACGCTTCTATGGGAGGAGTATTGCCGGACTTGCTACCAGACTGGGGAAACACCTTATATGTATACGCAGTTTTGCCACCACTATCGAAAATATGCGAATACAACTAAGGCTACGTTAAGAATAAAGCGCAAGCCCGGTGAGCTGATGGAGGTGGATTGGGCTGGTCAAACCGCTTTTCTAAAGGATAATATTACGGGAGAAAAAATACCGGCTTATATATTTGTCGCTACTCTTCCTTGTAGTCAATACACCTATGTGGAGGCTTTCCTATCACAAAATCTAGAAAACTGGATTACAGCCCATATTCATGCCTTTCAGTTTTTTGGGGGGATTGCCAGTATCATAGTACCAGATAATTTGAAAACAGGTGTTGATAAGTCTAGCTATTGGGATCCAAAAATAAATAGATCTTATTATGAGATGGCTGAATATTACGGTGCTGCAGTCGTCCCCGCGAGGGTCCGTCGCCCAAAAGATAAACCTAGCGTAGAAGGAAATGTTGGGATAGTGTCCACCTGGATTATTGCTGCCTTAAGAAATGAAACCTTTTTCACGCTTAATGAGCTAAATGAAGCGATTCAACAAAAATTAGAGGAGTACAATCAAAAACCATTTCAGAAAAAAACAGGTAGTAGGAAACTTGCCTTCATCGAGGAAGAAAAGTTTGCTCTACTACCATTACCGGTTAAACAGTACGAACTAGCTACCTGGAAAACAGCTACCGTACCCTTTGATTATCACATAAGAATAGATAATATGCATTACTCGGTACCATATGAATATGTCAAACATGAGGTGGATATCCGTATCACTTCAAAAATTATTGAAATATTCTTTAATCACATTCGAATTGCTTCTCATATGAGGCGAACAGGACTAAAGGAAGAATCTTTTACTATTCCTGAACATATGCCTGAAAACCACCGAATGTTCGTGGAATGGGATAAAAATCATATCATTGATTGGGCGGAAAAAGTTGGAGAACATACAAAAAAAGTGATAAATGGCATTTTTGCTACTTATAAGGCAGAGCGTCAAGCACAAAAGATGTGTATGGGTATTATTAAGCTTGCGGACCAGTTTTCTTTGGAACGATTGGAAGACGCATGCCGTCAGGCATTACATTATTCACCTGCACCAAAACTAAATAGTATTAAAACTATTTTAAACCATGGTACTGATAAAGGCTTTGAAAATAAGAATGTAAAGAAAAAATTAACAACTAAAAAACAATCTGGATCTTTTGGGTTTACTAGAGGTGCAGAATACTTTGGAGGAAAACGAAATGACTAATGACAACACAATTGTGAAATTAAATGAGATGAGACTTTCTGCCATGGCCGAAACATATATTAATCAATTATCTAATCCTGACTATCAAGATTTGTCCTTTGATGACCGCTTTAGTTTACTAGTAGACATTGAATATTCTAAAAGGAAAAACAATAAGTTAGATAGATTAATAAAGACTGCAAATTTCCGCTACAGTAATGCATGTGTAGAGGATATTGAATATCTTCCAGATAGAAAGCTAGATAAGTCATTAATTCTCCGTCTTGCTGAATGTCAGTACATTCAAGATTGCCATAACGTTATGATATTAGGAGCCTCTGGAAACGGAAAATCCTATTTAGCTAGCGCATTAGGAGTTTCAGCTTGCAGGAAATTCCACAAGGTAAAGTATGTTAGATTACCAGATCTTCTGGAGGAACTTGCGGTTGCTCGTGGTCAAGGGATCTTTCAAAAAACTATTAAGCAATATAAAAAGGTAGATTTGCTCATATTGGATGAATGGCTATTATCCCCCTTAGAAAACACTCAAGAAAGGGATTTACTAGAGATTATCGAAAGTAGACACCAAACCGCCTCTACCATTTTTTGTTCTCAATTTGCACCTGAAGGATGGTATGAACGAATTGGTGAATCAACTATTGCGGATGCGATATTAGATCGTATAGTACATGACTCCTACACTATTTTCATAGATGGACAAGTTTCTATGCGGGAACGTCATGGCTTAAAGAGTAATAATTGATCTTGGAAAATCCCTGATATTTAATTAGACTTAAACCGAAAAGGAAGTCATGGTTTAATGAAAGAGCCAAATTTTGATGATGAAAATATTTTGAGAAGAGAACAGATGTATAACGCTCAACTAATCGTTGATTTGCTAGTATACTCAAGGAAACTGGAAGAGATGATGGTTGAACTAAGAAAGGAAGTAAATGGATTGACTCATGAGGGACAACATGTTCCTTATCCGGAACTTCATAGTAATATATATAAGAACTTCGATGATCGCCCAGCCTACGATAAACACAGGGATTATATTGAGTTATTCTTTAAATACTAATCTAGAATAACCCAACATGCGCTCGTAGTGGAGGATTAATATCCTCTACTGTGGGCGCTTATAAATATGGAAGTGGTTCTCCCTCCGTTAAAGTGGCTCTATTTTCCCGAGACGAGTGCTCATTCTCTCCGAGAAAGTGGTTCTTTTTAAACGTAATATTCAATCTCTATTCTGTGTGGTTCCTAACTGTAAAACCGTCCCAAAATGGATTCGTTTCCCGTCTTATCTCCTGATTCTTCTCTCCATTTTGGGAAGAACTTTTTAACATTGTCAAAATATTCGATACAAGCCAGAACGGAAAAAAGAGGGCAAAAATGGGGGTTTTGGGGAAGAACAATATAACATAATGGAGGGAAGAAGAAAGGCGAGATAAGAGGGATGGAGCTCAGAGCGGCAAGGGTTTGAGGGGAGTGAGAGGGAGAGAAAGGCGGGGAAGGACTTTTTGGCAGGGCAATACTGGATCCAATACGGATTCAGTCTTTTTATTTATAGATATACCTCCTCCCTTATCTAATAGGGATCAATCACTTTTTCACTCTTTTCTCCAAAACCCTTTACTTTTTTAGCCGTTAATCACTTGCAAATGCCAAAACCAAAAACCAAGTGCAATAGCAAGTTGATTTTTGGTTTCTAAAATCACTACTTAATAGATATTATGATTAATCGTAGATTATAGCCTTTCCCTGTTCACGTAACGTTTTTAAAGATGTAAGCATATGATTTATCTCTTCATCGGAATGTCTTTCCCATGAACCCAATTCAGCTATTATTCTCAAAGGAGATTTAGATCTATAAGAACGTGTAGGGTTTCCCGGGAATCTTTTGTCTGTTAAGTTCGGATCATTTTCAAAATTACCTAATGGTTCTACAATATAAATTCTTTCTTTTAATTTAGATGTTGCTAATTCAGCCCCCCATTTAGCAGCATCTAATGTTGCAGTAAAATATATATAGTTAGATTTTTTCTCTTGGTAATTTGATAAGTGTTGTGGTTCTAATAAATCTCCAATTTTTAGTTTTGCTTTCGTACCGTGAAAAAAAGGACCATTATCTAAGACATCTTTTTTGTCATTCATACTAATACCCCTCCTTTTTAATTTGTAATACAGTATAGTATAGGAACTACATAATAAGAAGTCTAAAGGCTGGATCTAATACGGATTCAGTCCTTTTTCTATTACTTAATATTTTCTTCGATTCTAAACAAAATCAGCCAAGTATTATATTGATAAAGCTTTTGGGATTAACAATGGGTCACTAGGTGAGGACCTTGACGACGGCGAAGCGGGTGGCGGACCGATGTACGGGATTTACCTTGGAGCCCGTGAAGGAAAGGCAAGCTTCCGAATCCTTGTAGAGTTAGAGTAACGAGTAATTCTTAAATTTGTAACTTCTATGATGAAACCAGCCTTTATCAAAAAGGGCTTGTTCCATCTTATAACTTCACTCACTTTTCACATTAATTAAATATGATTTTTTTATCTTTCAAGACCTTTTTCAAAAACTGCAAGATGATTCAAAGAGGCTTTACGTAGTTGAGAAAAGACGGTTCGCACATCGTTAGGTAATGTAAGAGATAGAAACCTATCGTACATAGAAATATTGTCTATTTCCCCCTGAACACCGGCAGCATATGCTGCTTTAATACTTTCTGGAGTTGTAACGAATGCCTGCGATAAATCTTCAGGTAATGGTACTTGATAGCGTTGAAAAAGTGGTATTAAAGCATTTATATGTCCCTTTTCAGCTTCTTTTATTTGTGTAAAACTCCTGTTATATCCAAAGTTTCTTAGGATATCATCGTATCTTGCTTGAGCAAGGTATTCATCTAGAAGGGAATATGTCAACATTTGCGGTAACGTTAAAATGGAGGCACTTAATGCCCCTTTAGCCCCGTAATTATTTATTTGCCGATTGATGTTTGTTCCCTTAGGATGATTAAAAAAAGACAAAAACCATACAGCGTGCTTTTGTTCGTCTGCAGCCGAACGTCGAAACCTTTCTTTAATATTTGGATCCTGCGCTTTATCTGATATCTCTAAATAAAAATCAACAGTTTCTTGCTCATCTTTAAACGCAAATTCTAATCCTGCTTTATACGTATTAGGACATTTCTCAATGAGTTGATAAGATGGATTTTTTCCTGTTAAATTTGTGTAAATTCTGCTGAATTCTTCGAGATGACGTACTTCATCCTTTCGTATCTCCATAATTCTGTCCCGTTCATCATTTGAAGGTGCCATCTTAGCTAACTCCTTATAACAAGCAATAGCACTATACTCTCCATTAATAGCTTTTTGAATATCATTTACAAGTTGACTATCATTTGGCATACGATACAAATCATAATAATACGGACCAAATTGATTCAAATACATGTTTGTCCTCCTTTTGTTAACCATCTACTTATCATATGTTCTTTGTCTAGGTGGCTGTGCTAGTTCAATTCTTGCTAATTAATTGCAGATACTTCTAAAAGGGACCTTAACTGATTCTTATTGTGGACTTAACAAAAAATTTTTGATGTATGTAACGTTATTAATTTATTTGTTGACAACATACCCGTGAGGGTATAATATATGACATGTGAGTTTCATCACGCTGATTTAATAGTAATAGAAACCAAGAGGGTTGACACCCACTTTTATTTTGGTTAATATCATACCCATAGGGGTAAAGGTAAAAATACTAAAAAAACCTAAATCATTGGAGAAAACGGGGAGGAAAAAGAATGACGGAAAGAAAAAAAACAACGATTGTTTTATTTAGCGGTGATTATGATAAGGTAATGGCTGCCTATATTATTGCAAATGGTGCAGCAGCATATGATCATGAAGTGACGATTTTCCATACTTTTTGGGGATTAAATGCGTTGCGTAAAGATGAAGACATTATAGCGGATAAAAGCTTCATTGAAAAAATGTTTGGCAAGATGATGCCTAGGGGTGCAAATAAACTCGGACTATCAAAAATGCATATGGCAGGTATAGGGCCAAAAATGATTAAAGATGTTATTAAAAAACACAATGCTTTGCCATTACCGCAACTTATTGAAATGGCACAAGAGCAAGATATAAAGCTTGTTGCTTGTACAATGACAATGGATTTACTTGGACTTAAACAAGAAGAACTTTTAGACAATGTTGAATTAGCAGGTGTTGCAGCATATTTAGGCGATGCAGAAAATGGAAATGTGAACCTGTTTATCTAAAAATATGCGGGTAATCCCATTCAAAACAGGAGGTATTAGAACATGGAATATATCAATTACATCATATTTGCACTCATTGTAATTTTTATCGTACAACGTTTTGTTCCTACAAAAGGAATTAAAAACATTACCACAGTTGAATTGAAAAATGAATTAAAGGACAAAAACAAGCAATTTGTCGATGTTCGTACTCCTGGTGAGTTCAAGGGCTATCATATAAAAGGTTTTAAAAATATGCCACTTCATCAGCTTGCACAAAAAGCGAATGAACTTTCAAAGGATAAAGAAGTAGTTGTGATTTGCCAAAGTGGTATGAGAAGTCAAAAAGCTAGCAAGCAATTAAAGAAATTAGGTTTTAAGCATATTACGAATGTTAAAGGCGGCGTAAGCTCCTGGAGATAAGGATCTTTATACCAGATTTTTAATAAATGGGAGGAAAATAAAATGAAACAACTAACAGCAAAAGAAGTTGAAACATTACTAAACGAAGGTAAAACATTAAATATCATTGATGTTCGTGAAGTGGATGAAGTTGCGGCAGGGAAAATTCCAGGTGCTGTCAATATCCCATTAGGATTAATCGAATTCCGTATGCATGAACTTGATAAGTCTAAAGAATATGTGATGGTTTGCCGTTCCGGTGGTAGAAGTGGTAGTGCTTCACAATTTCTTGAAGGCCAAGGATTTAAAGTCATTAACATGGTAGGCGGCATGCTTGCATGGGAAGGCGACGTAGAATAATTCTTTTGAATAATTTTATACCGGTATAGGTATAAGTAACAAGATAGGTATATACACCTTTATGATCATGAAAATTTGTAGAATTTTTGGGAGGTTCAAAAATGGAAACATTAAAAACAAACTTCGTGTTGGATGCAAAGGGATTAGCTTGTCCGATGCCAATCGTTAAAACTAAAAAAGCAATTACTAATCTAGAAGGCGGACAGGTTATAGAGGTTCAAGCT
The DNA here is from genome assembly GCF_004799755.1 of Bacillus timonensis. Lineage (GTDB taxonomy): Bacteria > Bacillota > Bacilli > Bacillales > Bacillaceae_L > Ferdinandcohnia > Ferdinandcohnia timonensis_A. Next base: position 82,691 of record NZ_SLUB01000011.1, on the reverse strand, counting down.
ACTGATAAGGGATCGAAAGCAGATCTAAAAGCATGGGCTGAGAGCACTGGGCACCAATATCTTGGAACGTTAGAAGAAGGCGATGTACTAAAACATTATATTCGTAAAGCTAACAGTGAAGAGGCTGTAGAAAAGAAACACCTAAATGTAGCATCAAACGAAGAACTAGAAGCTGCTATTTCTTCTGGTAAAGATATTCTTGTACTTGATGTTCGTGAAGCTGCTGAATATGCATTTAATCATATCCCTGGAGCAGTCTCCATTCCGTTAGGAGACCTAGAAGAAAGAATAAATGAACTAAATGAAGAAAAAGAGATTTATGTAATTTGTCGCACGGGTAGCCGAAGTGATTTAGCATCACAAAAGCTTACAGAAAAAGGATTTAAAAATGTAATTAATGTTCTTCCTGGAATGAGTAAATGGACTGGGAACACAACAAGTATTAAAAACTAATTTTTTTTCGAAAAAAATATACCGTAGGGGGTAAAATGGAAAATGACTGTTAATGTAATGACTGCAAAAGATGTTACAAAAAAAGTATTCGATAAAGAATCCTTATTTATCTTAGACGTACGTAACCAGAGTGATTTTAACGATTGGAAAATTGAAGGTGAAAACTTCGACTATTTAAACATTCCTTACTTTGAACTACTAGACGGAGTTGAGGAAATCCTTGAAAAACTACCAAAGGATAAGGATATCTTAGTCGTTTGTGCAAAAGAAGGGTCATCTGTCATGGTAGCTGACATGCTTTCAGAAGCTGGGCTAACTGTTTCATACCTAAAAGGTGGTATGAAGGCGTGGAGTGAGCATTTAGAGCCGGTTAAAGTGGGCGACTTAAAAGATGGTGGAGAAATCTATCAATTTGTTCGTATCGGAAAAGGTTGTCTATCATACATGGTGGTTTCTAATGGTGAAGCAGCGATTATCGATGCAACTCGTATGACGGATATTTTCCTTGAATTTGCTGATAGCAAGGGTGCAAAAGTTACCCATGTTTTTGATACTCACTTACACGCTGACCATATTTCTGGAGGACGAAAAATCGCAGAGGCTACAAATGCAACATATTGGTTACCACCTAAAGATGCAACTGAAGTAACGTTTGAATACGCAGCATTAGAGGGAGGGCAAGATGTGACAATCGGAAATACAACTATTAATATTCATGCATTGTATTCTCCAGGTCATACAATTGGTTCTACTTCTTTCGTTGTTGATGAAAAATATTTACTATCTGGTGATATTCTCTTTATCGATTCAATCGGTAGACCAGACCTTGCTGGTTTAGCGCAGGATTGGGTAGGAGATCTAAGAGAAACTCTTTATAACAGATACAGAGAATTATCTGATGACCTAGTTGTATTACCAGCTCACTTCATGATCATCGATGAATTAAATGAAGATGGAAGTGTATCTGAAAAACTAGGAACACTGTTTGCGAAGAACCATGGTTTAAATATTGCGGACGAAGCAGAATTTAGAAAAATCGTAACAGAAAACTTACCACCACAACCAAATGCATATCAAGAGATTCGTGAAACAAATATGGGGAAAGTCTCTCCTGATGAAGAAAAACAACGTGAAATGGAAATCGGACCAAACCGCTGTGCGGTTCGCTAAGTACAAATTTATGGATAGGAGGCGTTAATTAATGGATGTAGCAAAGGTATTAGATGCAAAAGGACTCGCATGTCCAATGCCGATTGTAAAAACGAAAAAAGCTATAAATGAAATTGAATCAGGACAAGTACTTGAAGTACACGCAACTGACAAAGGTGCAATCAATGATCTTTCTGCTTGGGCTAAGTCTGGTGGTCATGAACTACTAAACCACGAAGCAGATAATGAAGTATTAAAGTTTTGGATTAAAAAGGCGTAATCAACCATAAAGGGAACCGTATAGGGTTCCCTTTTCTTAAAAGGAGGCAACATGGAATGGATTTTACATTTATCATTACAATCTTTTTAATTGGTTTTATTGGTTCGTATATTTCAGGTATGTTAGGAATCGGTGGATCTATCATCAAGTATCCAATGCTATTATATATTCCGCCTTTATTTGGTTTAGCAGCTTTTAGTGCCCATGAGGTATCAGGGATTAGTGCGGTTCAAGTGTTTTTTGCAACCATCGGTGGCGTATGGGCTTATCGAAAAGGTGGCTATTTAAATAAATCCCTTATTCTTTATATGGGGATAAGTATTTTAGTAGGTAGTTTCGTTGGTGGATTTGGATCTAAATTTATGTCAGAGGGTGGTATTAACGTTGTCTATGGTGTGTTAGCATTAATTGCTGCAATCATGATGTTCATTCCGAAAAAGAATGTAGATGATGTTCCTTTTGACCAAGTTACGTTTAATAAATGGCTAGCTGCATCACTTGCCTTTATCGTAGGGCTTGGTGCTGGAATTGTTGGAGCAGCGGGTGCATTCTTATTAGTGCCAATTATGCTCGTAGTCTTAAAAATTCCTACAAGAATGACAATCGCATCTTCACTTGCAATTACCTTTATTTCATCAATTGGTTCTACTGTAGGTAAAATCACGACAGGACAAATTGAATATGTTCCAGCAGTAATTATGATCGTGGCAAGCTTAATTGCATCCCCTCTAGGTGCAATCGCAGGGAAGAAGATGAACACCAAGGTTTTACAAATTATTCTGGCAATCTTAATCGCTGCAACGGCAGTGAAGATTTGGATGGATATTCTTTAAAATAAGTTTATATGTTCAACACAATGTACGAATGACGTTTTTAATATATTCAACTCGCCATAGGCGGGTTTTTTTTGAGAAAAAGTAGTTAATTGACAATATACCCATATGGGTATAAAATATATCTACAGTGTTTCCTTAATTTATTGCGCGTTAAGGGGGTTGCTATGCTATTGATTTTGTTTTTTCTTTTGATACTATTTATAGTATGGGAATTTTATAAAAGGTATTTCCCAGTAGTTGGTGTACGCTGCAATGATGAGATGAAAGTGAATCTTTCGGATATTGAGATCATAGATGTAAGAGATTACAATATATCATACAAAGATGTAATCGAGAAATCAATTAATATTCCTGTGGCTTATTTGGAAAGGTATTGTTATGAGATACCTGATAAAAAGGTTCATGTCGTGGCTTCGACAAGACTTGAGAAAAACGTCGCTATCCGTATTTTAAGACGTAAAGGATTTCAAGTGACAGGATATACAATGAGTGATTCTCGTAAACTTCTCGGAAATTTAGCAGTAAAATAGGAGAAACCATCAACCCTATGATGAAAGGGGGCAATTTACATGGAATACGATGAAAAGGTAAAGAACCGAGTAAAACGCATCGAAGGTCAATTACGTGGAATATTAAGAATGATGGAAGAAAATAAAGATTGTAAAGACGTTATTACTCAACTATCCGCAGCCCGTACTGCTATTGATCGAACAATTGGAGTAGTGGTAAGCTCCAACCTCGTTGCATGTGTACGTAACGCGGATGAAAAAGGGGAAAGCACGGAGGAACTTGTAAAAGAAGCAGTTGAATTACTTGTGAAAAGTAGATAGAGGCCAATGAAGGTCTTTTTATAATTAAGAAACTATATATATTCAAATTCGAACTGGCGTTAAAGACAACTTTTAGTGAAAAACTTGTCTTTAACGCCTTTTCTTTTAGAAAAAGTTTGGAATGGAATTTAGGGAAGTGTCTTACATATAAAGAGAGTAAGGATTATCACTGTTTCTTTGAACAAACCATTTTACTAAGGAGATTGAATATGACGAAAGTAACAGAAATAAAAACGGGAATTCAATATTTTGTAAATGAAATTACAAGGAATACAGATTCCGAGAAAGCATCTGCAGTATTTTTAAATGGGGAAGTAGTGGAAAAGGTAAGAAATTTTCATGAAAGTTTTCCAGAATATAAAGTAACGCCCCTTCATAGTTTGGATACGTTATCTAAACAATTTGGGGTTAATCATATTTGGGTTAAAGATGAATCCTATCGATTTGGACTAAATGCTTTTAAAGTATTAGGTGGATCCTATGCTGTGGGTAAATATCTAGCAAAAAGAGTAAAAGTCGATATTTCAGAACTATCTTTTGAAAAATTAAGAAGTGAAGAAATAAAAGAGCAATTGGGGGATATTACTTTTGTAACTGCAACGGATGGAAATCATGGACGAGGAATCGCATGGGCTGCAAATCAGCTTGGACAAAAATCGGTCGTTTATATGCCAAAGGGTTCTTCGGAAATAAGATTAAACAATATTAGAAAAGAAGGTGCAGAAGCTTCTATCACAGATTTAAATTATGATGATACTGTTAGGTTGGCGAGCCAGAAGGCGAAAGAAAATGATTGGGTCTTGGTACAGGATACGGCCTGGGATGGGTATGAAGAGATTCCTGCTTGGATCATGCAGGGTTATCTCACAATCATAGATGAAGCAATGGAACAGATTGCTGAAGCTAACGATGATCGACCAACACATGTATTTTTACAAGCGGGAGTTGGTTCTTTTGCGGGGAGTGTGCTCGGATATTTAGTAGAGAAATTTGGAGATGAACATCCTGTTACAGTAATAGTTGAACCAGATCAAGCCGATTGTCTATATCAATCTATGAAGGTTGGCGATGGGAAGCCTCATGCTGTGACGGGGAGTTTGAATACGATTATGGCAGGTTTAGCATGTGGGGAACCAAGTAAAACGTCTTGGGGAATTTTAAAAGATTATGCCAGCGTTTTTGTTTCTTGCCCGGATTATGTAGCCGCACGAGGTATGCGAATTCTTGCAAACCCATTAGGTTGTGACCCCCATATTGTCTCAGGTGAATCTGGAGCAGCAGTAGGTATAGGATTAGTTAGTCTATTAGCTGAAAAAAGATTGCAAAATGATTTGAAAAATTCATTGAAACTGGATCAAAATTCAAAAATTCTTGTTATCAGCACAGAAGGTGACACGGATGCAGATCATTATCGAAAAGTTGTATGGGATGGGGCCTATCCATTCATTTAACAACTATTTTCGCGCAGTATGGTAAAAATTTTTTATCATTTTTTGATTGGTAATAAATTATCTTGAATTCGAGATATTTTTATTGCGTTGTTATCAATTGAGTGGTAAAGTGATATTAACGAAAGGGAGTGACACAGGGCTATGCAAAAAAATACACGTGGTTCATTAATCTGGTTGCGACTTACTCGATTCACACATCAAAGTAACTTACTATCAAATGATTTTTTAAAGAAGTTTGATTTAACTTCTGCACAATTTGATGTATTAATGCAAATTTCAACATACGAGCCAATAACGCAAAGTGAGCTTGCCGAGAAAGTTACGGTGACACAGGGCGGTATTTCGCGCATGCTGACTCGCCTTGAAAAAGAAGGACTCATTGAACGAAAGCAAGATTGGAAGACAAAAACTATTTCGTTAACGAAAAAAGGCCGTGAAAAACTAGATCATGCGTTTGAAGCACAGCTTGCATTTCAGTCGTCTTTCTTTGATGAATGTTTATCTAAGGAAGAACAAAAAATATTGTATACGCTCATGTCACGTGTACAAAAAAATAGCGAAAAAAAGAAAATGCAGACAAGATAATTTTTTTACCATGTCACTTGACTAGTCAAATGATAAAAGGAGAGATTACCTATGTATACAATTCCAGGGCATCATCATATCTCAATGATTACAAAGGACGCAAAACAAAATAACCATTTTTATCGTGAAGTGCTTGGACTACGACGTGTGAAAATGACAGTAAACCAGGATGATCCATCGATGTATCACTTATTTTATGGAGATAAAACTGGAAGTCCCGGTACAGAGCTATCATTTTTTGAAATTCCTCCTGTTGGGAGGACACACCGAGGCACAAATGCCATTACTCGAATTGGTTTGCTTGTGCCAACTCAAAGTAGCTTAACTTTTTGGAAAAAGCGTTTTGAAGAATATGGTGTACAACACAGTGACATCACAACATACGCCAACAAGCCAGCCTTGCATTTTGAAGATAAAGAAGGATTGCGTATGGTGTTACTAGTATCAAACGGTGAAAAGGTTGAACACTGGGATACGTGGGAAAAATCAATTGTACCAGAAGAACACCAAATTCAAGGAATGGGTTCAGTGGAAATGACTGTTCGCAGACTTGATAAATTAGCTAGAACTCTAACAGAGATGTTTGGTTATACACAAATTTCACGTACAGAAGATGAAGCCATTTTCCAATCCATCCAAGGCGAAGTATTTGGAGAAATCGTTGTGAAATTTTTAGATGGACCTACTGAACGACCTGGACGCGGAAGTATTCATCATTTAGCGATTCGTGTGAAAGATGAAGCTGAGCTTACCTACTGGGATGAACAGGTTCGAGCACGTGGCTTCCATACATCTGGCATTGTGGATCGCTTCTACTTTAAGAGCTTATACTTCCGTGAGTCAAACGGTATTTTATTTGAAATTGCAACAGACGGACCTGGTTTCACAATTGATGGGGATATCGAAACCCTCGGTGAAGCATTAGATCTTCCGCCATTTTTAGAAGAACGACGTGTTGAAATCGAAGAAAATTTAAAACCAATTGAGGAGGATTAACAATGGAAAAATACCGCATCGATCCTACAAAAGGCATTGAATTTGGACTATATTCCTTGGGGGATCACATCCCCAATCCCCTAACAGGTGAGCGAATTTCTGCAGGACAACGAATTAATGAGCTTATCGAAGCAAGTAAAATAGCAGAGCAAGCAGGTATTGACGTATTTGCCGTTGGTGAAAGTCACCAAACGTATTTCACCACACAAGCACATACCGTTGTTTTGGGTGCCATTGCCCAAGCTACAAAAAAAATTAAGATTTCTAGCTCAGCAACTGTACTAAGTGTTTCTGACCCTGTGCGTGTGTACGAGGATTTCGCCACAATTGATTTAATCTCAGATGGTCGTGCAGAAATCGTTGCTGGTCGCGGGTCTCGTGTAGGTGCCTATCACCTGCTTGGCGTTGATTTACAGGATTATGAGGAAATCTTTGAAGAGAAATTAGAACTGCTGAAAAAAATTAATGAAGAAAAGCGAATTACATGGCAAGGTGAATACCGTCCACCACTACAAAATGCAGAAATTCTGCCGCAGCCAAAAAATGGCTCGCTTCCAATTTGGCGTGCTGTAGGTGGTCCACCTGCAAGTGCCATTAAAGCAGGTTACATGGGAATTCCGATGATGCTGACGACATTAGGTGGACCTGCTATCAATTTTAAGCCTTCTGTTGATGCATATCGTGAAGCAGCTGAACGCAGTGGCTATGATCCAAAGACTTTACCTATTGCAACAACAAGCTTATTTTATGTAGCAGATACAACACAAGAAGCGTTACAAGGAATGTACCCACATATTAATGGGGGATTCCAAGCGATTCGTGGTAGTGGCTATCCAAAGCAACAATTTGCTCAAGCACCAGATACTCGTGATGCATTAATGGTTGGTAGCAAACAGCAGATTATCGAGAAATTGCTTTACCAATATGAGCTTTACGGAATGCAGCGCTTTATGGCAGAAATCGACTTTGGTGGGGTACCTTACGAGAAAATCATGAAAAATATTGAAATCATTGGGAACGACATCATTCCTGCGATCAAAAAATATACAGCTAAATAAAAAGGAGAGAGCAACCTATGAAAATCGTAGCACTAGCAGGCTCAATTGTCGGCTCAAAAACAAAAACTGCAATGCTTAAAACTGTGGAAATACTTAAGCAAAAATTCCCAAAACATGAAGTCACACTTCTTGATTTAGCCGACTATAAATTGGAATTTAGCGATGGCCGTAATTACTTCGAATATGAAGGAGATACAAAATATGTGACAGAGACGATTATGTCGGCAGATGCCATTATTATTGGAACACCAACCTTCCAAGCATCGATTCCTGCAACATTAAAAAATATCTTCGACCTACTACCAGTTAATGCTTTCCGCGACAAGGTCGTAAGTGTTGTCGTCACAGCTGGTACAGCGAAGCATTATTTAATGGTGGAGCAACAATTAAAGCCAATTTTAGCGTATATGAAAGCTCAAATCGTTCCAACGTATGTATTTATTGAAGAAAATGACTTCTTACGGAAAGAAATCATTAACGATGATATACTTTTCCGCTTAGATCGGTTAGTAGATGACACAGTCCAGACATATCATGCAGTGGATTTGATAAGAAAGGCTAAAGAGGAAGAATATGGTTTTTAACTTTTATCATTTGAGGTGAAACGAGTGACGGAATTTAGTAGTTTAGTAAAAGCAAGACGATCAGCAAGTAATTTCTTGCCTGATCATCCAATAACAAAAGAAGAGTTAGACGAAATTTTTGGATTAGTAAAATTTGCTCCAACAGCTTTTAATCTACAACATGCTCACTATGTTGTTATTACAAACTCAGAGGTTAAAGAGAAGATAAGAACGGCGGCATATGGTCAATATAAAGTACATTCATCTTCTGCAGTCATTATTGTAACAGGGGATACTAATGCCTATCGAGACGCTGCAAAAATAAACGAGGGCCTCCTGATGTTAGGAATCCTCAACAAACAGGAATATGATCACGAGATTGATGATATTACTTCATTATATACAAGCAGAGGTGAAGTGTTTCAAAAAGATGAAGCCATTCGGAATGCTTCACTTTCTGCGATGATGTTTATGCTCGCAGCTAAAGATAAAGGCTGGGATACTTGTCCGATGATTGGGTTTGATCAACAGGCCGTAAAGGAAATATTAAATATTAGTCCTGAACAAGAAGTGGTTATGATGATAACGATTGGAAAAGAAAAGGTGTCTAGCCGAAGACCTAGGGGATACCGCAAACCAATTGCAGAGCTTGTTAGCTACATTGAATAGGGACTTGAAAGATTTGGGAAAACTCTCACTGTTTAAGCGGTGAGAGTTTTTTTGAAAAAATACCTTGAATTCAAGATATTTTTCTTGACTATAAATAATATGAGAGTTATTATTGGTTACATAAAGTAACTTTGATTACTAATAGTAACTTGTTATAAAAAGATATACAAAATAAATATTTTTCAGATAGGAGTGAATTATATGGTTGAGGTAACCTTGAACCTTGAATATAAAGGCAAAAAATATCTAACCAACGTCATTGTTAAGAAAGGCACACCTCAAAGTCAAATATTCCGTATCGCGGAAGAGCAAATTAAGAAACAATGGCAAAATTAAAATAAAAGTGGAATCTCCAGATAGGAAAGGAGTAAGTATCCTTTGAATGAGAAAAAAGAAGTTGGAGAAAAAGCTTTAGATTATATAAAAGATGGAATGGTAGTTGGTCTAGGGACTGGAACGACAGTGTTCTATACCCTTACTAAACTTGGAGAACTCGTTCGAAATGGACTTTCGATTAAAGGAATTCCTACATCAAAACAAACTGAAAAACTAGCTAAGGAATTCGGAATCCCACTTATTTCATTTAGCGAGGTTAAACAAATTGATGTGGCTATTGATGGCGCTGATGAGGTAGATCCTGAATTAAATCTCATCAAAGGGGGCGGTGGTGCCCTATTACGGGAAAAAATCATCGCACATGCAGCTAAGACTTTTATAGTAGTTGCTGACCCGGATAAAAATGTTGCCAAATTAGGATCTTTCCCATTACCAGTTGAAGTCTTACCTTTTGGTTTTGAACTGACAAAGAAAAAGATACAAGAACTTGGGCTTATCCCCCATTTAAGACAAGTTCAGGGAGGTCCATTTCGAACGGATAATGGTCACTATATTCTTGACTGTCGTATACCCGATAAGCCGAATCATAAAGAATTAGAAAGAGAGCTTAACCTAATACCTGGCGTTATGGAAAATGGGTTATTTCTCGGAATGACTGATAAATACATTACCTTGGATCGTAACAAGGATAACTCTATAGTAGTCAGACATAGATAACTTGTGTAAATGATTTACAACATTAGCTTTGAGGTTACAACCTTCATATACACGTACTTAGGAGGACTTAAATTGGAATCAATGACTTTTGTATTATTTGGCTCAACAGGTGATTTAGCAAAAAGAAAGATTTTTCCTGCTCTGTACAACCTGTTTATTGATAATAAATTACCACAACCTATATCAATAATTGGTCTTGGACGAGCTGAACTTTCTCAAAGAGACTTTCAAGACAGAGTGAAAGAATCCATCTTTTCTTTCTCGCGTCGTCTTGAACATGATCCTGATGATCTGGAGGGATTTCTGGATTCATTTCGATATCAGGCACTCGATGTTACCAATAAACAAGGGTATAAACCATTACTCGATCTGGTTAAGCAACGAGAAGCAGAACTGAAAATAAAGGTAAATCGAGTAATTTATCTTTCAGTAGCTCCAGAATTTTTCGACGTTATTGCTTTAAACATCAAAGAGAGTGGGCTTGGTAATTCAACTGGCTGGAAACGATTGATGATCGAAAAACCATTCGGGCATGATCTCGGGTCGGCTCGTGAATTAAATGAAAAACTAAGCGGTGCATTTGAGGAAGAAGAAATCTATCGGATTGACCATTACCTAGGGAAATCAATGGTTCAGAACCTTGAAGCTCTTGAATTTGCAAACCCAATCTTACAATCTATCTGGAACAAGGATCACATTGCAAATGTTCAAATTACAGCGAGTGAAACAGTGGGTGTTGAGACAAGAGCAGGCTATTACGATCAAGCTGGAGCAATTCGTGATATGGTTCAAAATCATATGCTACAAATGTTAATGATGACAGCCATGTCCTTACCTAAAAAGATGAATGCATCGGAAATTCGAAATGAAAAACGTAAGGTAATGGAAGCGATTCGTCCAATGAATAAAGAAGATGTTCACCTGAATATCATTCGCGGGCAATATGGGCTAGGGGAGAGTAATGGTAACCAGGTTCTAGGGTATAGAGACGAACCGGGAGTAAATCCTTCTTCCAAAACAGATACATTTATCGCGGCACGTATCTTGATCGATAATCCATTCTGGAAGGGTGTACCTTTTTATATCCGAACTGGGAAAAGAATGAAGGAAAAATCAACTCGTATCGTCATTGAATTTAAAAACACATTGAATTCACATTATGAAAATACGAATCAAAAAATTGGGCCTAATTTATTAATAGTTGAAATCAGTCCCAATGAAAATATCTCTCTTCAGTTAAATAGTAAAAATCCGACTAATAATGGGAATATCGAGCCTGTCCGAATTGAATTTTCGAGTGAAACTACAGGAAGTGGAATACCAGAAGCATACGAAAGAATCATTCATGATGCATTCATTGGAGATTCAACATTCTTTGCACATTGGAAGGAAGTTGAGTTGTCTTGGGAGTGGGTTCAACCAATCCTTGATGCATTTGAAGAAGACCTTGTTCCACTACATGAATACCAGTCAGGTTCAAATGGTCCAATGGCATCCGATTTATTGTTAGAAGAGCATGGATTTAAATGGTGGTTAGATGAAAGAATTGAAAAGCAAGAAGCCAAAGAATTAGTAGAAATGAAATAAAAAAATTTAGGGGGAAACCATGAAACAAAATATTGAGAACTTAGCCGTGACAACAATACGAACTTTATCGATTGATGCTATCAATGCAGCAAATTCCGGTCACCCAGGATTGCCAATGGGCGCAGCACCAATGGCCTATGCATTATGGTCAAAACATATGAATCATAATCCTGAAAATCCAAAATGGTTTAACCGTGATCGATTTGTTTTATCAGCCGGACACGGATCTAGCTTATTATACAGTTTACTTCATTTAGCAGAATATAATGTCACTATTGATGACTTAAAGAACTTCAGAAAATTAAACAGCAAAACGCCAGGACATCCTGAATTTGGTCATACTTCCGGTGTCGAGGCAACAACGGGACCATTAGGACAAGGGATTGCTAATGCTGTTGGAATGGCGATGGCAGAAGCGCATCTCGCCGCTAAATTTAATAAGAAGAACTACCCTATCATTGATCATTATACATATGCTTTAGTAGGAGACGGAGACCTCATGGAGGGTATATCCTATGAAGCAATGTCAATGGCTGGGCATATGAAACTAGGTAAATTAATCGTCCTATATGATTCAAATGATATTTCCCTTGATGGTGACTTGAATGTTTCTTTTTCTGAAGATATTGAGAAAAGAGCAGAATCTGCTAACTGGCACTATATAAGAGTGGAAGATGGAAATGATCTAGAAGCAATCTCAAACGCAATCAACCTAGCAAAACAAAATCCTCATCAACCAAGCATTATTGAAGTCAGAACCATCATCGGGTATGGAAGTCCGAAAGTAGCGGGTAGCAATAAAGCACATGGCGCACCGCTAGGGCTTGAGGAAGCGAAGGCAACGAAGCAAGCTTATGGCTGGGATTATGAAGAGGACTTCTTTGTTCCAGAAAACGTGAAAGCTCATTTTAAGGATTTAAAGAATAAGGGAATGGATGTTGAGGAAAAATGGAATGATTTATTCCGTGCTTATCAGCAAGAGTATCCGGAATTAGCTGAACAACTTGGTAATGCGATTACTGGAAAAGTTCTAATTGATGCAAACGACATTTTAACCTTTGAAACAGGTAAAGGTGTTTCAACCCGTGTCGCAAGCGGCGAAGCGATTAACCATTACGTAAAATCAGTTCCTGCTATGTTTGGAGGAAGTGCAGACCTTTCTGGATCTACTATGACAGATATTAAGGGAGAACAAAAATTTGCTGTGGAATCTTATGGTGCTCGAAATGTGTACTTTGGTGTAAGGGAGCACGCAATGGGTGCAGCTGCAAACGGTATGGCCTATCATGGTGGGGTGAAGCCTTTCGTAAGTACATTCTTTGTATTTAATGATTATCTTCGTCCGTCTATCCGTCTGGCAGCACTTTCGAAACTTCCAGTCACATATGTATTTACACATGACTCAATTGCTGTAGGTGAAGATGGTCCTACACATGAGCCAGTTGAACATTTAGCAGCGCTTCGTTCAATTCCTGGGCTTACAGTGATGAGACCAACTGATGCTAACGAAACAGCAAGTGCTTGGGCATATGCTCTTCAACAAACAGAAGGTCCAGTTGCGTTGATTTTAAGTCGTCAAAACCTACCGGTATATAACGAAACAAGAGCAAATCTAGAAAATGTTTCAAAAGGGGCTTATGTTCTAACTGAAACAAATTCAGCTCCAGAGGTTATTCTAATTGCGACAGGCTCTGAAGTGTCATTAGCTGTTAGTGCAAAAGAAGAGCTTGAAAAAGAAAACAGATCTGTTCGTGTAGTAGCCATGCCAAGTTGGGAACTATTTAATAAACAATCATCTGATTATAAAGAAGCCATTTTACCATCATCCAATTTAAAACGGATTGCAATCGAATCAGGAATCTCGATGGGGTGGGAACGATTTGTTGGTACGGAAGGGAAAATAGTATCAATTGAATCATTTGGTGCTTCGGGTTCTGGCCCTGAGGTTATGGAACAGTTTGGTTTTACAACTGAAAACGTAGTTCAAATAACTAAAAGTCTATTACACTCTTAAAAAATGACAAAACAATTGGAGGAAAACAACATGAAGGTCGGATTAATTGGATTAGGAAAGATGGGTTTAAACTTAGGACAAAATCTTATCGATAACAATCACGAAGTAGTGGCATACGATGTGAACCCAAGTGCTGTTGATGAAATGAAAAAATATGGAGCTTCAGGGGTATCAAGCTATAAAGAACTAGTTGAGTCTTTAGTGAAGCCAAGAATTATTTGGATTATGGTCCCCCATTCAGTTGTAGATTCTGTCATTGATGAAGTTGCACCATTTCTAGATAAAGATGATATTGTGATCGAAGCTGGAAATTCTCACTATAAGGAATCCATCCAACGTTACAATGATTTAAAGAAAATTGGTGTACGATTCATGGACGCTGGTACTTCCGGTGGAATGGAAGGAGCACGAAATGGTGCTTGCTACATGATTGGTGGCGACCCAGAAGCTTGGGAACAAGTAGAACCTATTTTTAAGGATACAGCCGTAGAGAATGGCTTCTTGTATGCAGGGAAAGCAGGGAGCGGGCACTTCTTAAAAATGGTTCATAATGGAATTGAGTATGCCATGATGGCGGCGATTGGAGAGGGCTTTGAAGTACTTGAAAAAAGCGAGTTTGATTATGATTATGAAAAAGTTGCTAGAGTATGGAATAATGGTTCCGTTATTCGTTCGTGGCTCATGGAATTAACAGAGAATGCATTTTCAAAGGACGCCAAATTGGATGAAATCCAAGGAATCATGCATTCTTCAGGTGAGGGGAAATGGACCGTTGAAACAGCTTTAGATTTACAAACTGCTACTCCAGTTATTGCGATGTCACTATTGATGCGTTACCGCTCATTAGAAAATGATACCTTTACAGGGAAAGTAGTAGCGGCATTACGAAATGAATTTGGTGGACATGCTGTCGTAAAAAAATAATGTAATGGGGGAAATGAAAAATGAAATTCTTTATAGATACTGCTAACCTTGATGATATTAAAAAAGCATATAAAATGGGTGTTTTATCTGGTGTAACAACAAACCCATCACTTGTTGTAAAAGAAGGCGTTAAATTCGAAGACCGCATCGCCGAAATCCTTCAAGCAGTGCCAGGAGTAGAGAGTGTATCTGCAGAGGTTTCTCCAAGTGCCGAAACTGCTGAAGAAATGATAGCTGAAGCAGAAGAGCTTTTAAAAATCAACGGTGGTGACAAAAACATCACAATCAAAGTACCAATGACTGTAGCTGGATTAGAAGCAACCCGTTATCTTTCTAAAAAAGGTGTTAAAACGAACGTAACGTTAATCTTCACAATGAACCAAGCTCTTTTAGCAGCCCGTGCAGGTGCAACATATGTATCTCCATTCTTAGGTCGTCTTGACGACATTTCTGAAGATGGCGTACAGCTTGTTTCAAAAATCGCTGAGTTATTCCGTGTTCACAACCTAGATGCTCAAATCATCGCTGCATCTGTAAGACATCCTGACCACGTTACTCGTGTAGCATTGGCTGGTGCTCATATCGCAACTATTCCGTACTCTGTAATTGAGCAACTTACTAAGCACCCACTTACAGATCAAGGCCTTGAAAAATTTGCTGCTGATTGGAAATCTGCACTGTAAAAATGTTAAGACAATACAACTAGAATAGAGGGATTCCATTCGGTAAGTCCCTCTCTACATAAATATAAATAAGAATAGGAGAAATATATATGACTATTACATTTGATTATTCTAACGCTTTATCATTCATGCAAGAGCATGAAGTTGAATATTTAAGTGAATTTGTTAGGGTAGCACATGAAATGCTCCACGAGAAAAGAGGACCAGGTTCTGATTATCTTGGATGGGTTGATTTGCCGTATAACTACGACAAAGAGGAATTTGCTAGAATCAAAGCAGCTTCCGAACGAATTCGAAGCAATTCAGACGCTTTAGTTGTAATCGGAATTGGTGGTTCATACCTTGGTGCAAGAGCTGCAATCGAAGCTTTGTCACACACATTCCATAACCAAATGAATGACAAAACAGAGATTTATTATGTTGGACAAAATATCAGTGCCACATATGTCTCTCACTTATTTGATGTGCTGAAGGACAAAGATATTTCAGTAAACGTTATTTCAAAATCAGGAACAACAACAGAGCCTGCACTTGCATTTCGTATCTTCCGAGAGTATATGGAGAAAAAGTATGGGAAAGAAGAAGCAAAAAAACGTATTTACGCTACAACTGATCGCGCAAAAGGTGCTTTAAAAACACTTGCAAATGAAGAAGGATATGAAACCTTTGTCATCCCTGATGATGTCGGCGGCCGATACTCCGTATTAACAGCTGTAGGATTATTGCCGATTGCAACCGCTGGGCTAGATATTGATAAAATGATGGCTGGTGCTGCAGCAGCTGCTGATAAATATAGTAATCCTATCTTGGCAGAAAACCAAAGCTATCAGTATGCAGCAGTTAGAAACGCTCTTTATCGAAAAGGGAAATCCATTGAACTATTAGTTAACTTTGAACCATCCTTACATTACGTATCTGAATGGTGGAAACAATTATTTGGGGAAAGTGAAGGAAAAGACCAAAAGGGTCTTTACCCAGCTTCTGTTGACTTCTCTACTGACCTTCATTCGATGGGACAATATGTCCAAGAAGGGCGCAGGGACCTTATTGAAACAGTTGTAACTGTAAAAGAACCTAAGCTTGATATTACAATCAAGGAGGAAGCATCTAATCTAGATGGTTTAAATTATCTAGCTGGAAAGACAATGGACTTTGTAAACAAGAATGCAGCACAGGGAACAGTGTTGGCTCATGTAGACGGAGGAGTTCCTAACCTATCTGTAGAGCTTGACAGACTAGACGAATTTACTTTTGGTGAGATGGTTTACTTCTTTGAAAAAGCTTGTGGAATTAGTGGCTTATTAATGGGTGTAAATCCGTTTGATCAACCTGGAGTAGAAGCATATAAAAAGAATATGTTTGCGTTATTAGGTAAACCAGGCTATGAAAAAGAAAGAGCTGAATTGTTAAAGCGAATTTCTAAGTAGGGTGACTATATAAAAGAGGATGCTGTATATGTGTATAGCATCCTCTTTTATCTCAACAAATACTGCTTGATTGAGCAAGCAGTGAGAGTTTAGAAATCATCATAACCAGTTATTAGCCCAATCCTCAACAGTCTTTAGAGCCTTACCTAATTCATGTCCCTTTTTGGTTAGTGAATATTCTGTTCGTACGGGACGATCCGTAATGACGTTGCGAAGGACTAATCCGCAATCTTCAAGTTCTTTTATCCGTTCGTTGAGCATTCTTTTACTTAAATCAGGAATAGAGGCATGTATTTCACTAAATCGTTTTGGTTCCTCCATTAAGGTATGAACAATCAACCCCATCCATTTTTTTCCGATCATATGATATAATTCTTCAACCTTTGAGCATTCTCTTTCCTGAACAACTTTATCTACCATGACTATACACCTCCTATATTAGTAATTATCTATATACACAAAAAGTAACAAGGTAATATAATGTTTAATTAAATTATATCCTAAACAGACTATTATAAAAAGGGAATATTATGAATGAATTATGACAATATTAAAGGGATTGTAGTAAAAATACTATTGAAAAATAATAAGTCCCCCACTATCAATACTAATTATTACTTGTTGACTAAAAGTAACCATTAGTGTACTATTGGTTACATAAAGTAACCTATGGTTTCACCTAATAAATACGATAGGGGAGATAGAAAATGATGCGAATATTAGATGCAAAAATGATTGATACCAAGTCAGGATTGGAAACATATTTGGATATCCAGAAAAATGTCCATGTTGCCGATCTACGCATCCCAACAGAAGAAAGTCCTTTTTTCGAAATAAAGATAGGAATTGAATATTATCGTTTAATAGAACAGAACTATTATGATATCCAGGTAAACTACTTTTGGATAAGAATCCATCCAGAGATGAATACGATTACTTTATTAGAACCTGAAATCCAAAACATTTTTAGTATTAAAGATGTAAATGAAAGAGTGGCAACTAAAAAATTAATTGGGGAATGGTTAATTAACACAAATGCTTTTAGGTCTTCTATAAAAAACCTTATTAAAGAAAAGAAATCTGAAAACGTGGTAACAGAAAAAGACATTCGAGAAACATTACGCACTATAGAATTATTAGAAAAGACACTTGATCTGAAAACAGAGGATATATTAAATGCTGAAGTCAAAAAAGCTAGTTAACTTATTGACAGATGTTTTTTAATGTATTACAATTATCTCGAATTCAAGATAAATGAATTAGAGATTCTTTTGAGGAGGTGCGAGTATGGCGGGAATATGTACAAACCAACCATTTTTAATTTTGATGCAAACATCTAGAGCGATCCAAGAAAGAATCAGAGATGATATGATGAAAAATAACTTAAGCATAACGGAATTTTCGGTTCTAGAAGTGCTTTTTCATAAAGGTAAACAAACGATTCATCAAATTGGTAAGAGCGTATTGGTAACAAGTGGTTCAATGACATATGTAATCGATAAATTAGAACAAAAAGGATTACTAAAGCGAAGTGCTTGTCCAGATGATCGACGAGCGATACATGTATCGTTAACGACTGATGGAAGTGAATTGATGAATAGAATCATGCCTGAACATGAGGATTGTGTGGATAGTGTTTTTAATTCACTAAATTCTCAGGAGGTAGATACTCTGATCGATCTATTAAAAAGAGTGAAAGAAAAGGTTGAAAGTTAAGGTCAATTTAGTGTTGACATTTTTTTAGATAATATATCTTGAATTAAAGATACTTAAATCCGAGATAAACGACGGTTATTGTAGAATGATTTTATTTGTTTAGTAAAACCTGAAATTAAAAATTATTTGATATAAAAACTATGAATAGGAGTGGGACGAAAATGAGCAAAAAGACAATGGGAATTCATCACATAACTGCAATAGTAGGTCACCCACAAGAGAATGTAGATTTCTATGCAGGCGTTTTAGGATTACGTTTAGTTAAAAAGACTGTGAATTTTGATGATCCAGGAACATATCATTTGTATTTTGGGAATGAGGGAGGAAAACCAGGAACAATTATTACATTTTTTCCTTGGGCAGATGCCTATCAAGGAAGAATTGGTGATGGTCAAGTAGGTGTTACTTCTTATGCTGTTCCTAAAGGAGCATTGAGTTTTTGGGAATCAAGATTAGAAAAGTATGATATTCCTTACACTAAAATGAATCGATTTGGAGAAACATATTTAGAATTTGATGATCCACATGGACTTCACCTAGAAATCGTCGAAAGAGAAGAAGGTGAAACCAATAATTGGACATTCGGAGAAGTAACTCCCGAAGTGGCCATAAAAGGTTTTGGTGGAGCGACACTATTTTCATCCCATCCAGATAAAACTGCAGAATTACTAGAAAAAGTGATGGGTCTTGAATACGTAGATAAAGAGGGAGATTTTGTCCGTTATCGTTCTTCGGCTGATATTGGAAACATTATAGACCTAAAGGTGGTTCCGACGGGAAGAGGACAAATAGGTGTTGGAACAGTTCACCACATTGCATGGAGAGCAATTGACAACAAAGATCAATTGGATTGGCAAAAATACATTGCAGAAAATGGATATGGCGTAACTCCTGTGCAAGACAGAAATTATTTTAATGCGATTTACTTTAGAGAACACGGAGAAATTTTATTTGAAATTGCAACAGATCCTCCTGGATTCGCACATGATGAATCACACGAAACAATGGGAGAACAATTAATGTTACCTGTACAGTATGAACAGTATAGAGAGCAACTCGAACATAGTTTAATTCCTATTCAGGTGAAAGAATTAGATTAATGAGCATATTTTGAATGAATGGAGAGAATGAGATGCAAAAAACATCTGGTATCCATCATATAACAGCAATGGTTAACGATGCCCAAAGGAATATTGATTTTTATGCAGGTGTACTAGGACTTAGACTTGTTAAAAAACCATAAATTTTGATCGACCAGAGGTGTATCATCTGTACTTTGGAAATGAAACTGGAGATCCGGGAACTGTTATTACCTTTTTTCCATGGCCCAAACAGTTAAAGGGTCGTATTGGTATGGGACAAGTTGGGGTAACGAGCTACTCTATACCACTCGGTTCTTTAGATTTTTGGAAGAATCGCTTGAGTAAGTTCAGTATTGAGTTCATGTCATCCATCCGCTTTGGAGAAAGATATGTAACTTTTAAAGATCCAGACGGTCTTGAACTTGAACTAATCGAAAGAAAAGAAGGACCAACTAATAATTGGAGTTTTGGCGGGATAAAAGCCGAGAATGCAATAAAAGGTTTTGCTGGAGCAACTTTACTTTCCGCACAACCTAATAAAACGGCTGATGTACTTGAGAATGTATTAGGTCTAACATGTATTGGTGATGAAGAGGGTTTTCTGCGATTCAGGTCCGTTGGCTTACATGGAAACGTGATAGATATTAAGTTAACCCCTTCAGTTAGAGGCCTTATGGGAGCAGGAACGGTTCACCATATCGCATGGAGAGCAAAGGATGAAGAGGATCTTCTCCAATGGAGAAAACTCCTTCAAGAAAAAGGCTATTATCCAACAGAAATACGGGATCGACAGTATTTCAAAGCTGTTTATTTTCACGAAGAAGGCGGCATTCTTTTTGAAATAGCAACTGACCCACCGGGTTTTTCGGTAGATGAGTCAATTGTTGAACTGGGTGAAAAACTTATGCTTCCTACATGGTTTGAGTCAAAACGAGAAGAATTAGAAGCAAGCTTACCAGCTGTTAAGGTTCGCGTATTGGAAGGAGACAAATAATGAAACACATATTTAACAAGGGTAAAAATCCTGAAAAACCTACATTGTTATTACTTCACGGTACGGGAGGGAACGAATTAGATTTGTTACCTCTTGCAGGAAGAATAGATGATGAGGCATCCGTATTAAGTGTCCGTGGAAATGTCTTGGAAAATGGCATGCCTCGATTCTTCAGAAGATTAGCAGAGGGTGTTTTTGATATAAAAGACCTTATTTTCAGAACAAAAGAATTGAATGAGTTTCTTGATGAAGCTGCAATGAAATATGAATTTGATCGAAATAACATATTAGCAATTGGATATTCAAATGGAGCAAATATAGCAGCGAGTCTTTTGTTTCACTATCAAGATGCAATAAAAGGGGCGATTCTTCATCACCCAATGGTTCCTCGAAAAGGCATTGATCTTCCTGATTTAACAGGGAAGTCCGTGTTTATTGCTGCTGGAACAAATGATCCAATTTGCTCTCCGATGGAATCGGCTGAGTTGCAGTCTCTATTAGAAAAGGCAAATGCAAATGTAGAAATCCATTGGGAAGATAGAGGCCATCAGTTGACAGCGACAGAAGTTGAAGCTGCTGCACAATGGTATAAAAGTTTATAACTAAAATAGATTAATGGAGGAAGAAAGAATGGTACAAAAAAACGAAATTGGAGCACTTATTTTACGAATTACATTGGGAATACTCTTTCTAATACATGGGGTAGTTAAATTCCAAGGAGGAATTGAAAATACTGTTGGATGGTTTGAGAGTATTAATATACCTGGATTTATGGCATATGTTGTCGCTTTACTTGAAGTAATTGGGGGCATAGCGCTTATCATTGGATTTGCTACTAGACTTGTATCTATTTTATTTGCTCTATTAATGGTCGGAGCAACCATTACAGCTAAACTTCCAGTTGGCTTACTAGGGAATGGCCAAATGGCAGGATATGAATTAGACTTAGCATTTTTAGCAATTGCTGTTTATCTTGCAATTAATGGTAGTAAGCTACTATCAATAAGTCGTTTGCTATTCAACGAAAATGCAAATGAGATGAAAAGAGCCGCTTAATGAAGGCTTTAAAAAAGATATACTCTTCTCAACCCGAAGGTTTACCAGTACATTTCTGGTAGAACCTTCGGGTTTTTCAATCAAATCTTTGCAATATGTGTTTTTGGTAAATCATTTTTTGATTTATCAGTTGCGTTTAATCATTAATTAAAATATGATTCAAATATCAAAAAAATTTGATGAAGGGAGGATATCCATGGAAGCGGTAAAACCAATATTCCAACAATATGAAAAAAAGTTTAAAGCTCTCGCTGATCAAAAGAGGATAGAAATCTTATTTGAGCTTTGTCAAAGGGGTCAAACATGTGTGTGCGATTTAACGGAATCCTTTGGTATTTCACAATCAAAGCTTTCGTACCATCTTAAAATCTTATTAGATGCAAATTTAATTGTTAAACAAACAAAAGGAACATGGAGTTATTACGATCTAAATGAGAATGAAGTAAACGGCTTACTCTCTGAAGAACTTTGTTGTATTTTTAGAAAAACGGGCAATAAAGCAGCACATAACAGCTGTTGTTAATTTTTAACCTATAAATCAACTTTTTTTGATTTAAGACAATAATAGTTGGGAGGGCATTTATATATGGAATATGTTCACGTGGGGATTAATGTAACGGATTTGGAAAAGTCGATTGATTTTTATACAAAGGTGTTTGGGGTCATGCCTGTTAAAACGAAAAATGATTACGCTAAATTCCTAGTAGAAGAGACAAGATTGAATTTCACGTTAAACGTGAAGAATGAAGTAAAAGGTAATCAAGTTAATCATTTTGGGTTCCAAGTTCATAACGCTGAAGAAGTCATTTTTCATAAAGAAAGATTAGAAAAAGAGGGGTTCTTTGCTCGTGAGGAAATGAATACAACGTGTTGCTATGCTCTTCAAGATAAGTTTTGGGTTACAGACCCAGATGGGAATGAGTGGGAGTTCTTTTATACAAAAGAAGATAGTGACACGAAACAAGTTGAAGGAGATACTTGTTGTGTTAGTCAAAAAATATAATTTACATCCAAGATTTTCATTCTATTAATTGGAGGTTCAACTGTTGTCAACAACATTGGTTTTAGCACTTATCATTTTTATTGCAACATTAATTTTAGTTATTTGGCAGCCTAAAGGCTTAAATATTGGTTGGTCTGCGTGTGGTGGAGCCATCATTGCTCTCTTAGTAGGGGTTGTCGGATTTAGTGATGTCATGGAAGTAATAGACATTACTTGGAACGCAACATTATCATTTGTTGCCATTATCCTCATTTCACTGATATTGGATCAGATTGGTTTGTTTGAGTGGGCGGCACTACATATGGCGAGGATTGCACAGGGAAATGGAATTAGGATGTTTATCTATGTCAGCATTTTAGGTGCTATCGTTGCCGCTCTATTCGCTAATGACGGAGCTGCATTGATATTAACACCTATTGTCCTGGCGATGGTTCGGAATTTGAACTTTAAAGAAAAAATGGTGTTTCCATTTATTATGGCTAGTGGCTTTATTGCTGATACGACTTCACTACCATTTATCGTAAGTAACCTGGTGAATATCGTATCTGCAGATTTCTTTGGAATCGGTTTTCTTGAATATGCTACGAGAATGATTATTCCTAACATTTTTTCACTAGTTGCAACGATTGCAGTTCTGCTTATTTACTTCAGAAAAAGTATACCTAAAACATACGACCTATCTAAATTGAGGAAGCCAGAAGAGGCCATTAAAGACCCAAAATTGTTCCGTCTCTCATGGTTTGTTCTTGCGGTATTACTCATTGGTTACTTTACTAGCGAATTCATAAATGTTCCTGTTTCCATCGTAGCGGGAATGATCGCCATCCTTTTTATTCTTATGGCTAGAAGAAGTAAAGCAGTTGATACGAAGGCAGCAATTAAAGGAGCCCCTTGGAATATTGTATTTTTCTCGATTGGCATGTATGTAGTTGTTTATGGATTAGGAAATGCGGGACTTACTTCTGTCTTAGCAGGTATGGTTCAAAATGTGGCGGAGGAAGGATTGTTTGTGGCTACTGTTTCAATGGGCTTTATCGCAGCACTATTATCTGCGGTTATGAATAATATGCCAACCGTTATGGTTGATGCTTTAGCCATTGCAGAAACGAACACCTCAGGATTAATCCGAGAAGGGCTAGTCTATGCAAATGTGATTGGATCGGATTTAGGTCCTAAAATCACTCCAATTGGTTCACTTGCCACTTTAGTATGGCTTCACGTTTTATCCCAAAAAGGGGTAAAAATATCGTGGGGAACGTATTTTAAAACAGGGATTGTCTTAACGATACCTATTCTATTTATAACCTTAATTGGGCTCTATATTTCACTATTATTTTTCTAAAGGAGTATGAATTATGGAAAAAAAAACGATTTACTTTCTATGTACTGGGAATTCCTGTCGAAGTCAAATGGCAGAGGGCTGGGCAAAAAAATACGTAAATCAAGATGAATGGGAAGTAAAAAGTGCTGGGATTGAAGCACATGGACTCAACCCGAATGCAGTTAAAGCCATGCAGGAAGTTGGGATTGATATATCAAACCAAACTTCCGATATCATCGATCCTGAAATACTAAATAACGCAGAATTAGCAGTTACCCTTTGTGGGGATGCCAAAGATAAATGTCCTGTTACACCGTCTAAGGTTAAACGAGAACACTGGGGATTTGATGACCCTGCAAAAGCAGTAGGAACGGAAGATGAAAAATGGGCTGTTTTCCAGAGGGTCCGTGATGAAATTGGTGAAAGAATCAAACGCTTTGCCGAAACTGGGGAATGAATCCTTGAAATTGAGAGGATATACATTAAGAATAAATTTCAAAAACAAGGGCTTGGTAAAGTTTTGTTTAATAAAGCCATGGAAATTGCGGCAGAATGTAATAAAAGGAAAATATGGCTAGGTGTCTGGGAAAAAAATGAAAATGCAATTGCCTTTTATATGAAAATGGGGTTTGTTCAAACGGGTGCCCATTCTTTTTACATGGGGGACGAAGAACAAACGGATTTTATTATGGTGAAAGTACTTTGAAAATGAACAAACACGAACATACTAATAAAATCCAAATTTAACGTTCGTGTTTTTATTGACTTACCCTCGATTTTATTGATAAAATGAACCCCTAAAAGAAAAATGCTTATGAACCTAATGGAGGTGCGTTAGAGAAATGTCATCAGTTGTCGTAGTAGGATCTCAATGGGGAGACGAAGGAAAAGGAAAAATTACGGACTTTTTATCAGAAAATGCCGAAGTAGTTGCACGTTATCAAGGTGGAAACAATGCGGGCCATACCATTAAATTTAGCGGTGAAACCTATAAGCTGCATTTGATTCCATCCGGGATCTTTTATAAGGATAAAATCTGTGTCATTGGCAACGGAATGGTCGTCGATCCGAAGGCACTCGTGACGGAGATGAATTACCTTCATGACAAAGGGGTGACTCTCGATAACTTGAGGATCTCTAATCGCGCCCATGTTATCTTGCCTTATCATTTAAAATTAGATGAATTGGAAGAGGCTAGAAAAGGTGTAAATAAAATTGGCACGACGAAAAAAGGCATCGGACCGGCATATATGGACAAAGCGGCTCGTGTTGGAATTAGGATTGCTGATTTACTGGACCGCGAAGTATTTGAAGAAAAATTAATACGTAACCTGGAAGAGAAAAACCGGTTGTTTGACCGGCTATATGAAACCGAGGGGTTTAAACTTGAGGATATTCTTGACGAATATTATGATTACGGCCAAACGATTGCAAAATATGTTAGCGATACATCTGTTGTCTTGAATGATGCTTTAGATGACGGTCGTCGTGTCCTCTTTGAAGGAGCACAAGGAGTCATGCTTGATATTGACCAAGGAACCTATCCGTTTGTTACATCTTCTAATCCAGTTGCAGGTGGGGTAACAATTGGCTCAGGTGTTGGACCAAGTAAGATTACTCATGTTGTTGGGGTATGTAAAGCATACACAACAAGGGTGGGTGACGGTCCATTCCCTACCGAGCTTGATAATGAAATTGGCAATCAAATTCGGGAAGTCGGTCGTGAGTACGGAACAACGACAGGGAGACCACGACGAGTTGGGTGGTTTGACAGTGTTGTCGTCCGCCATGCCCGTCGTGTAAGTGGCTTAACCGATTTATCATTGAACTCAATCGACGTGTTAACAGGAATTGATTCGCTGAAAATTTGTGTTGCTTATCGTTATAAGGGGAAAGTGATGGAGGAATTTCCGGCAAGCTTAAAAATATTAGCTCAATGCGAGCCAGTATACGAAGAACTTCCGGGTTGGACAGAAGATATTACTGCCTGCAAATCACTTGATGAACTTCCAGAGAACGCAAGACATTATGTCGAAAGAGTTTCTCAGTTAACAGGCATCCCATTGTCGATCTTCTCTGTTGGGCCAGATAGAAATCAGACAAATGTCGTCCGAAGCCCATGGCGTCAAAGCTAATCAGAAAAGGGAGCCTAGAGCTTCCTTTTTTCAATTTTGATGTTTTTCCATAATTGAAACGTGCTAAAAATTTTTCCCATTCTAATGCAGACTGATTGCTACATTGGACAATAAACAATTAAAATATAAAGTAGGTTTCCCATCTATGGAAGGAGGGAATTGGATGCTTGATCTGAATCCAGAAGATTTTCTATTAAAACCTGCTTTAGCCACTATACATTGTGAACCCAACTGGAAGTGGAAAAAAAGAGATACCCCCATGCCAAATTATGATTTATTTTATGTGTGGAGTGGTGAAGGGACTGTCAAACTAAACAACAAGTCTTATCATGTGGGAAAAGGTCATTGCTTTTTGTTTCGACCAGGTGATGAGACGGAAGCGACCCATAATCCCCAAAATCCTCTCGTTTTAACGTATATTCATTTTGATATTGCTGAAATCAAAACACCTAGAATGATTCCTTCTTCACATCGAATTCTTGAAAATACAATTAGCTTTGAATCACTGTTAACACAGTATGTCCGTTTGTTTTTAGTCAATACATTTGGCGCGGAAATTGAAGGAAAGTTAATTTTGAAGCAATTAATGATCCATTTGTTAAGAGATGAGCATGATAAAAAAGAAGAGTTGGGTAGTACCAGCAATAGCCAAATGGAAATAATTCGTGAAATCGCGAATTATATTCAGCAACACCCTGGTGAACCGCATACGATTGAAAGTTTAGCTGAACGTGCGAACCTATCGCAACGCTATTTTTCTCAAAAATTTAAAGAAATTATAGGTCATACAGTGAAATCGTATATTGTCTATTCTCGGATTAAACGTGCAGAGCATTTACTCCATTTTACTGGAATGTCAGTCACAGAAACGGCATATGCCCTTGGTTATAACGATTTACACTTTTTTAGTAGACAATTTAAACAATATACTGGTAAGAACCCCTCTGAAATACGTTGAAAATAAATATACACAAGGATAGGTTGCTGCGGGATATGTGAAAGATCCAGCAGCAACCTTATTTTTCTGTAAAAATATAACCCCTCCCGACAAAAAATCCAAATGATTCAACAAAACATCTAAATATAAAAAAACGAAGCGGTGGTAGTATAAAAGACAAGAAAAAAACGGTAAATACGAACGTTGATTACTTTAGTGATTATAAATATATGCATTTATAATTGTGCAAAAAGTGCAAATCTTCAGTTAATAAATCTAAATACATTATTTATATAATGCCTTAACATTAAAAAATATACAAAGATGCAAAGGAGGATATGAGATGCATCAGACATGGACGCTAGATAAACAAGGGATGTATGATCCTCAATTTGAACATGACGCTTGTGGAATTGCAATGCTTGCCAATATAAATGGGAAGCAAACACACTCCATTGTAGCTCAAGCATTAATGGCACTTGAACGGCTTGATCACCGGGGAGGACGCGGTGCTGACAATAGTTTAGGGGATGGAGCTGGGATCTTAACGCAAATTCCTCATACGTTATTTCAAGCAGAGTGGGAAAAAGCGGGAAAATCTCTAAGCGATGCGGGAAAGTATGGTGTTGGAATGTTCTTCCTTCCCCAACGAGAAGATTCAAGAAAACGTTGTGAAGAAATCATTGAAAACGTGATGGAAACGGAAGGCTTGAAACTGTTCGGTTGGAGGACTGTCCCAACAAATGATGTTAATTTACATCAGCAGGCCAAAGAAACACAGCCGGTGATACGCCAATTATTTGTGAAATCACCTTATAGCGAACCAGGAGATATCAGGTTTGAAAGAAAATTATATCAGGTTCGTAGAAAAATAGAAAAGACGCTTAAAAGTGCGAAGTTCGCAAACGATGATCCCTATTATATTGTCAGTTTTTCAGCAAGAACCATTATCTACAAGGGCTTATTACTACCAGAGCAATTGAAAGATTACTATGTTGATTTAAATAGCGAATTATACGAATCATCCGTGGCGATGGTCCATAATCGCTTCAGTACGAATACCGTCCCTAGTTGGCAAAGAGCACAGCCAAATCGTTATATGATGCATAATGGTGAAATCAATACGATTAACGGAAATGTGAATTGGATGAAGGCGAGAGAAGCGGCATTCAAATCGGACGTAATCGAAGATATAGAAAGCTTGCTTCCTGTTATTGAAACAGACGGTAGTGATTCAGCGATGTTTGATAACGCATTGGAATTTCTCGTGTTATCAGGGTGGTCATTACCACATGCGATGATGATGATGATTCCAGAACCGTGGGAAAAAAACAAGGTAATGGATGAACAAAAAAAGGCATTTTATCAGTATCATAGCAGTTTCATGGAGCCGTGGGATGGACCGGCAGCAATGGCTTTTACAGATGGAAAGTTAGTTGGAGCGTGTCTTGATCGAAACGGGTTAAGACCTGCACGGATTATTGTTACGGATGATGATTTTATCTGTGTTTCATCTGAAGTAGGGGTTGTTGACATTCCAGAGGAAAAAGTCATTTGTAAAGATCGATTGAAACCTGGGCAGATGCTTTTAATCGACCTAGAAAATGGGCGCTTACTTGGTGATGAAGAAGTCAAACAATTGATTATCTCCCAACGACCTTATCAGAAACTTGTAGAAGAAACCATCGTACCTATTGAGAGGATTTCTGATGAAATGCCCCACGCCGAGGTTATACCAGACGGGGAAACTCATCACAGACAGGCGATCTTTGGCTACACAAATGAAGAATGGGAAAAAGTTTTAAAGCCGATGGCGTTGAATGGGTATGAACCCATTGGTTCAATGGGCTATGATGCTCCTTTAGCCGTATTATCCAGTACACCTCAACTGTTATTTAATTATTTCAAGCAGAAATTTGCTCAAGTCACAAACCCACCAATAGATGCCATTCGGGAGGAATTTGTAACGTCATTAGAAGTGATGTTAGGGTCGAGCGGTAATTTACTCCAGCCTGCACAAATGAAATATAAAAAAATACGTCTAAAAACCCCGATTTTACTAGACTCAGAAATGCAGAAAATAAGCAGTTTACAAACAAAAGAGTGGCAGGCAGCGATTATTTCAACTTTATTCTCAATTAAAGGAAATTTGAGTGAGACCATCGATCAATTATTTCAACGTGTAGATGAGGAGGTTGAAAATGGGAGTAATATCCTCATTCTTAGTGACCGAAAAGTAACTGAACAGCTTGGGGCGATTCCTTCATTGCTTGCGGTATCAGCTGTCCATCACCATTTAATTCAAACTGGCAAGCGAAGTAAAGTGAGTTTAATTGTAGAATCTGGAGAACCAAGAGAGGTACACCATTTTGCAACTCTACTTGGATATGGTGCGAATGCGATATACCCTTATCTTGTTTTCGAATCACTTCCTTTATTTGTGGAAGGTCTTTCGATTGAGGATGCATCCAGAAATTATGTGAAATCTGTCACAAAGGGAATCATGAAAATATTGTCCAAAATGGGCATTTCTACTGTTCAAAGTTATATAGGTGCACAAATTTTCGAGGCTTTAGGAATTAGTCATGATGTAATTGACCGTTATTTTCCAAATACATCTTCAAAGCTCAGTGGGTTGACGATAGAAGATCTTGCTAAAGAAGTACGTTTACGCCATGAAGCAGCTTTTCAGTCGAAAGAAGCAGTACTAGAAACGGGTTCAGATTTTCAATGGCGTTATGGGGGAGAGCCTCATTTATTCCAACCGAAAACCATTCATTTATTACAGCATGCTGTTCGTACAGGAAAATATGAAATCTATAAGGAATATAGCAATCTGTTAAATGAAGAAATCAGTCAGCAGACGACACTTCGTGGATTACTTGACTTCAATTATAAAAGGAAACCTGTACCTATCGAGGAAGTTGAACCAATTGAATCGATTTTTAAAAGATTTAAAACAGGGGCGATGTCATACGGATCGATTAGCAAAGAGGCTCATGAAGCAATAGCGATTGCAATGAATCGAATTGGTGGAAGGAGCAATAGTGGTGAGGGTGGAGAGGATCCTGAGCGATTTACACCGATGGAGAATGGCGATTCGAAATGCAGCAGTATAAAGCAAGTTGCTTCAGGAAGATTTGGGGTTACGAGCCACTATCTCGTTAATAGTGAAGAAATTCAAATTAAGATGGCCCAAGGAGCAAAACCTGGTGAAGGTGGACAATTGGCTGGTCATAAAGTAACCCCAGAGGTTGCAAAAACAAGGGGATCCACTCCAGGAATTGAACTGATATCACCACCGCCTCATCATGATATTTATTCGATTGAAGACTTGGCTCAACTGATTTACGACTTAAAAAATGCCAATCCTAAAGCAAGAATCAATGTGAAACTCGTATCAGAATCGGGTGTTGGTACAATTGCTGCAGGTGTAGCAAAGGCAAAAGCAGATGTCATTTTAATCAGTGGCTATGATGGCGGGACTGGAGCAGCTACTCGTTCAAGTATAAAACATGCTGGCATGCCTTGGGAGTTGGGGCTTGCTGAAGCCCATCAAACCTTAAAATTGAATGGCTTAAGACATAAAGTAACGCTGGAAACAGATGGGAAGATGATGAGTGGCCGAGATGTGGTTATTGCAGCACTTCTTGGGGCTGAAGAATATGGCTTTTCAACATTACCACTTGTTTCTCTGGGATGCATCATGATGAGAGTTTGTCATTTGGATACATGCCCAGTTGGAATCGCGACTCAAAACCCACTACTTCGTAAAAATATGATTGGCACTGCAGACCATGTGGTTCATTTGATGCATTTCTTTGCTCAAGAAATACGTGAATATATGGCTCAATTAGGGTTTAGAACATTGGATGAAATGATTGGGCAGACTGACTTTTTAAAACCGGCTAAAACAAATCATTGGAAAGCTCAAAAACTCGATTTGACGCCAATTTTATTAAATCAGCCGAATGGTAAAAAGCCAAAAGAGAGACAGGACCATGAAATTGATCAAACATTGGACAGCAAGGAGCTCCTGCCTTTATTTCTTAAAGGGTTGAAAAAAGGAAAGCAAATTCGCGCAGTGCTCCCTATCCAAAATATAAATCGTTCTGTTGGAACTCTACTAGGGAGTGCCATTTCTACTAGATATGGAGAAGTAGGGTTAACAGAAGACACGATCAGGCTTCATTTTAAAGGAGCGGCAGGTCAGAGTTTTGGAGCCTTTATACCAAAGGGAACAACGATGACATTAGAGGGAGACGCAAATGATTACGTAGGAAAAGGATTATCAGGTGGGAAAATCGCAATCTACCCATCGATAAAATCAACTTTCTTAGCTGAACAAAACATTATTATTGGAAATACAGCCTTTTATGGAGCGACAAGTGGAAAAGCATATATCCGAGGAAAGGCTGGGGAAAGATTCTGTGTAAGAAATAGCGGTGCCGATGTAGTTGTCGAAGGAATCGGAGATCATGGTTGTGAGTATATGACAGGCGGTAGTGCAATCATTCTTGGGGAGGTCGGGCAAAACTTTGCTGCAGGAATGTCAGGTGGAGTTGCTTATGTTTTAGTTGGTGAGGCCGAAGAATTCAAGCAACGATGTAATCAAGAACTCGTACTCATTGAATCTTTACAAAATCAAGATGAAATGAACTTTATTAAAGGACAAGTCAAACAACATTCTCAATATACAAAAAGTACGAAAGCCGTAGAAATCCTGAAAAAATGGGACAGCTACGCATCTCGTTTCGTACGAGTAATTCCGAAAGAATATAAAAGAATTCTTGAAAAATCCAGCCAGAACGAATATTTACAATACAGTTAATCGATTGGGGGTTAGATAGATGGGAAACATAACGGGATTTATCGATCATCAACGGAGTTCAGTACTCTATCGCGACCCGTTAGAAAGGGTGAAAGATTGGAAAGAAATTGCTCAACTCCCCTCTGAAATGGTGCTACGCAGTCAGGCTTCTCGTTGTATGGATTGCGCTGTTCCCTTTTGTCAAAATGGCAGTCAGTTAGCGGGTATGACAACCGGATGTCCAATTTATAACTTAATTCCAGAATGGAATGATCTTGTTTATAAAGGGAGATGGAAGGAAGCGTATGAGCGCTTGAGCAGGACGAATCCTTTCCCGGAGTTTACTGGACGTGCTTGTCCTGCTCCTTGTGAGGGTGGGTGTGTCGCTTCACTCGCCAATGATTCAGTTACTATCAAAAACATTGAGCGTGCCATTATCGATAAAGCATTTGAAGAAGGGTGGGTTAAGCCTCAAATTCCTACACAACGGACAGGTAAAAAAATAGCCATTATCGGCTCAGGACCTGCTGGACTCTCATGCGCATCTATTTTAAATCAACATGGACATACGGTAACGGTTTATGAACGCGCAGATCGGATCGGCGGATTGTTAACATATGGAATCCCTAAGATGAAAATCGAGCAGCATGTTGTTGATCGAAGAGTCAAATTGATGCAAGAAGAAGGCATTCAATTTGTTCCTAATATGGAAGTCGGAAAACAACTATCTTTAGACCAATTACGAACCGAAAATGATGCCGTAGTCCTTTGTATCGGTTCGACAAGACCTCGGGACTTAAGTGCTCCGGGTAGGGAGCTTGGAGGCATCCACTTTGCGATGGATTATTTACATTTGAATACGAAAAGCCTCCTCGATTCTCAATTTGCTGATGGGAATTTTATCACAGCAGAAGGGAAAGACGTCATCGTCATTGGGGGTGGAGATACAGCAACAGACTGTGTTTCTACGGCTATAAGGCAGAACTGTAAGAGTCTTGTGCAGTTTGACATTTATCCAATTCGTCCGACTACCCGCGCAATTGATAACCCTTGGCCACAATATCCCATTATTCATAAGGTGGATACAGGTCAGGAAGAGGCAGTTAGTGTTTTCGGAGATGACCCAAGAGCGTTTGCTACGACAACACTTGAGTTTAGTAGTGATGGCAATGGAAATGTAGCAGGTGTAAAGAGCGCGGAAGTTAACACAATCATAAGTGAAAAAGGTCAAAAAATAAGAGAAGTGATTCCAGGAACAGAAAAAAATTGGCCAGCCCAATTGGTTTTATTAGCAATTGGCTTTGAAGGACCGGAAGCAGAGATATTCCACGATACCAATATTACGGTCGATCGACGCAAAAATATTGCAGTAACCAATGGCAAATATCAGACCAATGAAAAAGGTGTTTTTGCAGCTGGCGATGCTCGAACGGGAGCAAGTCTAATTGTTTGGGCGATTCAGGAAGGAAAAGAAGCGGCTATGGAGTGCCATGATTTCATCATGAGAAAGATGGCGTAAGAATACGGAGGAAACAATATGTTGGAAATTGATTATATTCAGGATCTATTTGCTGACCGAATAGG
This sequence comes from Bacillus timonensis, assembly GCF_004799755.1. GTDB lineage: Bacteria > Bacillota > Bacilli > Bacillales > Bacillaceae_L > Ferdinandcohnia > Ferdinandcohnia timonensis_A. Next base: position 49,495 of record NZ_SLUB01000011.1, on the reverse strand, counting down.
TGGATCCCAATTTGGCTTAACAAATGAAATCTATAAATTTGAAAAAATAAAAAGGGCAAAGCGTGCAGCATTGCAAAGAAATCCCGGGAAAGTCTTAATCGATCTTGGTGTCGGTGAACCTGATGCCATGGCAGATGATAGGGTGGTTAGAAAATTAGAGGAAGAAGCAAAAAAGGTAGAAAATCGCTTTTATGCTGATAATGGAATTCAAGAATTTAAGCAAGCTGCAGCAGCTTATATGAAAGAAGTTTTTGGGGTAGAGGGTCTTGATCCTGGAACGGAAATCAATCATGCGATTGGCTCAAAATCAGCATTGGCTATGCTTCCAACAGCATTTATCAATCCTGGAGATATAACAATCATGCCTTCACCTAATTATCCGATTTTAGGTACTCATACCGAGTATTTAGGTGGGGAAGTGGTACATCTGCCACTTTTGGAAGAGAACTCATTTTTTCCAAAACTAGATTCATTGCCTGATCGTGTGTTGAAAAAGGCTAAATTACTTTATTTAAACTACCCAAACAACCCAACAGGAGCTGTAGCAAATCGGATATTTTTTAAAGAAGTTGTACAATTTGCTAAAAAACATGAGTTGATCGTGATCCATGATGCTGCTTATGCCGCATTAGTATTTGATGGTGAAAAACCGCTTAGCTTCTTATCTGTACCAGGGGCGAAGGAGGTTGGTATCGAGCTACATTCTTTATCGAAATCCTTCAATATGACAGGGTGGCGCATTGGTTTTATTGCAGGTAACGCCAAACTTGTTTCTGCATTTGCCGCAGTAAAGGACAATTACGATTCAGGCCAATTTATTCCTATTCAAAAAGCTGCAGCCTATGCGTTGTCACAACCTGAAATCACGGAACAAACGTCTGCAAAATATTCACGGCGCCATACTCATTTATCTGCGATTTTACGAGAGTGTGGATTTCATGCAAACAAACCAAAAGGCTCCTTTTTCTTATATACGAAGATTCCTAGAGCAGTAGAAAACGGTCCGGAGTTTCAATCTGCAGAAGAGTTTAGTCAATATTTAATAAATGAGCATTTAATTTCGTCTGTTCCATGGGATGATGCCGGTCACTATGTGCGGTTTTCAGTTACCTTTCAAGCAGATGATATAGATGCAGAACAGCGAATATTTGAGGAGATAAGAGCGAGGCTTAGTAGTTCTAAATTCATCTTTTAAGGGGGAAGAAACAGATGAATTTTACGAAAATGCATGGGTTGGGCAATAACTATTGTCTATTTAATCAATTGGATGATCCGAATAATGTTCTCGAAGAACATAAATATCCTGAGCTTTCAAGAAAGGTTTCTGATGTAAACTTTGGCATTGGTTCCGATGGTATCATTCTCATTTGTCCTTCAGAGATTGCTGATTTTAAAATGAGAATCTTTAATGAAGATGGCTCTGAGGCTAAAAATTGCGGGAATGGGTTACGCTGTGTTGCTAAGTATTTATTTGATCACATGTATGCAACAAGACCTCGATTTACAATTGAAACCTTGGGTGGTGTTGTTAGCGTTGAGGTAGAGGTGGTACAGGATCATAAACAATCTGTTCAATATGTAAACGTGGATATGGGGGAACCAAAGTTATTAAAAGGAATGATCCCCATGGCAGGTGACCCAAACATGACAGCAATTAACGAACTTCATACCTTTGGTGATGAGAAGTATCATGTAACCAGTGTGTCAATGGGCAATCCTCATGCGATCATCTTTGTTGATGATGTGAAGGAAGTCCCGTTAGAAAGAATAGGTCCTGTCATAGAACATGCTGAGCTCTTCCCGGATCGAGTTAACGTAGGAATCGTCCAAATTATCGGTTCTGGGGAGATTGAGTACCGAGTGTGGGAAAGAGGTTCAGGAATCACAATGGCTTGTGGCACAGGTGCTTGTGCTGCTGTAGTTGCTGCTACATTGAATCAATTGATTGCTAAGTTTGAGCCAATAACGGTTCATCTACCTGGAGGAGATCTGACAATAAGGTGGGATGAACAAGGCCATGTTTGGAAAAGAGGAGAAGCTGCTTATATATGTCATGGAGAACTAGAAATATAACTTCTGCTTACGTATAAAAAGAAAAATGAGGAGTGTTGAGAGATGAACAGAGAGAAAGTAATGGAATTGGTAAAAGAAAATAATGTACGGTTCATTCGCTTACAATTTACGGACTTATTTGGAACGATTAAGAATGTTGAAATCCCAGTAAGCCAGTTAGAAAAAGCATTGGACAATAAAATGATGTTTGATGGTTCATCGATTGAAGGCTTCGTGCGAATTGAAGAATCAGATATGTATTTATACCCCGACTTAGATACATTTGTTATTTTCCCTTGGACTGCCGAAAAAGGGAAAGTAGCACGATTCATCTGTGATATTTTTCATCCAGATGGCACTCCTTTTGAAGGAGATCCTCGTAGTAATTTGAAAAGGATTTTAAAGGAAATGGAGGAACTAGGGTTTACCGATTTCAATGTTGGACCAGAACCTGAGTTTTTCTTATTCAAGCTTGATGAGAAAGGAGAACCAACCCTTGAATTAAATGATCATGGCGGCTATTTCGACCTTGCACCAACAGATCTAGGGGAAAACTGCAGACGCGATATTGTGTTGGAACTAGAAGAAATGGGCTTTGAAATTGAGGCATCCCATCATGAGGTAGCACCGGGTCAACATGAAATTGATTTTAAATATCAAACCGCTCTAAAAGCTTGCGATGATATTCAAACCTTTAAGCTAGTTGTAAAAACCATTGCCCGTAAGCATGGTTTGTTAGCAACTTTTATGCCAAAACCATTATTCGGTATTAATGGATCAGGGATGCACTGTAATCTAAGCTTATTCAAAGGAAGAGAGAATGCTTTTTATGATCCAAATGGACAATTGGAAATGAGTGATACCGCAAGAAGTTTCTTGGCAGGAATATTAAAGCATGCACCAAGTTTCACAGCCATTACAAACCCAACGGTCAATTCTTATAAAAGGTTAGTTCCAGGATATGAAGCTCCTTGTTATGTTGCATGGTCGGCAAGAAATAGAAGTCCGCTAATCCGTATTCCGGCTTCACGTGGCCTAAGCACTCGTGTTGAGGTTCGTAGTGTTGATCCTTCCGCAAATCCATATTTAGCGATGGCCGTTTTATTAGCTGCAGGATTAGATGGAGTCAAAAATAATGTAATAGCTCCTGAACCAGTAGACCGAAACATTTATGTGATGTCGAAAGAGCAACGTGAGGAATATGGCATTACTGATTTGCCAGCCACATTGGCACAGGCGCTTGATTTACTAAAGACAAACGAAGTGGTTACGAATGCTCTAGGCAGCCATCTGTTTGAGCATTTTGTAGAAGCTAAAGAAATCGAATGGGATATGTTCCGTACCCAAGTCCACTCTTGGGAGCGCGAGCAATATATGACTCAGTATTAAAAGAAGCGCATCTAGGAAAAATCATAAAAGGAAGAGTGATGTTACGTGTGCGGAATAGCAGGATGGGTAGATTGGCATCGTGATTTAACACAACATGTATCTGTCATTGAAAAAATGACAGACACCTTATCTAAGCGAGGTCCAGATGCTTTAAATGTCTGGAGTTCACAGCAAGTGTCACTTGGACATTCACGTCTTACCGTTGTCGATCCGATTGGTGGTACTCAGCCAATGGTAAAGGAAAAAAACGGGCGTACTTTTAGGATGATCTATAATGGAGAGCTTTATAATACCGAAGATATTCGGAAGGAGTTATTGAAAAGAGGGTACTCTTTTCAATCATACTCCGATACGGAAGTACTTCTCACAGCATATATCGAATGGGAAGAAACGTGTGTCGAGCATTTAAACGGCATTTTTGCCTTTGCTATTTGGGATCAAGGCAAAGAACAGCTATTTATCGCAAGAGATCGACTAGGTGTGAAACCTCTTTTTTACCATCAAGAAAATGGATCTCTACTATTTGGGTCAGAGATTAAGGCTATACTGGCACACCCAAAGGTAAAGGCTGAGGTGGATCGAGAAGGACTTAAGGAAATATTCGGCCTGGGTCCATCTCGAACTCCTGGTCATGGTGTATTTCGAGGTATTCATGAACTTCGCCCAGCACATGCCTTGATATTTAATAACAATGGTCTTAAACAATGGCGTTATTGGAATGTAGAAAGCAGGGAACATTCCCAATCCCTTGCTGAAACCGTAGAACAAGTTTCGTTTCTTGTAAAGGACGCTATCAAACGCCAGTTAGTTGCTGATGTACCTGTTTGTACCTTTTTATCAGGTGGAGTTGATTCGAGTGCGATTAGTGCAATTGCTGCTGACTATTTTATAAAGGAAGGGCGGGGGCAACTACACACGTATTCAATTGATTATGAACAAAATAATCATTATTTTAAAGCCAGTTCTTTTCAGCCAGATGAGGATGCACCTTGGATTACGAAAATGGAGCAATATTTAAAAACAAAACATCATGAAGCTGTTATTGATCATGAGAAATTAGTAGATTACTTGGATAAGGCCGTATTGATGCGAGATTTACCTGGAATGGCTGATATTGATTCATCACTATTATGGTTTTGTGAACACATAAAGCAGGATTACACCGTTGCTTTATCAGGAGAATGTGCGGATGAAATTTTTGGTGGCTATCCATGGTTCTATCGAGACGATATTTTACATGCAAACGGATTTCCTTGGATGAGATCACAGGAGGAAAGGCAGCAGCTCTTGCTCCCACAATGGCAAGAGAAACTCGATTTAAAAGAATATGTAAGGGAGCGATATAACGAAACAATTGCTGAAGTCCCTCAATTAGAAGGGGAAGCTCCAGTTGAAGCACGCCGACGGGAAATGTTCTATCTAAATATGAATTGGTTTATGCCAACATTATTGGAACGAAAAGACCGGATGAGTATGGGCGCCAGCTTAGAAGTACGCGTTCCATTTGCCGACCACCGCCTTGTTGAATATGCATGGAACATCCCTTGGGAGATGAAAATGCTGAATGGCCGCGAGAAAGGAATTTTACGAAAGGCATTAGAGGGCATTCTTCCACATGATGTTCTATATCGCAAAAAGAGCCCTTATCCGAAAACCCATCATCCCGTTTATATGAAACTAGTAAAGACTAAGTTACAAAACATCATTGACGATCCCACTTCACCCATATTAGAAATCATCTCAAAACAAAAAGTTAAAGATATCATCGAATCAGATGGTTTTTCTTTCAAAGTTCCTTGGTTTGGTCAGCTTATGACAGGTCCTCAACTTATCGCTCATCTCTCTCAGATTAACACCTGGCTTGAACAATATCATATTAACATTGTAGACAACTAAACGTGTTCCAGGGGCTTGTCCCCTGTTACATATAGAAAAGAAAAAAGGGAGGAACAAAAAATGGATCATTTGTTTTATTTGAACAGTGTATGGATTATGCTAGGAGCAATTTTAGTGATATTCATGCAAGGTGGATTCATATTACTAGAAACAGGATCAACTCGAATGAAAAATGCGGGTCATATTGCGGGAAAAACTATTTTTTCGTTTGGAATTGCATCACTTGTCTTTTGGGCAGTCGGATACGGATTTATATTTGGGGGAAATGCAAACTTTCTTGTTGGCATGTCAGACTTCTTCTATTCGGGTAGTGAGGTAGAAGGAAGCCCCTATTCAACCACAGCTTTCTTTGTATTCCAGCTTGCGTTTGCAGGAATCTCTTTAGCCATTGCCTTTGGTGGTTTTGCGGAAAGAGCAAAGCTTTCTGTATATCTTGTATTTGCAATTCTTTTTTCAGCACTTGTATACCCAGTAATCGCTCATTGGATTTGGGGCGGCGGTTGGCTAGCACAGCACGGAAAACAAGACTTCGCTGGATCTACAGTTGTCCATTTAACGGGAGCAATGGCAGCTTTAGCAGCTACCATTCTATTAAAGCCGAGAATTGGAAAATACAACTCTGATGGAACAGCCAATAATATAAGCGGACATAATCAGGTTTTTACAGCTTTAGGTGTTCTCATTTTATTTATTGGTTGGTTTGGATTCAATGCAGGCAGTACGTTAGGAGTAGAGGATGGTTTCTTTGCCTTTGTCGCTTTAAATACAGCACTAGCTGCTGCAGCCGGAGCAATCAGTGCTTTACTTATCTCATGGGTTGTCTTAGGTAAGTCTGATATCCCAACCATGTTGAATGGAACTTTAGCAGGACTTGTCGCTATTACAGCATCTTGTGCATTCGTAGAAACATGGGCGTCGGTAGTCATTGGATTTGTAGCGGGAATTATGGTTTTCTATAGTGCTAGATTTTTTGAAAAACGAAAGATTGATGATCCGATTTTTGCCTTATCTGTTCATGGAATCGCGGGTGTATGGGGTACTTTATCAACAGGTTTCTTTGCCACACCAGAATTGGCAACTGTAGGTCAAGCGGGATTATTTTATGGTGGAGGTTTTGAGCAGTTAGGCGTTCAAGCGATGGGAATTGCTGTTTCAGCAGCCTATGCATTTGGTGTATCTTATGTCCTCATACTGGTCATGAAAAAAGGTTTGAATGGGCTCAGGGTAACAGAAGAACAAGAGGTAATTGGACTAGACTTGAGTGAACATGGTAGTTATGGCTATCCTGAAGCATTTCCCAATATGGAGATGAAAAAAACAGTCGTAATACCCAATGTTTTATCCTCTCAGCCAATAAAGGAGTAACCGATTTTCAAATAGGTGGGGGTTCATCTCCCACCTGATTTTTTGAGATTATGTTGTATCAACATTTTGGGAAGCGGTAAAGGATGTGTAAGGACATGGATGGGTTCCTTGAGCCATATCAATCGATAAAAAATTGGCATGATGTCAATGTGATAACACATCAAATAAGTACAGAACAGTTGCAAGTTTTTCATGAGTTTGTTTTAAAAACGGTTTTTGAAATCACATCAGAGGAAATGATGAAAAATTACGGACCCCCACCCTGTGAATTTTCCTGGTTTGTGATGGGAAGTGCAGGAAGATGTGAACAGGCTGTGATTAGTGATCAGGACCATGGCATCCTCTATGAGGAGGAAAGTGTGTCTGCAGCTTCGTATTTTTCTATTTTTGGAAAAAGTCTTGTGTCTGCCCTGGATTATATTGGCTATCCTCAATGCGAAGGAAATGTGATGAGCTCTAATCCATTATGGTGCCAATCGAAGAGAAACTGGGAAATTCAAATCAAAAAGTGGATCAAAGATAATACCTGGGAATCGTTAAGATACTTATTAATTTTCTTTGATGCAAGAGTGGTTGTAGGAGACGAGAAGAAGGTACGGTCATTAAAGAAAATCATCCATCAAACAATTGACAAGCAACCCGCTGTTTTGGTGAGATTATTAGAGAACACAAAACACACAGTAAAAGGCATTGGTTTGTTTAATCAATTTTTGACTGTCGTGTCTGGTCCATATACCGGCCAAATGGATTTGAAAACGACCGCTATTTTTCCTTATGTGAATGGTATTCGTTTGCTATCAATAATCGAAAAAATTGAAACAACATCAACGTTAGCTCGTATGGAAGCTCTTTGTATGTGTGATAAGTACACAAAGATAATCAATACACATCATTCTAACTTTAAAAAACTCATGCAATACCGGTTGTTACATGGAGATACAACAAGTTATGAAGGTGGACATTATCTCAATATCAAAAGGCTAAAGAGGGTAGAAAAGCTTGAGATGAAGCAGATATTGAGAGATGTTGAAAAACTTCAAAGGGTGACAGAGTTGATGGTACAAGGGGAAATGAACAATGAAAAATAACCCTTTGTTACAATTAATTAAACAGTTTCATGGTAAGCTTTCCTCCAATATTTATACACCATTGATTGGCAAAACCGATCCAAAGCATCTCGCTTTTTTAAGAAGTTTAGAAAGAGAATTAGAGATAGAAAAAAGCTTATATATTCCCTTACATGAATTAAATGTTGTTGTATTTGACTTTGAAACAACAGGCTTTTTCCCTGAACAAGGCGACCAAATTCTTTCCATCGGTGCAGTAAAAATAGAAAACGGTCAAATGAATGATAGTAAAATATTTTATTCACTTGTTCACAATAACGGAGGCCTTTCACCGGATATTAAGAAATTAACAGGATTAGAAGAAGCAGATTTAAAAGGAGCACCAGTCTTGTCTGAAGTCCTTATCCGATTTTATCAATTTGTTCAAAGTGATACCCTTGTTGCCCACCATGCTAGTCATGAAAAGAAGTTTCTGCATCACGCCCATTGGAAAGCATTCAAAAAACCATATAAACATCGAATAGTGGATACATCATTGGTATTCAATATTGTTGTCCCAGATCAAACGATTGTGAGTCTTGATGATTATTGCGCAATTTCAGGAATAGAGATTCGAAATCGACATCATGCCCTAGGTGATGCGATTATGACTGCTGAGCTATGGCAGCTTTATATTCACCAACTTCATAAGGAAGGCTGTTATACTTTACAGGACGTGTATGAACGATTAGCAAGATGATAAGACCCAGGGAGTTTTATCCTTGTCCTTGGGTTGCTTCCGCATATTTAGTTTGATATATTGTCATTATTATAGAACTTCTTAAAGATGTTTAAAAAGTCTTGCAGTATACTTATTAAACATTTTTAAAAAGTGTATGAGAAGAGGGAATTCTTGATGGATACCAGTCCAAAAACGATGAAGAAGGCCATTCTCTTTGGTATTCGTAAAACTCTTTTAGAACTAGGAAGTGCAACAAAGGTTGAACTAAGGGATAAGTTAGACATTAGTTTTCCAACAATAAGTAAGTTTCTAGTGCAGATGGAGAAGGATGGCGAAATTACTTCGGTAGGTTTCGATGAATCGAGTGGTGGGAGAAGAGCCAAAAGATATTCATACAACCCAGAGCATATGCTTGGACTTGCTATTTTCTTGGAGAATACAGAGACCATTTATACCATTTTTAATTGTGTTGGAGAAGTGCGGGAACAAGGAAAAGCTCCCAGTGTCCTAGTCGACAAGGGGCTGGATTTATTAACGACAACCATTAGTACCATCATGACGGAGAATCCAAAAATCAGTTCAGTAGCTATTGGTGTCCCTGGTTCCGTTGATAATGGTCGGATTTTTTATATACCAGATTATGAGCATCTTCAAAACTTTGATCTAAAAGAATACTTGGAAGATCGTTTCTCTATACCTGTTGTAGTCGAGAACGATATGAATGCGGCAGTGCTTGGTTACTACCAAAAAATAGGGAATAAGAAAAACAAGTCGCTAGTCTATTTGTATAGCGGTCATAATGGTCCTGGTGCTGGAATTATGATAAATGGAGAGGTGGTACGGGGAAGTACCTTTTTCTCAGGAGAGGTTTCATTCGTCCCACAGTATGATAATCAAAATTTTGGGCAGGCGCAAAAAATGGAAAATGGACCTAAGAAGTCACTTATAAAAGATGGCCAGATTGATGCATTTAGTAGATTAATAGCATCCTTTGTAGCAATCATCAATCCACATACCATTATTTTTTGTATAGATGAAATCGAAATTGACATCTTAGACAAAATAGCAAAGGGTAGTTCAACATATATTCCTTCAGAACATCTTCCGAAGCTGACAATTAGCGATTGGAAACAGGATTATTTGTCTGGATTACAAGGTCTTGGAATTGACCATATGATGAATGAATCACATATTCGTAAAGACGAGGTATAAAAATGACATTACTCCTTTTAATCATTATTTATTTAGCTTTTATCAGCCTAGGGTTGCCAGATTCATTGTTAGGTGCAGCATGGCCTGTTATGCAACCGGATTTGGGTGCCCCACTTGAGACAGCTGGGCTCCTTTTTATGACGATTGCAGGCGGTACCATTATCTCCAGTTTGATTAGCGGAAAGGTTCTTAAAAGGTACGGGACTGGAAAAGTCACTTTTGTCAGCGTCTTAATGACTGCATGTGCTTTGCTAGGCTTCCATTTTGCTCCTTCAGTTGGTTGGTTAGTTGTATGTGCGATCCCACTTGGGTTAGGAGCAGGAGCGGTTGATGCAGGTTTAAACGATTATGTGGCTATCCATTATAAGGCACATCATATGAGTTGGTTACATTGTTTTTGGGGAGTTGGAGCTACATTAGGTCCGATCATTATGGCTCAGTTTATCGCAGAAGGGAATTTTTGGAGAAATGGGTATTTTGTCATTTCTAGCATTCAGTTTGCGTTAGTGCTCCTCCTTCTATTTACACTGCCTTTATGGAAAAAAGTAAACAATAACAGCCATATTGCTTTTAACGAAAATCAGGAACCTACGAAAGATGCATCTAATGATGGAGTGCATCATGATGTAAAACCTTTGCAAATTAAAGGAGTGAAGCTGGCACTTGCTTCTTTCTTATTCTATTGTGGGGTTGAAGCAACAGTGGGGCTTTGGGGAAGCAGTTTCTTGGTAAATGTAAAAGATTTAAGTCCAGCAACAGCTGCAAAATGGGTTTCTTTTTATTACGTAGGAATCACAGTGGGAAGATTAATCACAGGCTTTGTTACCTTTAAAATGACAAACCGTACCCTGATTCGAGCGGGTCAAATCATTGCTTTTGCAGGTGCCGTTATATTATTTTTACCATTGCCAACCATATTCTCGCTTGTCGGTTTTATTGTTATAGGACTAGGTTTAGCCCCAATATTTCCGTGTATGTTGCATGAAACGCCTGCGCGATTTGGGAAAAAACATTCTCAGACAATCATGGGTTATCAAATGGCGGTTGCTTATACGGGCACTACCTTCATGCCGCCACTTCTAGGGTTTATTGCATCTCACTCAACAATTGGTATCCTACCAATTTGTGTCGTTCTTTATGTTGCTGCAATGCTACTAAGTTCGGAAAAATTAAATGGCATCCTAAAGCAACAGGTTCTACGAAAGTCACTTTGAGATCTGTCGTACAAAAGTTGTTCCCGATCATGTAGTGGTGGGTAGAAACCGAGCGAAAATAATAAAAATGATTGAAGAATAGCTCAAATTTCTTGCATGTTTATGTAGTGGTTTCCAATTTATACGATATTTTCCGGTATAAAAAATTCACAACCTAGTCGATTAAAGTCCTTTTTATTCCAAGTTACTATTGGGTATTTATTATTAAAAATAGAAATGTTTGATAAATAGGCATCAATAAAATCAACATTATGCTTACTAAAGTCTTGGAGGGATTTGAGGATTGTTTCCTCATCTATCGACTTTATACCAGGGGATAAAATTAACTGAGTAAACTTATCAGCTATGTCAGCTTTTGTATATCCGTAACGATTCATCTGCAATACCCAAGTACATTCAGCCACAATTAAGGGTGATATAACTAGAGTATACTTGCCGTGAACAGCTCTCTCAAAAACTTTATATGATAATGGAGACTGAATTTCGTCATCGTTAGTTAAAAACCTAATAATTACATTTGCATCTAACAGTAAATTGTCCATTGATTATTCCCCTATATATTTTTTTCTTTATTAAAATATTCATTTTTAGCCATTTTTCTTATAGCATCCCAGTCTTTCATACCTTTATCTCCTTTTGGTGGCATACTTCCATATAAAGATAATAATGAATCTTTTTTTATACTACTTACAGTAATTTCCTTAGATTCTTCGTTGTAATAAAATACAACCTGATCGCCCGGTTCTGCATTTAACTTTTCTCTAATTATGGAAGGTACAGTAATTTGATTTTTTGATGATAGAGTAGAATACGATTTCTTACCGCTTATATCCTTCTTTGATTTGTTATATTCTGACATAAAAAATCCCTCCTTTACATTTTATAATACCTTTACTTAATATGTGTGTAAAGCAGAGGGCTGAAAATGAAAGTTAACATCGCGGTGAATGATGGATTTTTTCTTAAGTAAGGTAATTCCTATAAAAGATAAATTCTTAATTTAAAAAAGAAGGAAAGTATAAAACCACTCTTGACATAAATGTTTTGAAAATAGTAAAATATATTACACAAATTAGTACTTGTTTAATTTCTATAAATAAATAGATGGCTTTAGCATAGAGTTAATATTTTTTTATTGATTATATGAAAAAGTGAATCTAATAAAATAGCAAATTAGAGCAAGTTGAACGGTTCATAAATAGTAATAAAGACGGTAGACTGTAAAAAAAACCAATAGGTTCGTTTAAAGTAAACCGACAAGTTTCAGCGCTTAATGGTCGTAGTGCCATTGAACATTGAAATTTGTCGGTTTTTTTGTTTCTAAAAAGTCGCAAGGGGGAGAGGCGAGATGCATTCATTAAATCTTTTTACAGTTCAATCGGGATTTTTTATCTTACTAACACTCTCGTTGCTAAGTGCATTTATTTTTTTACATCCAAAAGTTCCCTTGAATTATGTTCGGACCCACATTACCATCATCGCACTGCCTCCAATAATGGCGATAACGGTCCTTTTATTTGAAAGTGGGAGCGTGATTATTGGACCGTGGCACATGGATTCCCTGTCATGGCTATTGGCAGCATTTGTCCTAACAGTTGGATTGATTGTCCAACGTTTTTCCGTTCGCTATTTACTAGGGGATCGTTCATATCGTAAATATTTTGCATTATTAACACTTACTACAGTTGCTAACTCACTCGCATGGTGTAATGACGATCTTCGTTTATTACTCATTTTATGGGGTGTCACCCTTTTAGGATTGACGCTTCTCATTGGATTAAGAAAAGAATGGCAAGTGGCTAAAAATGCTGCAAGAAGATCGGCTCAGCAATTTGCCATTAGCTGGTTAATCTTAGTCGTTGCAAGTGTTTGGGTTGCTAATATCACAGGGCACTGGCAATTGTCACTTGCCTTAGATGAAGTCAGTATTGACCAACTTGATGCATGGGAGAAGTTCTGTATCAACTTACTTCTCATAATTGCTGTCGTGATTCCGGCTGCACAATGGCCGTTCCAGCGTTGGTTGATCGATTCAGTTGTAGCTCCAACTCCAATTTCTGCTGTCATGCATGCAGGTATTGTGAATGGCGGGGGAATGATTTTATCACGTTTTTCCCCTCTTTTTAATGGCGATCCGGCACAGATTGTGCTGATAATCTTAGCTAGTTTTTCCGTATTGATTGGAACGGGGATGATGTTAGTTCAAGTTGATTACAAACGACAGCTCGTTGGTTCTACAATCGCCCAGATGGCTTTTATGCTTATACAGTGTGCACTAGGGGCTTATTGGGCAGCCATTATTCACGCTGTCTTACATGGGTTATTTAAAGCTACTCTTTTCTTGCAGGCAGGTAGTGCAGTTGATCAAAATCGGTTCGTTTCCCGTACGAATCAACAACCTTCAATTTTATGGAGCGTTACCGGAGGCGGATTAGGCTTGTTTGTTGGAGCTTGTTTTTTGTTGACCTCTCAAGGGGGGGCGTATCAGTTTTTAAGTGCTGTCATTATTGGATGGTCCGTGTTCTACGCTTGGAAGCAGCTTGTAGGCTCAGGCTACGGACGGATCGGGCGTGTTGTTGGCTTTTCTTTAATTCTAGTAATAGGTATAGTGTTTGTCCTCATCCATTCTGCGCTTGTTCATCTGTTGGATGAAATGATTCAAACTGGGGGAGAGCTGCCAATGTTTGTGGCTATTTTACTTCTTTTTCTCTTATTGGCTGGAAGTGTATTAGGTACATGGGCAGTTCGTCACCGCTCATCAAAAGTATATGCCTTTATCTATCTTTGGCTTGTAAAATGGAGCGAACCTCGGCGTGAGTCGATTGATAGTCATCCGAAATATTTAACTAAGCTACATGTTAAGGGGAGAATGCATGATGAATACCACATTAGCTAAAAATCTTTACTTGGAAAAAGAACTCGATGCCTTTCATCTTGAATTGGATGATGTAGTGGAAGCAGCAAGTAAAGTAATTTCACCACTGGGACCCATTCAAACGTTTGCGGCTCGCAGTCCTTGGGCAGGATTAGAACAACAATCATTTGAACAAGTTGCTCACCGTCTTAAAAATGTGTGTAATGTAAATATTTATCCAAGTGACACCGTGTTTCAGGAGGCATGGAATCGAGGAGAGATTAACCTTGATTTTTTAAAACAAGGGCTAGCAAAATGGCTTGATACACAGTCTTTAGGGATGTCACTAGAGGAGGCTGAACAATACTGTAAAGCCATTCTCCTAGACCATGCCTCTTCTTATAAATTAGAGGATACTGAATTAAATCGATTGGTAAAAAAAGTAAATCAATTGAAACTTCAAATTAGGCAAAATCAGGATGTCCTTACTTATAGTCAATACCTGGAACGATTAGGGGACGGGAAGGTTGTTAACGAACTTAACCACCATATCATTAAGTGGTGTAAATTATATGTAGACGAGTCACAAGGTGTTTGGTCTATGCCAAATCGTGAGGAAGGCTTTTATAAAGCGTGGCGAAAACTTGTTACATTGGATCCGGCGCTTAACACCGCAATTCGCAAGCAGTTAGATGAATTGCCTAATGATGCAGATATTGCATTAGCGGAAGTTTTGAATAGTCTAGGGATCCCTTATGCAGATATACAAGAGTATCTAGAAGCCCATCTGCTTGCATTGCCTGGTTGGGCAGGTATGATGCTATGGCGTTCTCAGCAATCTGATAAGGATGCGAAACTACTAATTGACTATTTAGCCGTCCGAATTTCTATGGAGTGGGTATTCATCCAACCATATTTGCCATTAAAAGAGCAAAAGATTGAGAATAGAGCACGGTTAGAATCATTGATTTCAACATGTGTTCGTTATAGCAATCTATCTGTTCAAGAGTGGAGCAATTTGCCTTTACCAGAATTAAAAGCACGCTTAGCGCTGGGGTTTCACTTTGATCAAATGAATCGTCAGCGTCTTTGGTTGGAAGCATGGGAAAAAACCTATGAGCACCAAATAAAGAACATGGTGACAGCAAAAGCGAAGCAATCCGAAAGTCATGAAGATCAGATAATGGCACAATTCGCTTTTTGTATTGATGTCCGATCGGAGCCTTTTCGTCGTAAACTAGAAGCACTTGGTCCTTTTCAGACATTTGGCACTGCTGGATTTTTTGGATTACCGATTGAAACGAAGAAACTTTGCAGTACCCATAGTCATCCATCCTTACCGGTTATGAACAAACCAAAATTTAAAGTAATGGAAACTCTTCCTAAGTTAGAATTAAACCAATATGAACAACGTATGCATGCGGGGCATTCCCTTGAATCTACATTTAAGACGATGAAGCACAACTTGATTTCAAGCCTTGTGTTACCTGAGATAAGCGGACCATGGTTTGGTTTGCAAACGGTGGTTCGGAGTTTTATCCCAAGGAGTACGGATTCTGCGATTCGGAAAGCTCGTAAAAAGTGGCTACGTAAGCCTTCAACTAAACTCTTGCTAGACTATGTGCACGATTCTAAATCAGAGCTGCCAGTCGGATTTTCAGAAGAAGAGAAAGTACATTATGTTGAACAGTCCTTAAGGACGATGGGGCTTACCGAGAGTTTTGCTCCTTTAGTCGCCATTTGCGGTCATGGAAGCCGTAGCGTGAATAATCCATACGCATCAGCACTAGACTGCGGAGCATGTGGAGGAGCGTCAGGTGAATTTAATGCCAGGGTGCTTGCGACTTTATGTAATCTTCCAAGTGTAAGAAAGAGTCTTGCGACGAGAGGGATTATCATTCCGAATGATACCGTTTTTGCAGCTTGTGAACATATTACATCAACTGATGAACTTCATTGGGTGTATGTTCCTGAACTTTCAGATTCGGCAAAAGAATCATTCGAACAAATCAAAAGCGTACTTCCGAGGGTTAGTTATGAGGCTAATGCTGAGCGAATGCAGCAACTGCCAAATATCAGCTCAAAGTATAAAAATCCAAGTGCAGAAGCAAAGCGTTTTGCAGAGGATTGGAGTGAAGTGCGCCCTGAGTGGGGACTTGCACGTAATGCAGCGTTTATTATCGGGGAACGTGAGCTTACAAAGGAGTGTAATTTGGGTGGAGAGGTTTTTCTCCATAACTATTCTTGGAAAAAGGATCAAAATGGTGAGTTGCTTGCAAGTATTATTACAGGTCCAGCAACTGTTAGTCAGTGGATTAACTTGCAATACTACGCTTCCACAGTTGCTCCCCATTATTATGGTAGCGGGAATAAAGCGACCCAAACAGTCACTTCTGGAATTGGTGTTATGCAGGGAAACGGAAGTGACCTACTAACTGGTCTTCCTTGGCAGTCAGTGATGAAATCAGATAATGAGAATTATCACAGACCCATACGTTTATTAGTAGTCATTCAAGCTCCGAAAGAATATGTGGAAAGGCTGCTTAAGGATGATTCTGCTTTTCGTCAAAAGGTTCAAAACGGATGGATTCGTCTTGCATCCATTGATCCAGATGGATACTGGAAGAGTTGGCCTCATAACTAAATCAGTAGTAGATGAATTTTACTATGAAAGAAGGAACGTATCATGTTGGAGAAGTCAAAAGGAGCAATTGAAGCTGAAATTAGTAAAGAATTAACACATTGGGAAAAAAGTTATCTCGGACGCGGCTCGGTTTCGGTTAAATCAGATATTTTACGGGATATGATTATCGTTGTTTTGCGTGGTATCTTAACTCCTGCTGAATATTCCCTTTGTGAGGATCAACGAGGTCTCCTAGCTGTTAAACAAAATCGTAATAGCTTGGTAGAGTCAGGTGTTGAAGAATTAAAAAACATCATTTATACAATCACTGGACAGGAAGTGATTAGTTTTTACACGGATATTAGTACACGTACTGGAGAGCGGGTTATTGTCTTTAAACTTTCAACTGACTTGGAAAGCCAATTAAATTAATGGGGTGAATGCAATGAATTCAGACGAAAGAACGAAAGTGTTATTTTTAACTGAAGCAGAATACCAACCAGAATGTTTCTCCAACTATGTGAACCATATCAACAACCCAGAGGATATGATCATCTTGAATAGCAATGGTCGGGAAGTGTTACATCCTTTTGGCGAAATCATGAGGAATATCATCATTACGGTTTACCAAGAAAAGATTAAAGAAGTTTATATTGTTGGGGACAAGGGGATTGATACATCGCGCTTGGACCGATGTACCTGTCCCTCTGTCCCTCAGGATAAACTTGAAACCCTCGAGTATCTTTTCAAGAATTGTAAGCCGGAATTCCTTGGTATGAATTTGCAAGAGTGGCTGGAGGGAAACAAGTCAGCAACAGATTTTGTGCAAAAAAATGCCGGTACAATCCGGAAACATCCACTTGTGCCTGATGATGTAATTGTTCGCGGATTATTTATTAACACGGGTACTGAAGAGATGGTTGAAGAGATGGTATTTTAGAGATAAGAAAGAGGTCCGTGACTGGATGAAATTAGGGGATGCCGAACCTGTTATGGTGAGAAAGAGGTATGTGTCTGGAATAAATTAGGGGAAACTGAACCAGCAAAGGAAACAAAAAAAGCAAGGGGGGACACCCCTTGCTTCCTTTTTATCTTAAATCACTCGTGCTGAAATAATTCCGGTAATTTGCTTGATTTTTTCTAGTAAACTAGGAACGATATCTCCATTTACTTTATTGTCAATGTCGATCATTGTATATGCGTATTCTCCGCGGCTTCTGTTTACCATGTCGGCTATGTTTAGTTCATAGTTTGAGATAGCTGATGTGATTTGACCAACCATGTTAGGCACATTTTTATGGAAAGCCGTTACGCGTGTTTTCCCTGTATAAGGGAGAGACGCGTTTGGAAAGTTTACAGAGTTTTTAATATTACCTGTCTCCAAAAATTCCTTAGTCTGACGAGCTGCCATAATTGCACAATTTTCCTCAGACTCATTTGTTGAAGCTCCAAGATGCGGTGTACAAATGGTATTTTTCATTTTTAAAACATTTTCATTAGGGAAATCTGTCATATACTTCCCAACGATTCCATCTTCAAGTGCAACTGCCATATCGATTTCGTTCACAAGCTCTCCACGTGAGAAATTGATAATGTGAACACCTGGCTTCATGATGCTGAATGTTTCTTTATTAAACATTCCTTTTGTATCGTTGGTTAATGGAACGTGTACGGTAATATAATCAGACTCTGCAAACAACTGTTCAAGTGACATTGCACGCTGAACATTACGTGATAAGTTCCAAGCTGTATCAACAGAGATGAATGGATCGAATCCGATTACGTCCATATCTAGATCAAGCGCATCGTTTGCAACTAGCGCACCAATTGCACCTAAACCAATCACACCTAAAGTTTTCCCTTTAATTTCTTTTCCGACAAATTGTTTTTTCCCTTTTTCAACAAGTGCTGGTATTTGATCGCCTTTATCTTCTAATGTTTTTGTCCATGAAATACCTGCAAAGAGGTTACGGGATGTAGCCATTAAAGCGGTTAACACCATTTCTTTTACAGCGTTAGCGTTGGCACCTGGTGTATTAAATACAACAATGCCTTTCTCCGTGCATTTTTGGATGGGAATATTGTTTACACCAACGCCTGCGCGTGCAATTGCTTTAACATTACCGCCAAGCTCGAGGTCATGCATATTGAAACTGCGAACAACAATCGCATCAGGGTTTTCACTTTGATCATCGATTGTAAATGGACCTTTCTCGAATACCTTTAGTCCGCTTTCTGCAATATTATTTAACGTTTTAATCGTTTTTACCTGGTTTTTAAGAAGTGTGCTCATCTCGTCTACCTCTTTCCTGAACATAGATTTTAAGTATAGAAAACTTTTAATATACAAATTAATGAGGTCTGGATCTGTTTAGGGTTGGTAAAAATTACAATATCCCATGGATAACAGAAAGAGGCAAGGGGACTTTCCCTTACCTCTGCCCAGGCGAACGGCTCCGACACCATATGCTCCCTCGCGGTTTTCCGCGTGCGCCAGTCACATATAGCCTTTTTGATTTGTTAGTATGATACCAAGTTTTTTGATATATTTCAAGTTTTAATTAATTTTAATTTTGGGACGATGAACCTGTCCCTATGTCCCATATTTAGCTTTGTTTTTCTTGAATTTCTGACGGATAGCACTTACGGTGCATAACAGCAACGGGATATAAGCTGCGAAGATGGGATACACATATTTCAACACGATATCACTTTGCGCCATGTGGGTCGTGTAGCTATCGGCAAAGAACATCGACGTGAACATCACAATCAGGCTAAATGGAATAATAAGACGATTTTTAGATATTTTAAAAATTGCTGCAGCCCCGATGACGGCCGCATACATAAAAACCACAATTTTAAAAAAGTCATTGAGGATTAGCCCAATCATAAAGAGAGCGTCAAGTCTTTGAATAAAATCGCCTACGTTAATTTTCTTTACCATCACGAGTAAAGGGGCAATCGATTCATTTCGTATATCTCCCCCAAGGACAGAAATAATCAGTAAATGGGTGAATACTATTACAAATCCCCCCGTAAGGACCCCTACCAGCCCCACTTTTAATGGTGATTTTGATGGCTGTAAATATGCGAAAATCATGGTAAAACAAATCATTTCTCCGAATGGTGCCATCCATGCATCCGTAAGTGCTCCTTGGATGATCTTCCCCCAACCAGGTTCAAGAACGGGGAACAAGTTTTCCACGTTTACGATATCTGAAAAAATAACAAAAATAACCATTAAGACCACGGTAAGAACGATATATGGAAAGAATATTTCACTCGTTCTGGCAATAACCTCTATTCCTAAAAACAATCCAAACGTGATAGGGAGTAAAATCATTGCTCCAATTGCCCAAGTTGGGGTTTCATTTAAAAATAATGGCATAAGCTCCATTGCATCCCTCACATCACGTGCAGCGCCATACAAAAAATAAAGAACATATAAAACTCCTATTATTGTTCCAATTAACTTCCCGAGAATTTTTCGACAATAGTCTGTAAGTAGTAAGTTGGGATACTGTATATTTAAATAATGATACATAGCGAGCAGTGGTATCCCTCCGACCATTCCAATGATAATAGAAATCCAGGCAGCCTTTTCTCCATTTGCTCCGACTGGAAAAATCATCGTCGTTCCTAAAATAAATATATATATTAAAGAAAACAATTGATAGGAGGAAATCTTTGCATTTTCCATTTCTCTTCAAACTTTCCTCTCTAATTAGGTTCTTTTCTATTTTTAGCTGAATATGAAAAATTATCCATTAATCATTATAAGTGGATAAGCTACCAACATCTGTGAAAATATATACCTAAAAAGACGGAAGGAGGCTGGAGTTGAAAACGAGAAAACCTAAAACATTAAAGGATGTACTTAATGAAAAACAAACTAAAAAGCTTGAAGCACACCAACAGGCTCAGTCTGAAAAGTCAAGTAATAGTCAAGACTTTGAACAACAACAAAATGAGTCTGAACGATCTGATCAAACTACTCTTTCTGCCGACCTTACCTACAATTTGAAGTATGTAAAGAAAGCGTTAGGAAATAGCTCGGATATTGTGACGAGAGAATTTCAAGCTCGTAGAAATGAAAAATTTAAATTTGGGATTATTTACACAGATGGATTAACTGATTCTGCATCTGTTCAGGAATTTATCCTTGAAACGTTAATGGTTTCGATTCGAAATGCTCAATTAGACGAAAAAGACTTATCTTCAGACAACTTGTTAGAAGTCATCAAAACAGAATCCCTACCAGTAGGGGAAATAAAAGAAATAAGTGAATTCAAAACGCTTTTTCTTCATTTGTTGTCAGGGGATACCATTATTTTAATGAATGGTTTTCAAAAGGGATATGCACTCGGGTTTCGAAAATGGGTAGATCGCGGTGTACAGGAGCCTTCTTCACAGACTGTTGTAAGAGGACCGAAAGAAGGATTTTCGGAAAACTTAAGGACAAATACTGCTTTAATAAGACGTAAAATAAAAGACCCCAACCTTTGGCTAGAGACCAAACAAATTGGAAAGCGAACCCAAACGGATGTATCGATTATGTACTTAAAAGGGGTTGTGAATGACAAAATCGTAAAAGAAGTAAAGGAACGGCTCAATCGTATAAACATTGATGCCATTCTAGAAAGTGGGTATATTGAAGAACTCATTCAGGATGAAACATATACCCCATTTCCAACTGTATATAATACAGAACGGCCAGACGTAGTAGCAGCAGGGATTTTGGAAGGTAGGGTTGCCATTGTGGTTGACGGTACCCCATTTGTTCTTCTCGTTCCCGCCCTGTTTGTTCACTTTTTCCAAGCAAGTGAAGATTACTATCAGCGGGTAGATATATCCATATTAATTCGTCTACTCAGGTATTTTGCGTTTTTTCTAGCCTTGCTAACACCATCAGTCTATATAGCTGTAACAACCTTTCATCAAGAAATGCTTCCAACTGGCTTGCTCATCAGTCTAGCGGCACAGCGTGAAGGTGTTCCTTTTCCTGCCATTGTCGAAGCGATGATGATGGAAATCACTTTTGAAATTTTACGTGAGGCTGGTGTAAGAATGCCAAGAGCTGTGGGTTCGGCTATATCAATTGTTGGTGCTTTAGTTATCGGACAAGCGGCTGTTGAAGCAGGGGTCGTGTCTGCCACAATGGTTATTGTTGTTTCATTAACGGCCATCAGTAGCTTTGTTGCTCCTACCTTCAATATGGCGATATCGATTCGGATTCTGCGTTTCTTTTTTATGATTCTTGCAGCTACGTTTGGATTATTTGGCATTATCATTGGACTCATTATCATGGTTCTCCATCTTAATAGTTTACGTTCTTTTGGAATTCCATATTTGTCACCATCTGCACCCTTTATTTTACAGGATCAAAAAGACAATTTAATACGGCTGCCACACTGGGCTTTAATCACTAGGCCTCGATTATTAAATCAAAAAGACATAGTTAGGGACGATACACCGTCACCCAAACCAGGTAATTAAGAAAGTGTAGTCATTCATTTTTACGTTAAGAGGGATTTTACATGAAACGAATGATCATTGTATTCATTCAAATTGTTTTATCGATGATGATTTTAGTTGGATGTTGGAGTAAAAAAGAGTTGAATGAACTAGCAATCATTGTAGGCCTAGGAATTGATAAAACAGAGGAAGGTTTTAATGTTACTATCCAAGCGGTGAACCCTAGTGAAATCGCTGGAAAAAACAATTCTGGCCGATCAGAAGTGGTAACGTTTATGCAAAGTGGAGAAACTGTTGTTGATGCGATGAAAAAAATGTCTAAGGATGCACCTAGACGACCTTATGTAGCTCACTTGCGTGAAGTGGTCTTCGGTGAAAAGTTGGCGAAAGAAGGGATTGGAGGGGTCTTAGATTATCTTTCCCGTAACCATGAAATGCGTTCAGATTACTTTATTACGGTCGCTAAGGGATCAACCGCTTATGATGTTTTGAATGTCACCACCGCTCTTGAAAAAGTGCCAGCAAATAAACTGTTTGGTGCTTTGGAGAATTCTGAGAAAACATATACGCCGGTGAAAACGGTGAGATTAGACGAATTAATTAATAGTGTCGTGAGTAAAGGGCAAGAACCTGTTTTAATGGGGGTTTATGTGTATGGTGATCCAAAGTCTGGAAGCAATGTTACAAACGCTCAAAATGCCTCACCAAGTACAGGCTTAAGAATTGATTCTGTTGGGGTATTTAAGAAAGATAAATTATTGGGCTGGTTAAATGAGGAAGAAAGCATTGGCTTTAACTATATCACCGATAATATCAAAAGCACAGTGGAATCGATACATTGTGAGGATGGAAAATTAACCATAAATACCATTCGTTCCAAAACAAAAGTAACCGGAAAAGTAGAAGATGGCGAACCGAAAATCAATGTTCAAGTTTTTTCTGAAGGAAACGTCGGAGAAGCAGCCTGCAAGATTGAACTAACCAACCCCAAAAATATTAAAGAATTGGAGAAAAAATACGAAGCAGAGATTACTAATCATATTAAAGTGTCTATAACGAACGTTCAGGAGAAGTTTCAAAGCGATATTTTTGGATTTGGTGAAGTGATTCACAGATCAGATCTCAAGTCGTGGAGAAAACTTCAACCAAACTGGGATCAGGAATTTGAAAACATGGAAGTTACCATTGAAGTAAATACAAAAATCCGTCGTTTAGGAACGATTACGGAGTCCATTCAGTCAAGAATTGGAGAATAAACGCCCTGCATCGAAGGGCGTTTTGTATGTCACTTATTTATTCCTTTTCATATGGAAAGGTTCATTGAGTTTCCAAATCGAATTGAATTTTTCCGTCCTTAAAGGATTGCAAATCCATTTTCATTGTAGGTCTTGGTGATTCTGTCAAACAACCGTTTTATAAACTTCCCTGTCTCTTTTACCACATAAAAAATCTCCTCAAGAAAAATTCTTGAGGAGATTATCTTACTTCAATTCTTCTGCTGCTTTTCTTTGTTTGAACTCGCCTTTAATGTCTTCAAGCAATTGTGGTTCAGTAATCAGGCGTAACGCGGTGAGGCCAAGTGCTTTCGCGCCAGTGATTAAAGCTTGGTCGCCTTGTTCAGATGCTGCTGCTTCTCTAAATGGGACAGTATGTGGAACAAGGTCATCAGATCCAATTTTTATATATGGATGAATAGTTGGCACGACTTGGCTGATGTTGCCGGCATCTGTGGAACCAATTCCTTCTCTTTCGTCCGCAACGTTTTCTCCCAACTCTTCAATGATTTCTTTAAATACGGCGTTAAACGCATCGTTTAACAACAAGTTATCGACTTCATTCTGAAAAGCAATGACATTGAGCTTTGCACCTGTAGCAAGAGCTGCGCCTTCAGCAATTGCTTTTACTCGTTGGGTAACTTCATTTAGCCCCGATCTTGTAGCCGCACGGATAAAGAATCGAGCCTTCGCATAATCAGGAACGATATTTGGTGCATCACCGCCATGTGTGATGATGCCGTGAATGCGGACATCGTCTGTGACATGCTGGCGAAGAGCATTGATACCGTTGAATAGCTGAATGACAGCATCTAGGGCGTTAATTCCTTTATGAGGAGCAGCAGCTGCGTGAGCTGATTTTCCGATGAATTCAAAATCAAGCGGGTCCACAGCTAGTGAAGGAGAGGTAAGACTTGTTTTTCCTTGAGGGTGGATCATCATTGCTGCATCGATTCCTTCAACTAATCCATGTTTAACAAAGCTTCCTTTTGCACTTCCGTTAGGACCACCTTCTTCAGCAGGCGTTCCAAAAACGACTGCCTCGCCGCCAGTTTCCGCAAGTACCTTACTTAATCCAACCGCCGCAGCGACACTCAATGTTCCAATGATATTATGGCCGCAAGCATGACCTAAACCAGGAAGGGCGTCATATTCAGCTAAAAAGGCAATGGATGGACCCGTCTTTTCTGATTTGAAACGGGCAACAAAGGCTGTTTCGTGACCAGCTACACCTTTTTCAACAGAAAATCCTTCATCTTCAAGAATCGTTGTTAATTGTTCAGAAGCGAAAAATTCCTCATTACCAATCTCCGGGTTTTCATGGATTTTGTGACTAGTTTCAATGTAGCGTTCTTTATTCGTATCAATATTTGCTGTGATTGCTTCTGTTAAATGAGTGATAACTTGGGTCATGATTATTTCCTCCTTTATTATGTAAAAGAGGGAAACTAAGTTTCCCTCCTGATTTGGTAATTACCAGCCAATATTCTCAAGTGGAACAAAGGTTGGGATTAGAGTACCGCCATGTTCTTTGTTAATAAAATCAGCTGTATCTTCCTCTTGGAATAGTTCAGCAATTCGATTTAAGGTTTCGTCGTCTTTATCTTCCTTGTTTACTGCAATAATGTTGAGATAGTCAATCGCTGTTTCACTTTCATGGAAAATAGAGTCTTCAATTGGATTTAATCCAGCATCTCTTGCAAATCCGTTATTGATAATACCTGCATCTACATCTGGCAGAGCTCTTGGGATTTGGGCAGGAGCAGTAGGGATTAATTCTAGATTTTTTGGATTTTCCACGATTGCTTCTTCGATTGAGCCAAGACCGTCATAATCATCGACTAGTTTAAGTAGCCCAGCTTCTTGAAGTAATAAAAGGGCTCTTCCTTGGTTAGATACATCATTTGGTAAGGCAATTTTCGCACCGTCTTTGATCTCTTTTACATCCTTTAACTCGTCTGAGTAAATTGCCATTGGAGCAAGATAGGTAGTTGCAATTGGCACAAGATCTAGATTATGTTCTTCAATAAATTGGTCAAAGTAAGCAACTGTTTGGAATGAGTTCGCGTCTATTTCGTTATCCGCAAGTGCAGTGTTTGGTAGAACATAGTCACTAAATGAGACAAGTTCAATTTCGATACCTTCTTTAGCTGCTTTTTCAGCTACATAATCCCATGTACGTGTGTCTGTACCGGTGATGCCGATTTTTACTTTTTTTGTTTCTGACTCTTTACCGCTAGCACTGTTGTTAGAGCAGGCAGCTGTAAAGATAACTAATGTAAGTAAAAGAATGGGTAATAAGATTTTTTTCATGATACGTTTCCTCCTAGATTATCTTCTTCGTATTTTTTTCGATAAGATGTTGCCGAACGATTGTAGACCTTGAACCATCACAATCAGAATGACAACGGTAATGATCATTGTTGTAGTATCAAAGCGTTGGTACCCGTAGGTAATAGCCAGGTCCCCGATTCCTCCACCACCGACAGTACCAGCCATGGCAGATGCACCAATCAGTCCGATTGTCGCAATTGTAAAGTTTACGACTAATGAACTGAGTGCTTCGGGAAGTAGGAATCGAAAAATAGTTTGGACGGGAGTAGCTCCCATCGCATTAGCTGCTTCAAGTACACCCTCGTCCACTTCAAGCAATGAGCTTTCTACTAGTCTGGCAATATATGGTCCGGCGTAAAATACGAGCGGAACAATTGCAGCAGCTGTTCCAATTGATGTTCCAACGATCAACCGGGTAACCGGAATGATTGCTACCAATAAAATAATGAATGGAATGGAACGGAATATATTAATGATTGCATTGACAACGGTAAAAACCGGCTGGTTCTCAAGTATCTGACCTTTTCGGGTAACAAAAAGAAGAATGCCGAGTGGCAGCCCAAGAATAATCGAAAAGATAAAGGAGAAGGCAACCATTTGTATCGTTTCAATTAGCGCTTCGATGATTTGTTCCGTATTAACTAGCATGGGATGTCACTTCCTTGAAGCTTATTTGTTGTGATTGCATATATGTTAAAGCGCGTTTTACCTCTGCGTCTGGCCCCTGAATTTCCACAATCAAATTACCGAATGGGATACCTTGAAGCTCTGTGATACTACCGAACAGTACGTTGATATCGATATCAAGCTTCTTGGCAAGTTGTGATAAAAACGGCTTACCAGTTGACTGACCGACAAAGCTTATTCGGAAGATGTTTTGTGATTCTTGATTGTTATTAATCATGTTTAAAATGGACTCAGGAATTTGATCGTGCATAACAGTGCTGACAAAGTTTTGCGCGGTTTGTGTCTTTGGTGCGGAAAAGACATCAAAGACAGTTCCTTCTTCAATCACTTGCCCTGCTTCCATGACAGCTACACGATCACAAATTTCACGAATCACAGACATTTCATGAGTAATCATTAAGATTGTAATGTCGTATTCTTGATTGATCTTTTTCAACAGTTGCAGGATGGAGCTTGTTGTCTGGGGATCCAGCGCAGAGGTAGCTTCATCGCAAAGAAGAATCGATGGTTGTGTTGCTAATGCTCTAGCGATACCAACTCGTTGCTTTTGCCCTCCAGAAAGTTGGTCAGGATAAACATCAGCCTTATCACCTAAGCCGACGAAATCAAGCAGTTCTGTAACACGCTTTTTAATTTGTTCTTTTGGTGTTTTGCTTAAAATAAGTGGCATTGCGACATTCGCGTATACTGTTTTTGAATTTAAAAGGTTAAAGTGCTGGAATACCATCCCAATATTTTTCTTTACTTCGCGAATCTGCTTTTCGGAAAGGGTTGTTAGGTCGTGCCCGTCAACAATAACCTTTCCTGAGGTAGGACGTTCAAGGAAATTCACACAGCGAATTAATGAACTTTTGCCGGCACCACTGAATCCGACCACCCCGTAGATTTCTCCTTTGTTAATTTTTAAATTGACGTTATTTAAAGCGTGCACTTTCTTGCCGCCGCTGTCGTATACCTTAATCAGATCTTGAAACTCTATCATTCTTGTTCCCCTTTCGTTAGTCCTTAAAAAAAGTTCCCTCAACATTTCTGAATAACAAATTATTATTCTTATAATCAGAAAATATTATTTTATGAAAATATAAAAAGCCCTCTTCAGACAGAAGAGGGCAGAAGGTCAATTCCATTATCCTCTTCTTATCTCTCAAGTAACTTGCTGGAATTGGCACGGTACGAATTTTGTCCGCTGCCGAGGTTTCAAAGGGCCAGTCCCTCCACCTCTCTTGATAAGAAGTATTTTTAATATAAATCACACTATACATCCGTAAAATGTAATTGTCAATATATTTGAT
This sequence comes from Bacillus timonensis, assembly GCF_004799755.1. Lineage (GTDB taxonomy): Bacteria > Bacillota > Bacilli > Bacillales > Bacillaceae_L > Ferdinandcohnia > Ferdinandcohnia timonensis_A. The sequence continues at coordinate 22,040 of NZ_SLUB01000011.1, read as the reverse complement.
ATCTTTTTGTTATTTTTTAATGTAAAAAAATTTATACCGGAATAACATTGAATTTTCATTAATGAGCAAGATCTATTGACCATGTCTTTCAGATAAAATGGCAAGATTAGCTTTTGAAGAGGGTCACATCCTTCATTTAATCTCTTCTTTATTTGGTCCGTACACACGGCTATCAATTGATTTTGACTCGCCTTTGAGTCGTTTTGTGAGGGTTTCTTTCCAGTTGGCTGCAAGGTGTTCGCATGTGGCTAGTTTTGCAGCCGAGTCTAAATCGTCCTTCTTACTATGCATGATTTCGTTGCAACGGGCGATTGTCCATTCAGGATAAGATCGTTCAATTAATTTGATTGTATCGTGATTTTTTACAATGCCTTCTTTGACAACACGGAAGTACCATCCTGTTCGACCGCTTTTTTGAATACGTAAGGCAAAATCGATTATTTTAAACCGTCGAGCTGGTTTCCAGCACGGTTGACGCGGTTGAGATACTTGTACAAGAGCTTCACCGACCTCATAAATATCTCCAATGCACACATTGGTTTCATCCAGCCCCACTACAGAGAAATTTTCCCCCATTGCACCTGCTTGAATCCGTTCATTATTCAATTCACTTTGCCATTCTTCATAATGATTCGCTGCATAGGCAAGAACTGCCTTTTCGGGTCCTCCGTGATTTTTTAAATCTGCTTGGCCGTCTCCTTCTAATTTTTCCTTGCCAAGCCAAAGCGGTGTGAGAGCAGGCTCTTTAAAAATCCCACTTGTCCATTCTTTGTCCATGTGTTTCTTCGCATTCGGGTCTCCCAATGTTTTGGGTTTACCAATAAATAATTGGTCTATGTAAGGGTGTTTTTCCATATTTCCCATCTCCTTTTGTTTTAGTCTACCATGAATTGGGACACTGAACCTCTCCCTCTGTCCCATTCTCTGAAGCTCGTTTCAATCTTCAAATATTATCCTCAGCGACGGTTTGAGCGCGTCTCAGTTGGTTAGGTGTGATTAGCTTTCTGTGGTAGCGTTTACACTAACTAATTGAATCATATGCATATGACTTTCCGGGAATCCCTTGTTTATGATTTTAAAGATGTTACGATAGGTACTATGTTTTAAAATTTATCACAAGGGAGACATTTGATGTTACATGAAAAAACGATTGCTTTTATAGGGGCAGGATCTATGGCAGAAGCAATGATTTCAGGAATTGTTGCAGCTGGAAAAGTCCCGTCTAAACAGATTTTTGTTACCAACAGAACGAATACGGAAAGACTACAACAGTTAGAAGCTGCTTATAACATTAATGGTTTAGTAAGCCAAGACCTAGCCTTAAAAAATATCGATATTATTGTCCTCGCAATGAAACCTAAAGATGCAGAAACTGCACTACAGTCCATCAATGATTCACTTCAACCAAACCAACTTGTTTTATCCGTGTTAGCGGGTATTACTACAACCTATATGGAGCAATATCTACCAGTTGGGCAACAGGTGATCCGGGTAATGCCGAATACATCTAGCATGATTAGAGAGTCTGCAACGGCTATATCAGCCGGTTCCTATACAACAAATGAAAATATGTTTCTAGCAAAAGAATTACTCAAATCCATTGGTGAAGTGTATGAGATTCCCGAAGACCAAATGGATATTTTCACAGGAGTAGCAGGTAGTGGGCCTGCCTACATTTATTACCTTATGGAGCATATGGAAGCAACCGTACAAAAGGCGGGCTTACAGGAAAACCTATCAAGGGATATTATTGCGCAAATGATTATTGGTGCTGCCAAAATGATCCAGCAACAGGGTGAAACACCATCAACATTACGAGAAAATGTAACTTCACCAAACGGAACGACAGCTGCTGGTTTAGCCGCACTAGAAAAGAATGGCGGTGGCAAGGCGATTTCACAAGCTATTAAACATGCAGCAAAGCGTTCACATGAAATAAGCTCGCAGCTTGAGGGCAAGACTGCCAAAAAAGTTCAGGCTGTTTAACATAGTAATTTTACCGGCGATAAACGCTTCGTCCGGCAATCAAAACAAAAAAAGATAAGGATTGATCGGATGTCCATAGAAAAGAGAGTCGTTATAAAAGTAGGAAGTAGCTCGTTAACAAGCCGTCATGGAGAAATTAGTAAGAGAAAGCTAGAAAAACTAGCGAGTGAAATTGCTCAGCTAAAAGATGCAGGGCATGAAGTTGTCCTTGTTTCATCAGGGGCGGTTGCAGCTGGTTATCGAAAACTTGGCTGTCTTAAGCGCCCTGATTCATTGCCAGAAAAACAGGCAGCAGCTTCAATTGGTCAGGGGCTATTAATCGAAACCTATTCCCATCTTTTTTTATCACATGGATATGTGGCATCTCAGATTTTGATTTTAAGAAGTGACTTTTTGGATGAGTCACGCTATCAAAATGTTCATAACACCTTAAATGTTTTATTAGAAAGAGGTATTATTCCAGTCGTCAATGAAAATGACACACTTTCGACAGAGCGTTTGAACTTTGGGGATAATGACACATTGGCGGCTAAGGTGGCTGGATTAGTAGATGCCGACCAGCTAGTGATTTTATCCGATATAGATGGATTGTATGATAAAAACCCGACAGTAAATGAAGATGCAAAACTAATTGATCGTGTTACTGAAATTACCGAAGACATCGAAAATGCTGCAGGTGGGTCCGGGAGTTCGGTTGGTACAGGAGGCATGAAATCAAAAATTGACGCCGTGAAGATTGCAATGGCATCGGGTATTTCTACCTTTTTAGGAAATGCAAACAAGGAGAATATCATCATAGATGCAGTAGGAGAAACCGCGACTGGTACGTATTTTACTTGTAAAGAGTCCGTGACCAAACTTAATCAAAAGAGAAAGTGGATTGCTTTTCACTCAGGTGCTAAAGGTGAAATTATTATAAATCCTCATGCGACAGATCGAATGGTGAAAAAGAGAAAAAGCTTGCGTTTTAAAGAAATTAAACAGGTCGTTGGTAGGTTTGATAAAGGTGCAGTTGTCCGAGTGATGGATCTCAACGATGAAGAAATAGCACGCGGGGTTGTGAAGGTTTCTTCTGCTGATTTGAGAAGGATGCTGGAGGACGAAAAAGATCAGTCAACTGATTATACGGTCATTATGGAGATGGGAGATTTTGTTTGTCATATTGACGCCCCGATAACGGTTGGGGTTTAAAAGGAGGAATTTCGTGACGTTTCTTAAAGAAAATGTCGATATTCAATCACAAGCGAGTATAGCAAAAAAGGCTTCAAAAAAAGTAGGTATATTATCAACAGAGGATAAAAACAGAGCTTTATATATTTTAGCCGAACATTTGGAAGCGGGATATGAGTCCATTTTAGAAGCGAATAAAGTAGACCTTCAAAAAGGCCAAGAAGCTGGTTACACACCTGCTTTTATGGACCGATTAACTTTAACGAAAGAACGTATCTTTGATTTTGCGGAGGGGCTTCGCCAAGTTGCTGGTCTAGAGGATCCCACAGACCAAGTCATCTCAGACTGGACATTAGAAAATGGTTTACAGGTGAAAAAGGTAACTGTGCCATTGGGTGTTATCGGGATGATTTATGAGGCACGTCCGAATGTAACGGTTGATGCTACTGGACTTGCGTTGAAATCAGGGAATGCCATTATTTTAAAAGGTGGTTCATCTGCGATACACACAAATCAGGCGATTGTTGACGTCATTCAATATGCGCTTGAACATACGAAAATACCAAAAGAAGCTGTTCAATTTATTGCAAGTACTGACAGAGAAGCGACCCAGCCATTATTTACGATGAAAAAATACATTGATGTACTTATTCCCCGTGGTGGCGCTTCTTTAATTCATACGGTTGTGAAACATGCAACAGTGCCCGTACTTGAAACAGGTGTCGGGAACTGCCATGTGTATATTGATTCCGAAGCAGACGTTGATAAGGCATTACCAATTCTTGTGAACGCTAAAACGGATCGACCAGCTGTTTGTAATGCTGCAGAAACAGTCCTGATCCAGAAGGATTGGTTGTTAGAGCATAAGGATGCACTGGTTAAGACATTACAGGAACATTCAATTACGGTACATGGGGATGAACAGACACTTTCCGTTATCCCAAATGCAGTCCCTGCAGGGGAAGACGATTGGGCAAATGAATACTTAAGTCTACACATCGCAATGAAGATTGTAGATCATGTACACGAAGCAATTGAGCATATTGAACAGTACGGAACCAAACACTCAGAAGCGATCATAACAGAAAATCAAGAAACCGCCGATTTGTTCATGAAGCTTGTAGATGCATCATCCCTCTACCATAACGCTTCTACCAGATTTACAGACGGTGGAGTCCTTGGATTTGGCGCGGAGATTGGCATTTCTACTCAAAAACTTCACGCGCGCGGACCAATGGGGTTACAAGCCCTAACCACAGTAAAATTCTTAATGACCGGAAATGGCCAAATACGATAACAACGAACACGGCAGAAGTAATAAATCTGCCGTGTTTTTTGGGACGAAGGGACAGGTCCATTGTCCCAGTGTAAATCTGTAAATCTGTCCCTTAAAGGTTAAAATATCTACCTAATAAGTAGGCAATCCACTTGCAATGTGGATGGTTACGGATGTTTTCCAGAAGTCCTTTAATAATAGCAGGGTTAAACGTTTGTTTTTGAAGCTGCTCTTGTAAAAGCAGTAATGACTCCTTCTGGATAGAATCCTCCAACTCTTTTACCTTCTCGTCTATCATTGAAACCATTTGTTCCTTTGTTACATCTCCTTGAATTTGAAAGATTGACAAGTCCATATGCTCCTTTTGTAAGAATGGAAGGGTCATTCCTTGTGCCAAGAGATCCGTTTTTTCCACAAGGGACCTGCAAAGGGCTTCCACATCTAGCGGAAAACCTTGATACAAAAAAAGCTCAGAATACATTCGCATAAAGCCTTTTATGCAATAGAGCAAATCATATTTTGTTTGATCCACTTTTTCGCCGTAGACGCGGTCAATCATCAAAAGAATTGTGGAATTAATAAGTTTGTCATAGTTGTGCATTTTAAGGATAAGCTGTTCGTTTAGAGACTGCGTGTATTCCTTCATTAGGATATTGGCAAAGTCCGTATGTTGTCCGAACGACTGAAAGCTTACATAGTAAAAATCAAAGAGAAGATTTTCTTCATTTTTCTTATTTCTGACTAGATGGTCAATGTTAGCGAAGATTTCTTCCATAAATTGATCGATTAAGGCAATGATTAGTTCATCCTTGGATTTAAAAGAAAGATAAAAAGCACCTTTTGAAATGCCGCATCGATCCGTTATTTGTTGAACGGAAGTTGCTTCAAAACCTTGCTTTGCGAACAGTTCTAGTGCCTTTTCCATGATTAGTTGCTTTTTTACCATTATTTGTTTCGCTCCCACTGTCTATCATTGACAAATGACTGAATGGTCATTATTATAAATAAATGGGTTTAACAAGTCAATCTAGGGTAGGTGTAAGTGTGAGAGGTATAGCCAATTTTGTACTAAAAAACAAACTAGCGGTTTGGTTACTAACAATTATTATAACGGTATCTGGAATTTACTCAGGTACACAAATGAAGACAGAAACCATTCCAGATATATCAATTCCGTTCCTAATGGTCATGGATGTGTATCCAGGAGCAACACCTGAACAGGTAATGGAAGATGTCTCGATGCCGATTGAAAAAGCAGTCGAAGGACTGGATGGAGTAAAATCTGTCTATTCAAATTCCTATTCAAACATGGCCAATATTCAAGTTGAATATGACTATGGGGAGGATATGGATGAGGCTAAGCGTGCGTTGCAGTCTGCGTTAGACGCAGTAACTTTACCAGAAAATGCACAAGAGCCTGTTATAACAGCGATAAGTATGAATATGATGCCAGTCGTGGCACTTAGCGTAAGTAGTACAACTGAAGATATTGTTGAATTAACATCAACAGTAGAAGATGTTTTGCTTCCGAAAATTGAAAAACTGGATGGGGTTGGTTCCGCAACAATCACAGGTCAGCATATTGAGGAAGTACAACTGACCTACAATAAAGAGGAAATGGCTAAGTACGACTTAACAGAAGATACAGTTAAGCAAATGATTCAAGCGAGTGATATGGCTGTATCATTAGGTCTGTTTGAATTTGAAGAAGGTGAACAAGCAGTCGCGATTGACGGAAAATTCATGACAGCCGATGAATTAAAGTATATGGTAATTCCTGTTACACCTACTGAAAACAGTCCTGTACCATTTGTGAAGCTTGGTGATATCGCGACGATCGAAGAGGTTGGGCGCGTTCAATCTGTTTCCCGTACGAATGGAAAAGACGCAATCGCGATTCAAATTGTTAAAGAGCAACAAGCGAACACAGTGGATGTTGTAAATGAAGTCAAAGACCTGATTAAAGATGAGCAAGAAAGAATGGAAGGTCTAACTATAGATGTATCACTCGACCAAGGTGAGCCAATTGAACAGTCTGTTTCAACGATGGTGGAGAAGGCGCTCTTTGGTGGCTTGATTGCAGTATTAATCATTTTACTTTTCTTACGTAATTTCAGATCAACAATTATTTCGATAGTATCGATTCCGGTCTCCATTTTTATGGCATTATTGCTGTTAAAATGGATGGATATTACCTTAAACTTAATGACGTTAGGAGCGGTTACCGTTGCGATCGGACGGGTAATTGATGACTCCATTGTCGTTGTAGAAAACATTTATCGACGACTCCACTTAAAAGAAGAGAAATTAAATGGACGCGCATTAATTCGCGAAGCAACAATTGAAATGTTCAAACCAATCCTTTCCTCCACTTTAGTTACGGTTGCTGTATTTGCACCACTAGTGTTTGTCGGTGGAATGGTTGGAGAATTGTTCATGCCATTCGCATTAACAATGACCTTTGCTCTAGGTGCTTCCTTACTAGTGGCAATCACCATTGTTCCTGCTTTATCACATACCTTGTTTAAAAAGCAGCTTTATGTGGAAAAAACAGAAGCAAAGCATAAGGAAGCAGGTAAGCTTGCGAACGGGTACAAAGGCATTTTAAATTGGTCATTAAACCATAAAATTATTGTGTCTGTGATTTCTATCTTACTATTAGTCGGCAGTTTAGCATTAACACCTTTAATCGGTTTTAGTTTTATGGGTAGTGAAGAAGAAAAGGTTATGTATTTAACCTACACACCAGGAACTGGTGAGTTAAAGGATGAAACTCTTGAAAATGTGGCGGAGGTTGAAGATGAGCTATTAAAACGCGAAGATATTGATATTCTTCAAGTTTCCGTAACGGAAAGTGGAGATCCGATGGCTGCCATGATGGGAGGCGGCGGTGATGGTGCCCTTATGTACCTCATCTTTGACCCAGAAATGAAGAACTTCCCTGAAGTTCGTGAAGAAATTGAAGAGTATGTGTTCAATATTGGCCAATCTGGTGAGTGGAAGAGCCAAAACTTCTCTTCTATGTCCATGAATTCAAATGAAGTAAGCTATACATTATATAGTGAAGATTTAAATAAACTTTATGATGCAGTTGATATGGTCGAAGGTGTCATGAGGGATGCAGACGGCTTGGAGGATGTTTCTTCAAGTGCGGAGGATGCGTATGTAGAGTACACATTCCATGTTGAACAAGATAACTTATTGCAATATGGGCTTACAACAGGTCAGATTGTCATGATGTTAAATCCAGATCGTTCACAAGAGGTTCTAACAACTGTTGAAAAAGACGGAAATGCGATAGAGGTTGTTGTTCAACAGGAAAAAGTCGCTGCGCCTAAATCAATTGAGGACCTTCTTGCAACACAAGTTCCAACAGCAGCAGGCACTACATTACCGCTTTCTGAGTTGGTAGAGGTTAAGGAAGGAACAACCTTAAATACACTTTCTCGTAGTAAAGGTGAGTACTATGCTTCTGTTTCAGCAAACATTATCGGCGACGACATTTCAAAGGCAACATCGAAGGTCGGAAAAGACATCGATGAGCTTGACCTTCCTAAAGGTGTAACACTTGGAGTTGCGGGTGTACAAGCGGATATGGTTGAAACATTTACTCAGCTAGGTCTTGCAATGCTTGCAGCGATTGCGATTGTGTACTTTATTCTTGTTGTGACATTTGGTGAGGGAGTTGCGCCATTTGCGATTCTGTTCTCCCTTCCGTTTGCGATTATTGGTTCGTTTGTTGGATTATTGATTGCAGATGAAACCATTTCCGTTTCGGTCATGATGGGTCTCTTAATGTTGATTGGTATCGTCGTAACGAACGCAATCGTGCTAGTCGACCGTATTATCCATATGGAACGAGATGGTATGACAATGCGTGAAGCAGTTCTTGAAGCTGGATCAACTCGTTTACGTCCAATTCTAATGACGGCGATTGCGACAATTGGTGCGTTAATTCCGTTATTATTTGGCGAAGGCGGCGGTGGCTTAATCTCGAAAGGGCTTGGAATTACCGTTATCGGCGGTCTAGCAAGTTCGACCTTATTAACACTACTAGTCGTTCCAATTGTCTATGAAATTTTATCCAAGATGTTTAAGAAGGACCGCAAAAACATTCAAGAAAACTAATTGTTTACGCCCTACAAGGTTATATCGATCTTGTAGGGTTTTTTATTTTTTCGTAAAAAGAAGTGTTGACCTTAACGTTACGTAAAGGTGTAAAGTAAAAATATCAGGGGGTGATGAGATGGAATACACGGTTCAAAAGTTAGCGAAACTAGCGGGAGTAAGCACAAGAACACTTCGATATTATGATGAAATTGAGATTCTTAAGCCGGCAAGAATCAATTCTTCAGGATATCGAATCTATGGGCAAGATGAAGTCAATCGTCTGCAGCAAATCCTTTTTTACCGTGAACTCGGAGTCAATCTAACTGATATTAAGCAAATCATGACAAACCCTGCCTTCGATGAATCCAAAGCACTAAAAGAACATCGTGAGCAGCTCCTTGATAAACGAAAACAAATTGATCAATTAATTGCCAATGTCGAGAAAACCATTGCGCAAAAAGAAGGGAGAATAACGATGTCCGATCAAGAAAAATTTGAAGGCTTTAAAAAGAAAGCCGTTGAAGAGAATGAGAAAAAATACGGAAAAGAAATCCGTGAAAAATATGGCGAAGAAACGGTTAAACAATCAAATGAGAAATTTATGAACATGTCTAAAGAGGATCATGATAAGGCGACCCATCTTTCAGAGGAACTAATGGAGACATTAAGGGAAGCGCTGAAGACGGGCGACCCTGCTGGAGTACTTGCCCAGAAAGCCGCAGAGATGCATAAGCAATGGCTCATGTTTTACTGGCCAAGTTATAGTAAAGAAGCGCATGCGGGGTTAGCGCAAATGTATGTGGATGACGAGAGATTCACGGCATATTACGATAAAGAACAGCCGGGAACAGCAACATTCCTAAGAGACGCCATTCATGTGTATACGGGACAAAAGAGTGAATAATCTTTTTAAGGTTATGATGGGGTGAGATCGATATGGTCTTGCCCTTTTTTTAGTGGAGGGATTTGGCAGGGGGAAGCGTTGAAGCTCCACAGCCAACTTCCATTCCCCTCAACTAAATCCCAATATCCGGAATACATCTCGCCTTAGCAACATAGGGTGTAGTAAATATGGAAGACTTCTAGTCTACTGGAAGGCCTTCAACTAGGGGGGGATTGGGTGGCATATGTAATTACGTCGCCATGTGGGGCGGAGAAAGCAGCAGAGTGTGTCGAGGTGTGTCCTGTCGAATGTATCGAGCCTGGTGATGATCAGTTTTATATCAATCCCGATATTTGCATTGACTGTGGGGCTTGTGTTTCGGTTTGCCCGGTGGATGCCATTTATCATGAGGACGAAGTTCCGGATGATGAAATTGAATATGTTGACTTAGCAAGAAAGTTTTTTGGAATCTAACTGACCCACATACATAAAGAACATCAAACCTATTTAGTAACTACAACTGTGGTTACTTTTATTTTTTTGTAGAAAATGTGGCAATCCAAAATGTTCAACCATTGGAAATAAGTAATTACTACCACAATTTTACTTGAATATATTAAAATGTAATGTAAGGGATTACTTTATCTAAAACACGGGCTCGGGACAAAGGGACAGGTCCCTCGTTCCAAAAGGGGAGGAAGAAATGGAGAAAGTAAAGCAAATACCAGGTGCACTTATGGATTGGATTATTAAAACGCTAAACAGTGGCGTGAATCCTGAAGCAATTGTAGATGCCATGATTCGGAAAGGTTATGACCCTAGACTCTCTTATACAACTTTGTTTCGAATTGTCGGAAATAAGCCGATTGACACACCAGGTGTACAAGCTCCATATGAATATGAACAGCCCGAAATCGCAAAAAAAGGAAGTATTTTACGCACAAAGGACCGAGAAATAAAGGTTTTATCAAAAGTAGAGAAACCGTTTATTTTGCATTTAGATCAATTTTTAAGCGATGAGGAATGTGAACAGTTGATTGAATTATCAAGAAGCCGCCTTAAGCCGTCGACTGTTATCGACCCGAAGACTGGTGAAGAAAAAGCAGCAACTGGTCGAACAAGTAAAGGAATGTCTTTTTATTTACGAGAAAATGAATTTATTAAAGATATAGAAACTAGAATTTCAGAATTAACGGAGTTCCCTGTTGAAAATGGGGAAGGGCTCCAGGTATTGAATTATGGCATTGGTGAGGAATATAAAAGTCATTTTGATTATTTTCCTCCGGGTAAGGTAGACCCCGAAAAAGGGGGTCAGCGGGTGGGTACATTCCTTATTTATTTAAATGATGTACTGGCTGGTGGTGAAACGGTTTTTCCAAAAGCGGGCGTTTCGATTGTTCCGAAGAGAGGCTCTGCTGTGTATTTTCAGTATGGGAACAGTAAAGGTGAGGTAGACCGCATGTCGCTGCATTCAAGTGTTCCTGTATCTGAGGGAGAAAAATGGGTCGCAACGAAATGGATTCGCCAAGGAAATATTTATACGTCCGCACATTAGGCAAACGATTAGAATTGTCAAAGTAATCATGATATAGTAATATTAACGATTTTTGTAAGTTATTAATATAGAATGATAGAAAATAAGTATGTCATCGTGTAGAAAGGTGTGTGAGCTATGGATAAAGTACAGACTTTTAAAGACGTCATGGGGAATTATCCGACGGGTGTAACAGTTGTGACAACGACTGATGAAAATGGAGTGCCACTTGGGCTTACGGTAAACTCATTTGCCTCTGTTTCATTGGATCCATTATTGATATTATGGTCCATTGATAAAAGAGTATCCACTTATGATATTTTCACAAAAACAGATAAATTTGCAGTACATGTATTAGCAGGTGACCAAGGGGATATTTGTGCCCTTTTTGCAAGCAAGGGAACAGATCGATTTGCGAACTGTGAATGGGAGATGTCTACTAACAATCTTCCAATCTTGAAGGGGTCTTCAGGCGTTTTACACTGTAAAACGTTCAAAACCGTTGAAGCAGGCGACCATACGATTCTCATTGGTGAAGTGGTTGAAATTGAAAACTATAGCAATCCACCACTACTTTATCACAACCGTAAATTCGGCAATATTCCTGACGAATTTTATAAGTAATATGAATGGATACCTTTCTTCTGACGGAAAGGTATCTTTATGTCTAATTATTTTTAAACGAAACGAGTGGCTTTATGTGAAACTCATGTCGACAGTTATCGATAGTTTGCGATTGCCAAATAAGGCAGCGATGAAGCGGCTGAATAAGCTGGAAATGAGACATACGATCCTTTTTTTGCTGTTTTTACTGTTTATCATCGCACTTCCAATTGAAATCAATTTGTTGTTGGATGACTCTTATAAGGAAAGTGACATTCCACAAAATATATATATCATCCAGGTCCTTTTATTCTATCCGTTTTTAATGCTGTTTTTAGGAATCGCGGGGATTTCTGTATTAGCGGGATTAGGAGTCGGAATCAGTAAACTTACACATCGCCAGTTGAAATTTCAATTTCTGTGGAAAATGTGTGCGTTTGCGTTAACAAAGCCAATTATCGTATTTGCGCTAGCCAACATTCTGATTGGTACCCATTGGATTGTCAATACAATTGTATTTATTTTGTTATTTTACACGATACTAAGAATGATTTTTCATTATCCAAAACGTATAAAAACACATAACTAAGGGACCAGTACACACTGGTTCCTTTTCGTATATGTGAAACTTTTTAATAGACGTAACGTAATACATAATATAGAGGATTATTATAATAAAGAGGGTGGAAAAATGAGCCTGTTTATAGGGATTGGAATTGCCGTTGCCGGTTATTTCATTGGAGACGGCTTGAAGAATTTTAAAAATCCTGAAGCAAAGGGTGTTATGGAGAAATTTGATGAAGAGGATTTATTCGAGCTAATAAAGGAAAAGGATATCCATTACCATATTGGGGTTTCCAAAGAGGATGCTAAGGAATTAATAAAAGAGCACCCAGAGATTCCACATATCATATTAAACGGGAATGTTTATTATCCAAAAAGTAAACTAAAGCAATGGTTGTCAAACCTAGGTGACTAAGTTGTGTGTCTTCTCCATTTCTCCATAAATAAATTATTACTTCCGTGAAATACTATCACTATGTAGACCTGTAAGGAGGATTTATATGGAGAAGGACATGCAATATGGAAGTGACTATAAATTTATTCCTGCAACTTCTATCGCTAGTGGGATGGGGATGCAGGTGCTGCCGGATCTTTATTGTCATACCATCCAAATTGTGAATTTTGTGGTGGTCGGCGAGCCGGGAACATCGGACTTTGTAATTGTTGACGCAGGTATGCCAGGTTCTGCAGAGGAAATAATAGCAGCTTGTGAGGAACGCTTTGGTGCAAATAGTCGTCCGAAGGCGATTCTGTTAACACACGGCCATTTTGATCACGTGGGGGCAATCGTTGAATTAGTTGAACACTGGGATGTACCAGTTTACGCGCATGAGCTGGAAATGCCATTTTTAACAGGGCAACAAAGCTATCCGGATCCGGACCCGACAGTAGAAGGTGGAATGGTTGCAAAGATGTCACCGATGTTTCCGAATGAGCCCATACAACTAGGGGACCATGTAGAAAAATTACCTGCAGATGGAACAGTACCCCATTTGTCTGATTTCCGTTGGATCCATACACCGGGACATGCACCTGGGCATATATCCTTTTTCCGTGAAAAAGACCGTGCTTTAATTGTTGGAGATGCGTTTGTGACAGTGAAACAGGAGTCTTTGTACAAGGTGATTACGCAAGAACAGGAAATTAGTGGTCCGCCGAGATATTTAACAACAGATTGGCAGGCTGCGAAAAAGTCCGTTGAAACGTTGGCTGCGCTTAAACCGAGTGTTGCCATCACGGGACATGGTTTTCCAATGACAGGTTCTTTGTTGGAAGAATCCTTAGGTAGATTAGTAAGGGACTTCGACCAAATAGCGATTCCAGACTATGGAAGGTATGTAGATAAGAACATTCATTAGTATGTGGAACCTGGCTGAAGAAAGGCCAGGTTTCTTGCTCTACATATTTAATCTTGTTAAAAACCTCAGAAATGAAATAAAGAATATAAAAAAACAATAAAAATTAAAGAGCGGATCTGAAAACACCATATAGCGAATTGTTTCATAAACATTCTGAAATATAGTATATTGGAATGTAGAATGAATCGGTGAGAGAGGAGAAATATGGTAAATATTACATCGGTATTATTAGGATTGGTTATGGTCTTAAACATTGTATTTGCCGTGGTTGTCATCTTTCGCGAAAGACGAGATGCGAGTTCGACCTGGGCGTGGTTATTAGTCCTATTTTTCATTCCTGTAGCTGGCTTTATTTTATATTTACTTCTAGGCCGAAATTTAACACGTGACCATCTTTTTCAATGGGATGATTTAAAAAAGAGTGGGATAGAAGAAGTACTTGAGAAGCAAAAAGAACTATTACGAACCCAAAAGTTCCTATTCAACAATCCGATTACACAAGATAATCAAGATCTTATTTATATGAACCTTGTTAATGCGAATGCCCTGTTTACGAAAAATAATGCAGTAGAAGTATTTACAGATGGGCAAGAGAAATATCGCCGTCTATTTGAGGATATTGAAGCTGCAAAAGAATCGATTCATTTGCAATATTATATTATTAAAAATGATAATCTAGGCCGAAAATTAATGGAGCATTTAACAAGGAAGGTAAAAGAAGGGGTAACAGTCCGTGTTCTATATGATGAGCTAGGTTCTAGGACATTGACAAAAAGATTTTTTAAAGAATTTCGTGAAGCTGGTGGGCTTGTCGAGGTATTTTTTCCATCGAAGTTGCGTTTCATCAATTTGCGGATGAACTTCCGAAACCATCGGAAATTGGTCATTATTGATGGAAAGGTAGGATATGTCGGTGGCTTTAATGTTGGCGATGAGTACCTTGGATTAAATACGAGGTTTGGGTATTGGCGAGATACTCATTTGCGCATAAGGGGAACTGCAGTTGATACGATGCAGGTTCGCTTCATTTTGGACTGGAACCAAGCATCTCGTGATTTCGATATCATGTATGATCCAGAGTTATTTCCAATTGAGAATGTCAGACTTGGAAATGTTGGGATTCAAATTGTGACAAGTGGTCCTGATACAGACTTTGAGCAGATTAAAAATGCGTATATCAAAATGCTCTACTCAGCTAAAAAGTCGATTTATATGCAGACACCTTATTTTATCCCTGATAAAAGCCTTTTGGATGCGATACGTGTAGCTTGTCTTTCAGGGGTTGAAGTGAATATCATGATTCCAGATAAGCCGGATCACCCTTTCGTTTATTGGGCAACCCTTTCGCATATTGGGGAACTGCTACCTGTTGGAGCAAATGTTTACATTTATAGTAATGGCTTTATTCATTCAAAAACACTTGTGGTCGATGAGGAGATTTCTTCGGTCGGTACAGCGAATATCGATGTGAGGAGCCTCCGACTTAATTTTGAAGTGAATGCCTTTTTATATGATGAAAACATTTCAAAAGAACTAACAGCGATTTTCAAAGAAGATATCAAGCGATCAAAGCTACTAACATGGGAAGAATACGTAAAAAGAGGAAGTAACATTAAGTTTAAAGAGTCGATTTCAAGACTTTTATCTCCGATTTTATAGTTGACAAACATTCGATGTGGCTTACAAAATTGTAATGGTAAGTATGCTACATCGATTTTTTGTGTTTAAAAATAAAATCATAGTCTTTATTAAAGGGGAGTTATCTTGAATATAATGGATGTCAATAAAGATATATTTTATCAAATTAATGGGTTAGGCAAGAAATTACCATTCTTAGATGTTCCAATGATTATGATAGGCAGTTATGCCTTGTATTTCCTAATCTTTGTGGTGATTTTCTATTTATTTAAAAAGGGAGAGCAAAACCGTATCATGGTGATGAGTAGCCTCCTTTCAGTTGGGATAGCGGTGCTTCTTGGAAGGGTGGCAGGAATGGTTCATTCCAATAACCAACCATTTGCGGAACTGCCAAATGTAAATCAATTGGTTGAAAAAGCAGTCAATAATTCCTTTCCAAGTGATCACACGATGATCTTTTTTGCGGTCTGTTTTTCCTTTTTCTTGTTTAAGAAACCAGGCAGGTATCTTTGGATGGTGCTTGCATGCTTAGTAGGTTTTGCTCGTATTTGGGTGGGTGTGCATTATCCTGGAGATATTTTAGTTGGTGCAATCCTAGCCATATTCGCCGCATTACTTGTGTATAGTGTGGTGTCAAAAATAAAAGGCTTCAATCGCCAAAAGCATAGTAAACTACCGACAACTTCAGAAAAAGATTTTTAAAGAGGATTGGTCATGGTGGCCGGGTACTTTACAGGCATTAGGGGAAAAATAACCCGATTGAATTTTTAGAAAATCTTAATTGCAATATAAGATGAACCTGGATATAATAACTAATTAATAATAACCTTACGTAAAGACGATGAAGAGAAAAAGTAGGATTTAGCTATTTTACACAGAGAGCTTCGTTAGCTGAAAAGAAGCAAAAATACGAATCTGAACAATGGCCTCTGAGTTTCGTGCTGAAAGTAACAACTGTTATGAGTAGGTTCCGACGAGATTTGGTACTCGTTATCAATACCACAGTATACAGGCTAAGTATAGACCTGCGTACTTGCAGAGACTGTTTGTGTGAGCAAACAGTGAATTAAGGTGGTACCACGTGAATTCAACCACGTCCTTATCGTATTTGATAAGGACGTGGTTTTTTTATACCCCAAAAACGGGTTTGCCCGTTAGATTACAGACAAAATGGAGGGATTTATTGTGATGAAAAATCATCTAGTAGTACAAACTGATTTTGGATTAAGTGATGGTGCTGTAAGTGCAATGTATGGTGTAGCAATTTCAGTGGACCCAACACTTCGAATTTTTGACCTAACTCACGATATACCAAAATTTAATATATGGGAAGCATCTTACCGCTTATATCAGACAATTTTCTATTGGCCAGAAGGCACTGTTTTTGTTTCGGTTGTTGACCCGGGTGTTGGTTCTGACCGACGTAGCATTGTGGTAAAGACTGAAACAAATCAATACATTGTAACACCGGACAATGGTACGGTTACGCATATTCTGAAAAAACTAGGTATTAAAGAGGTGAGGATTATTGATGAAAGCATTAATCGTTTACCGTTTTCAGGAGAATCCTATACATTCCATGGAAGAGATGTTTATGTTTATACGGGGGCAAGGCTTGCATCCGGTGTGATTTCTTACGAAGAAGTTGGACCCCTTGTTCCGGTTGAATCATTAGTCCAATTGCCCATATCTGAAGCGAGCATTGATAATGAAACGGTGTTTGGGAATATTGATGTCTTAGATGTTCGGTTCGGTAACCTTTGGACTAACATCGACAGGACACTTTTTAATCAGCTTGGAAATGAGTATGGTGATGGCATTGAAGTGATGATTGAGTATGATGGAAGTAATGTATATAAGAGTACGATGAAATATGGACGATCCTTTGCTGATAGTGGGCTTGGCGAACCCATTTTGTATATAAACTCATTAGATAAAATTGCGGTTGCTCTTAATCAGGAGTCCATTGCTAATAAATATAAAATTGGAACAGGAGCTGAATGGAAAATAAAAATACGGAAAATCCGGTGAAATAAAAAACACCGTTCAAATTCCGGACGGTGTTTTCTCTTCTTAGGTTAATGGTTTATTTTGTTTTAAAAGGTTTGAAGCGGGAAGTGTAATGATTTTACCTCCAATTTGTACATGTATGGAATCATTAAAAATGGCTTTTACGATTCCTTTTAACTGTACAGTTGAATTAACCGTGATCTCTTTTTTAGGTTCGTTATTGGCAGTCAAGGCAATTCTCCTCTCAGGATTGTAATTATAGAGGCTCAAATAAAAAACATTATATACACATTTTATGAAAACTATACGTATGAAAATTCGTTTATTTTATTATTTTACATTGATTCTTAGATCTTGTGCAAGTTTCAAGAACTAGTTATTTTTCCCTGTTTGGAGCACCACGGTAAACGGCTTCACGAAGCTCCGCTGCATATTTGTCAAAATAGGGTAGCCCCATATTGGCTGCAATCGTTAATTCTTTTTCAACATCATATGGAAGCCGAACAATTTCGATGGAGAAGGGGGCCACTTCTTTTGAGTGGTACTTTCCATGTAAAATGGCAAAGGTTGCTTGTGTTGTATCAAGTGGGTTGCCAACACTTCCGACATTTAATAGGGTCTGTTCTGTATCCATTGGTTCAATTAAGGCAGCGTGTATATCTCCAAATCCGATTATGTCAGGTGTTCTGTTCTCTAAAGGTGAAATCCATTCAGAGTACTCAAACATGGCTCTTTTTTCATCATCAGAATGAATCATGGGGACAACACGGTGGTGGACACTTTTGGCTGAGGCGTGGTACAGCCGAATATATTTACCACTCATATAAAAATCATAATGAAAGGGAAGTGTTCCTAAGTATGAGAGGCGTTCATCTCCAAGTTGATTTCGATGCCATGTGATACCCTCATCAGGATGTTCATTCTGAATAAAGTCATCCCAATTGCCCAAAAGCACAACCTCACACACCTCTTGTATCCGGTCAACCACTAAAGCTGAGTTTGGTCCTTTTCCAACAAGGTCACCAAGACAGAGAACCGTCTCGATCCCACGTGCTTTAATATGTTCTAGTACAGTTTCAAGTGCAGTCATATTTCCATGAATATCGGAAATGAGTGCAATACTCATCAAAAGAACCTCCTCGTTATAGTGTTTTACTAATAATAAAATAGGTTGAAAATTTTGTCAGTACATTTTTTATATCTTTCAATAATTATGTCCTGTGTTTAGAATGAAGTAAAGGGGGAACGATTTCATGGTCCAAAAGGTGATTATATTTTTTATCATATGCTCGGTAAGTTTGTTATCTTCCTGCGAGTCAAAGGAAGTGAAAGAGGTTGGGGGAGTAGCCCAAGGGAACCACAATATGGTGCTGAAGGAAAATACTATTCCTGAAGCGAGATTTCCTGCAGATTTTTCATGGAAGAATGAATACCTACTTGAAATCATGGGGGAATCTTCATTTCTAGAAAAAAAGACTGTAGCGTCTATGCAAAAATGGCGGGATGAGATCATTGAATTCTCCAAAACTCAGGATCGTTTATTTATCAATGGTCCGAATAAAAAACAGGTAGCCTTAACCTTTGATGATGGACCTGATAGCACGGTGACTTCGGCAGTGATTGGAGTTTTAGACAAATATGGGGTTAAGGGGAATTTTTTCTTTTTGGGAAGCGAAGTGGAGAAGCATCCAGAGGTTGTAAAAGAAGCCTATGAAAAAGGACATCTCGTGCTAAGTCATAGCTACAATCATATCCAACTGGATCAGCTGGGAGAAGCAGAAATTCAGAACGAAATAGAGCGGGCGGGAAATGTGATTGAGTCAATCATTGGCAAAGAGCCTGCATTTATTAGGACACCTTATGGGTCAACGAATGAATTAGTTGCTGGCGTGGCAAAAGAAAATAAGTATTCCATTATTCTTTGGTCGATAGATTCACTCGATTGGGCACAAAAAAGTCCAGATGTAATTTATTCCAATGTTGATGCTAACATACGTAATGGCGACATCATCCTCATGCATACGGATTCCGATGAATACGATACATACGAAGCATTGCCAGGTATCATTGAAAAATTGCAGGAACGGGGCTTTGAAATCGTGGATTTAGAAACGATGTTAGGAATTCCAGCATATCAGTGAGTATAGGGAAGAAGCAGTAAAAAGCGCTCGAAGTTCGAGCGCTTTTTTTCATTATCTGATTGATGCTTTACCGCTATTTACTTCAATATTAACATCATGGGTGCCCGCACCGTGTTTTCCTTCAATATTCCCTTTATCCCGTGTCGAATCATCTAAAGAGAAATCATTGGAAATGTATCCGCTATTTGCTTTACCTTTTAGAGTAAAGTCAGCATCATCTGGGAGGTCAATATCAAGTAGACCTGATTTTACGCTTGCATCAATTGAATCTGTGAGGTTTGCAATTGTTGCTTTTAAACGCCCTGAGTGTACTTCAGCTTCTAGTTTCCCGGTATAATTGTCCACAGTAACATTACCAGAGCTAACATCGATTTCTCCGTTTTTGGTTGTAAGCTTCTCAATTCTAGAGTTTCCAGATGCAACATTATGTGTAAAGTTTTTAGCCGAAAGGTTTTCCAATCTCATATTTCCGGAATGGACATCTGCAGAAAGCTCGTTTAACTCCATTGGAGCACCATCGAATTCTAAATGGCCGGACCCAACTTTAAGTGCTAGATCATGGTCATAATCTTCTGGGATATACACCGTTAGGTTTGATTTATTAAAGAAGGGAAACCACCCAAAGTTGAGAAATCCACGTTCATAAGTGACCTCTATTGTGTCGCCACTTTTTGACACATGAACTTTGCCTTTTCCTTTCAATTCAGCTTTCACGTCATCCCGGTTTTCGGGAATAACAGTCGTGCTAATTGATGTTATATCAATTTCAATCTCATCAATTTTATTGGTAACCTGAACGGAGTCTTCAAAATTTCCTCCAAAAGGTAGCCCAGGAATACGGTATAGATTTGTGATTAATAGATAAGCCCCAATAAGAACGAAAAATATGATTAATATTTTCTTCATTTTTTTAACCTGCCTTTATTATTTATTCTATCCCTATCATAAATGGTGAGCGGTGTTCATGTAACGCACTACCGATATATTTCCAAATAAGACCTGAGGCTTATGAAAAAAAGCAGATTGCATCCAACACAATCTGCTTAAAACTTGATGATTTATGAATCTATTTTTACCCAGTCCTGCGACCATTTTTGGATTTCATCCATTAAAGGTTTAAGGGCCAACCCTTTTTCCGTTAAGGAGTATTCGATACGTACAGGGGTTTCTGGGTATACATGACGTTTTATGATACCTTGACTTTCTAGGTCCTTAAGTCTTTCTGAAAGGACTCTTCCACTGATTCCGATTGAAGATTCAATCGTGCAAAAGCGTTGTGGACCGGAGAGAAGTTGGTATATGACAAGTCCTGTCCACCTTTGCCCAATTAAACTCATAGCTTTTTCGAATTTAGGACAAATTACATTTGTATCCATATTTCCATCACCCCTATGAATATATTATAGCGCATTGTAACAAATAATAAACTTACTTGACATAGTTTAATTATAAAAATATAATTACTTACATAAAGTAAGTTACTAATTGAATTGAGGAGGCACACGAAAATGAAATATCAACGCCCACCATATACATTTGTTGGCCTTGTAGAACTAAAAGTAACTGACCTACAGCGGTCGTTAGCATTTTATCAAAATATCATTGGATTTAAAGTATTAGAACAGTCCGAAAGAAAGGTATTGTTAACAGCGGATGGCAAAACGCCGTTATTATCCATAGAACAGCCTGAGAACGTTACTTCAAAAGAGCCACGCCGAACAGGGCTTTACCATTTTGCATTGCTTTTACCAACACGAGAGGACTTAGGAAAGGTACTATATCACTTGGTCCAAAATAATGTGCGAATTGGCGCATCTGATCATGCGGTGAGTGAAGCCCTCTACTTAGATGATCCAGATGGAAATGGCATTGAAATTTACAGAGACCGTCCTGATACTGAATGGGAATGGATGAATGGCGAAGTGAAGATGGTAACAGAACCAATGGACGGTCAAGGTGTACTTGCTGCTGCAAATGGTGAAAAATGGACTGGACTTCCAGAAGGAACCGTAATGGGACATATTCACATGCATGTATCTGATTTAACAAAAACCGAGGAATACTATACAAAAGGGCTTGGATTTGATGTTGTTTGCCGTTATGGCGGCATGGCATTATTCATTTCAACAGGTGGCTACCATCACCACATTGGACTAAACACATGGAATGGCGTAGGAGCACCTGCACCTTCTGATAATAGTGCTGGCATTAAGTTGTTCACGCTTGTATTGCCAAACGAAGATTCCTTACAAACTACCGTCGGAAACTTAAAGCAAATCGGCGCATATGTTCAAGATGAGGATGGAGTCATTGTTACAAAAGATCCTTCTGATAATAAAATTAGACTTGTTGTGGCATAGGTAACATTGAATCAGGCGGCTATCTTTGGGTAGCTGCTTTTTTATGATGTTGCAAATACGGTAAATGATGTACCGTTGCATTCGGGATAATCGGTATATCACTCAACCGCAAAACGATAAATGATATACCGCAAACAGCATAATCGGTATATCACCTAACCGTAAAACGATAAATGGTATACCGCAAACCGGATAATCGGTATATCACTCAACCGCAAAACGATAAATGATATACCGCAAACCGGATAATCGGTATATCACTCAACCGCAAAACGATAAATGATATACCGCTAACAGCATAATCGGTATATCACCTAACCGTAAAACGATAAATGGTATACCGCAAACCGGATAATCGGTATACCACTCAACCGCAAAACGATAAATGCTGTCTCTTATACACATCT
>NZ_SLUB01000105.1 GCF_004799755.1 Bacillus timonensis | reverse complement strand
GATCGATTTAGTAAACTATTGATTGAATACAGCGTAGTTATTAAATAATCTTTGTAAATGGATTATGATCTTACATTTTGTTATGGAGGGGATATGGATCTAGTATATCAAATGGTGAAGTTCTCATATTATTTATTTGTTTGTTGAAAACGTTTCAACTTGTTAGGTAGTTTGTAATAGTCATGTTCTAATTGTAATGAAAAGTCAAAGTCATCTATCAGGACAGGAAGGTGTGTAATACATAAAAGAGGAGGTACGATCGTGTTAAGAAATTTTAAAAAATCAAAGTTATTCTTAATGTTGATGATAGTAGTGATGCTATTTCCTAGTACTTTATATGCATCCACACAGGGAGAAAATAAAAAGGTATTAAAAGGGGACTTAATTAGCAAAGCTGAGTTTATCGCTAAGATTTCGAGCTACTTCGCATGGCCACATCCGAGTGATTACAATGACATATGGAAGGCTCCACTAAAAAAATTTAATGACGTTAAAACCACAGATAAATATGGCAAGGAAATTGAAGCAGCTTACGAGGAAGGCATCATAAGTCCTGACTCTCAGGGTAACTTCAATCCTGACACCGAGGTCTCACGACAGGATGCTGCGGTAATACTCGCTAATGTGTTTAAAATTACGGAGTCGGATAATGATGCTAAGTTTTCCGATTACAAAAATATTAGACCTGACGCCAGAGGCAGTGTGAATGCGTTGGTAGAATGGGGATTTATGTCGGGAAAAACACCTAAGTTGTTTGCACCTAATGAACCAATCAAAACATCCGAAGTAGAGAAGATATTCAACAAAATAACCAGTAAGATAGTTACCCCAGTCCAAGCACTCCCTAAGCAGAATGCCGTAGCACCAAGACGCTATGTCAAGCTGTATACTCCTACACCAGACGCTACCATTTACTATACGACAGATGGGTCAGAACCAACGACATCCAGTAAAATATACACCGTTGAATATACGGGACATATTAATGAAATGCTAAATAATAGTCAACTTCCTGAGCGAACAGTTGTTTATAAAGCTATAGCAGTAAAGGACGGAATGGTAACAAGTCCTGTTCAAACTTTTACTTGGCATCTTTATCGTCCAGTAATTGATGATTTTCAGCACAAACTTATCAAAGAAAAAACCAGCAGCAGCCCTGCTGTATATCAACTCTATAACGATTCAGAATCAGTTCGTCCAATGGCTTGGTACATCGAGGGTCAAGATAAGGGAATACTGTTTGATGCATTACAAACTAGAGCTGATGCAAAAAACTTGAAAGAGTATATTGATGAAAATATAGCTAAAAAACCTTATTCTGTAATAATTGGGCACTCCCATGGCGACCACATGGCCCAGGCACCAAATTTTGCGGATGACCACGAAATTTATGTGAATGAGCGTGGATGGGCTCCTATCGCCTCTGTCCTTAACAATCCGGAAGATCAGGCTAAGGTGAAAAACATTGAAGAGGGCGATGTAATTGATGTAGGAGGCAGCAAGCTTCATGTATATGCCTTACCAGGACATGACCATAGTGATATTATCCTTCAGGACAAGGAAAATGGATTAATATTCGCATCCGATATATACGGCTGTACGAGAGCAGGCTCTGCTGATAATGTTGCAGTAATGGGAGTGAAGACAGATCTTTTCCTATCTCTTGTCCAGCAAACATATTCCAACTTTAAAAAAGATGATGGCAAAATCACTCAGATTTTTACAGGTCATGACGAGTCAGCACTTGAGGCTAGTCATCTAGGAATATATGAAGCCGCTGTGCAACAAGTAATTGATAAAGGTGAAAACGGCACAACTCCAACATTACGTGGAAATAATGATGCTCCTAATAGCAGAACAACAATAATTGGTGATATGTGGAAGGACGGCACCAATTGGATTGCGATTAAACTTCCTGGTATTAAAGGTGATAGTACTGAATACCTCACTTCGTCACCTATCAACTATAATAGCAAGGACGGATATATGAAATATTCCGTGCTCTCCAATATTGAAATTGAAGGTGGAGAACTAGTAGGAAAGCCTGTCCAGTGGGCAGAGCCTAGGTCTTTTTCTTGGGCAGGTAACACAATAACGGTAAACAATTCGTTACAAAACAAGTTTGATCCTTGGACATATGATTACACGATCGAAGTACCAAAATCCAATGAAAACATCACTATCATACCAACAACGATGTCTACTAACGTAAAGACTATTAGGATTAACGGTAAAAAGGTAGATTATCGATCAAAGACTTCCATTCGAGTTTCAGATGGGTCAGTGATTAAAATCGAAATCATTGCGCCGGACAAAGTTACGACTAGTACTTATACTTTTACGGTAAATAAGAAATAAAATTACAGTTGGAGGATGGGTAAATTAAACTAGCAGTCACTTATAGTCACTGTAAAAGACCTTGCCCATCCGCAAAATCCTGAATGTTGGCAAGAACAGCGTGTTTTGCGATTGGAAGATGTTCATCAATAAAATCCCGGGGGTAATGGTATGAAAAGTAAAATACTTTTTTCTATGATTTTTGCTTTAATAACGCTATTAGGTACAATATTACCAGTTTCAGCAGCCTCTAATCATGAAAGAACTATATTTAAAGCGATTCAACTTGATGGTATGAAAAAACCTCCAATTGACATCACAATGGGGAACAAATTGCCGTTAACTGGTTATTTTACTCGTAATGTCAATATTGGTGAGAATAAACGATCAGTTAAGATTTACGTAGCACCGGATACCACTGTACGTGATTACTTCACTGTAATTGCTACACCGGGTGGCATGTCTACTGAAGAATTTCTAAAGAAAACCGGTTGGTTGGATATTGCCGATAAAAAATCGGAAGGTTTGTTTATTCTTGAGCCTGGAACAGATGGTTGGGGGACTGTTGAAGAGGAGCTTGCCTATATCAACGAGGCATTCAAAGTGATCAGGGATACTACATATTACAATACTTTTGGTCTCTTCTATCTTGCAGGTTATGGTGATGGCGGAACGGCACTCCAGGCTTGGGCAATGGAAAATCCGTTGTTTGTAATTGGTTCTACATTTATTCAAACGAAAGATTTAGATACGGATTTTATAAATAATATAGGTTCGAAAACATTCCCTGAAAATAAAAACATCTCTTACAGCGAAGTTCCTGTCCCAACATGGTTTATTAACAATGATTTAAATTCTATAAAAAACGTTGTTGAGTACTGGAAAGTGGCCAATGACACCGTTCCTAACGGTGAAATCTCTGCAAACAATCCAATGGGAAGTAAAGTCTTTATGCAAAAAGAAGATTCAAAAAGTATTGTAACATCTTATAGTGATGTCCGCTCTCAAGTGGCAGTCTTTGAAAAAGGTGGCAATGGGGTTTATAGTAAAGGTTTTACAAAGAAGGTCTATGATTTTCTATCATATTATACACGTTATGACAGTACTTCTATTAACGGGAATGTTCTAGGAGTTAGACCTGATTATGAGGCAATGGGTGTAGAAATCAAGGAAATGGACCTTAACGGTTATAAAAGGGAGTATTTGGTATATGTGCCTGAATCTGCGCCATTGGAAAATATCCCTGCAGTCTTTGTCCTTGCTGGAAATACTCAAACCGCGAGAGTATTCTTTGATGCTAGTCATTGGTGGGAAGTGGCAGATAAATATGGATTCATGCTTGTAATGCCGAGTGAGCAATACAATTCCTCTACTGAAGTGACCTGGAATGTCAATTACAACACAGATAAGCAAGATGACTTTTTATTCCTTGAAGAAGTCATAATACAAATTGATAAAGACTATAATGTGGATCCAGGAAGACGTTATCTTACTGGCCAGTCTCTTGGTTCCATGTTCACTAACTATGCTACTGCTGTAATGCCGGAATACTTTGCGGCGGTCGGTTCTACCTCCGGACCTCTTTTAAGATCGCTTGAAGGAAAGACTGACAAAATTCCTGCATACCTATTCTTTGGTGAATATGACCTATGGAATTGGGATTTTACAAGAGATGGTCAAACGAAAAATACAATTGAATACTGGCTTAATAGAAATGCTCTAGGAGATTTCGATGATGCCGTAGTAACAACAAAAGACCGATATACAACTTACACCTGGTACGATGAAAATGATATACCAATGTACAAATATACTCAAACGAAGGATAGGGCCCATAATTTTATTGTGTCAGAGGTGTGGGAATTATGGGAAGACTGGTTTTCTCATTGGAAAATGGATGAAGATGGAGTCCGTCACTATCTTGAAAACCAATAAGGCAATCAGGACGCATAGGGCTTTCTGAAGTTTGTTATTACAATAGTGCCAAGAAAAAAGGGACTGTCCGATAAGTCCTAAAAAATAAGGCAAGGGGGAAAAACAATTCGTTTTTCTCCCTTGCCCTTTTGAGTTTTTCGATTTTTCTCTGAAAGTAGCTGGCGGATGCCTGCTACTTTCAATATATTGTGGGCTAATGCCACAATCCCAAACTCGACATATACTTTGTCGAGCCCCCGCAAGGAAAATCTGCGGAACGACCTATTGCCCTTGATGTGACCGAACACACTTTCTACCTCAACTTTACGTTGAGCGTAGATAGCGGCCTTTTCTTCACATTCAAGGGCTGATTTAGCTTTAGCTTTCATTTCTTCAAAGATTGTGTTCCAATGAATCTGACGGTTACCTTTTGCTTTTGTACATTGTGCCTTAAGTGGACAATCTGTACAATCTTCACATTCATATATTTTGAAACTTTGCTCGTAGCCAGACCTATTCTTTTTGTTCATGTATTTTTTAAACGTAACTTTCATTCCATTCGGGCAAATAAAACAGTCATCCTCTTCCACATAAGTCCAATTCTTCGCGTTTTTGATGTCTTTTTTATATTTGCGGGTTTGTTCCTGTACATAACTTCCGTAAGGAATAAGAAACTCAAATCGTTGCTCTTTCTCATCTCCAACAGCGTATACATAATTCTCTTCACTACCATACCCTGCATCTGCACTCACTACTTTAGGCATTGGTAGAGAAGAATTAGCTAGTTTCTCCATGTGTGGAATAAAACAGCGAGTGTCCGTTGGGCGTTGATGGATTGAATAGTGAAGAATAAACTGTTTTTCAGTTCCTATTTGTACGTTATATCCCGGCTTAAGTTGACCATTTTTCATATGATCTTCTTTCATCCGCATGAAAGTGGCATCTTTGTCCGTTTTCGAATAGCTATTCCGATCACCAAACACTTCATTTTGTTCTTTGTACTTAGTCATTCTAGGTATAAAATCCTCTCGGATTTGCTTGATGGATTTCTTTAATTGACTACGTTCTTGTCTTTTTTCTTTTCGAACGTTTTTATCCGTTTCGCTATCAATTACCTCTGTTAATGCCTCAACTTTTCCCTCAAGTTCTTCGGCAACTTCTACTAATTCTTGTTCAGTGATTTCTTGTTCTGAATGTGCTTCCGACTGCGTTAATTCATGAATATGCTGAAGGGCGTCCTTAATTTTTTCTTTTAATTTCTCTTCGAAATTTGAAGTCGCTCGTTTCCATACAAAACTATACTTGTTGGCGTTGGCTTCAATCTTAGTGCCATCCAAAAAATAATTTTCAAATGTTATGTAGTTCTCTTCAATCAACTTGTGAATCATAGCTTCGAATAGTTCATCCATAAAGTCTTTCATGCGTCCGCCACGAAACTCATTGATTGTACGGAAATCTGGTAGTTGCATCGCTGACAACCACATGGCGGGGATACTTTCATTTGCTAATTTTTCGATTCCACGGCAGGAATAAACCTTTTGGGAGTAACCATAAAGGATGATTTTAAGCATCATTTTAGGATGGTACGACCTTCTCCCACCACCTACATAGTAAGAAAACAGTTTCTCATCAGGAATAGCTTCAACCATTTCGTCTACTACACGGGCCTCGTGATGTTGTGGAATAAGGGATTCGATATCATAAATCATTTGAACTTGTCGATTATCGTAGGGTTTGAAAGTAGGAGCTAATTTCCTTGGATTAGGTACTTTTTGTTTTCCACTTTCTTGGTTT
>NZ_SLUB01000104.1 GCF_004799755.1 Bacillus timonensis | reverse complement strand
GTTCAAACTCCGAAGGAGGCAAAGATTGAATTCCCATAGGCCGGGGACCGCGACTTCATTCTTCTTGGGCAATCAAAAATTTTGCGTATAAGAACTAGGAATGAATCTAAAAGAAGGCACAACGAGCGTAAATAACCGCTAGTTGTGCCTTCTTTCGCGCAAAACTTCCGATTGTCCCCTTAGAGAACCGTCCCTGTGGTCCAAGGCCTCTCCGAGAAATTTGGCAAGTTCTAGCATTCCGTATTTGCCTGCCTTGGCTTCGGCATCGGAGTTGTAGTTTGTGTTGGTGTTTACGTCATAGGTGAATATTTCGCCAGCGGCATTTTTCACAAATTCGATTCCAGCTACATCGATTTTTACAGCTTTTAGAAAAGCTTCATACCGCTTTATCAATTCTGGGTCAACGTCTTCTGTTATTTCAAACTTAGGACGTACTTCTACTTCTTCTCCAACTGGGCAAAACAGATCGCCAATTTGACAGGCATCTGCCGGGCAAAGCTCAAACCCTTCCGACGTATCAACCCGTACCGAATACACATATTTTCCTCCAACAAATTCAGCTCTTGTAATATAGGATTCTGGTGATTGAATATATTCCTGAATGAGCGTAATTCCATCAACCGGCTCTTCGAATGCGGGGCTGTTCACGTATGCCTTCAATGATTTCACATTTTGAAATAATTGAACGCCAAGACCCTTTCCTGCCCGATTATGTTTTGTAATAAATGGTGTTGTGCCTAGTTTTTCGGCTGCTTCGATGATTTGTTCACGGCCGACAGCCCCGATTGTTTTCGGGGTGCGAATCCCAATTGCCTCAAGGGCTGTGTATTGCTTTATTTTACTTAACTCTAGACGCAATGCATGACTTCCATTAAAAACCGTACGATTATGGAATTCCAGCCAGTCTAATATCCCACCTGTTAATTCGGGAGCAAATCGGTGGTCCCTTGTGTGTGAGGAGGCACTCATTCGATTGTAGAATACTCCCTCGGGTGGCTCAGACGTTAAATCAATAATCCCCTTATCCAGATGCCAAGCCTCGTATGGAAGCTGCAGCTCATCTAAACGTTTTGTTAAATGAGCAGTCCACTCATCATTTTCATGGATAATATATATTTTCTTAGACATAGTACGGCCTCCCAAATCCCTATTAATTTGATATGTATTATCATATTTGAATGTTTAAAAAAGTGCAAACAAAAAAACTTGGTTCCGTGGGACAGGTTCACCGTCCCCCCAGCTGTAAACATATGTTGGGACACAGAACTTGTCCACATGTTACAATTTAATGAGAAGCGCTTTCAAACAAAGGGAGGAATGAAATTGAATAAAACAAAACAAATCGTCCAAAAATCATTAGATGCGTTGATGACAGACAACACGTTTATACCAGAATTAACAGGAACAACCCGGGAGCAAGCTTTTACCTCATTAGCCTCCATACTTTCAACTCCGAATCATGTACATAAGTCATTTTTAAGAATCCCTTTAGAAAATGGTCAGGTGGTTCGAATTCCAGCCTATCGCGTACAGCATAATAATGCCTTAGGTCCTTATAAGGGCGGAATCCGGTTCCATGAAACAGTCAATGAGGATGAAGTGATTAATCTTGCTTCCCTGATGACATTAAAAAATGCACTCCATGATGTTCCTTTTGGCGGCGGAAAAGGGGGTCTCGTTATCAATCCGCGGACATTGTCTGAAAAAGAACTCCATCTCATTTGTAAAAAATATGTCCGTTATTTTGCTGATAGTCTTGGTCCTGATAAGGATATTCCGGCACCAGATGTAGGTTCCGGTGAGCGAGAGATGGACTGGATGATGGCTGAATACAAAAGTATCCGACCGGGCACCCCATATCGCGGGAGTTTTACAGGAAAAAGTGTGATAAACGGAGGCTCTTTAGGCAGACGTGAAGCAACTGGGAAAGGGGTATATTTTACCTTCCGTTATCTGTTTCACGATTTTCCTCAGAGTCAAAAAAATCTTCTCACTACAACTGATAGCATCTTTGCAAACGCGGTTACAAAATTTGAAAATAAACCAATGAAACTGGCTGTTCAAGGCTTTGGAAATGTTGGTTCAGTTGCCGCTTTAGAAGCGTATGAATGTTCTTATCTTCAAAATAAGGTCGTCGCGGTTAGCGACCGGAATGTCACCTTATTTAATGAGGACGGCTTAAATATTCCAGCTCTCGTAAAATTCACAAAAGGAAACAAGGGTGATCTTCCTGTATCAGATGAGGAATTGACTATCGCGGGAGTAAAGGCAGACATTCTAGACAGAGAAGCTATACTTTACCTCGATGTAGATGGTCTCATCCTGGCTGCTTTGGAGGATCAAATTCGTACAGACAATATGGAACAAATTAAAGCACCTATAATTGTCGAGGGTGCGAATGCCCCGATAACAAGTGATGCAGACGACTTTTTAAGTAAAAAAGGTGTCCTGATTATTCCGGATATCCTTGCAAATGCTGGTGGGGTCATCGTGTCCTACTTGGAATGGCTACAAGGACGCGAAACACAATTTTATTCAGAAGAACAAGTTTTTAGTCAGCTATTTAAGAAAATGACAGGAACATTGGACTCTATTTTACCGGCATTCTTTGGTGATACCTTCACATTGCGACAAAATTGTTATATCCATTCGGTAATGCGACTTTCGACTGTACTGTATCGTCAGGGAAAATTGTATTAAAGAAGTTAAAGCGGAAGCCTTTTGGCTGCCGCTTTTAATTTGCTTATGAAGGAACTTCCATGGCTATTTTTCCCACTAAAAATCCTTGTGACACATACTTCTAAAAAGCCCCTGATCCGCCTCCGCCACCACCGGTTCCACCTCCACTGCTACTACTAGAACTACTGCCGGTTCCAATGGAATCATTCGCAGATTCGAACTGGGCCGAGGCGTTTGGTCCGACATATCCAAAAGAATACACGGAATACGGGTAAAATCCTCCACTTTCGTAACGGTACGGATTATTAAGAGCGAATATCAGATCATCATTCTGCTTCATCATCCCTTTGTCTCCCATACCAAGCCCGTAAACATAAGCCCGCATCTGGTCATCTTCTGACCATTTTTTCCACTCATCCGGTGATAATGCCTTATAGCTTTCTTTAAACATCAACCACTCATGGAAAATCTTAAGTCCCTCTCTATTCTTTGGACGATAGGCAATCAAGTAAATAATGACTCCGCCAAACAATATTAAAGTTAAGACAAACCATGAAAATAACTCATACATCGGAAACAAGAATAGAAATGGAACTAGTACAATACTGAATAGGCCTAAAAATAATTTAAATTTAGACTTATCCTCATAGAGATGGTGTTCCTTGACTTCATTCCGGACAGCTTCTCCCCATTTCATTTGGAAACTTGAGTAATTTCCAGAGTTCTTTTTGTCTTTTGAGTAGGTCTTGAGGTCTGAAAATTCAAACACACCATTCCGACCTATTTTTTCAAATAACCACTCCATTAAAATCTTTTCATGTGGCAAACCCGCATCCTGATTCATGAGCTGAAATTTTTCATCAGAAACCTGTCTTACTATCTTTTTTCTTACCAAATCCAGTAATGCTGCGGCCATTGCTTGCCCCTGCGGTAGATAGTTATGATTTGTAAAGACTATGGTTGCCGGTAAGCTCATCACCTGTTTAGGAAGTGCACCGGGATTGGGCATTTCATTTTTAACTGCTGCAAGTTTTGATTTTCCTTCAAATCGATTTCGAACGATTACCACTAGAAAGAGAATAGTAAAAATCGGAACTAATACAATTGCAACTTTTGAAAGAGTTTCTTTCGTCTCCGCTCTTTCTTGTGCTTTTATCAGCAGTTCCTTTTGATCATTTACAATTTCCTCTTTCATCGGCTTATCAGCAGTGACATAGTTTACCCCCGAAAACAATTCAACAGGATAGGCAACGCGAATATCCCCATTTGTTTCACTTGGAACCTCTCCGAAGTGGAACTCGACCGAGCCATCAGATTGGACCGATTCCGTTTGAAATGCCTCATCATAACCAAATGCAATCACATTGCTCGTTGATTGAGGTGGGTGAATGGTAATGACTAAATTCTCATAGGTTGATTCATTCCTGTTATCAAAAAACGGCCAATAAAATTGTGCTACATCCTTATAAATTTCTACTCCATTCATAATCGTATAGGTGAGAGTGACAGTGATCGTTTCGTCCTTCCCCTTACGTTGAATTTTATAGAGGTCATCAACCTTTTCAACTCGCAACTCTTTCCCATTTTCAGTTGCAGAAAAATCCTTTATCGAACTTCCTTTTTTCGGAATAACGGTTCGGGTAATCCCGTTAAATTTCCCATCAAATTTGTATGTATGGGTTTCAGTTACATGAACAGTACCATCATCTTGCAGGAACGCATCCATTTTCACATCATTGATCCAATAATCGACCGCATGTCCTTGAATCGGAAAAACAAATATAAATACGACTAAAAAAATGAGGCCACCCATCTTTGCTCGCATGTCCGTCCCTCCTTCATACTTACTTATACGAATAAACTCGCAAACAGGTTTCAAACTAACCAACATGGTATACTAATTCAAAAAGGAGAAATTAAATGCCTGATATAAAAATTGTTTTTCTCGATATAGATGGAACGATTTTGCGACCGGACGATACAATCGAGCAATCCACGAAACATGCTGTTGCTCAGCTTAAAAATAAAGGGATTGAGGTATTTCTTGCAACCGGCAGACCCCTTCATGAAATTACGGATATTGGTGATGAACTTTCGGTTTCATCCTATATCGCCTACAACGGAGCATTTGCCGTACATAATGAGAAAACACTCTTTAACGAACCTCTTCCCCCTAGCTTAGTCGACAACCTATTAAAAACGACAAAGGAAAATAATTTTGATATTGTCCTATACTCTAAAAATAAAAATATATTTCCTAGCATGGAATCAGGGATTGTAAAAGAGTTCATTAAGACTTTCCATCTAAAAAAGAATGCATTGTATGAAGACATGAACAAAGAAGAAATTTTAGGTTCAACCATTATCACTACCCAGGAACATGTGGAAGTGAAGTTCAAACATATCCATGGAATTCATCTTTCTTCGGTCAATGTGGAGGGTATGAAAAACTGTCGCGATGTGATTCGTGAGAAGGTTAACAAAGGGGTTGCGGTTAAAGCGGTATTGGGTGCGCTTCACCTTTCGCCTGAACAAGCAACCGCATTTGGAGATGGCATGAATGACAAAGAAATGCTGTCAGTAGTTGGTTCAGGATTTGCAATGGGGAACGCTAATCCTAATCTATTTTCCTATGCAAAATATAAAACAACAGACGTTGAGAATTCTGGAGTATTCAACGGATTAAAATCGTTAGGGCTTGTGAATTAAGTAAAAGAGCTTGGTTTTTCAAGCTCTTTTTCATTTGGTAATCGTATGGGATGCGATGATGTCTCCATCGTCTATCACATCAAAAATTTCAAAGAATCGATAAGTAGGCTTTTCATTCGTATACTTCTGTAACACTTCTTCCAATTTAGGCGAGATTACCTTATGGGCGGCCTCAGCGTCTTGTTTCGTATCCCAATAATTTACTACTCTATATTCACCAGAGGAATCATCAAAGAAATAGACATTCCCTCTAAATCCCATTAAGTATCTACTTTCTTTATCGAATTCTTTTGTTAGCTTCTCTGCGACTAGTCTCTGTCCAGTTCCTAATGTATATTGAACCAACCTTGCATGAAACATCTGTAACCCTCCTATGTTTTTAGTCTATCTGGGCTTACATAGCAGACTATGTTAGGTGGGTTAGTTTTGTTCCAATAAACTTTACGTGGGCTCATATTCACGATTTTAAGCTTTCTTGGCGAACTGATGGGACACTGTGGCCGTTGAGTGTAATGAAGTGGATTTCTTTGGATTTACCGGCTCGATTTCCTCTTCATTACCTCGATGTACAGGATTTCTCAGGTTCTCACCACGCGATTTCCTCTTCATAACCGGGATGAACGGGATTTCTCAGGTCCTACCGAAGCGGTTTCCTCTTCATAACCCCAATGAACGGAATTTCTCAGGTTCTCCCGACGCGATTTCCTCTTCATTACCTCAATGAACAGGATTTCTCAGGTTCTCCCGACGCGATTTCCTCTTCATTACCTCAATGAACAGGATTTCTCAGGTTCTCCCGACGCGGTTTCCTCTTCATAACCGAGATAAAGAGAATTCCTCAGGATCCCGGGATAAGTTCCTTGCCCTGTAAAAATATGGTGGGACGATGGACCTGTCCCACTAGCTTTGCATTATTGTATTTATTTTGATAATAAGTAATATATTTACAGTTTGTTTTTCCACTTGGGAGCTAAAACAACAATCTTGAATAAAATTGTTGTTTGTTCCCATTTTTTGGTATTTATTTTACTTTATTTTCCTTTTAATACGTTTCTTTTTCTCACCAATTAGCGCAACACTTCCGTAGAATATTTCTTTCGTCGGTTTATCTGGAACCTTTTGTCTTCCTTTTGATGTCTTTACTGGTTTATA
>NZ_SLUB01000103.1 GCF_004799755.1 Bacillus timonensis | reverse complement strand
AGATGTGTATAAGAGACAGTCCTTATAATGTAAGTGTTTACACGTTTCGTTTTATACTTACTAAAGGGGGAAATGAATTTGTATGTACCTTTGCTTTTATCTCAATTTTTAGATCGTGCTGTCAAACTGTATGGTGAAAAAACTGCACTAATTGATGATGACAAAAGATTTACGTATGCAGAAGTAAACGACAGAGTAAATCAACTTTCCCGAGGATTAAGTCATCTTGGTGTTGAAAAAGGGAATCGTGTCGCTTATTTAGCTCCAAATTCATCAGAAATGTTTGAGGGGTTTTATGGAGTGTTTCAAATTGGCGCCATCATCGTTCCATTAAACACAAGATTGATTCCATCCGATTATGAGTACATATTAAATCATAGTGAAACGAAAATCTTGTTTGTCGACCATGAGCTAGTAGGACAAATTGAGCCCATTCGAGAAAGATTAAAAACGGTAGAAAAGATTATTGTTCATGGCAGAAAGGATAACACAGAATGGACGATTTCTTATGAGGAATGGCTCGCATGCTTTGAAAAAGAACCAATCGAACGTCCTGAAATGGATGAGAAAGACATTGCAACCCTCTTATATACAAGTGGAACAACTGGAAAACCAAAAGGAGTTATGCTCTCACATCGCAGTAATTACCTTCATGCATTAACAACCATGCACCACCTTCGCGTAACAGATCGTGATACACTACTTCATATCTTACCAATGTTTCATGTCAATGGCTGGGGCTCACCTTTTTACTATACAGCAAATGGAGCTACACAGGTTTGCTTACGAAAGGTAAATCCTGAGGAGATTTTCAGAAAAATAGATACGTATAAAGTTACTGTTATGCATATGGCACCAACAGTTCTCAATACATTATTACAATATACGGCTTCAAATGGATTTACAAAGCAAGAACAAGATATTCGAATTGTCATCGCTGGTTCGGCTCCTCCACCAGCATTTGTAAAACGTGTTGAAGAGGAACTCGAATGGGAATTTATCCAAGTATATGGTATGACAGAGGCATCACCACTTATCACAACATCCATAATCCGAGATACACAGGATAATGCTTCGAAAGAAGAAAAGTATCGCTTAAAAGCAAAAGCGGGCTATGAATTTATAGGAGCAGAGGTACGTGTTGTCAATCAATTCGGGGAAGATGTTGCTCAAGATGGAAACGAAATTGGGGAAGTGATTGTACGCAGTAACACGGTGATGGAAGGATATTTAAACAATAAAGAAGGTACGGACGAAGTGATTCGAAATGGTTATTATCACACAGGTGATATGGCGATTGTAGATGCAAATGGCAATATCGAAATTGCCGATCGTAAAAAGGACATTATTATCAGTGGTGGGGAAAATATTTCTTCCATCGAGGTTGAAAGTGCATTATACGATCATCCTGCTGTATTAGAGGTTGCGGTTATCTCCATTCCCCACGAGAAGTGGGGAGAGACACCACAGGCAATCGTGGTCAAACGTGAAGGGCATAATGTGACCGAAGAAGAGTTAATTGCATTCTCACGGAGTCGTCTCGCTCATTTTAAGGCACCGACAAAGGTAGTCTTTAAAAATGAACTACCCAAAACCGCGTCTGGGAAAATACAAAAGATTCACCTTCGGAAGGAATATTGGCAGGAAAAAGAAAAATTTATTAACTAAAATTAAGGACCCTAGTCTCCTAATTGGAGAATGGGGTCCTCCATTTATGCACCAAGACTTTGTTCTATTTTTTTGTCTTTTGTAAATGTCCAATTAACCAAAAAGATACCTAGGAAAATGAGCAAAGCTCCCCCATAAACAAACCATTCAACAACCTCTTTTAAAATCACCCAACCTGTAAGAACTCCAAAGAATGGTGCAAGGAATAAAAATGCAGATGTTTTACCAGGATCACCCGTATTAATCAAGTAAAACCAAATGGCAAATTGAACAATCGAAGCCATGATTGCAAGCCATAAAATGATTGATACAGAGGTAGAAGTAACCGTGATTGTAGGATTTTCAAAAGTAAAACTCATTAAGAGCAGTAGAATACCTCCAAATAACATTTGATAGGCTGTTAGCACCCAAATATTAAAACGAACGCCCCATTTTTTAATTAACAATGTTCCAATCGACCAGGAAATAGCGGAACCAAGACCTAGTATGACTCCAATTTCTAATTGAAGATGAAAGCCGAGCGTAATGAAAACTCCAGTAAATCCAATGATTACCCCCATCCAATGGAAAAAATGATAACGAATTCCTAGAAACAACGTACTAAAAATGACAACAAGTAAAGGATTGCTAAACGTGAGGATAGAGGATTCACCAGCAGTTATCGTCCGTAAGCTTAGGAAGATACACCCCATCACCCCAGTTGTTTGAAAAAGTCCGATGGTGAATATTCGTAACCAATCTTGAAGTTGATTTGGAAGTGGTTTTTTCCAGACAAATAAAGCCATGAGAATACCTGCAATAGTAAACCGTAGACCAACGAGAAGAAGTGGCGATACATAATCTAACCCGATTTTTCCAACCGCAAAAGAAGATCCCATTAACGCAGTTGTGGTCACAACAAGAACACCAAATAGGAAAGGATTCATTTTATTACTCCCACTTTTTTCCTTATCATAGCATAAATTTAGGTTATACATATACGATTTTTAACTAGAAGCTTAAAGAAAAAAGGTAAGCTGCATGTGCTTACCTTTTTCACATATCAATGAGAATTTGACAATACAAATTGAATATTCCTTCTACGCAAGAGTTGGAATTCGAACTAAATACTGAAGTCTAAAAGCTAATTTTTTCATGAAAATCATTATTTTCACGAAAGTATAATACAACTCTGGGAATAAGCGAAATAGAATATTCAATATATATCCCTCCACATTGATTATTAGTGAGAGTAAAAAAACTCATCACAGGATTATTATTTGCTAACTGCGAATTATCATGTGTACAAGGTATGTTTTAATCGGTACAATGAAAAGATAAAATAGTACATACCTATTTGGGGAGGAAAAGATTATGGAAAAAGTAACCGTTGGAGAAGTTTTTTCAATCAGTGATGAATCAGGCGAAGATCAAGATGTTGAAGTGCTCGGCGTTGTAACGATTGAAGGTACTGACTACGCTGCAGTTGGTTTTCTCGACGACTTAGAAGAAGATACCGAGGATGATATCGATGTTTTCTTTTTAAAGATTGATGAAGATGGAGATTTTTCAGCGATTGAAAGTGATGAAGAATTTGATAAAGTGTCCGCAGCCTTTGACGAAATCTTTGATGAAGAATTAGACGAAGAATAAAAACACCTGAACCCCACGAAACTTGGTGGGGTTCTTTACGTAATCCCTATTTTCTTTAAAATAATCCAAAACATATAACAAAAAAGTGCAATTCTATTCAATATTCCACAAAATTCATATAAAATGAACTATGAGTAAAAAACTTTACACTAATGTAAACCAAACTAAATAAAATTTTCTTTTTGATATGAACTCAGGCGGAATGATTATATTAATGAGGAGGAAATACCTTGAAAAAAGCATTGTTAAATGTAGATTATACAAATGATTTTGTTGCAAGTGACGGAGCATTAACTTGCGGGAAACCAGGGCAAGATATTGAAAAAGAAATTGTTCGTATTACTGAGGAATTTATTTCAAACGGTGACTATGTTGTATTTGCAATTGATCTTCATAAAGTAGGCGATGACCTACATCCTGAAACAAAGTTATTCCCACCTCACAATATAGAAGATACATCCGGAAGATTTCTATATGGGGATCTTCAAAGAGTATTCAATGAACAACAAACAAATCCGAATGTATATTGGATGGATAAAACGAGATATTCTGCGTTTGCTGGAACAGACCTCGAGATTAAGTTGCGTGAACGTGGCATCAATGAAGTTCATATTGTGGGTGTTTGTACAGATATTTGTGTCCTACATACGGCAGTTGATGCGTATAACCGTGGATTCAAAATTGTGATCCACAGTTCAGCTGTCGCAAGCTTTAATCAAGCGGGACATGAGTGGGCACTCGGACATTTTAAAGATTCAATCGGCGCAGAAGTTCGTTAGGTTATTTACTGGAGGTAATTTTTGATGAACAAACATTTTAACGATGACAGCATTGCATTACATACAGATTTATATCAAATTAATATGGCAGAGATATATTGGAGGGAAGGTTTACATAATCGTAGAGCTGTTTTTGAAGTGAACTTTCGGAAGCTTCCATTTGGGAATGGATATGCTGTTTATGCTGGACTTGAGAGAATCATCCATTTTCTAGAAAACTTCTCATTCAGCGAGACGGATATTGCCTATTTAAAGGAAGAAGGATATAAAGAAGATTTTCTTAATTATCTAAAGGAACTTCGTTTTACGGGAACTTTACGTTCCATGAAGGAAGGAGAAGTCGTTTTTGCTAATGAACCTCTTCTTCGTATTGAAGGTCCCATTTGTGAAGTGGTATTATTAGAAACCCCAATCTTAAATATTATTAATTACCAAACGCTGATTGCCACAAAGGCCTCCCGTATTAAGCAAGTCGTTGGAGATCAGACGGCTATGGAATTTGGCACAAGAAGGGCACAAGAAATGGACGCGGCGATTTGGGGAACAAGGGCTGCATATATAGCTGGTTTTGATTCAACCTCAAATGTTCGTGCAGGCAAATTGTTTGGTATACCCATTTCTGGTACACATGCTCATTCATTAGTACAAGCATATCGAGATGAATATCAAGCGTTTAAACATTATGCAAGCACACATAAAGATTGTGTTTTTCTCGTTGATACATATGATA
This sequence comes from Bacillus timonensis, assembly GCF_004799755.1. Classification (GTDB taxonomy): domain Bacteria; phylum Bacillota; class Bacilli; order Bacillales; family Bacillaceae_L; genus Ferdinandcohnia; species Ferdinandcohnia timonensis_A. The sequence continues at coordinate 1,844 of NZ_SLUB01000103.1, read as the reverse complement.
CATTGAAATCCGGTGTTCCGAATGCGATTAGAGTGGCTAAGGAAGAAGGAGACAATATTAATTTCATTGGAATACGCCTTGATAGTGGTGACTTGTCCTATTTATCAAAAGAAGCAAGAAAGATGCTCGATGAAGCAGGATTTAAAGACGCCAAGATTGTAGCTTCAAATGATCTTGATGAACATACGATAATCAACTTAAAATCACAAGGGGCTAAAATCGACTCATGGGGTATCGGAACAAAGCTAATTACTGCCTATGATCAACCCGCTCTTGGTGCTGTCTACAAACTAGTGTCAATTGAAGATAAAAATGGGGATATGGTAGACACTATAAAAATAAGCGGTAACCCTGAAAAGGTATCTACACCGGGATTAAAACGAGTGTATAGAATCATTAATAAAAACAGTCAAAAATCTGAAGGTGACTATATTACTCTTGAACACGAAGAACCGCAGAATGAGAAACGAATCAAAATGTTCCATCCGGTTCATACATTTATCAGTAAATTTGTTACGAATTTTGAAGCACGGGAGTTGCAGTATACAATCTTTGATCATGGGAAACTTGTGTATGAGATTCCGACTTTACAGGAAATCCGCGCGTTTTTAAATGAAAATCTGGAACTACTATGGGATGAGTACAAGCGTTCAACGATGCCAGAGGAATATCCTGTCGATCTGAGCCAGGAATGTTGGAATAATAAAATGAAACGCATTGAAGAAGTAAAGGAAAATATTGAAGATATGATTGGGAAAATGAATAATTAACCAGTTTGTTGCGAAAAGACCATTTTAAATGGAGGGATCTTTCATGAGTATTCAGCAACAGATAATGAAAGAATTACATGTAAAGCCTACAATTGATCCAAAAGAAGAAATTCAACGTAGGATAAACTTTTTAAAGGAATATGTCGTAAAAAGCAAGACAAATGGATTTGTATTAGGGATTAGCGGTGGTCAGGATTCTACTTTAGCAGGGAAGCTTTGTCAAATGGCTGCCATGGAACTTCGAAAAGAGGGGCATGAGGCCACATTTGTTGCTGTTCGTTTGCCTTATCGTATCCAAAAGGATGAAGAGGATGCCAAAGCAGCACTTGCATTTATTAAGCCAGATCGCGCAATCACCTTTGATATTGCAACTACTGTTGATGCCTTTGTGACAGAGTACAAGAAATCGACTTCTGAAGAGATCAATGATTTTAATAAGGGAAATGTAAAGGCAAGAGAAAGAATGATTGCTCAATATGCGGTTGGAGGAATGCAAAATTTATTAGTGGTAGGAACCGATCATGCCGCTGAAGCTGTCACTGGTTTCTTCACGAAATATGGGGATGGGGGAGCCGACATTCTTCCTTTAACAGGGTTAACCAAGCGACAAGGACGTGCCCTTTTACAGGAGTTAGGAGCAGAGGAACGTCTGTACTTGAAGGTTCCAACAGCTGATTTATTAGACGTAAAACCACTGCAGGCCGATGAATCAGAGTTAGGGATCAGTTATGAAATTCTGGACGATTATTTGGAAGGAAAAGCAGTTTCTAAAGAAGATGCAGAAAAAATAGAAAAACGCTATCAAATATCCAAACATAAACGACATTTGCCAGCAAGTATGTTTGATGACTGGTGGAAGTAGTGTTGGGCCTGTTTCTAAAATAAAGAGACAGGCTTTTTTCTATATTTGCCTATTGTCTATTGGAAACTTTTGTTAAAATAAAAGGATCCTGAGTCCGTGACGTAATTAATAATAAATGTGCCCACAAAGCCTGATATAATAATGTTATCAGCTGATTTATGTTGATAATTTTATTTCACCAGGCAGGTGTTGAAATTGGTTAAGTTTATTTT
>NZ_SLUB01000102.1 GCF_004799755.1 Bacillus timonensis | reverse complement strand
GACCGCCCGCGGAAAGCGAGTACCTGCAGCGGAAATCAACAACCTAGTTTTAGTTGACCCAATAAATATAAAAAATGAGGGGCTGTCCTCAAAAGTCACTTTTCAATGACTTTTTGGACAGCCCCTTCTTTTTATCCTTCTATCATCTTTAAATAACGGATTTCTTTCCCATCCACAACTGCAATATATACGGGTGTATCTGTTTCAAATATCTTCGTTCCAACAGGTAGGATATTTGCGGTTTCACCCCTAAAACCTTTTACCTTATTTGACTGCTTTTTAATCTCACCAACTTGCTCCCCAATTTTATACTCAAGTCCTTGTACCCAGTCAACATCCTGTGCATTTGAATATACAATCCCATCCAACAGAAAAATATCTACATTCTCATTATCTAAAAAATCCACAGGAGTCGGATTGCCCATCGGAACTCGTGAAATCTCCTAACAAGCACCAATAAATAAGAGAATAATAAATAACAGCAAATAGAGTCTTACATTTCTCATTTCATTTCCTCCTCTTTTTTGCCGACTCCAACCACTGTCCAGGAACGGTCAATGTACTCAACGAGAAGTGTAAACGAACCCCTTACTCCTAGTTCCTGTCCATTTTCCGGATCATATTCAAAACATACAACACCTACATAACGATATGTATCCTTGTATCGTTCCTTCATCATTTCATAAGTTGCCTCTCCATTATCATAGGTCAACTCAAACTTACATTGCTGTACAAAATCCTTAAATTCATGCCAATTAATGGGTTCCCTTACATTTTCAAAAACCGAAGCTGCTTTTATCGAAGCCCACTTATTTTCCTCAAGAATGTATGAACTTTCCTTTTCATTGTTCCTCGCCTCTTCAAGTATTAGCTCAACGACATGATGAGGAATTGTATATAAATTCTTTATATAAAAATACTGCCCGCCAACAAACAAGCTAAATACGATAAACATCACGGTAAGGAATCTAATTGTCTTATTAAAAACAGAGCCCATTCTAACCAAACCTTTTAAAATATGTCTTTGGTGCAAGAATGAACGTAATTAATAATGTAAGGAAACTTGCAATAAAAAAGCCGATTGAATATATCGGTATGATTCTTTCGGGTACACGGTCAATTATTTCCAATCCTAAAAAATCAACACCTATACCATTGCCATCGACATCTGTCCCAAGGGCCCAAAGCTCTAATCCTTTCAGAAACAACGAGATTGTTAACGTGACAAATACAATCAAAGTGAACATACGGATAAGCTTGGTCATGCTTGCACCTCCCTTCGAATAGGATAACATATTTTTCCAAGACCCAAAAGAACGCTTTTATAATTTTCAGCCAATTTAGCGTATAAATTATTTCTGAATCCGAAAGTTTCGTTAATGAAAATAATCTACAATTGTGATATTATAACTCTACTAGTATATGAAGAATATTTTAGGAGATGGAAAAAGTTATGCCGACTTGGCAACGAAATTTATGGGTTCTTTGGATTGGTGTCTTTTTTACAGCTTCCGGTTTTTCAATGGTTATTCCATTCTTACCAATCTTTCTATTGGAAATCGGAGTTCACGACCACACTGAATTATGGTCAGGACTCATCTACGGGGCCGCCTTTTTTGCAGGTGCATTTGCGACTCCTTTTTGGGGAAGAATCGCCGACAAATACGGACGTAAACCAATGATCGTTCGGGCAGGATTTGCCCTTTTTCTTGTTTACACGCTAATGGCCTTCGTTACAAACGCTTATCAAATATTAGGTCTACGATTAATGCAAGGATTACTAAGTGGATTTATACCTGGGTCCATTGCCCTTGTAGGTACTAACACGCCAACGAAAAAGGTGGGTTATGCCCTATCGATGATTTCATCTGCTGCAGCAACAGGTATGATTTTAGGTCCTCTTCTAGGTGGAGGAATGGCGGAGCTTTGGGGTAATCGCTGGGCATTTGCCAGTGCAGGAATCATTGTCTTGTTGGCAACGATTTTAATTATCTTTTTCGTAAAAGAGGAAAATTTCAAAGCAAACAAGGAAAAAGGCTCTGTTATCAAGGACTTTCGCATTGCGATAAACAATCGACCATTCTTGCTTGTATTAATTTTAACTCTTATGGTTAGCTGCTCTACGATGATTATTGATCCGATCTTGCCGTTGTACATTGCTGATATCGCAAGTCACACAAATTATACGACCTTACTTACGGGTTTTGTCATTTCCTTACCTGGTCTTGCAAGTGCACTTTTTGCACCTGTTTGGGGGAAGTGGGCGGATAAGGTTGGCTTCCACCGCGTCCTATTTATCGGACTTTTAGGTGCGGGAATCGGAACTTTAGCTCAAATCGTCTTTACCCAGATCTGGGGTTTTTCTTTCATACGCTTTGTCTATGGCGTTTTCTTCTGTGCGGTCTTCCCTGCTTTAAACGGATTAGTCGTCAAATCAACACCTGAAGATTTCCGGGGCAGAGCATTCAGTTTAAACCAAACAGCAAACCAAATCGGCGGAATGATTGGACCGCTTTTAGGTGGTTTACTCGGAGGATTATTTCCAACGCAAATCCTTTTCACCGTTACAGGAATATTGCTCCTAATAGCAATGGCAACAGCTTACTTAAATGGTGATCAACGGAAACGCGTAGTGAAACGTGAAGTACTCGCGAAAAAATGAATAGATGAATGAACACCAAAACACTAGGCTATGAACCTAGTGTTTTTTGTTTAAAAACTTTTTTCAGAAAATTGAATTTTATAATGAACAATCCCACCTTTTTTGAATATTTTATCCTAAAAAAGTTTCGTAATCTTGTAGGTGAAAAAATGGATCTCAACTTAAAATTATATATTCGTCAGGATGCGTTTATCTTAATTCCCGTTCTCTATTTCATCGGGCTCATCTTAAAAGAAACTCCCTTCATTCCACAATGGACGCATAGATGGATTCAGTTAAGCTTCGCGATCTTCGCCTGTCTTTTATACTATGGTTTTCTTATCCAATCCGTAGTCCAGGCCATTCTCGTCACAGGAACAACCATGATCTCCGAAGACCTTATCAAAAACACTCTCCACGGAATCAACTCCGCTATCAATAAAAAGGATGAATAAACTACGTTTTGTTGCCTCCCCATCGATAGTTAGATTCATGCTCCCTTAATTGGAGTTGACCAATTTAAGGAAAACCCTAGTGAATAAAATGAAACCCCGGTCACTGATGCCGCGGTTTCATTTTCGTATGGTCAGACACTTACTTTAATAGCAGGAATTCGAAATTCTATTCATATGTGGTCTTTTGCGCTATGGCTTTTCTGATTTTATCCAAAAATCTATTCTTATTTAGCGTTTATGGTATGGACTTTTCCAATTTTGTCCAAATGTCTTTTCTTATTAAGGGTTTATTTTATGGATTGTTCCACATTTATCCCCACGCCAGCCCAGACCCACACCGTACAAACAAACCTTACATAAGATACAGGGAGTATCAAAGTGAGGTGATAAAATGACAGAAAAAGTATTTAATCTGTTTGTAGCTGCTGTCATAGGCTTCCTTTTATGCTGTGGGGTGTATTTCTATGTAACAGAGGACAAACCAAATCCTGCAACAACGACTCCTGCCACAGAAGCACCACCGACTCCCCCTCCTGCAAACGAAGATCAAAAGCAAAAGCCACCAGCAAATGAACAGAATCAACAAAAACAAAATAATGAGAAAGATAAACAAAAAGAGCAGGAAAAAAACACTCAAAATGATGAGAATAACAAACAAAAAGAACAAGATCAAAACAAAGATGAAAAAGCAAAACCTAGCGATAATCTACCTGAAGTGGTTTGGGGAATTGATTCAGCCAGTGAAACAACCAAGGATTTCTATGCTTGTGTAAAAGAAAACTTCGGTGACCCTGTTGTGTTTGGTCGGTATATCGGTGGGCGTGAAGGAGTCTCAGTTGGGCTAACAGCTGATCAAGTGAAAATCATCCATGCTGAAGGTGACTTTATCCTACCAATCTACAATCATTTTAATGACGCTACCGGCTACGACAATGGTGTCGCACATGCAAAGGAAGCACTTAAGATTGCTGGAGAAATAGGAATCCCAGAAGGTGTCGCCATTTTTGCCGACATTGAACCGGACTATCCGGTAGATGCAGAGTTTATCAAAGGCTGGTTTGATACAATTGTAGGTTCAAAGTACAAATCTGGAATCTATGGTGTGTTTGACCCTGAACAAGCTTTGTTTAAAGCCTATCAAGAAGCTGGAAAAAGCAAAGCTGCTATCCTTGAACAAAACTATATTTGGACTGCCGCACCCAGCGTAGGTGTTACATCAGAATCAAAAGCACCAGAATTTAACCCCTCCGCACCAGAAGGCTCTCTCGCATGGGGGTGGCAATACGGCCTAGAGTCAAAAAGCTGCAACATTGACACCAACCTATTTAAACGAGAACTCGTCGATGTGCTGTGGGGACCGTAACGTGGAAGAAGAAAGAAGCATGAGATTCTTTTCTCATGCTTCTACTATTCTAATCAACTATTCGATTGCTGCATATAAACCTCTTCGTACGGCTGAACAATGACAAACCCATCTCCCTCAAATCTCATTTGGATTGACTCTCCACTTCCACGTCCGACGAAGGTTTTAAATGAGATATCTGTTTGAAACTCTGGTTGAAGATTTCCTGACCAGGCAACTGTTGCATTCGGGTCGGTGACAACCGGCTTACCTGGCGTTACCCGTAATGTAAGTGGCTCGTAATGAGTTGTAATGGCTACCATTCCACTTCCCTCACACCGTACATTAAACAGCCCACCTGCCATCATGCCAGCAACTCGTTTCATTAATTTAATTTCGTGCTTTAAGGATGGTTCAAAGGCAAGAAGATCATTTCCATTCACGTAAATTGCTTCATTTTGCAGCTGAAGGATGATGATTTTTTTCCCGCTATCGGCCAAGTACAACTTCCCTTGCCCGTTCGCTTTCATCAAAGATGTCCCTTCTCCTGTCAACGCTTTCTTAAACATGTTTCCTAGACCATGCTCAAGAATCCCCTCTCGTTCATACTTGATTTTTCCATTGTACGCAACCATCGAACCCGCCTTTGCCCAAACCATCCCGTTAAGATTTACCTCAAGCATTCTCGGAGTCTCCAATTCAAATAGACCTTCCCCTTTGTCCTCCTGCTCGGTATTTTTAATGAATTCCGAAATCGAATATTTACTCATCCACCCACATCCTTTCGTTAGTTTGTTTTACGTTTGGGTTGGTAAAAGGTTTCATTTTGTAAAAGTTTTGTAAATTCACAGGGTGTTTATCTTCAGAATTATGCTTACAAATGTTATAATTCCGATAGTATTTTGAAAAGGAGAACAGAATGAAAAATTTACTAGAGATTCTTTTCGTCTCAACTAGACTAGGTCTTACATCCTTCGGGGGACCTGTTGCCCATTTAGGCTATTTTCACGAAGAATACATCCGGAGAAGAAAATGGATGGACGAAAAAACGTATGCGGACCTGGTGGCATTGTGTCAGTTTCTACCTGGTCCCGCAAGCAGTCAGGTAGGGATTGGCATAGGTGTCATGCGGGCTGGTGTGCTCGGTGGCATTGTATCGTTTCTCGGATTCACCCTGCCTTCTGTGATTGCGCTAATTGTTTTCGCCCTCATCCTCCAAGGCCTAGATGTTGGAAGCGCAGGCTGGATTCATGGTTTAAAATTAGTCGCCGTCGCCGTCGTGGCACATGCCATCCTTGGAATGGCACAAAGGCTAACACCGGATTTGCCACGAAAATCACTCGCTCTGTTTGCGCTAGTAGGAACACTATTATGGCAAACAGCCTTTACACAGGTGGGTGTTATTCTCATTGCGGCAATCCTAGGATTTGTTTTATTTAAAAATCAAACAGACAGCGAAACTACAAATCTACAGTTCCCGATTTCTCGTCGGTTTGCTGCTATTTGTTTGACATTGTTTTTCGGTTTGTTGATTGTTTTGCCAATTTTAAGGGAAGTTACTTCTTTAGAATGGATTGCGATGTTTGACAGTTTTTATCGTTCTGGCTCACTTGTTTTTGGTGGTGGGCATGTTGTTTTACCGTTATTGGAGCGTGAATTTGTACCAACAGGATGGCTTAGTGAAGAAGCATTTTTAGCCGGTTATGGTGCTGCACAAGCTGTTCCGGGTCCACTCTTCACGTTTGCTGCCTATCTTGGTGCCGTAATGAATGGATGGCAAGGTGGACTACTCGCAACTGTCGCTATTTTCTTGCCAGCGTTTCTTCTTATTTTAGGAACACTACCATTTTGGGATTCTCTCCGACGTAATCCTAAAATTAAAGGTGCTTTAATGGGAGTAAACGCTGCAGTTGTTGGAATTCTAATTTCTGCCTTCTATTACCCAATATGGACCAGCACTGTATTTGCGCCAATCGACTTTACAGTTGCAGCCGTTTTGTTCAGCATGCTTGTCTATTGGAAGCTGCCACCTTGGATAGTAGTTGTAACAGGAGCTATCATGAGCACCGTTATAAGTTTGTTCTAGACTACCAGTTTGGTAGTCTTTTTTAAATTTCCCCCCTTAATGAAGTAGTGGAAGGAGGCTATGTATCTTCCCCTCCTTCTTTGAAAATAGCAAAACGAGGGTACAATTATCGCTTAATCATACCCTCACTCTTTGAAAATACCAATTTGACGGTACGATTAACGCCTATTCATACCCTCATTCTTCTAAAATACCAAAGTAACGGCACGATTATCGCCTATTCATACCCTCACTCTTTGAAAATACCAAAGTGACGGTACGATTATCGCCTATTCATACCCTCATTCTGCTAAAATACCAAAGTGACGGCACGATTATCGCCTATTCATACCCTCACTCTTTGAAAACACCGATTAAGTCCGTATAATTGTGTAAAAAGAAAATGAGTCATTTTATTCCTTTTTGTCAACAATGTTTAACGACCAAGAAAAACATAGAAAAGAGGAATAAAAATGACTCAAATACAGTTTAACCTAGA
>NZ_SLUB01000101.1 GCF_004799755.1 Bacillus timonensis | reverse complement strand
GCATCGTATAATTCCCTAGCACTACTTACCAGCATTATCCAGTAGTGACCGCGTAGCGTACCCATGTATTGGAATAGTTTCACATATTTTAAAAATACTGTTAGGAATTGTGTCGAAAAATATTTTTTTGACACCCCACTAACGGATCAAACCGTTGGTAAATCAACATTTATAGAGGGAGGTCAAATAATGGATTTGCTTAAGAGTATGAATGATGCTTTAAGGTATATCGAGGATAATCTCACTAACGAAATAGACTTCAAAGTGGTGGCGAGAATCGCTCGTTGTTCTGAGTATCATTTTAAAAGAATGTTTTCCTTTCTTGCAGGTATCACATTATCAGAATACATCCGCCGTAGACGACTTAGCTTGGCAGCATTTGAGCTGACTAACAGTCATATAAAAATCATTGATGTTGCCATTAAATATGGGTACAGCTCACCGGACTCGTTTAATAGAGCTTTTCAAAATCTACATGGTGTTACACCATCAGAAGCAAGAAACAATGGACAGCTATTAAAAGCCTATCCACCAATGACCTTTCAATTATCAATTAGAGGAGGAGATGAAATGAATTACAGAATCGAACAAAAAGAAGCATTTAACATAGTGGGTATCATGAAAAGAGTTCCGATTATCTTTGAAGGAGAAAACCTGGAAATTGCAGCAATGTGGAAATCGTTGACTATGGATAAAATAGCTCAATTAACAAAACTCTCGAATGTTGAGCCGAAAGGGATGATTCAAGCATCTACAAATTTTTCTGAAGGACGTATGGAAGAAAAAGGAGAGCTTGATCAGTATATTGGCGTAGCAACCACACAAGAAGGCCTTGACAACTTTTCAAAACTTGAGGTTCCTGCGTTAACCTGGGTGATATTTGAATCAAAGGGGCCTTTTCCTAGTACGCTACAGGAAACGTGGGGAAGGATATATTCAGAGTGGTTTCCATCTTCCAATTATCAGGTTACAGAAGGCCCTGAAATTTTGTCGATAAAAACCAAAGAATTAACTTCACCATCTGTGAAAAGCGAAATTTGGATTCCAATAATGAAAAAATAATTTTATGTTTTAGATCACCGAGCTGTATTGGACAGCTCTTTTTTTTGATGGGATTAGAGTGAATGCTTACTCTCAAACTAGCTTGAACAGCATTAATGCTCATTCTTCTTCATGTAAAGAAAAAGTTAAGTTTAATAAAAACCATTTCTAAGGGAAGAATCATTTGTTATAATTAGTGTAATATTACACTAACAAAAAATGGTTACTCTGGAGGAATCGGCAGTGAATAAAGGTCATTTTCTTATATGGATTTTAATGATAATTGCGACGGCATTAGGCATATACGGACAATCTTTCGCCTATTTTTTAGAAAGCATAACCAATACCAATCATGTTGTATATTACTTAACTAGCATTACGGTTCTTAGTATCCTCATTTATTTAGTGACCCCTTTATTAGCATATTTGATGATCAAGTTTGAAAAAATTGATGATCGATTTATTCCCTTATACATATTTATTTTCGGTATGATAGGGATATTTGTCTCCCTATGGTCAGTATTTGTCTGTGTGATGTGGTGGGGCTAATTTTTCTCACCTCTAATTTATCCTCTCGTCCTTTACTATATTTTCCCAAATGATGTAAGCTATAATCAATAGAAAAAGTTCAAAACGCTACACATTAAAAAATGGGTGATAAGTATGTATGAAGGAAAACGCATTTTAATCATTGAAGACGATCAAGAGATTAGTAGACTGCTACGTGTCATTTTGGAAAAATCGCACATGGAACCGGTTGCAGCTTATTCGGGTACAGAAGGTTTGTTGCAGCTTCAAAAGAATACGTTCGATTTAATTTTATTGGATTTGATGTTACCGGGCAAAAGTGGGGAGGAACTATTAAAAGAAATCAGAGAAACGAGTTCTATTCCGATTATTGTCATTTCAGCTAAAGTCGATATTGAGAACAAAGTGCAAGTATTGAAAATGGGTGCGGATGATTATATAACCAAACCGTTTCATCAGGAAGAAGTGATGGCCCGAGTGGAAGTCCAATTACGTAAAGCCAGTATTCACCCGGGGCTATCAGCGGAAATTGGATGGCGTGAGCTTAAAATGAATACGGAAAAACGATCTGTTATATTAAAAGAGAATGAGCTGCAGCTGACAAATGCTGAGTTTGATATTTTAACATTCTTCATGAACAATCCTGAGCGTGCGCTTTCCAAAAGGGAGATATATGAAAGCATCTGGAAAGGGACCTATTATGGTGATGATAATACAATCAGTGTTCACGTCTCTAACCTTCGCAAGAAGATTTCTGAAATGACTACTGAAGAATATATTAAGACCATTTGGGGAGTAGGATTTATGCTGATCTGACTTCTTTATGATTTCTTTATGTTTTGCTTAAAGGATTTTAAAGACTTCTAAGCTAAACTGGAAATATCAGAAATTTAGTGGAGGAGTCGAAAAGATGAATACCATTATTCAGACGTATCAATTGTCGAAAAAGTTTAAGGAGGATGAGGTCCTTAAACCTCTTGATTTTTCATTAAATAAAGGGGAAATCTGTGCACTCATTGGAAAAAACGGTGCGGGCAAATCGACATTATTCAAAATTCTTTCAGGCCAACTAATGCCATCAACTGGGGAGATTCAGCTCTTTGGGAAATCTGGTAAAGAGATCGAGCATGAGAAAAAAAGAATGGGTTTTATGATCGAAACCCCTACATTTTTCCCTGATTTTACAGCAGTTCAAAATCTGGAATATTTCCGGATTCAACGGGGTGTTGTGGATAAGAAACGTATTTATGAAGTCCTAAAAATTGTCGGTCTGGCAAATGAAAAGAAAAAACGATTTAAAGATTATTCGATGGGGATGAAGCAGCGATTAGGCATAGCCCTTTGTCTCTTAAGCAACCCCGATTGTTTAGTACTCGATGAGCCAATCAATGGTTTGGATGTGGAGGGGATTATGGAAATCCGCAAATTATTGATGAAGCTTAATCAGGAAAAACAAATAACCATATTGATTTCTAGTCATATTTTAACGGAATTAAAATTGTTAGCAACGCGTTTTGTATTTATCAAAGATGGTGTAATCGTTGAAGATTTAAGTAAAGAGGCTCTTGAGGAAAAGAGTAGGAAACACATTCTCCTAACGGTCGATGATACTGTGAAAGTAGCGCAATTATTGGAACGAGCATATGCAGATATCCAGTTTAAAGTCCTTCCTAATCAAGTCATCTCTATCCAAAATCATGTAGAGAGCAGTGGAGATATTAATCGCCTCTTGGTTGATAATGGTGTGACGGTGAAGGAGTTTCGCATCGAAGCACTGAATTTAGAGGAATACTTCTTAGGATTAGTGGAGGAGGGGCATAAAAATGATTAATTATCTAAAAAGTGAAAGTTATCGGCTACTTCGTAAAAAAGGGACGCATATAACAGGATTAATTTGTTTGTTACTGATTGTCGCTGCTGCTGCCACCCTTTATTTTTTTGAACAGTTTGATCCGAATTTCCCTTATGCGACTAGTAAATTTTTCTATTCAAATGTGATAAGTGGCGGATTGTTAATTGTTATCGTAGGGCTAATCTATAATACAGCTCTCACTGGAAAAGATTTGTCTTTAATCAAGCAATCCATTTCTTTCGGTATTTCTCGAAATATTATCTTCTGGTCGAAGTTAATCCTGACTTTAAGTTATTTTCTACTAATCTGCGTCGTGGGAATCGTTTTAATGATTGCGTTAGGAGAGAACTTATTTACGGGTGAAAATCAGTCGGTACGAAATTTTCTACTTGCATGTGTCAATATGGCACCAATTGTTCTGAGTGGCTTTTTCCTAACTCACACGTTGAAGATGCTGAAGGTTGGAGAGGTTTACATTTTTATCGTGTTGCTATTTATATTTGGCCTTTCTGGGAGCTTGTTGCGGGTTTTTCGTCCATTTGCAGGCTTGAGAGAGTTACACAAAAATGCACCGAATACATTGTTAAATGATAATTTAATGAGCTATTTGGATGGCGCAGCCCAATTCAATTACCACTATTGGGTTGTAGGTATCGTCATTTCCGTGATTTCTTTACTGATTGGAGCAAAAAAGTTCGCAAATAAAAACATTGATTGAATGAGAAGGGATGAATGAAAGTGAGCAGCTGGTGGATTATAATGATGTTGATTTTCCTATTGATTGTTGCCGTCAGCATGCTTCTGCTGTTCCATTGGGATGTCAAAAGGATGACAAAACAATTAGAGAGAATTAGTCAAAATTTCGGGACAAATGAATTAGTTCGGACAAATACTCATAATAAAAATTTGGCTCGATTTGCAGCAAAAATCAACCAGCTGATTCAACTATTCAAACAGAACCAACAGTCTGTTGAAAGAAGAGAAATGGAATTAAAGCAAGAAATCACAAATATCTCCCATGATTTACGAACACCTTTAACATCGATCAAAGGGTTTTCAGAGTTATTAACAGACCCATCTATATCTGAGACAGATAGGAAAGAGTTTTTAGATATTATTCAGAAGAAAATCGATAATCTCACTATGATTGTAGATTTATTTTATGAACTCTCACAACTTGATTCATCGGACAAGAAGTTGACTATGGAAAAGCAGTTTCTAGATCAAATTGTTGTGGAAACAATGCTCATGTTCTATGAAGACTTTGAGAAAGAGCAATTAGAGGTCAAAATGGATGAAGGTACTGTGCCTGCTGTTCTTGCTGACAACAAAGCAACCGTTCGTATTGTAATCAACATCATTCAAAATGCTTTAACTTATGCCAAAAGTTATTTAAAAATTAGTTTTGTAGAAGAAGACGAGTATATATGGTTAAAGGCAGTAAATGACGTTGAGAAGATAAATGCTACGAAACTCCAACAGATTTTTAATCGAACATTCAGGTTGGATTCTAGTCGAACGGGTACCCATCTTGGATTAGGACTACATATTGTTCATCAACTGGTTAACAAACAAGGAGGAAAAGCGGTAGCTAATGTCCATGAAAATGAATTTATTATTGAAGTGTCGTTTAGAAAGTGGGATTAGCTAGGTTTTGATAAACGGGTAGTATTTGAATCCTTTTTCTCAAAAAGGATGCGATCCTCAAGAAGCATTAAAGAATGATTGAAATTGGGAGAAGAGGAGGGCCAAAAAATTAGAATAGTAATCAAAAGTCGGTCGCCAAAAACGGTTCTTATCATTCTTTTTTCCCTGATTTTAGTTTCGATATATGGGTACCATCGACAAGAGATAGACTTTGTATATCCTAGTGTGCCTGTAGCGATCAAGGCCGATTTTTTATCGGAGTCATACTTTTCTGAGCTCTCAGAGCAGTTTGACCAAATTCGCTCTGAACATCGAAAATGGTATAGATTTGATACATCCAAATCAATTGCATCACACGCTATCCTAACGCAGATGATGGATGATTTGAAGGAAAATCAAAAACTTTTGAACGATCATAAGCAATTTGATCTGTTTTTTGAAACATTTGATCAGCATGTCAAACAACTCCCTTATATCACGGAAGAGATTCATTATTTTCGCAATGAATTGAATCGATATGGAGAAGCGCCTGAACAATTAGAAGAAATGATTGGACTAGTGGCATGTGGCAAATGGCAGCTTTTCAGTGGTAGATATCACCGGTTTGAAGTAAGCGAATATGACGCTGCTTATAATGTGAAGTTTATATCATCAAATGGTCGCTTTGAAGTTGTCTATCATGTTGAGACGGGTCAAATGGTAAACGATCCGGTAAACATGGGCACGTATAATTATGCGCCGGGGAGTATCCATCCATGGAAATATTACCAGCATCATAAATACGATAAAGTTCCCTGGAAGAAATGGGGCAATACGAATCAGATTTCATACAAGGATATTACAAAGAGGCAGTCACGGCATGGTTCAACGGAGCAAAAGAAAAGTACAGAAGAACTCCAAAACTTAATTAAAAACAAAATATCAGATTCACAGAAGTGTCGATATAGATCTAACCTGTGAAGTAGCGGAGTTTCTTTTTATCATTGCTCTTTTGGGGCGTGGGGAGGATTTTTTACATGGGGTCCAACAAAAATATGAAGCATTTAATAGGTTTGTATATTGTTATGGCACTAATGGTGTTTGTTACTTTAACAAGTGAATTTATTTTTAAAGGTGAGTATTCAGCAATTGCTAGTTGGTTAATCGTTATGTTATTCCTTTTTGGAACCATCTTTTTTGCTAATGCAAGATATTATATATCCAAAAAAAGAAAATAACCGTTTTAATATGGCTGTCCAAAATTCCTCATCCTGAAAAAGTAGGTAAAATTAGCTAACCCGTATTCTTTTTCATTAACGAGTGCGATAATCCAAGAAGGATTTCGCCTATTTTAGTTGAAGTGATTAGCTAATGATGCAGGATAGTGTAAGAAACTTTTTCTGCCCAATAACGTAAAATAAGAACTTAAAAAAGGCTCAATTAGTGAGCCTCGCGCCACACCTTATAATATTTTTGATTTCTCGTCATATCTTTTTTCTAACTCACTTCTTTTTTTCTCAATAGTAATTAATTTTCTTAAAGTTAAACTGGATAGAATTCTTAAGCCAAGCAAGTGAAAATAAGAAAAAGTTCCAAACTGCTTTTCTTCTTCGTGGATTATATTCGCCAACGCTTTACCTCCTTTTTTACATTAACAACCATATCTATTTAATGCCGTTGGAATCAAAAGCAATTAAAGATTATTTCGGAGAGAGTTACCTATCTGATTTTTGCAAATTTGTAGCGGTCAAGACAAAGCCTGACCAAGCATATAGATACGAGATAACTTATCAATTCATAACTTATGAAAGAGCAATAGAGCCTCCATATCATTTGTTTACTTTAAAAGTTTATAACAAATCTGCCACAGATTGGTTTATTAAAGATGTAAAAGTAAGAAAATTAGCTGAGAATGAAGATTATACAAAGATATGTAGAAAACCAAGGGTTGTTTGGTAATCAATCAGATTTGGGGAGGTTCCTTAAAAAAGGAGTCGCCTCTGTGACATTGTGAAAGATTTTACTTAGCGTTGATCCAAGAAGGATTAACGCATTTTTTATGGAAGCAATTAAACTAATGGTGAAGGTTTACCAAATTTTTAATGTAATTTTTAAATATCATAGTATAAAATGCTGTCTCTTATACACATCT
>NZ_SLUB01000100.1 GCF_004799755.1 Bacillus timonensis | reverse complement strand
AGATGTGTATAAGAGACAGGTTTTAGGTATACAATATTAAAATAAGTCATTATTTCTATAAGAAAACAATCTTTCTCTCTATCTTTAAGATAGGTTTCAAAATTACTGAGACGGTGAATAGATATTGTTTATCTACATTACGTAAAAGAGAAAAACGAATTGTAACACCATATGGTCAACTACAAAAATGGTTTCCAGACTAGGAAGTCATTTTTCTCTGGATTTTTCTGGGAAAAATTGCGGGTAGACAAGCAGAATTATAATATGAATGATTTTAAAAATAGTTTATTTAATTAAGGGTGCGTTGATCCATGAAGGATGACGCATCTTTTTGTTGACTAACGCCCAGGATAGATGAAGTTGTAGTTTAAAGGGTGTGTAAATATATGGTAAAATATATTTTGTTAGATTATGCAAATGAAATTAAAATTTATTCTGATTGAGTAATTAAAACAAAAGATAGGTACCTTTAACGAAGGAGATACACTGTGAATAAAGAAAATCTTTTATTTGAACAAGAATTCATACCAATAATATTGGGAGCAAGCATCGGAGTTTATAGTACAGCTCGTTCTTTTCATGAAGCTTATGGAGTCATATCAATAAGTGTCTGTAGATATTTAACAGGACAAATAAATCATTCTGAGATAATAGTGCCAATTGTTGAGAGTAACATGGAAGACGAAGAGGTATTATTAGAATGTCTAAATAAGATCACTCAGACATACGCTAATACACCAAAAATGATTATTGGTAGTGATGAATGGCATATTGAAATGATTGTAAATCTCAGAGATAAACTTGATAATAGTTGGATTATTCCTTATACGGACAAAAATAAATTGCAAAGAGTAATTGATAAAACTAATTTTTATGATCTATGTGATGAACTGGATGTAGATTATCCTAAGTATATTTCCTTAGAAAATAAACAGTTACTAAATAATAATCTCCCTTTTCCTTTCCCGGTCGTTGTAAAGCCAACTAGTAGAGTATTATATGAATCATTGAAGTTTACGGGTAAGATGAAGGTTTTTACAGCTCATGACAGGGAAGAATTGGACGGAATCATTTCATTGCTAAGGGATGCTGGATATAATGAAAACTTAGTAATCCAAGAATATGTTCCAGGTGATGATACAGCAATGCATATATTAACACTTTATATTGGTCAAGATGGTCAAACCAAACTAGCCTCTTTCGGACAAACATTACTTGAAGACCACACTCCAGGAGGCATAGGTAATCCATTAGCAATACGGACTTTCCGAAATGATGAAGTTATTAAACAAGCCGAAAAAATAACGAAATATGTTGGATATGTTGGGTTTGCTAATTTTGATTTAAAATATGATGTACGAGATGGAAAGTATAAGTTTTTTGAATTGAATCCCCGTTTAGGGAGAAGCAATTATTACTTGACTGCTGCAGGTAATAACCCCACTTGTTATTATGTAAGTGAATATGTAAATCATGAGGATCTAAAGTACACTGTAGCTGAAAAAGAAGCTTTATACTCCATAGTGCCCAAAAGGCTACTATTAAGCTATGTTAAGGATAAAAATCTGAAGAGTAGAATAAAGGAACTATATAAAAAGCGCCTTGTAAAGAATCCATTGTTTTATTTTTCAGTAGAAAAAAATCTTAAAAGATTGTTTTATGTAGTTGTATCTACTCTTAATTACTATAGAAAATTCAAGAAATATCCACCGACTAGTGGAAGAATTAATAAAAGTTCATAGCCATAATTCGTTGAAATTAGGGTATTTTTTTGCGTGAAGAACTTATACTGAAAATGGTGATGCATGTTCAAGGAATGAATCATGAAATCTTTGTTAAAGGTTTATTATGATGAAGGGGCAGAAAAATTAATCAGGAATTTATATTTAGGGGGATATAAATGAGGGAATATGAAATAAAGCATATAAATAATCTGATACATATTGAGCTCGACAGATTAGTAAAGCAAAGCAAAGATGAGGGGTTTCGTTTTGTAGAAAGATTATTGAATGATTATAAAAATGGTAGTAATACTTTTGACCATAATGGAGAAGTGTTATTTGGTGTGTTTAATGAAGAAGGTGTACTTGTAGCTATTGGTGGATTAAATAAAGACCCATTTTCAAATGAACATAATATTGGTAGGCTAAGAAGGTTTTATGTCAGTAAAGAGTGTAGGAGAAACGGCATAGGAAGCCTTTTGGTAAGAAGGATAATTGACGAAGCCAAAAAATATTATAAAATTTTGGTGCTGCATACAGATACCGAACAGGCTGATAAATTTTATACTTCCATTGGATTTGAAAAGGGAAATCTTTATCCAAATTCAAGTCACTATATGGAGATCTAAAGCTAAATTTTTTAAAACTACTGGGTGCGGTAATTCAAAAAGGATTAATGCACTTTTTGGTTGAATTTATCAACTAACGATTCTCTATATCGGAAAACAAATAGAGGATAAAGATTGGACAATATTAAGCATTCGTTTGCAGTATATAACAGGGTAAGGTCAAGAAATTCCAGAAGCATCAGAAGAAATTGTATACCTATGTGATCCGATTTTATAAATTAAAATTTCTTAGATTTAAAAATGTACTTAAAAAAGGGAAGGAGAAAAAATGATAAATTATAATGGTCGTAGATTTGTTTCAATTGAAAATACAGCTAACGGTGAAGTTTCTTCAAAGACTATTTTTGAATACAAACAAGAGGGGCCTATCATCTCAGCAACATATAGTGGAGGGGAAATTGTAAAGGGAATATTGATTGGAGTAATAAAAGAAGACGGTCGCTTAGAGTTTAGATATAATCACGTTAATAACAAAAATGAAATTAGAGGCGGAAAATGCGTTTCTACGCCAGAAATCCTATCAGATGGGCGAATTAGGTTATATGAAAATTGGAAATGGATTGACGCTAAAGCCACTGATGGAAATTCAATTATTGAGGAAATTAGTATATAAAACTAGTATCGGGTGCGATTCTACCATAACAAAGGATCACTTTCCTTTTTAGGCGGCATACAATTCTAGCCATTTTAATGAAGCAATTCAGGTCAAACATGTTCTAATTTCAGAAGCGTTGCTAAATTATTAGAGGAATTATTTCCGTATAAGACAGTTCGTAACAGTTGTTAAAAATTTTGAATACCGGGGAGCGTTGATCATAGATTGGATTAACGCTATTTTTATAGGATTTTTTGAAGTAACAGTGTGGGTTAGTTGAACAAGGATTATATACGGTATGTGTCGAAATAGGTAAGTAGATACATTGGTTTAAAGTTTAAGAATTACGTTCAGTGGGGGCAACTATAATGTATTTACGTATTGAACAGTATGTTGCTATTTTACTTTTACTATCATTTGGAGCGTTCTTTCTATTGGCATCGTGGATGGGTGGAACGAATGAACCATACAGAGATTTATTACTTACTTTTGCAGTTGTTCATTTTATTATGTGGAAATTAATAACTATAAAGCAGAATGAAGAGAAAAAGGAAAAATAGTTCATCACAATAAGATGCTCAATTAGAGGATATTTTCTAAAAAAGAAGAAGGAGGAACTTTTTATGCTGTTTATGCTGATTGTCAAAGCTTCGAAGAATTCGGAAGCAGGAAAACTTCCGAGCTCTGAGCTCATGGAAGCAATGGATAAGTACAATGAGGATTTAGTTAAGGCTGGCGTACGGGTTATGGCTAAAGGACTTCATCCAAGTTCAAATGGGATTCGCATTTCGTATCCGATACCAGGGGAAAATCCTGTGGTTACGGAAGGTCCTTTTACGGAATCGAAAGAACTGATTGCCGGGTTCATTTTAATTGATGTGAACTCGAAAGAAGAAGCCATCGAGTGGGCAATGAGGATGCCAGACCCACAAGGACATGGGGAAGGTCAGATTGAACTGCGTCAAGTATTTGAGGCGCCCGTACAAACTAATAAACAGTAATGAAACAAGTAATTTTTCGTTCTAAGAAGTTTGATCCCAGAAACCAAGGTGAAAAGCTAGTTTTTCCTTTTTTGATTATTGTTGCTCTGAAATTATTAGTTTGTGAAGAAATATACTTTAACTAAAAGTGCGATGCTCCCAAGAAAGAAAATCGCCTATTTTTGTTGAAAATATTAAGTAAACGTTCAGTTTACTTTAACTATTGTTTCTTAGTAAAAGGGATTGTTATAGATACCGTTAAATCATAGGGAGGATTGAAAATTGAATACTATAGAGGAAGTATTAAATGCCTATTTTTCAGCTTGGAATGAAGGATTTATTAGCAAGAATGGTGATGGAATTAGAGGGTATATGTCAAAGAGTTTTGTAGGATATTGGGCTCATTCAAATATAGATAAACCGGAACCGTACTATTATGACTATGATCTCAATAGTGTACTGAGTCAAATGGACAATGCTGAAAAAAGTATTGAGATATATTCAATCACCGAACGTAAAAATGGAGAAGAATATTTAATTTTGGGTAGAGAAACAAACACAATAAATGGTGAACCATATACTGCTCAATGCATGTTTGTTTGGACAAAAGAAGATAATGAGTGGAAATTATTGAGAGAATATATTGAATTGGAAAGGTAGGTTTTTCTTTCGCTAATGAGATAGTGAGGATTAATGAAGATCATTTAGAATTTTATGGGGAAATCACAAATGAAATTATGAAGAAAGGATGATTTAATGAAAAATATTTTAACCATTATCATTTTTGTAACCGTTATCGGTTTATTGGCGTTTGCATTTATACCTGGTTTCATAGATAAATATCAATCAAAAACTGCTGCTAAAGGTGTTTTAGATAATGTAATCGACCAAGACTATCAAGCTGCGTTTGAAAGGGTTTATTTTTATGATAAAGCAATAGATTTAGAGCCGATAATCTCATATGAAGATGCTAAAAGTAAATGGATTCAACGTGTGAAGGATTTAAGGGAACAAGGCATTTATCTTGTTGATTACAACCAGCTACGAGTCGGTTTAGATGACACATATCCAAAGGGAACCGTTGATTTAGTTATTATGCAAAATGGTGAAAAGAGTGTAAAAAAAGATGTTCAATTGTGGTTTGGTCCTAGTGAAGATAAGTGGAAGTTAGGAAATTTTGATTATCGTCAGGATGACATTGAGGAAGAGTGGGAAAATGCTTTAAGTGGAAATGTCAACTAAAGGATTATCGCTTAGTTTAGTTGAGCCAAGAACAATATTAGTTGGGGATACCGCTAAATATAAATTTTGATGATTTTAGTGGTTTGGGTGAACTAACAAAAGTGGAAGTTGAAGAAAAAAATGGATGTAGTAGGGGAGAGAAATATGGTCATTCGCAAACTAAATATCAATGAACAGCCCCCAATGGATTTGTTGTTATTAGCTGACCCTTCAAGGATGCTCGTTGAGGAATATATGCAAAGGGGAGAATGCTTTGTAGCTGAAAGCGATGGTCAAATCGTTGGGGTATATGTGCTACTTCCGACAAGACCTAAAACAGTGGAGTTGGTTAATATAGCTGTAAAGGAAACCCACCAAGGCAAAGGATTGGGGAAACAATTGGTAATGAATGCAATTAAAGTAGCTAGGACCATGGGATACAGAACTATAGAAATCGGTACTGGAAATTCAAGCATCGGACAAATAGCACTCTATCAAAAATGTGGTTTTAGAATCACGGGTGTTGATATAGATTTTTTCATTAAGCACTATTCGGAAGCAATTTTCGAAAATGGAATACAGTGTAGGGATATGGTGAGGTTAGCACAGGATTTATAGATGTAAAAAGGAAAGACGTATGAACTAATAAATATAAAATTGCTAACATACATTGTTGAATTACTTATTGATTAAACGGTTAGGATGATTGAGCAATTACATTCGTCCAGAGAGGGAAGTTTATTGGTTATTAATATAATTGTTTTCTGGATTGTCTGGGGCGCATTATATATTTACTTCTTAACACCATTTAAAAGTCTGGTAACTTTTGAATCTCACAAAGACAGTGAAATAGCATTTAAAAATGTTTTTAAAGATAGTTTAATTAAAATTGTGATGCATAAAAAAGCGATCCTCGCTCTACTAATGTTGATCCTTACTTTAGTTTTTATCTGGTCTTATTACTCACAACTTGAATGGTATAATCTTGCTCATGGTGTAGGGGAAGTGTCTACAAAACCAAACTACTAGGAATATACTACATCGTCTGTGTAATAATATACTCGGCATTACTCTATCTTTTTTTAGCACTTAGAAGAACCTTAGTGTTCATAAAAAAGCCTAATTAAGATAAAGTTCAAGTTTTCATTATGGAAAAATATACAAAAGGTATTTATTATTTGGAAGGTGTGAGTAGCAAAAATGCATAATTGTATAGGACTTTCTGGAAGTGTGATTATGACAGATCCAGATAAATTCCCATTATTATTTATTAATGAGAATGTAAGTCATATTGAGATTGGAGAGTTTCCAAGTGAAGAGTCGTTACATAATTTCTTAGAATTATTACATAAGAAAAATCTTACATTCGGTCTGCACTCCCCCTTGTATAGAAACCAAAGTAAATATGATTTGCTTGAAAAAGTACAATTTGAACCTGAACAGGCTTGGGAACAGTTTGAATCAGAAGTTAAATATATGTCTCAATTAGGGGCTGAGTATATTTTAGTCCACTTTCCTTATTTTAAAGAAGAAAAAGACATAGATACCACTGAAATGATTGAAACTGGATTAAAAAGATTACATACACTCCAAGAAAGGTATTCTATATCTATTGTTTGTGAACCGAAACTGGGTCTTAATAGATCAGCGTTTGGGATAAAAGCTCTTGATCAGTTTCCAATCGAGATTTGGGACAAGTATGGCATAAAACTTTGCATAGATATAGGGGATTACTTGTTAGCAACTGGTGATAACGCATTAGATTATATAACGAAATGGAAAATGCATATAAAAGTAGTTCATTTGCACAATGTAGAGTTTCATAATGATAAATACATATGGGTACCTGTTCACCCATCTCATGAAAAAGACAATTCACATTTTAAGGTAATGGACCTAATTGATACGCTATCGAAAAGTTCGGGTGTGTTTTTTAATTTCGAACATACACCACATACAAATCCAACAGAATTATTTGTTAATGAGGGAATTAGTTGGGTAAAGGGAATCATTAGAGGATAACCAAATTATGAGCCTGGCCAAAGTGGTGCGATAATCTAAAAATGGATTATCGCTTGTTTTCGTTGAAAAAGGTGAATTTAGCTAATATGTCGAATGTTTAGTGATATTGGAAAAATCAGGGGGTGTCTTAATGTTTTGGTATATAGCAGCTGCTGTATTTGTTCTGTCTCTTATACACATCT
>NZ_SLUB01000099.1 GCF_004799755.1 Bacillus timonensis | reverse complement strand
AGATGTGTATAAGAGACAGATACTATATATAGATTTTTTCATCTATTTCTCATATTGAATATAATATCCGAGGTGAGTATCATAATAAGATAACGAAACACAATATATAGTATTAAAAATCGTTTTATAAGGACAAAACACACTATGTGTTGATTTTTTCATCCATTTCTCATATTGAATATAAAATGCGAGGTGGCTATCGGAAGTAGATAACAATTTTAGTGGTTTAGTAGTTGGTTAGAAGGAAGATCTTCTAAATAAGTCCTAATCTACTAAAATATTAACTTAACTAGGGAAGGAAGTCTAGAAAATGGAATCAACAAAAGTGAAAGAAAGAATATTCCTCTCTTCACCACATATGAGTGATGAAGGTTATGAAATGCAATATGTTAAGGAAGCTTTTGATACAAACTGGATTGCTCCCCTTGGTGAAAACGTAAATGGATTTGAAAGAGAGCTTGCTGAAAAAGTAGGATCTAAAGCAGCTGCGGCACTATCCTCTGGAACAGCTGCTATTCATTTAGCCCTTAAAGCAGCAGGAGTTGGAGAAGGGGATATTGTATTCTGTCCAACACTTACGTTCTCTGCTACTGCAAATCCAATCATCTATCAAAATGCTATTCCTGTATTTATCGATAGTGATTATGAAACTTGGAATATGAGCCCAAAAGCATTAGAAGAAGCTTTTGAAAAGTATCCAGAAGTAAAGGCAGTACTGGTTGTTCATCTATATGGTTTGTCGGCAGATATGGACAAAGTTATGGAGATTTGTAATAAACATAACGTAGCGGTTATTGAAGATGCTGCTGAGTCTCTGGGTACTTACTATAAAGGTAAACATACAGGGACTTTCGGTGACTATGGCATCTTCTCTTTTAATGGAAACAAGATCATCACAACTTCCGGGGGCGGAATGCTTGTTTCTAATAATGAAGAAAGAATTGCTAAGGCAAGATTTTGGGCCACTCAATCCCGAGATCAAGCAAGACATTATCAACATAGTGAATTAGGATTTAATTATCGGATGAGCAATGTGGTTGCAGGGATTGGTAGAGGGCAGCTTAAAGTATTAGGTCAAAGAGTTGCCAAGAAGAACTACATTTTTGAGTTCTATAAAAGAGAGCTTGGTGGACTTGAAGGCATTGAATTCATGCCAAGTAATGAGTGGAATGAACCAAACTACTGGTTAAGCTCGATGACATTGACAGGTAAGGTAAGGCCAATCGACATAATGGAATCTCTTGAAAAAGAAAATATTGAATCAAGACCTGTGTGGAAGCCAATGCATATGCAGCCATTCTTTGAGAAGTATAATTTCGTTGGAACGGATGTATCGGAGAAATTGTTTGAGAATGGTGTATGTTTGCCTTCTGATACGAAGATGACGGACGAGGACTTAGAAAGAGTTGTGGAGACTATTAAGGGGTTGTGGTTTAAATAATGAATAATTCCAAAGGTGGTATTTATAGAAGATTTATAAAAAGACCGATGGATTTCATGCTATCATTAATCGCCATTATTGTTCTTAGCCCGATACTTCTAGTAGTGGCCATTCTTGTGAGAACGAAATTAGGTAGTCCTGTTCTATTCAAGCAAAAGAGACCAGGGCTTAATGAAGAGATTTTTCTGATGTATAAGTTTAGGACCATGACTGACGAGAAAGATGAAAATGGAAATCTACTACCTGATAGTGTTAGGTTGACAAAGTTTGGAAGACTGCTACGTTCTACATCTCTTGATGAACTACCGGAACTTTTTAATATTTTGAAGGGTGATATGTCCATTATTGGCCCTAGACCATTATTGGTGCAGTATTTACCGTTGTATAACAATCATCAAAAGAGACGTCATGAAGTAAGGCCAGGGCTATCTGGTTTGGCGCAGGTTAGTGGTAGAAATGCGATTAGTTGGGAAGATAAATTTAATCTCGATGTTGAATATGTGGACAATGTAAGTTTCATTGAGGATTGGAAGATAATATTTTTAACCATAAAAAAGGTTTTCGTTAGAGAAGGTATTAATTCAGAAACTGCTGCAACAATTGAGCCTTTTAAGGGAACCGAAAAGGAAAGAATGGAAATATGAAAAACAAACTTTTAATAATTGGTGCTAGCGGCCACGGAAAAGTTGTTGCGGACATTGCAATAAAAATGAATAAATGGAAGAGTATTGCTTTTTTAGATGACGATAAAAGCATCAAATCATCAATGGATCTAGAAATCATTGGAACTTCAGATGATGTATTTACACATATAGATGAGTACGAAATATTTGTAGGTATTGGTAGTAATACTACGAGACAAAGGATTCACGAAATGCTTGAAACATTTGGTGCTAGTATTCCTAATTTAATTCACCCTAAAGCAGTAATCGGAAATCAAGTGGATATAGGTACGGGTACAGTTGTAATGGCAGGAGTAGTTATTAACTGCTGTACTAAAATAGGTAGAGGTTGCATTATCAACACTGGTTCTACAATAGACCATGATAATTGTATTGATGATTTTGTTCATATATCACCAGGGTCACATTTAGCAGGCACGGTCAAAGTTGGAAAAGGATCTTGGTTAGGTATCGGAAGTGTAGTAAGTAATAATATAACCATCACTAACGGATGCAAGGTAGGTGCTGGTTCTGTTGTGGTGAAGGATATAACCGAACCTGGTGTTTATGTTGGTGTTCCAGTTAGGAGAGTTTAGGATATGAGAATACTTGTGTTGGCTAATTTTGGTATGGGTTTATATAACTTTAGAAAAGAGTTATTAGAGGAACTAATTAAGCAAGATAATGAAGTTTACATTTCTTTACCTGATGATGAATATGTACCTAAGTTAGAAAAAATAGGGTGTAAGTTTATAGATACTCATCTTGAAAGAAGAGGAACAAATCCACTTACAGATTTTAAGTTATTGCTTAATTATGTTGGATTAATAAAACGGGTTAAGCCAGATGTTGTTTTAACGTACACAATTAAACCTAATGTTTATGGTGGTATAGCGTGTTCAATAACTAAAACTCCATATATTACAAATATAACAGGCCTTGGTACCTCTATTGAAAATAATGGATTAATTCAAAAAATTACACTGATGCTTTATAAGCTAGGTTTAAGGAAAGCATCATGTGTGTTTTTTCAAAATCAAGCTAATCGAACATTTTTCGAAGATAATAGGATCGTCAAGAGTAAGACAAGGTTAATACCAGGCTCGGGGGTAAATTTAGAACAACATAAATCCGAGGAATACCCCATGTGTGATGATAAAGTGAGATTCCTTTTTATTGGACGTATTATGAAAGCAAAGGGCATAGAGGAGTTATTTGAAGCAGCAAAACTGGTAAAAGAGAAGTATCCACATGTACAATTTGATTTAATTGGTGGCACTGAAGAAAATTATAATAAAAAATTAGATGAATTAGAAAGACTAGACCTAATTAAATACCATGGGCGGCAGGATGACGTGCATTCGTTCATTAAAAAATCTCATGCTACCATACTACCATCTTATCATGAAGGTTTAGCTAATGTCCTTTTGGAATCTGCTTCATCTGGAAGACCGGTGCTGGCTTCAAGAGTACCTGGTTGTATTGAAACTTACGAAGATGGTTTAACTGGTTTTGGTTTTGAGGCCATGAATGTTGATAGCTTAGTTAATGCAATAATAAAATTTGTTAACCTCCCTTACTATGAAAAAAGAGAAATGGGAATGGCTGGACGAAGAAAAATGGAAAATGATTTTGATAGAAATATAGTAATTAATGCGTATTTGCAAGAAATAAATTTGATAATAAATAAGGAGAATTACAATGAATCTATACGAGAAGTTAGTTAACAAAGAAGAGAAGATATCATTAGTTGGACTAGGCTATGTTGGTATGCCAATAGCTGTGGCTTTTGCTAAGAAAGTTAATGTAATTGGTTTTGATGTTAATAAACCAAAAATTGAACTTTATAAAAATGGTATAGACCCAACAAAAGAAGTAGGAAATGAAGTAATTAAGAACACAACTGTTGAGTTCACATCAGATGAAGCAAGTCTAAGGGAAGCAAAATTTCATATTGTTGCCGTTCCTACGCCGGTAAAAGATGACCATACACCTGATTTAACACCGGTAGAATCAGCTAGTCGCACGTTGGGTAGAAATTTGACAAAAGGTTCAATAGTTGTCTTTGAATCTACAGTGTATCCTGGAGTAACTGAGGATATTTGTGTTCCCATTTTAGAAAAAGAATCAGGATTAAAATGTGGTGTAGACTTTACAGTTGGTTATTCACCAGAAAGAATTAACCCTGGTGATAAAGTTCATAGACTAGAAACAATTATAAAAGTTGTGGCAGGCCAAGATGAAGAAACTTTAGATACTGTTGCAAAAGTATATGAATTAGTTGTGGAAGCGGGCGTGTATAAAGCAGCAAGTATTAAAGTGGCTGAAGCAGCAAAGGTGATAGAGAATTCCCAACGCGATATTAATATTGCCTTTATGAATGAACTGTCTATCATATTTAATAAAATGGAAATAGATACTAAGGCAGTTCTTGAGGCAGCAGGAACTAAATGGAACTTCCTTAACTTCTCTCCTGGCCTAGTTGGAGGCCACTGTATAGGTGTTGATCCATATTATCTAACATATAAGGCAGAGCAAATGGGCTATCATTCCCAAATTATACTTTCAGGAAGAAAAATAAATGACGATATGGGCAAATATGTTGCTGAAAGTACAGTAAAGAAAATGATAAAGGCGAATAAACAAATAAATGGTGCAAAAGTAGCTATCTTTGGAGTTACTTTTAAAGAGAACTGTCCTGATGTTCGAAATACAAAAGTAGTTGACGTAATCAAAGAATTAGAAGAGTACGGAATAGATGTCAAAGTTGTAGATCCTCAAGCAGACAAAGAAGATCTGTGGCGTGAATATAGAATTAATCTTACTGAAATAGAAGATATAAAAGAAGTAGATGCAGTAATCTTTGCAGTTCCACACGATGAATTTAAAGCAATTCAGTTGGAAGATGTAAAAGGGATGTTTGGAGCAGCTTCCCACTTCAATTTAGATGCTATGAATGAAGTAGCTGCAACATCTGAGGATGTATTAGATATCAATAAAAATAATAGTTGTGTGTTAATTGACCTAAAGGGAATATTTAATCGAGATGAAGCTGAAAATGCTGGTCTTTTATATTGGAGGTTATAAAGTTGGGATATGAAAACTTAAGATTTCCAGAAGGAACTAGATTTTTAATAACTGGATCAGCTGGTTTCATCGGTTCAAATCTAGTAGAAGCAATTCTAAATTTGGGTTATCAAGTTAGAGGAGTTGATAACCTGTCAACTGGAAAAAAGGAAAATATTGAAGAGTTTAGTGATAATAAAAATTATGAATTTATTGAGGGGGACATACGTGATCTAGATACATGCCTTAAGGCATGTGAAGGAATAGATTATGTATTGAATCAAGCAGCATGGGGAAGTGTCCCAAGAAGTATAGAAATGCCATTGTTGTATGAAGAAATTAATATAAAAGGTACTTTGAATATGATGGAAGCTGCTAGGCAAAATGGCGTGAAAAAATTTGTTTATGCTTCAAGTTCATCTGTTTACGGTGACGAACCAAACCTTCCTAAAAAAGAAGGTAGAGAGGGAAATGTATTATCTCCATATGCTCTTACTAAAAAGGTAAATGAGGAGTATGGAAAACTATATAGCAAGTTATATGGATTAGACACCTATGGTTTACGTTACTTCAATGTATTTGGAAGGAGACAAAACCCAGATGGAGCATATGCTGCAGTTATTCCAAAGTTTATAAAACAATTACTAAACGATGAACAGCCAATTATTAATGGTGATGGTAAACAAAGTCGTGACTTTACTTATATTGAAAATGTTATTGAAGCAAATTTGAAAGCTTGTAAAGCTCCTAGTGAAGCTGCTGGTAATGCATTTAATATTGCTTATGGTGGGAGAGAATATTTGATTGATATCTACACCCAATTATTAAATGCTTTAGGAAAGGATATACAGCCAATATTTGGACCTGAGAGGAAAGGTGATATTAAGCATAGTAATGCAGATATCAGTAAATCTAAAGTGTTGCTGGGATATGAGGCAGAGTGGAGTTTTGAACAAGGAATTAAAGCAGCTATTGAATGGTATAAAAATCATTTGTAAAAATAACCTTTAATCCCTTTCATATTAAAAAAATTATTTATAGGGGTTAGTATATGAGAGACAAACTTATTTCTGTTATTTGCACTGTTAGAAACGGCGAGAAAACTATAACGCAAACAATATTATCTGTGATAAATCAGACATACCATAACTGGGAGTTTATAATAATTGATGATGGTTCCAATGACTCTACAAAATCAATTCTAGAAGAATTTGCAGGACATGATAAAAGAGTAAAGCCTTTATTTACAGAAGGTATAGGTCGAGGAAACGCTTTAAATTTAGCTATTCAAAGTTCAAACGGAGATTATATAGCTAATATTGACGCAGATGATTTAATGCATCCTAAAAGGCTTAGAGTGCAACTTGATATTCTCTTAGAAAATAAAGATGCATTTCTAGTTTGCAGTAATGCGATTATTATATATAATAATGAATCTGTGATTTGGGAAGAGCATGGAATAGAAAAAAACGAAGACGGAATTGAAACCATTAGTGAAAATTTACTCATTAAAAATAAAATATCTCACTCATCTGTGATGATAAATAAACAACAATTAATAGATATCGGATACTATGATCATTCATTAAAGAGTCAATTCGATTATGAACTGTGGCTAAGGGCTCTAGCAAATAAAAGGACAATGATTAAAGTTCCATATAATCTAATTGCAAAGAGAATTCACGAAAATCAATCTTTTGAGAATAAAAAACGTATTATATATTTATTAAGATCTCAAAAACTTCAAATAAAGTATGCTCTTAGAATGAAAAGAAAGGTGTTTATAGTTTTAATAATAACTCCTTTAAGAATTTTATTAGGTTTCCTACCATTTCAACTGAGAAGGAAAATTAATTCTGTTATTCAGAAATTGGTATAAGGAAACTAATCACTTTTGAAATGAGCGGTAGTAATGAACATTCTATATTTTCATCTGATTTCATTTTTATATTATCTTTTATATTTTTGGGTGTAATCAGAAATAATTTCACAAAAAAAGTATTTATTATTCTTATTACAATTCAATGTACCATCATTGTAGGTTTAAGAGATATTACTGTAGGAGTTGATACTCTCAGGTATAGTATTCATTTCTCAAAAACTTTAGAGGATATAAGTTATGCTTTAGGCAAGAGTGATATAGGCTATTTTTTATTACAGAAAGTTATTGGTACAATTTTTCTAGGAGACTTTAGTTTTTGGTTAGTGTTTGTAAGCTGTCTCTTATACACATCT
>NZ_SLUB01000098.1 GCF_004799755.1 Bacillus timonensis | reverse complement strand
AGCGTACCCATGTATTGGAATAGTTTCACATATTATGAAGACTTTGTTAGTAATCGTGTCGAAAAATATTTTTTTGACACCCCATCAACGGATCAAACCGTTGATAAATCAACATTTATAGAGGGAGGAAGAGTTTTGAATATCAGTAAACTGGTTGCAAAAGCAAAAAAGGGAAATAACCGGGCATTTCAGGAATTAATGGATACCGAAAAAACGAAGCTTTATAAAATGGCCTATTTGTATATGAAAAATGAGGACGATGCACTTGAGGTGTTCCAGGAAGCAGTTTATAAGGCGCTCACCTCGATTAAGGGTTTAAAAAATGATACATATTTTTCAACCTGGATTACTCGAATTTTGATTAATACTGCGATTGATCAGCTTCGCAGGAAAAAAAGAGTGATTCCTATGGAATGGGATTTCCTTGAAAGCAAAGCTCCTTCGTACACAGATAAGGAAGCAGACTCTGACTTATTAAACGCCATAAAAGGATTAGATGAGAAATATAAAACCGTTTTAGTTTTACGCTTTTACAGGGACTACACAATCAAGCAAATCGCTGAATTTCTTGACTGTCCAGAAGGAACCGTGAAAACAAATATACACCGCGGGATTGCCCTTTTACGAGATCAATTAAAGGAGGTTATTGTGAATGAGTAAACATTACCCGGAGTTCAATAAAGAACTTGAAAACATTCATGTGCCCGTTGAGAAGCTTGATCGCATTATTCAACAAACCATTAACGATAATCGAAAACAGAAATCGAGACGTAAAAAGGTTGTCCATACAACCATCGGGTCAGTTGCTGCCGCCTTTATCCTGTTTTTAGGATCGGCAACTTTTTCACCGACATTAGCCAAGGTTGCGTCCGAAATTCCATTAGTCGGAACTTTTTTCAATGAGTCCAATGATGAAGGGCTACAAATCGCAGGAAAAAGTGGGCTTACTCAAGTCGTTAACCAAACAGCCAAAGATAATGGTGTAACGCTAACAATGAATGAAATTTTTTATGATGGTACTCGTTTAACCTTTGGTTTGACTCATGAGTCTCTTATTGCGATTGGCAATATTGAGCGACCAAACATTTGGGTAAATGGAGAAGAGATTAATTTTAGCACAGGTAGCTCTGGAAAATATATCACTCCATCCAAGTATGAAGTGGTCATGAATATTACGCCCACGGAGGAATTACCGGAAGAGTTCGATATGAAGGTAATCATTGATGCTGTGGGGCTAATGCCGGGAAAATGGGAATTTGAATTTCCGGTGAAACAATCAAATGAAGTGACGGTTATTCGACCAAATACAACAAACGTCATTAATAATGCGGACGTGACAATTGAGTCAGTTAAGCTTGGTCCGGCCGGAACAGATTTAGCCATTCAAATAAAATCGGATCCGAACAATACAAAAATGGACCCTTATATGGATTTACATTTTGCAATGATTGATGACCAAGGAAGTGTGCATCGAATACTTACAGGCAGCGCTTATGGAGATACTATCAACGGAGTCGAAGTGGCAAGCCATCGTTATCTCTATTCACCCATTAAATATGGTGTAAAAAGCCTAACGATTCTACCTTACAAGATTCCTATAGGTATGGGAGCTGTTGATGATGTATCTGTTTCATTAAATGAAACACTCCCATTAACTCTCGACCAAGGCGAGGTAGGAAAAATAACAGTGACAGATGTTGAGTTTCTTGATGATAAAACAGTGGTATATTTTGAATTGGATAGTGAGTTCCCATTTGACGATAACTTAACGATGAATCGAACATGGTTAGAATCGAAGGATGGCAAGGATTTATCGTTCCAAGACAATCCTTTTGCAAAACGAATTAAAGGGAATCTTTTCATGCAGGAATTTGAAGCAACAAAGACTAAAGACGTCAAATTTAAGGCTACTAAAATTCCTAAGCCAATTATGTTTGATCCTTTTGAAATTACATTACCTTAAACGAAAAAGTCAGGCCTTCGCGCCTGACTTTTTTACTATTCATTATCCGCAAGTGCTTTTCTGTCAACAGCATGTGGCGGTTTTTCAAACCATCCCTCATCAATCATGAGATTAGCGCCGTCTTCTACATAACGCCCAATATCCAAGATGAATTTACTAAACATTAGCCCAATATCTCGTCTGCCGTTTAGTGACATTGCATTTGCATAGGATCGTATCTTCATCGAGAACATATCAATTTTATGGAACGTCATTAACTTATCCGAGAATGGTGGAATCGTTGATGCCTCAACTAAATCATCAAGTAATGGATGCCCCGGGAGATTTTCTTCTTGAAGCTTTGCCATACAATCCTTAATATGGTCCATTGTAATCTCCTTACCACGGAGCATAAATTCCTTCACCTTTTTATGATTTGCCACCTGGCTGAATCCCATCAATAGTCCTTTACTGGCCACATTGTTTTCTAAATTATCTTGGAGGTGAGCAATTTCTAAAGCTTGCAAGGGCCTTATATCACCAAAGAATCCAGCTAAATAGGTTTGTTTTTCTACAAAACTTACTTCTTTCGGGATTGGAATTACCGGTGGTTTCGTTAAAAAGCCCTTTTTTTCTAACGTTACATTTAACTCAACTAAAAAGTCGATCGTTTCCAGATTGAATTTGATTACCGTATCCCTTACGTCTGGTCGTATCATCATTGGTATCGCTGTGGAGTAAAGACTTAGCCCTGCTTTCGCCGTATACTTTAAATAATGAAGATAAAATTCATCAGCGAACAACCTTGGGGCATCCATGTTTACGTCTTTTTTGACATCAAATCCAATTGGAATTGGAAAATTTTCTTTATTATAAATCTTCGTAATGTCTTCAATGATTTTTTGACTGATGCTTTTTGCTTTTTTTAAGATTTCCATAATGTCAGGATCCTGGCAATGTTTTTGAAAATAGGTTAACACGCAAATGGCCATTGTGTTCCCCATATAAACTGCCCAAAGCTTTCCCATTTCCGCTGAAGTAAGTTGTTCGTTGTTGGGTTTCATTTCCTATCTCCTCATAACTTTTTTATCTAGTATTTTGCAAGATGAGCGGATGTATTCAATAAAGATAGGTTTTCGAAATATTTTTCGACAAAAATTCTTCGTATCATCTCGAATGATTCCTGTTTCATCAAGGTTTGAGGAAGTACACAATTTTATCTAAAAATTCAAGTGACAAAGTTCAACAAACTGGATGATTTTTACATTTGATTTCCTCGATTCAATCATGTAGTATACATATACAAGCTACATTGTACGTAATCATAATAAAGTTTAACCTTTGAGCTGAAATAGGGAGTTTAACATTGAAACTGGAATGGCAGGTCTTCGTCCATGGCGACATGAAGGACATACAGGAACGTTTCTGCAAACACCCACTTTGAGGAGTGGTGGTTTTAAACTTTCTTAGGGTATTACGGCAATTGTGGCTTTTCCAATTACATGCTAATCCATTTTCCAATCGGGGGATGGATTTTTTATTTGGCATTCAAATGTCTTGACCGTTGATGCTAATTAATTCTATAATTATTTTCTGTAGAATATTTTTATGTCCCAGTAGCTCAGTAGGATAGAGCGACAGCCTCCTAAGCTGTAGGTCGTTGGTTCGATTCCAATCTGGGACGCTAAGAAGATTGACCATGAAACCTTTATAAACAAAGGGTTTTGTGGTCTTTTTTATGTATTGGAATAATCTTTGTTGGATAGGTAAAATAGGATGTTGGTGGCGGATTGGTGGCGGATTTGATTTTTTGCGGTTTTAGACGGCATTTCCAATCTGTTTTAGTACATTTTAAATTCATGATTTTTTTATTTTTGTTTACCTTTAGGGGGTTATTTTTAATCCTCTCGAACTGTAAACTTTGTGAGGAAATAAATAAAAACATAGTACACCTTTCATCAAATTAATATGCCAACTACACTTTTAATCCCCAAAAAATATCCGATATATTATTTGTAATTATAATTTTGCGTGAAGGTGACTTGTAAGATGAAAAAATGGTTATCCAGTGGACAGATGATTGATCAATTGAGACCGGGAGAAATTGCAATAGATAATAACGGATTTAAAGTTGCTTATGATTCTAAGGGAGTATTAAGACTTTATCAATCCGAAGAGAAAATTAATGATCGTGGAAACAAATATTATATATCAAAAGAGGATAACAACTGTAAATGGTTTATCCTCAGAAATCAAAACGTTTCATTTGATGAGGTTGTCGAGGCATTAAATAACGGAAAAAATGCAAGCTTAGTGTTAAAGGATAATAGAGAAATAATTTTTAATAAATTTAATTTATTAACTAAAGTTCAAGGTTTAAAGGTGAGTGAAGTTTCTGAAGGTAAATGGTATATCCAAAAATAAGCAATCCTTATCTATGGATTAATTAATCTCGGGTTCTCTTTGGTATTGCCTTTTTTCGAGGTTAGAGAAGTTTATTTTCAAGGTAGTGCAATAAATTTTTTACCATTTTACTATAGACCCCCCTTTTAATAATTCTAAAAAGCAGTATGGTTATTCTTGAGATATCCACTGTTTTTATATATGCTTTTCTCTATGCTACTCCGAAAAAGAACGGCTTACTTTTAGGCAGATTATACTTTTTTTAATATTCTAAGCGTTCTGGGAGAGCGCGGTTCAAAGTCTATATATCCTCTGTCTTTCAATTTATCGAGGTATCCTTTAACTGTACTTGGTGATGCCAGGCTTAGTATTGAACATAGTTCCCTAACTGTTGGTGCATAATCGTGTTCATCAATAAATGATGCGATTGTATCCAATACTCGTTTTTGTTTTATTGTTAGCTTATGCATTTATATCCTCCCGCCTCTCCTTTACAATATTATAGCGAACATATATTCTATAATCAGCATAAATAAGAACGTACGTTTGTGAAAAGGAGAGTAATAAAAAATGAAAGTTAACATTGATGTGTTTCTCAATATTGAAGGTTATCATACTAGGAGTGGCGGTGCCTTTAATGTACACCCGAAAGAATATAAGGATAATCCTGAACTTGCTGTTGCAATCGTAGCTTATCAGTACATTATGGGCATTATCGAGGAAACTGGATATAGAGAAACGATTATTGATAAGGTCCTGTATGAGGGGAATAAGGATATAACCGATTTGACCAAGCAGATAAGGAGAGTCCCTCCAAAAGATGATTTGCCGTTTTGAGTTACTAGTAAAGTTTTGCATCTGAAATTGTAAAGCGCCTCTCCAATAGGATAAGCGCTAAATTTGATATTAATCTATGTTAATAGAATACCATTTCTAAAAACAAATGCTCTGCCATACTTCTACAAAGAGTCTGCCATTACTTTATAGTTCTATTTATGTATGTCAGTAATATAATACCCGGCCTTGAAAATTTGTGGTATTCATCAACATCATTATTGTCTATATCTACACTTTCGTTGTCTACATCAACTGATGCAGATATATCAGTTTCGAATTCTCTAAACATTATTTGAGACGAAACACATTTTTCTACAGTTAACACAACGCTCGAGTTATTTATGTTTTTCTCTTTACAATATCTAATCAGATTGGGTAAATACAATCTCTTTCTATTATTTTCTTGCATATATTCATATATAAATTTTACGTTTTCTAAATCATTATTAAAGAATGTTGTTAGTGCATTAATACATACTAATTTTTCATGTTCTAATGGGCCTTCTGTAGATATAACCGAATGTAAAATGCTGCCCATAATTAAGCTGGCTTTACTTGAATTGGTTAACATCACTTTTGTGAAAGTATCTGCAATAAACTCTGCTTTATCCTCGTCAGTAACATAATTTACTAGTTTATTAATCTGATTATCCAATGGTTCTTCATTTTCGTTAAAGCCTTCCAAGAATTTTTGAAACTTCCTGTTTACAATTAAATGATTAGTTCCTTTGACAAACTGTGCTATTTTCGAGAGCTCACTAAATACTTGAACATACTCATTATTTAAAATCTGATCTTTCAATTCTAAATACCTTTTAAAATGTTCAAGTGCTGAATCTATGATTTCATTTGATTTCTTCAACATAATCTCTTTATTATCCATAATTACCCCTCCTATAAATTTATTGTTTATAATTCTTCAATTTTTTCATTATTCCTTCCTCCAAACACTCATCTTATATAAAGTTGAATAGATAACTATATTATCGACTCTCTTCCTAGTAAATAAAAAGAGGAGCTGCATTCGCAACTACTCCCTGTTCTTCAGTCATTATGTACTATCTACTCTTCATCTTCTTCTAACATAAGTCTAATAGCCTGTAATTTTTCCTCAACACGGTCTTGGATTTCAGAACCAATGCCCGCAATAAAATTTAACTGGTGGTCTGCCCCCCATGTTTCATCTGCCAAGTGATTGTTATAAGCTCTTTTAACATTCGGAAAAATTTCTAATACAAACAACATCAATAAACAAGCCTTTTTCTTAATCGGGTCATGCTCAAATATGTACCTACCGATATGACTCTGTTCATTAAATTTAAAAGTACCACTGAGGGTTAACTCAACCTCAAGATTCTCATCTTGATACTTAAAATCAGGTGTTAAAGACTTTAGACTTTCATTGTTAAAGAGGAATGCAAGCGTAACCAATATCCTAGAAATTCGATTACCTCTACCCC
This sequence comes from Bacillus timonensis, assembly GCF_004799755.1. Classification (GTDB taxonomy): domain Bacteria; phylum Bacillota; class Bacilli; order Bacillales; family Bacillaceae_L; genus Ferdinandcohnia; species Ferdinandcohnia timonensis_A. Next base: position 1,061 of record NZ_SLUB01000098.1, on the reverse strand, counting down.
ACATATTATTAACTTCGTCTCTTGTATTACCACTGAAACCAGTTAAAGCGTCTACAAAAGTATTAGAACCCGGATACAATTCTCTATTTGTATGGTTCATGTGTCTTTGAAATACCCAATAAAAAAAATCTTCTGTTAAATCTAAATTATCAGCTACAATTTCGTTATTGTTTGTACAATTATTTGCTGCCCTTAAGGCTGTTAGAGTGTTAGGCCCACTCCCCCTAAGTGCAATAAAATTTACACTTCCCATATATTCAAAAACAAAAAATGTTACATCGGTAAGCTTGATTCTTTTGTCTCTTAAAGGATTGTTCCTTTCAATAGAGTAAACCTTTTCTCTCCTATAATTAACTTGCGCAAATCTAATGTTGTTTTCCTCATCATTGTCTAGGAAAAATTCAAAATCATCCTCTTGAATAACTTCAATACTAAATTCGAGGGTTTCACCATTATATGGATCGATTTCGGTAACTCTCCAATTAGTATATGATTCGTAAATCTCCATTGTTTGTTCAAAACTGCTATCAACGTTTAAATTCCATACCGAAAAACTCTCCAATTAGTTATTCACCCTTCTATTATTTTTATTTTAAAGCCCTTTATTTTACTCCTTATAAAAAGTGAACTAATTCTTGGTGTGGTATTAATTTTGACTTGTATATTACCTACATAGTTATTTATTTTTCTTGGTATTACTTTAAGTGGGACTATAAATGTTTCCAAGTCTCTTATATTTTCATTGAATAGATAGCTTGTATTAATTTTTAATTCATTTTTTTCTTGTTGATGGTCAAATGCTGCTGGGTCTAAGTGATGTATACTATCTAATTCCAAAGTTAGCCATTTAGGATAGTCAATAACTATCTCGCTTGATGTGTTATTTATTGATTTTTCTCGTCTAACACTAATGGTGCACTTCAAAGCTAACAATTGCTCAGCTTCAGCAAAATCCAAAACTATTGATTCTTGATGTTTTCTATCAGTTATTTTAATATCATACTCTATAGAAGGTTTGAAAGTAGTCTTTATTAATTCATAGCTGTCTCTTATACACATCT
>NZ_SLUB01000097.1 GCF_004799755.1 Bacillus timonensis | reverse complement strand
AGGTCTCCGCCTTCATGATCTTGTACTTTCCCATTAGAAGGAACAATTTTATCTGGATAATGTACATCAGGCGAAGCAACTATCAATCGTGTATGCATTTTGACGACTGTCCAGCCCTTTGTTACATAGGCCCATTCTGATAAAATAGGTGGAAGTGGTATATGTGTCGCATCTACGATGCGAAGTTTTCCAACACCTCGAGGTAGACCAGTAGTACCTTTGGTATAATATTCAAGTTCTTTTACAACTTTAAGGAAAAGGTTCTGTACTATTCCAGTGTCTAAATCATTAATTCTTCGACTTAATTGTGAGGCACTGATACTATCTACACCGATATATTCCATTAGATCTTTGTGTGCGCGTATATTAACTTCAAATTCGGGATAAGATTCCCATTTTCCCAATTGGGCAGCTACAAAAATTTTAACTAAACCTTCTGTTGAAAGTTTTTTCATATCATAGTTTAGAAGGGGACAAGCTAAATATTCTGTAGGTAATAATGACAAACATTGACGAATTACTGTATTTTGATTTAATATGGTATTACTCATTGAAAGCTCCTTTGTAGAAAGTTTGTATTGTTGTTGGGAACAAACAAACATCTAACACTTCTACAATAAGGGCTTTCTTTTTTTATGTCTACATACAATTAATAATTTTACATTTTATGGAACATGCGCAAAGCTAGTGAACCTGTCCCCGTGTCCCTATAATGGAACTTGCACTTGACTTCTAAATTGAACATAGGATATAAAGAAAGAGTAAGTAAAAAATTCCTTACCTAAAGGAGTATGAGTTTATGTTATCGGTGGTTCTTAACTAATCCATAATTGGATAGCTGGAAGAAGCAAAAACGTAGCAATCGCTATGTTTATTTCAATGTGGCTTCTTTTAGAAAGTTAAGAACACGCATCATAGCTATGAAAAATAGACCCTGCTATGGCATGTTTGTCATGGTTTTTTTGTGTCTAAAACCAGTCAAACATCTTAAGCACAAGGTCTATCTTCTGCCGTCATGAGCGCTTTGTTCATGACGGCTTTTTGTATATGGCCTCGTGAACCAGTCCTCATGAAATTTCTCACATATTAAAAGGAGGATTTACCATTGAATACTCAAACAATGGAAGCACTAGGGTATTATCAAGTTTTAAATGAGATCTCACAATTCGCAAAAACAATCAGAGGAAAAGAAACAATACTCTCGTTAAGACCAACACAAAACAAAAAGAAAATCGAGCATTCTTTACTTGAAATTTCAGAAGCGATGAACATTCTTGCAATCAGTGGAAGTATACCTATTCATTCGTTGGATCAAATCGGACATTACATTATACAAGCGAAAAAAGGCATCGCTCTAAAAGTAGACCAATTCACGCAAATTGTCTCATTCCTAGACCACTGTCAAAAGCTAAAGCAGTTTATGAAAGATAAGGAATATGCCGGTCCAATGGTCAGTATGTATGCTTCATCGATTGGTGATGTATCAGAATTAGAAGCAGAAATTAGCCGTTGTTTACGAAATGGCCAAGTAGATGATTACGCATCAAGTGACCTTAACTATTTACGCAGACACCTAGCATCTCTTCAGGAAAAATTAAAGGAGAAGGCACAGTCGATAGTCAAAAGCAGAAGAATCTCACCTTATCTGCAAGAAACGAACGTATATGAGCGATCTGGTCGTTTTGTTCTTGCTGTAAAAAAAGAATATCGGAAGAAGATTCAAGGCTCGGTATTAGATACTTCAGCTTCTGGCTCCACCCTCTTTATCGAGCCAGTTGAATTAAGCACCCTTCAGGAGGATGTTGAGCTTATAAAAATTGCGGAAGAAACCGAAGTAGAGCGGATTTTATATGAATTGACTCAACTGTTTCTTTCATATGAACCAGTCATCCAGATTGCCATTGAGACGATGCATCACTACGACGTACTTTTCGCAAATGCGAAATACAGTCAAATGATTCAAGCTGATATACCTACAATCAATGAAGAGTTCCGGATTGATTTAGTAGAAGCACGTCATCCAATGCTTGGAAACAAGGCGATCCCGCTCACGATTCCGATTGGAGAAAAGGAACGAGCTCTCGTGATTACGGGTCCAAACACTGGCGGAAAAACAGTTACATTAAAAACAGTCGGGCTCCTAATCTTAATGGCACAATCCGGTCTCCCTATTCCAGCCAAAAAAGGGAGTGAAATTGCTATCTTCCAACATATCTTTGTTGATATTGGAGATGGTCAAAGCATTGAGCAAAACTTAAGTACATTCAGCTCCCGCATGGTCAATATTATTGATATTTTACAAGAGACAAATGATGCGTCACTCGTATTAATCGATGAACTTGGGTCTGGTACTGATCCGCGAGAAGGAATGGCCCTCGCCATTGTTATATTAGAGCAATTGTATAATAAAGGCGCTACATTATTTGCGACAACCCATTATAGCGAAATGAAGAAGTTTGCAGATGAAACGGAAGGTTTTTTAAATGGGTCGATGGAGTTTGATATCGACACATTACAACCAACATATAGACTTTTACTTGGAAAGAGCGGACAGAGCCAAGCTTTCGATATCGCAGCAAAGCTAGGAATGCATCCTTCACTGCTCGAACGCGCACATCAAAAAGCATACCAAGAGCAAAAGGATTTTCACCAAAACATGACACACGAAACGTTACAATCTCCTTCCTATCAAAGGCAGGTCATTGTAAATAAATATGCACGAAAGTATGTAGAAAAGAAGAAACAAGAACAACCTGTAACTAAGGTATCTCTCTATAACCAAGGGGATAATGTCCTCCTCCCGGCAACAGGTGAAACAGGCATTGTGTACAAAGGACCGAACGATCATGGAGATTACATTGTCCAAATCAAAGGAGAAAAAAGAACGATTAATTATAAAAGATTGGAGCTGAAAATTGCCGCTGAAGAGCTCTACCCACCAGATTACGATTTTGACATCATCTTCAAAAGCAAAGAATACCGTAAACTAAAAAAAGACATGAACCGCAAATACGTCGAAGACAAATGGCTGGAGGAATAAAGGCTGGGACACGGGGACAGGTTCCGTGTCCCACCATTTTTCACCAAAAAAAGATGTTCAAAAAGGAAATCCCTCTACTTGAACATCTTTTTTTCATATTCTACATTCCATCTCTTCATCAGCAATATAAAAACCTTTTGCCTCAATTTCTTTCCTTAATACTCCATCTTTTTGCAAGACCGGATTTGAATGGTTGAGATGTGTAAAATAAATCTTCGTTTCCCCTACTACATCTTGAAGCAGTTCCATCGTCTCTGTCATGACCGGATGGGGAATTTGTCGATAATCACGACCAATCTTTTCAAGATCTTGCGGAGAATGAAACGTGCCATCAAAAAAACAAATGTCTGCTTCTTTCGCTGCTTCACGTATATCGATATCCCATTCATCCCAACGATCAATATCTGGAATAAATAAAACCTTCTTATTCGGACCTTTGATCCAAAAAGCAAAAGTCTCAGAAAACTCATTTCGATGAGGAACAATAACTGGAGTAACTGTAACTTCCGAAGAAATACTTACAGGTTGCCGATCAAGAATCTCCTGGACAACGATATTCTCAAGCGCGGTTAATTGACTCCATGGCGCATTAGATTCCAACACCTTTTTCATTTTTGTTCCTGCCATCACAGGCAATTGACGGGAATTAATTGATTCTTTCCCTAAAAACATCAAACCTGGATAGTGACCGATATGAGCATGTGATAAAAAAATACTACTCATCAGCTTTGATTCCATCCCATATCTCATTTGCAATCGTGCCATTTGTTCCCGCAAATCAGGCGTAGCCTCAATTAAATGCCATTTATTCTCTCCTGGTAGAACAACGGCCAATGAGGCGGCCGTTCTTTTAAACCTCGGATCTGCTAGCGCCCTTTTGCAATTTTCACAAAAGCAATTCGCTTGTGGCAACCCTCCATCTTGAGCAGTACCAACCACACTTAAAATGACTTCACTCACTACACAACTTCCCTTTCTACTTGTGCCTGTTGTATTTCTTGGCTGTAATCTTTTCTGGCTATTGTCCATCCTGTAAAGCCAAATAGTAGATTTACGAGCGGAACAAGATAAATAAAGAACGCATATGGGATAAACTCCCATGCACTCACTCCTAAAATGCTCGTTGCAAACACGGCAGGAACACTCCATGGGATTAGATTAATTCCGACAGTACCCATCGACTCAACTGTTCTTGAGAGATTCTTCGTATCAATATTCATATCTTTATACTTTTGCACAAAGGTTCTTGCCGGTAAAATGATCGCTAAAAACTGAGCACCACTTGCTAATGCAACAACAAATGTCGTTAAAAGAGTTGAACCGATTAGTGAACCTGTGGATTTCACTTTTTTCATCATCTTCCCTGTTAAGACATCAAATGCACCCGTTTCTTCTAAAATCCCACCGAGGGCAGTAGCAATCATGAGCATTCCAACGGTTCCAAGCATCGAAGCAAGCCCGCCACGATTCAATAATGAATCAATTTCACCTACGCCAGTTTCGATACTAAAACCACTCGTCATAAACTGAACAATTGAACTGACCGGGGTTCCTTGAATCACAACAGCTATAACCGCCCCTAGTAAACCTACACCCATTAATGCTGGTAACGCGGGAGCACGCTTTAGCATTAAAAAGATTGTAAAAACCGGTAGCAATAACAATAACGGATGAATAACAAAAGCATGATCTAAACCTGACATAATGGTTTCAATCGTTCCAGAACTAAAACTTGTACTAGACTCTTCAAAACTACCAAACACCCAAAATAATAATAGGGATATCAAAAATGCAGGAATCGTGTCCCAAAGCATGTGCTTAATGTGACTAAATAAATCCGTATCAACTAGTGCAGCAGCGATATTGGTCGTATCTGATAATGGAGATAGCTTATCTCCTAAATAAGCACCTGATATAACTGCCCCCGCCACAAGAGCTGGCGAAAATCCTAACCCCTCACCAATGACCATGAAAGCCAGTCCGACAGTTGCGATCGATGTGAAAGATGTTCCTAGAGTAATCGAAACAATCCCCGTAACAAGCGCAACAATCGGAACAAACCAGGATGGATCTATTATTGAAATGCCATAATAAATCATGGTTGGAATAACACCACTCGCAATCCAAGATCCGATAATCGTTCCAATGACCAATAAAATAAACACAGCTGGTAAAGCCCTTGTTACTCCATTGACCATCATTTGTTGAATATCATTCCAGCTCCATCCGCAGCTACTAGCAACGATGGAAGCTAAAATCACCCCAACCAATAACGGAAAGTTCATTCCTGCTTTCCAGATAAAAATCGAACATGCAGCAGCTATAATTAATCCCAATAACGGAATGATAGATTTCCAAATTGTAAGTTTTGTCTTCACCATTTTCCCCACCAGTCAACAAGTATCGATTCCAAAAATACTTTATCACTTTAAAGCTTTTATGCTTTTAAGTAAATAATCATGCACTAATCATAATTTATAATGTTTCATTCGTCAACTGGGACAGAGGGACAGGTTCATCGTCCCAAGTTTTATCGATCAAAAAAAACGGGGACGCGGTACCAGTCCGCGTCCCTAAAAAATCATTTGAACCAAAATCATATAGACGATTGTTCCTCCTGCAATGGAGAGAAGCATGTTTCTTTTCCAAAAGTGGAGCACAGCAACGACTGCCACTGACATGCATTCAGGCATACCATGACTTCCTGCTAATAGATTAATATCTTTGAAGCAATAGATGACCAACAGTCCAATCACCGCTGATGGCAGCACTTTTCCGAGATACTGTACATATAACGGTGTTGGTTTGCCAGACGGAAAGACGATAAACGGAAGAAACCTTGTAACCACCGTGCCCAGTACAACCATCGCAATAATAATAATCTGTTGTGTTACATTCATCGTCATGCCGCTTTCGCCTCCACTTCATCCAATGATTTTCTTGATAGGGTGAGCAGTCCTAAGATTGCAATCATCGCAGGAATAATGAAGTTGCTTCCCCCAAAAATTAGAAGACACACAATCGAAGCCCCTAGCCCAATTAACGAGCTTAAATGTTTTTCTTCGTTCATCCACTGCTCAATAAAGATGACAACAAAAAGAGCTGTCATGACAAATTCAAGTCCTTCCGTATTAAAGGTAACGAAAGAGCCGAAAACACCGCCAATTGTTGCTCCCAGTACCCAATAACAGTGGTTAAGAAGCGTAACAAAGAACATCACCCAGCCTTTATCAACATCATCCGGCACTTTTATCGAACTGTTAATCGCAAACGATTCATCACACATTCCGAAAATCAGGTAATTACTTTTCTTTCCTCTGCCTCTATATTTATCAAGCATCGAAATACCATAAAACAAATGTCTCGCATTCACCATTAAAGTTAGAAAAAGAGCACTGAACGGATTAAAGGCTCCAATCAATAAACTTGCTGCGACAAACTCCATTGACCCTGCAAAGATGAGGAGACTCATTAAAATCGGATAGATGGCACTAAAGCCCAATGAATTCATATAAATTCCATATGCGATTCCTAGAAAAGTAAATCCCGCAAAAATAGGGATCGTAAAAGGGAATGCCGTGCGAAATGCACGTAATACTTGATTTCTTTTTTCCATGATGTTCACTTCCTAAATTGTCTGTGTTGTCTAATTTTATATCAAAAATCCCACATACTATAAAGAGAATTATTCTGAAATACAAATTCCGTTATGTGGGAAATCTCTTGTATTTGTTAAAATAGTAATAATGAAGAGGTGTCGTAAACGATTATCTATAAAAATTAGGTAGTCTGCAGACCTTCCTCCCAAATGAAAAGGAGATTTTAGATGAGAAATCCCCCAAAAATTTACCTATTTAATTTATTATCTGTGCTTATATGTGTATTTGTTGTGCTGCTAACCATTCAACAAAAAAGTAAAGCAGCTAAACCAGTATCTATTTCAGAACACGAGTATTCAATTTTTGAAAAACTTAATCATAAACAATCTGTTACTATTGTCGCCTATGGAGATTCCATTACTTGGGGATATGAACGAGATACAAGTGGCAAAGTGAATCAGGTTAAAAATCATTATCCAAAAGTCTTAGAAACACAGCTCAGGAAAAAGTACGGATACAATAAAATAAAAGTGATCAATAATGGGCATCCCGGCTGGACCTCTATTCAAGCTCTAGAAAATGTCGATGAGGAAGTTCTTACGATTCATCCGGATTTAGTCATTTTGATGTTTGGTATAAACGATGCAAGAGGTCATATGAAATATAGTCCAAATGCGCTCCCCGTCCCTGTTGAGCAATATAAAGAAAACAACCGACAAATCCTACAAAAGCTCAAAGAAAATGGAATTGAAGTTGTCGTCATTTCCCCAACAACCATTACGAACAACAAAAATAACGGAAAGAAAACACAAGTATACTACATAACGGCGATTAAATCCCTAGCCCAAGAAGAAAAGATCCAATATGTAGATGGTGATGACATTTCCATCAACGGGAATCTTTATGACGGAATTCACTTTAAAGCAGAAAAATATCGATTAATTGCAGAAAAATTAATGCACGACCTATTTTAGGGACAGAGGGACAGGTTCACTGTCCCATTTTCCTTAAATTGGTGGGACGCGGTACCTGTCCCACTAGCTTTGCACAGATTCCATAAAATGTAAAAATGCTAATTGTATGTAGACATAAAAAAAGAAAGCCCTTATTGTAGAAGTGTTAGATGTTTGTTTGTTCCCAAAAACAATACAAACTTTCTACAAAGGAGCTTTCAATGAATAATACCATATTAAATCAAAATACAGTAATTCGTCAATGTTTGTCATTATTACCTACAGAATATTTAGCTTGTCCCCTTCTAAACTATGATATGAAAAAGCTTTCAATAGAAGGTTTAGTTAAAATTTTTGTAGCTGCCCAATTGGGAAAATGGGAATCTTATCCCGAATTTGAAGTTAATATGCGCGCACACAAAGATCTAATGGAATATATCGGTGTAGATAGTATCAGTGCCTCACAATTAAGTCGAAGAATTAATGATTTAGACACTGGAATAGTACAGAACCTTTTCCTTAAAGTTGTAAAAGAACTTGAATATTATACCAAAGGTACTACTGGTCTACCTCGAGGTGTTGGAAAACTTCGCATCGTAGATGCGACACATATACCACTTCCACCTATTTTATCAGAATGGGCCTATGTAACAA
>NZ_SLUB01000096.1 GCF_004799755.1 Bacillus timonensis | reverse complement strand
AGATGTGTATAAGAGACAGGACTTACATAGGAATTTTATTAATGAAAAAAGAATATATTCCTATTTGCTGCAAGTTCTTCATTGCCTTCTCATGTATGGGAAATAGACTAGGATGATTGGAGAATAAGAAGTGAAACTGTAGTGAAAGTAGAAGTTTTACGAAAGTAGAAGGTAATCTTTTTCACCTTATTAGACGTTGGATCACTTGAATTTGTTACAAAAATTTGTCATATTTGTCATATTTTTATTATACATTCTTTATAAAGAACAAATCAACTAAAAAATCTGCAACCAAGAGATTTGATTGCAGATTTACATGTTAATTGGAGCCACAAGAACCGTCCCTATGGTCCCTTGACTTTTGTGTGCAGCTTTCCATGGCTGCGATTATAGCGGAGCGGAAGCCGTGTTTTTCGAGGGTTGCGACGGCTTGGATGGTAGAGCCTCCTGGGGTGCAGACATCGTCTTTTAGTTCGCCGGGATGTCTTTCTGTTTCTAGGACCATTTTGGCTGCACCTAGTAGAGCTTGTGAAGCAAGCTTGTACGCTTGTTTCCTTGGTATCCCTTGCATAACTGCTCCATCAGCTAATGCTTCGATAAACATATATGCATAAGCAGGTGACGAACCACTCACTGCAGGGATGGCATCCATATGTTGTTCTTCGATCACCTCAGCCTTTCCAAACCCTTCAAACAGACGGACAACTTCAGTCAAATCTTCATTCGTCATATAAGAGTTCACACAAAGGGCACTCATCCCTTCTCCGACTAATGAAGGCGTATTTGGCATTGAACGAACAACCTTCATAGGCCGTTCAAATTGCTTTTCGATAAAATCAAGGGTTATTCCAGCGGCGATTGTAATAATGATGGTTTCATCTTTCACAACTGCTTTAACCTCATTGATTACATCACCATACAAATCCGGTTGAACCGCTAAAAATAAATAATCCGCATTTCCCGCTACTTCTATGTTGTCACGTGTCGTTCTAATTCCATATGTTTTCTCTACTAATTGTAGGGTTTCTTCTGTTTTGGCACTCACGATTAATTGCTGTGGAGTTGTGACTTCGGAAGATATCATTCCCTGAATCATTGCTTGAGCCATTTTTCCACAGCCAATAAAGCCTATTGATTTATTCATGTAAAACCTCCTCCACGTCTATTATAAAGAAGTTGACGTGATAATGCGAAACTCCCATATACGATACATACTATTTCATTTAACGGACAAACTAATCCAAAAAAGAGGTGAAAAACAATGCAACGATTTGAAAGACTCCTTGATACTGTGTTTGGATATACAGGCTGGCATGACCTCACAAACACGCTGCCATCTAGAGAACAAGAACTGGGGTATTTGTATGAAGAGGAAAATGATGACGAACCAATCCTCTAAGAAGTAAAGGGCTTTCCAATATGGAAGCCCTCCTTTTATGTTCGGTTATAACAATCACAACTAACAATATGGTCATTCACCATTCCGGTTGCCTGCATAAATGCGTAGCAAATCGTCGATCCCACAAATTTAAAACCACGCTTTTTTAGATCTCTACTTAACCGATCACTAATTTCCGTTGTCGCGGGTACTTCTTCTAATGTGGTAAAATGATTTTTAATCGGTTTTCCATCTACAAATGACCAAATATATGTATGAAAGCCTCCAAATTCCTCTACGACACGAAAGTATGCTTTTGCATTCGTGACCACTGCGTTGACTTTTAGCCGATTTCGAACGATCCCTTCATTTGATAAAAGTTCTTCGATTTTCTTCTCATCATATGTCACAATTTTTGATGGTTCAAAATGATCAAAGGCCTTGCGATAATTTTCTCGTTTTTTTAAAATCGTGTACCAGCTAAGACCAGCCTGTGCCCCCTCTAAATTCAAATATTCAAAGAGCAAACGGTCATCGTATACAGGGACGCCCCATTCATGATCATGATAGTTCAAATAAAGAGGGTCCTCATTCACCCAACCACATCGTTTCAAAACTCTCCCACCTTTTTCAAGAAAATGGAGCCAGCAGAGCTGACTCTTTTTTTAAACTTCCAAATATTTATCCTGTTCAATTTCATCAAAGAAAAAGCTTCGTTGGCCTATTGAGAAAAGATGAAGTTCATGCATCGCGCGTGTACAAGCCGTATAAAAAAGCTTACGTTCATATTCTCTTCCATACACTTGATTGGATGCATTATAAATAATAACCGCGTCAAACTCAATTCCTTTTGCTAAATAGGATGGCAATACAAGAATCCCCTTATCAAAATGATAAGTCTCCTGATTCATTAGACGAACAGGCACTTCATTTTTCAACATTTCAAAGGCTTCCTTGCTTTCTGCTTCTGTTTTACAAATCACTGCAATCGTTTCATGTCCCTTATCTTGAAGTTCCTTTATTTTCGACAGGACTTCTTTGTGAAGTTCTTCTCTTGTCTCCACTTCTTTGAAGTGTGGAAGAGACCCAGAGCGGGTAAAGGCTTGAATTTCATTACCACCTACGACAATTCCTTTTGAAAATTCAACAATTTCTTTTGTAGAACGGTAGCTTTTCTTCAGTTCGATGACTTCATAATTTTCGTCCTCATAAAGCTCAGGAGATAATAATGTTGGTGCATTCATGGAGTGTGCATAGATTGCTTGATTATAGTCCCCAAGTATGGTCATGCGACAATTCGGAAACAACTGCTTCAAATATTCAAATTGAAATGGTGAATAATCCTGAGCTTCATCGATGAACAAGTGACGGATACTTGTATTTGACTTTTTCCCCTCAATTAAATCCTGTAAATATATAAATGGAGTAGTATCCTCATAATTCAAGTGATTTTGTTCTAGTTTTTCAATGGTATATGAACAGATTTCACTCCAATGTTGCGTTACCTTTTGCTCTTTCGTATGTGTAAATAATTGCTTATAGATTGCTTTTCGGTCAAGATATGCAAGCTTTTTAATCGCTGCTTTTATTGGTTTGAAATACTTCCTGACAATTTCCTTCGCAATTAGTTTTTCCTCACGTTCATAATCATCAAAGGTCTCCTCAGAGAACTCCTGTTTTTTCTGTAATTGTTTAAAGATTTCAAGATGGTCCTCCTTATCCATCAGTTCAGCTTCCTGTAGGACCCAATCTTTTTTACGTTCTTTTCGCTCGAACTTAATCACTTCTTTCATCAGCCACTCTGTGACGATTATAAGTCGATTTGGAATCGATATGGACGGATCGAGTGAGTAGAAATACTCCGCAATTGATTCCTTAGAAACGATTATTTTCTTTTTAAACTTTATGTCTTTAAAAGGAAGACCTTGTTTTTCAAGTTCTTTTGCATATGAATCAATAAGTGCCTTAAATTCAAGGTTCGCTTTATAGTGAATCGCCTGGAGTCTTACATCATAATCAGGGTTTTCCATTTCTGTAAGCAAATACTCCATTTGTGAGAATGGGTCTTCTACATCAAAAAGACTGCCTAATCGATATTGAGCGTATTCCTGAAAAGTGGATTGTTGCATATTTTCTTCTCCAAGCTCAGGTAGAACGGTAGCGACGTAGCTATTAAACAAGGGATTCGGTGAAAATAGCATCATATTATTTGAGCTAAGCTGTTCACGATAACGATATAGCAAATAGGCAACACGCTGTAAGGCAGCTGACGTTTTCCCCGAACCAGCTACACCTTGAACAATTAAATAACGACTTTTTTCATTTCGAATAATTTTATTCTGCTCTAATTGAATCGTCGCAACAATGCTCTTCATTTGCGTATTGGCCTTATTGCCAAGTACCTCCTGTAGCATTTCGTCCCCGATTGTAACTCCTGTATCAAACATAGTTTTCAACTTACCATTTTTTATGATAAATTGACGTTTTAATGTCATTTCTCCTTCGATTGTTTCAAACTGGGTTTCATACTGTGCCTGACCTGGATAATAATCATAATACATACTGGAAATCGGTGCTCTCCAGTCAAAAATTAAAAAATCATCTTCGGCCTCATCCAATAATGAGGCAATTCCAATGTAAATCGTTTGTTCGCTTGTCTCTCCATTTTCTGCAAAATCAAATCGGCCAAAGTAGGGCGAATCCTTCAATCTTTCAAGAATTTTAATCTGCTTATATATCTGCCGATGATTTCTTTCGCGTTCACCTAATAGTTCGGATTGTTGTTTAATACTTTGAAATGTTTCAATGACGTCATCAGGTTCATCAAGATTGACAGTTACATCTTCCCAAAACGCATTTCGAAGATCGATGATTTCACTTTTTACGTTTCCTACCTTCGCTTCGATGGCAGCTTTCTTACTTTCAATGACCTTCAACACATCTTCAAGTCTGTCTTGTTCCTGAATCCAGTCTGCATTTTGCTTCTCCATGAACACCACTCCTCGTATACGTGAACTTTTCGTCTCTTCCCTTGAATTGAATAGTTGACAACCACAAAATTAAGTTATATAATTATAATAGGGAATTTTGAACGCATTTATGAATACATTCAAAAAAAGACAGAACAATGACATCTTACCATGCCGTTCTGTCTTTTTCAATGTTTTTTAGCCATTTTTCATCATATAGTCCAAAGTTCTTTTAATACCTTCCTCATAAGGTGTTGCAGGTAAAGGACCGATTTCCTGCTCGTATTTAGATCCATCTAAAACAACCGGATCTTCCGTTAAGTACAGCATTTCTACAACCTCTCTCATTTGTTTATCAAAAATGCCTAAAAATCGAATCATACCCTTCGTTACTGTCAAAACGGACTTTTGATATTGTATATGACTTCGTACTATATTTATAATCTTTTCACCCGAAATCACTCCAGCTGCTGGAATATTCCAACTTTGTCCATATGCCTTTTCATGTAAGGCAAGCTCGACAATTGCTTTCGCCCCATCAGGTGTATAAATATATTCCCTTTCATTTTGTTGATTTCCTACGAACATCGCCTTTTTATTTTGAATAACCTTATCAAATGTGTACGTTAGCATCGCATTAGCTGCATTGGGTCCATAAAAGTCAGGAAAATGCGCAAAAAGTACTGGGATACTTGCTTGGAACGCGATATTTCCTAGCTCTACCCGAATTTGCCCCTTCTTCGTATGTGGATTTTTTGGATACTTTTCATTTACTTTGCTTCCGTTTCCACGACCGTAAGAATAAATATTATCAACAATAGCAAGCTTGCAGTTTGCTGCTTCAGCTGCTTGCACTACATTTTTCATTAAAGTTGGCTGTTTTTCATACCATTCACTATACGGAATATTGATCGCATGAAAAATAACATCCACTTCTTTGGCAGCATTTAGTAAATCTAGCTGATTAAATACATCTCCAGTGACAATTTGGACTTTTTCTCTGTTTCTAAAGAGATATTCTAATTTTTCTTTCGTTCTTGCAAAAGCGGTTACGTCAATCCCTCTTTTCACTAATTCTTCAACAATTGCATAACCCATTCCCCCTGAAGCACCTAATACTAAAGCCTTTTTCATAAAACCAGCTCCCTTTTTCAATTTTATTAACCGGTGGTCAATATAATACAAAAAAATAATTTCAGTTCGGGAAAGTCAATTACACTTTCCCGTCTAAGATTGGCTTTAAAATATATTCAACATGAGACTTAGCCAAGTTTTTTACATCATCATAGGTTTGATTGCTTCTGCAATAATGTGTGACAAAACCATGAATCGATAAGAAGATTGACCAAATATCCTGAATGCTGGCTCTTCGGTTGCTTAAATTCGATATTACATTTGCAAACATTTCGTAGCTTTCATTTGGCTCCTGTTGAATATAGTTTTTTACCTCCTCATCATTGATTAAAAACATTAATTCATATTGGCTTTTGTGTGTAAGCCCGAATTCAATATACCCTAACAAAATCTTTTTCAATTTTTCAGCTGGCGGTTTGTCTTGATTAATGATTTGATGTAAAACCTGGTTCAGCAGGCCAAAGTCTTGAACAACCATTGCATAAAACAAATCAGCTTTATTGTTAAAATGATAATAGATGGCGCCATGGCTATAGTTTAATTCCTTTGCAATCTGACGCATCGAAACATGCTGATAGCCTTTCTGTACAAAGAGTTCATGGGCCACATCCATTATTTTTTCACGTGATAATTCCTCTTGAACCTGCTTTCTTGGTGACATTCATCTAAATCTCCTTTTATTAACCACTGTTCAATAATAATGTATTCCAAATTAAACCAAAAGTCAACTGCTTCATGCACATTTTTTAATCTAAACAATACAATATATAAGTAAAAGCGGACCCCTACACGAGTCCGCCTTGATTTCTTTATTATTCAGCCTTGCTTAATACTTGCTGTTCTTGTTGCTCTTCAGCTTCACTCGCTGCTTTCTTTTGCTTGATGTAACCAATTCCTATAATGGCAGCAACGACAAGGATCTCAAAGCCATATTTCACAAATCCATTACTAAATACAGAGCTTAGGAATGGTTCTGCAACAATCATCTTTGATGCAGTCCAAGCTAAAATTGCTGCACCAATTGTAATGATGATCGGGAAACGCTCGACCAACTTAATGAACAATGTACTTCCCCAAATCATAATTGGAACGGAAATAATAAGTCCTAATACAACGAGTAAGAAATTACCTTGTGCGGCTCCAGCAACCGCTAGAACATTATCTAGGCCCATCAATGCATCTGCAATAATAATGGTTCGAATCGCTGCCCAGAAGCTTCCGACTGCTTTTATTTCATGACCTTTGTCATCTGCTAATAAATTATAGGCAATCCATATTAGAAGGATACCACCAATAAGTCGTAGTCCTGTGATTTCAAGAAGCCATACAACTGCTAGGGTTGCTGCAATCCTTATTAAAATTGCCCCTACAGTTCCCCAGATAATTGCCTTCTTTTGTTGTTCCTTAGGCAACTTTCTTGCTGCCAATCCGATAACAATGGCATTATCTCCGGCTAACACCAAATCAATCCCAATAATAACTAATAGTGCTGTTAAAAACTCTACGCTTAAAAATTCCATCAAAGATCTCCCTTCAATTTCTTTCATTCTATAAAATTAGGAAAAACATGAATGCCTTTCACTAGAATAAATTATTTCAATGATGCCAAGTATTTTTCATCTAAACGTTTTTCAATCTTTTCAAGCTCTTCTTTGTTCTTTAAAATCTCTTCTTTATTCTTTTTAATTAATTCATCAAATGATGATGTTTCTATCTTTCGTTTTAGCATACCTCTTCTCACCTCTTTCTTTACATAAAACAAAAATGACCTTTACCTCAAGTGGTAAAGGTCATAAATAAAGACCTCTACCGAAAACTGGTAAAGGTCTTGCTAACAACGTGTAAGTTGCCAACAAAGCCGAGAGTGGGTCTCACTCTGAAATGACGACTTTGCTGTAAAAGCTACTCCCCTTTAGGAGAACAATATTCGTAATATTTATTATATAAACAATTTTACATAGAGTTTGTGCGAATGTCAACCTTTTTTAAATAATATTTTTTCCGTAAAAAATTTCATCCATTTCTGTTATTAACTTTTCAGCAATCATTAGTTCCTCATCGGGTGTAAGTTTCTCTTTTGTATTGCTAAAAAACAAATAATGTTCAAGGTCAAATTCTTTTAGCTTACATTTTGTATGAAAAATATTTTCCTGATACACATTCACATCAATCATGTGATACATTTCCTGAATTTCTTCAGGTATGTAGTTTTGTATTGAATTTATTTCATGATCAATAAACAGTTTATGTCCTGTTACGTCTCTTGTGAATCCACGTACGCGATAATCAATCGTCATCACATCTGTCTCAAATGATTGGATCATATAATTTAATGCCTTTAAAGGTGATATTTCCCCACAAGTTGATACATCTATGTCTGCTCGAAACGTGCTAATCCCATCGTCTGGATGTGATTCCGGATAGGTATGAACGGTAATATGACTTTTATCCATTTGGGCAACAACAGATCCTGGAATGGGTCCTGGGGACTCTTCAAATGCTTCATCAGGGGATTCATCCACAGGTCCCTCAGAAACTAAAATCGTAACACTTGCACCTTGAGGAACGTAGTCTTGCTTGGCGACATTTAAAATATTTGCCCCGATAATATCCGCCACATTGGTTAAGATTTCAGTTAAACGATCTGCATTATACACATCATCTATATATTCCAAATACGCATCACGTTCTTCTTGTGATCTTGTATAACAGATATCGTACATGTTAAAGCTTAAGGATTTCGTTAAATTATTGAAACCATGTAGTTCTGTTATCTGGTTTGGACTCAGCTCCATATGTTTCATGTAATTGTCCCCTTTTTTATATTTATTCCATATTTTTATGTTGGTTGAATCACCAGATTCTATTCATTTTATTTATTTTTAATAATGACCAAAAAAAATATCCGACCCAATTGGCCGGATATTATATATAGATC
>NZ_SLUB01000010.1 GCF_004799755.1 Bacillus timonensis | reverse complement strand
AGATGTGTATAAGAGACAGATATATAATAAATAAGATTTTACTTTTACATCATGTTAGGGGAGGAAAGAAAATGAAAAAGTTTTTAGCACTACTAATGGCAATCGGAATGGTTTTTGTTATTGCAGCATGTGGCTCCGATGATAAAGACAAGACGAGCGATGACAATGCAAAAGGTAAAGACGAAGGAAAGACTGAAGAAGTGACTGAATTAACAATGGGATTCATTCCTTCTCAAGAAGCTGACACAATTGCAGACAATGTTAAACCACTAGAAGAGTACTTAACTGAACAGCTTGGAGTACCTGTTAAGGCAGAAGTTATGATTGACTTCGTTGGTCTTGTTGAAGGTATGAGAACAGGTAAAGTTGACATTGGTTTCACAAATCCATTTGGTTATGTACAAGCGAAGGAACGTGCGAATGTTGACGTGTTAGTAAAGGCAATTCGTCATGGATCAGATACATACAAAGCACAATATGTGGCTGCAACAGATTCTAAGTTAAACTCTGTTGATGATATTGTTGCTACAGAAGGCTTAACTTGGGCATATGGTGACCCACTTTCAACTTCTGGATTCCTTTTCCCAGCTTCTCAATTAATGGAAATGGGTGTTGAAAACCTTGATACATTCTTTAACCAAACAGCAGTACAGAGTCATGATAATGCTGCACTTGCTGTATTAGATGGATCAGCTGATTTCGCGACAACTTTTACAGATGTTCGTGACAACTTAGAAAAAGATATTCCAGATGTAAAAGAAAAACTAAAAGTAATTGGTTACACAGATGCTATTCCTAATGACGGTGTTTCTGTTCGTAGCGATCTTCCAGAAGACATGAAAGCAAAAATTAAAGAAGCATTTATGGCAATCAATGATAAGCCTGAAGTGTTAAAGGTTATGAATGAAGTTTACACTTGGGACGGAATTGCGGAAGCTTCTGACGAAGAATTTGATGTTGTTCGTGAAGTTTACGAGAAATTTAAAGACCAATTAGGAGAGTAATACAAACATTTATTCTAATGACCTAATAAAAAGTATAAAGAGAGAGGAGACATCTTCTCTCTTTTTTTAAGAAGATTTTTCTTGAAGTTTTGTTGAACAAGTTAATTGAACATCATACAAGTGTGCAAGTAGACTTTTAATGAACGTAAAGGAGCAAGACAATGATTGAATTTAAAAATGTTTCTTTAACTTATCCAAATGGGCATCAGGGGTTAAAAAATATTAATGTAACCATTAATCCTGGTGAATTTGTGGTTGTAGTTGGTTTATCTGGCGCCGGAAAATCCACTTTTATCAGAAGTATTAACCAATTGGTTAAGCCTACTGAGGGAGAGTTAATTATAGATGGTAAGAACACCTTGAAATTTAAGGAAAGAGAACTTAAAAAACTACGTACAAATATCGGGATGATCTTCCAAAACTATAATCTTGTAAATCGTATGTCTGTTCTTCGGAATGTATTGACAGGCAGACTTGGTCATATTGGAACTTTTAAAAGTCTATTAGGTCTTTTCTCTCAAGATGATAAAGAGTTGGCATTAACTAACTTGAAACGTGTAGGTATTGAAGAAAAAGCATACACACGTGCTGATCAACTGAGTGGGGGACAACAACAACGTGTAAGTATTGCACGAGCTCTGACGCAGAAACCAAAAGTTATCCTAGCTGACGAGCCCGTAGCAAGTCTTGACCCTCCCACATCACATGTCGTGATGAGAGACTTAAAAAGAATCAATCAAGAACTAGGGATTACAACTATTGTTAACCTTCACTTTATTGATATGGCAATGGAATATGCTGATCGCATTATCGGGATGAGGGCTGGTGAAATTGTGTTTGATGGTCCTGCATCTACCGTGAATGAAAGAACATTTGAGCAAATATATGGGCGTCCAATTAAGGATGGAGATATGCGCGGGAGTGTTGAAGATGAGTAAACAAGTAGACTCCTTGAATAAAAAAATTCCTGTTGTGACAACGCGCGCAAAAGCAACAATTGGAAGCATTTTAACGGTAATCATCGCTGTATATATTGTTTCAGCTATCTTTACAGAGGCCTATCCAAATGAAATTATTAAAGGGATGCCAATCGTTATTGATTTTATTGTAAAGGATTTATTTCCGCCTAATCTAGGTTACGCAGATACTGTGCTTACAAGTTTAATTGAAACATGGAATATGGCCTTTTTAAGTACAACTTTATCAGCCTTTGTAGCATTGCCAATTAGCTTTTTCGCTGCAGCAAACATTAACAAAAATAAAGTTTTTTATAAAGCTTTTCGTTTCTTTTTAAATATCTTACGAACGATTCCTGAGTTGATTTTGGCAGTTATTTTAGTAGCAGTAGTGGGTATTGGAGCATTAGCGGGTGTCTTAGCTCTGTTTATCTTTTCAGTTGGTATTCTTGCGAAATTGATCAGTGAAACCATTGAAGCGATTGATCCGAATCCCTTAGAGGCGATTCGGGCAACGGGTGGTAATATTGTTCAAGTCATCTGGTACGGTGTATTACCGCAAATTATGCCACATTTTACATCATATTCATTATATGTATTAGAAATTAATGTTCGTGCCTCTGTGGTTCTAGGATTTGTAGGTGCTGGTGGTATTGGTTTAATCCTTAAAAAACAATTAGCGATGTTTAATTTTGACAATGTATCTACAATTGTCATCATGACTTTTATAGCGGTTACGATTATTGACTTTATTAGTAACCGAGTAAGGGAGCGTTTGATGTAATGCAAAAAGGAGCACAATTTTTAAAACCACCAGCAAAAAAAGGACGATGGAAGATTGTCGTTATTTCACTAGTCTTACTCTATTTATATTATATTGCATTTACCATGACAGATTTATCTTATCGTGGGTCCGTTTTAAGCCCGATGACCATATTTAAGAGACTATTCTGGGATCCATTCTTTATGCCAGAAATTCATGCGAAAATTCCTGAATATGCCTATTACATGTTGGAATCTATTCTAATTGCATATGCAGGTACACTTATTGCAGCTGTATTAGCTATTCCATTCGGATTTTTAGCTGCGAGAAATATTTCAAAGGTCTCAACCATTGGAAAATGGATTTTAAATGGAATTCGTGCATTCCCAGAAATTATGCTTGCGATTATTTTCGTTGCAGCTGTTGGCATTGGCCCTTATGCAGGTGTTTTAGCAGTTGGAATCCATTCCATTGGGATGCTTGGGAAGCTGTATTCGGAAGTAGTCGAATCCATTGATATGAAAGTACTTGAAGCATTGAAAGCAAATGGTGCAAACCGAATTCAGGTGATTTGGTTTGGAGTTATTCCGCAAATCATTCCACAGTTTTCTAACTATGCAATGTATCGTTTTGAAGTCGATGTACGTGCCTCAACGATCCTAGGTATAGTAGGTGCAGGAGGAATTGGTGCCCCATTACTAATTGCATCCATGCAACGTAACTGGGAGCAGGTTGGGATGATGTTAATCATCATTATTATTGTAGTAACAATCATTGACGCAATCAGTGGAAAAATTCGTAGTAAAATCGTCTAAATGTGAAGCAACAGCACTTCTTGTATTGAGAAGTGCTGTTTTATATAAAAGTGTATGTTTTTCGTTCACGCTTAATTGGTAAATTTGTGTATACTAAAGATGGATCCTATACAAACGAGGTAACAAAGATGAAATCTATAACAATTACAATTCTTGAAACGAGTGATGTTCACGGCAATATTTTTCCGATTAATTATGGAAGTAATGAAGCTGCTGGGCTGGGGCTTGCGAAAATCGCTACTGTTATTAAACAAGAGCGAAGTCGAAATAAGAACACAATCGTTATCGATAATGGAGATTTAATTCAAGGAACCCCTTTAACCTATCATTATGTACGATCAAATAGTCATAAAGAAAATCCAATGATTACATTATTAAATGATTTAAAGTATGATGCAGCGGTCATTGGAAATCATGAATTCAATTATGGAATGAAGGTATTAAAGCAGGCGATAAAGGAATCTGCTTTTCCATGGCTTTCTGCAAATATCTTAAATGAAAAAGGGGAGCCTTTTATTGGCAAACCCTATATCATGGTTGAACTTGAGGATGGAGTAAAGGCTGCGCTTCTAGGTGTGACTACTCACTATATCCCAAATTGGGAAAACCCTGAACATATCAAAGGATTAACATTTGAAGATGCGTTTGATTCTACGAAAAAATGGGTGGAGTACATTCGTAATGAAGAAAATCCAGACCTCATGATTGTTTCCTATCATGGGGGATTTGAAGCGGATCTTGATTCAGGTGAACCAACTGAAAAGCAGACAGGCGAAAACCAAGGGTATCGAATTTGTCAAGAAATTGAGGGGATTGACCTTTTATTAACGGGTCACCAACACCGTTCACTTGCCGGTAAAGTAAATGGTGTTCCAGTCCTGCAGCCTAGCTTTAATGGTCAAGCAATTGGGAAAGTCACTCTATCATTTACAAAAAATGATGACAGGTGGACGATTTCCGATTCAAAGCCTGAACTCATTTTAGTAGAAGAAATCGAAGCGGACGAAAGGTCTCTTCAGATCGTAAAAGAATATGAAGCTGAAACACAGGAATGGTTGGATCAACCAATTGGCCAGGTAATTGGCAATATGACAATTGATGATCCATTAAAAGCACGCCTAAAAGACAATGCTCTCGTTGAATTTATTAATCACGTACAGATGGATGTCGCCAAGGTGTCAATTTCAAATACCGCTCTTTTTAATAATGTGACAAAAGGATTTCCATCCAATATAACAATGAGAGACGTTGTTTCCAATTATATCTATCCAAACACGTTAACGGTCGTCCGAATCAGCGGTAAGGACATTAAGGAAGCATTGGAAAGAAGTGCGAGCTATTTTATGCTTGAAAACGGTGAAATCGCCGTAAATCCTTCATTCACAACACCAAAACCACAGCATTACAATTATGATATGTGGGAAGGGATTAGCTATATTTTTGATATTTCCAAGCCGATTGGAGAGCGTGTCGTCAAGTTAACCTTTAAAGATGAACCCATTGAGCTAGATGGAGAGTATGATGTTGTTATGAACAACTACCGTGCAGGTGGTGGAGGGGATTATGCAATGTTCAAGGATAAGCCAATTATTAAGGACATCCCACTCGATATGTCAGAGTTGATTGCTAATTACATTCTTGAAAGAGGTAAAATTGAAGCCACTGTAGATGACAATTGGAAAGTCATTTGGTAATAAAATGCCCACGGGATCAAACATTTCCGTGGGCATTCCTATTTCCGCCTTTTGGCGCGACTATTTTGGTTGTTCGACGTTTGGCTGAATCAGTACTTCAACGCGTCGATTCAGTTTTCGTCCTTCTGCTGTTTCGTTGGTTGCAACAGGCTCGTATTCACCGAGACCACGAGCACTAAAAAGTCGCGGGTCAAGCTTATTATTTTCTAATAAGAGACTCATAAAATTAACCGCACGCATCACACTTAAATGCCAGTTGCTTTTAAATTCATGATTATTCATTGGAACCGTATCAGTATGCCCACTCACAATGATATTGCGCGGTGGGTTCATTACCAACAGTTCCGAAATTTCACGAGCCAGCTTAACATCATCAAGTCTCACGTCGGCGCTTCCAGGGTCGAAGAATGCACCATCCTGAATCGTAACGAGTAAACCTTCATCAGCTAAACGGGTTTTGAGACTTAAATCTAACCCATTCTCCGTAATGTAGGTATTGATCTTTTTTTGTAATTCTTTTAGTTCTTCTTGTTCCTGTTTTTCTTTTTCTTTTTCATTATCAATCGCTGCATGATCAATTTCCACAGGTACGGGACTCTCATATTCTAAAAAAGAGGTACCTCCCCTAAATACATTGTTAAAGGAGCTTGCAAGTTTTTGGAATTTCTGAACATCTACATTACTTGCAGCAAATAGAACAATGAACAGCGCGAGCAATAATGTCAAAATGTCCGCATAAGGCACCAACCATGATTCATCCATATGCTCATCGTGTTTTGATTTTCGCCTTCTTCTAGCCATCTATCATTTCACCTTCAGTCAAAACATTCCCTCGGTCTTTATTTGAAAGATACATTGAAAGCTTTTGTTCGATTGCACGTGGTGATTGGCCTTCAAGAACGGATAAGACGCCTTCAATCATGACTTCTTTAATTTTAATTTCTTGTTTTGATTTTTGTTTTAATTTATTTGCGAACGGGTGCCATAGCACATAACCTGTGAAAATCCCCAGCATTGTCGCTACGAACGCGGCTGCAATCGCTTCTCCAAGTGCATCTGTATCGTCCATATGTCCCAATGCAGCAATTAGACCTATAACAGCTCCCAATACCCCAAGTGTTGGTGCATATGTTCCAGCTTGTGAGAAAATCGATGCGCCTGAAGCATGTCGTTCTTCGATTGCTTCTATTTCCTCTGTCATGACATCGCGGATAAATTCAGCACTTTGTCCATCAACTGCCATACTTAATCCGTTTTTCAAAAAGGGATCTTCTACTTCTGCGACTTTCACCTCAAGCGCTAAAAGTCCTTCCTTACGAGCAACAGTAGCCCAATTAGAGAACATTGGAATCAGTTCTTCAACACTTAACATCTTTTTTTCTTTGAAAAGGACTCCGAATAACTGTGGTACCCTTTTTAATTCACTGGTTGGGAATGCGATAGTTACGGCGGCAATGGTTCCTAAAATAATGATCAAAAAGGCAGCAGGATTAATTAATGCTGAGAGTGGCACGCCTTTTAATACCATACCTACAAATATTGCGATTAAACCAAGAATGACTCCTATTAATGACGATTTATCCAAATTGTATCACCTATGCTTTCATCCGTTATTACAAGAGTAGTATTCAAGTATACATCGAATCTAAAATTCTACTATTCTTTATATCGACAATCAACGTAAAAATTTTAGCGAAACTTATCAATTTCTCCCGAAGGTTTTGTAGTGGAAAAATTATGTAAGAGTGGTTTACAATGAAAGAGTATACATATTTTCTAATCTCTTATTGAAAAGGGGAACGTTCTATGAATTTTACTGATTTTAAGTATGTCCGTCCTAAAATGGACGAAGTGGAACAATCATTTAATGTCGCGCTCGAAAAATTTAAAAATGCGGCAACACCTGCTGCACAAGATGAAGCAATGAAGGAAATCATTTCAATCCAACGAACTGTAGATACAGCTTTTAACCTTTGCTATATCAGACATACAGTTGATACGAATGATGAATTTTATAAAGAAGAACAAGATTATCTTGATGAGATTCAACCACTGGTACAAGGCTTAACCACTAAGTACTACGATGCTCTTGTTAATTCTAAATTTCGTTCTGATTTAGAAAACAAATGGGGCAAGCAGCTTTTTGATTTTGCAGAAACACAATTAAAGACGTTCTCACCAGAAGTGGTTGAAGATCTCCAATTGGAAAATAAGCTTTCTTCTGAATATACAAAGCTTGTTGCTTCAGCCAAAATTATGTTCGAAGGCGAAGAGCGCACACTAGCACAATTACAACCGTTTACGGAATCAATAGATCGCGATATGCGTAAAAAAGCAAATGAGGTGCGTTTCGCATTTTTCAAGGAACACCAAGAGAAATTTGATGATATTTATGATCAGCTCGTAAAAGTTCGTACTCGTATTGCTCATAAGCTTGGATATCAAAACTTCGTTGAACTTGCCTATGTAAGACTATCAAGAACTGATTATAATGCAGAAATGGTTGCAAACTTCAGAAACCAAGTGAAGGAACATATCGTTCCATTAGCGGTGAAACTTCGTGAACGCCAAGCAGAACGTATTGGTGTAGACAGCTTAAAATACTATGATGAATCATTCAGCTTTAAATCTGGTAATGCTGTGCCAAAAGGTGACCCAGAATGGATCATCGAAAATGGGAAGAAAATGTACGAAGAACTATCTGAAGAAACAAAAGAATTCTTCAATTACATGATCGACACGAATTTAATGGATCTAGTTGCGAAAAAAGGGAAAGCTGGCGGCGGCTATTGCACATACATCAGCGATTACCAAGCACCATTTATCTTCTCTAACTTTAATGGAACTTCTGGGGATATCGATGTGCTAACCCATGAAGCAGGGCATGCATTCCAGGTTTACTCAAGCAGACATTACGAAGTGCCTGAATACAATTGGCCAACCTACGAGGCTGCTGAAATTCATTCGATGAGCATGGAATTCTTCACATGGCCATGGATGGAATTATTCTTTAAAGAAGATACAGATAAATATAAGTTTTCTCATTTAAGTGAAGCCTTATTATTCTTACCATATGGTGTTGCAGTAGATGAATTCCAGCATTTTGTTTATGAGAATCCAGAGGCAACTCCTGCTGAGCGAAACAAAGCATGGAGAGAGATTGAGAAAAAATATCTGCCGTTCCGTGATTATGATGGTAATGAGTATTTAGAAGCAGGTGGATTCTGGCAGCGTCAAAGCCATATTTACACGACTGCATTCTACTATATTGACTATACATTGGCGCAAATTTGTGCATTCCAATTCTGGAAAAAATCAAGAGAAAACCATGAGAAAGCATGGGCGGACTATATTCATCTTTGCAAACAAGGTGGAAGCAAGCCTTTCACAGAACTTGTGAAGGTTGCAAATCTTCTTTCTCCTTTTGAAGAGGGAGCCGTACAATCTGTCGTAGGTGAAATTGAAGCATGGCTAAATAGTGTCGACGACAAGCAACTGTAAAACATGAGGACTGTGGGGCGTTGTTCCACAGTCCTTTTTGTGGAAATTTTGCAAATAAACGATAGTTTATGCAAAAATGTTTGATAAAGGATATAATAAAAACATCAAACTGAAATTGAGGGTGTTTTCATGATTCATTTAAAGACAAAACGAGAAATTGAATTAATGCGCGAAGCGGGACAAATTTTAGCTGCTTGCCATAAGGAAATTCGCAAACTGATTCAACCTGGAATTACAAGTCTTGAGATTGACAGTTTTGCTGAGGATTTTATTAAAAAAAATGGTGCTACGCCTGAACAAAAGGGCTATAAGGGCTATAAATATGCAACATGTGCGTCTATTAACGATGAAATTTGTCATGGCTTTCCAAGAAAAACTCCTTTGAAAAGTGGAGATATCGTGACTATCGATATGGTGGTGAACCTCGGTGGCGCACTTGCTGACTCTGCTTGGTCATATGGTGTTGGAGAAATTTCACCAAAAGCCCAAAAGCTACTCGATGTTACAAAAACAGCTATGTATAAGGGGATTGAACAAGCGGTAATAGGAAATCGCCTCGGAGACATCGGTCACGCGATCCAATCTTATACAGAAGGCGAAGGATTCTCAGTTGTTCGTGATTTTATCGGACATGGAATTGGACCAACCATGCATGAGGAACCACAGGTATTACACTATGGCCTTCCGAACAAAGGATTACGTTTAAAAGAAGGAATGGTTTTC
Source organism: Bacillus timonensis (assembly GCF_004799755.1). Classification (GTDB taxonomy): domain Bacteria; phylum Bacillota; class Bacilli; order Bacillales; family Bacillaceae_L; genus Ferdinandcohnia; species Ferdinandcohnia timonensis_A. Next base: position 102,684 of record NZ_SLUB01000010.1, on the reverse strand, counting down.
ACAATTGAACCAATGGTGAATGTCGGTAGATACCAGACCACTATGGACAAAAACGGCTGGACAGCGCGAACTATTGATGGAAGTCTTTCCGCACAATATGAACACACATTGGCGATCACTCAGGATGGCCCATACATCTTAACGGATCAAGATGCATAACAAATAAAAAAGTGTCACATCTGCTGTGGCACTTTTTTATTTAGAGGAATGTTTCAATTAGAATGGGGAAAATGGAATCCGAAACCCAATGAAAATAAAGTGGAAAAAGAGTGACAAGCCAGTTTCCATATAAGCAGTACCTACAATAAAACCTCTTCGTTGTACCAGGCTCCTCCGCAATCGATGCAAAGACAACTCCTACTAAACTCGAGAAAATGAAAACGCCATACCCAAATAAAGAGTCAAACCTCAAATCGAACAAGATAAACCCCAATGACGAACCATTAAAAAATAAAATCAAAAAAGACATCAATAAAAAAAATCTTGGTACTATGGACATGTTTTCCACCTCAATAATGTATATGAAGCGGAAGTAGGGTAGATGACAGGAGAATTTTTGTGCTTAGCATAAAAACTTCCAAAATTTACTTGTAGGCATTCTTAAAATATGATTAAATAAATCGACTAAATGACTTCTATAAGAAGAGGGGATGAACACATGATTACAATAAAAAGACTATCTGAATGTACACTTGAAGATGCTGTGGTGGCTTGGAATAAAGGATTTGAAGGTTACTATTTTAATATGACAACAACAGTTGATCTTTTTACAAGACGGATGATTTTGGAAGGGCTTTCTCCAGCGCTCTCTGTCGTTGCCTATGAAGGGGAGCGACCAGTAGGTCTCATTCTTAACGGAATTCGCTCTATTAACGGTAAAAAAGTTTCTTGGAATGGTGGAACAGGTGTTGATCCTGAATACCGTGGGAAGGGTGTTGGCAAGAAGCTGATGGAAGCTACACTAGCAATCTATGAAACTGAGGGCGTAGAAGTGGCTACACTTGAAGCGGTTAAGGCAAATGAAAAGGCCATCGCCTTATATGAAAAGGTCGGCTATCACATTGTCGATGAATTACTTCATTTACAGCATACAGGTGAATTATCAAGCGATGCATTTCTAGCCGAAAACACCCAATTTACCTTTACAAAAGGAATTCCAATTGATGCTTCACAAGTCCCATTTTATAAGGCGATGGTTCCGTGGCAAACGCAATGGAATAATGCACGTGATGGAGAATCACTGCTAGCAATGGACGAGAATGAAACAGTTGTTGGATATGCCATTTATAAAAGGCTATTTAATGAGGTGGGGGAGCTTCAATCGATTATTCTCATGCAATGTGAGGCTGAACCATTACATGATAAAAAGGAAGACATTGTAAGGGAGCTTTTACGAATGGTATTTGGTCAAACGGACCTTAAAATTGCACGGACTGCAGCGAATTTGTCAGTATCGAATAAAATTTTGCGTGATTTATTAGAAAAAGAAGGATTTACTGTAAAAGCAGAGCAAGTCTTTATGATAAAATAAATTATTAGAATATTCCTGCCAATCGTGGTCCAACTAACTGTAAAATGGGGGGAGGTACATGAAAAAAATCATTTTACGCGATGTCACGATGGATAATTTAATCGATGTCATTCGGTTGAAATCTGAAGATAAAGAGTTTGCTTTATTTGAAAAATGGGTTGCTTCGAATGTTTTTTCATTAGCTCAAGCAAAAGTCCAGCCAGATTGGGTAACGAAAGCAATATATGATGGAACTCAGTTAATTGGATTTACCATGTTTGGTCTTGAAAATGAACGAAATCGCTTTGAACTTTGCAGGATTATGATTGATTATAAATATCAAGGAAAAGGGTATGGAACCGCCGCGGTGAAGGAAATAATTTCTGAAATGATTCAAACATTGCCCTATTGCGATGAGATTTACTTATCTGTTATTCCTTCAAACTTAGCAGCTATCCATGTGTATACGAAAGCAGGATTTACAAAAACGGGAGAAATCATCAAAGGCTTTGTGGATGAAGATGTTTATTGTTTTAAAGTCTAGAGGGGAGTAAGGATTTTGAAAGCTATTCTAATTGGAATCATCTCATCGCTATTTTTTGCGGTAACGTTTATTCTAAACCGATCAATGGAGCTTTCAGGGGGAAGCTGGATGTGGAGTTCTTCGTTACGATATTTTTTTATGCTTCCCTTTTTAATTGGAATCGTTCTTCTTAGAGGAAACCTCAAGCAACTTCTGTATGAGTTAAAAATGAATCCGCTAAAATGGATTCTTTGGAGTACTGTCGGATTTGGGCTGTTTTATGCACCGCTTACTTTCGCGGCTGCTTCTGGTCCAGGTTGGTTGGTTGCAGGAACATGGCAATTTGTTATTATCGCGGGCCTCCTTGTTGTTCCTTTTTTCTATAAAACAGTTGAAACGGAATATGGTGTGCAAAAAGTGCGTGAACAAATCCCGGTTAAAGGTTTTCTTTTTTCTAGTTTTATTTTTATTGGGATTGTTTTGATTCAACTTCAGGAAGCAAATGGGGGCATTGGAATGAAGATGTTCCTAATTGGAATTCTTCCTGTAGTTGTGGCTGCTTTTGCCTATCCATTAGGTAATCGAAAAATGATGGAGCACTGCAAAAATGATTTTGATACTTTTCAACGTGTCCTTGGCATGACCCTTGCCTCGACTCCGTTTTGGTTCATTATTGCTGGTTTCGGTGCTGCGACTGCTGGGCTGCCAAGTAAAGATCAGGTGTTTCAATCGTTCATCGTCGGGATTTCCTCTGGGGTTATCGCCACCGTGCTCTTCTTTTTTGCAACAGAGCTTGTTAAGCATGACCAAAGTATGCTTGCTGCGGTTGAAGCCACCCAGTCAACCCAGATTATTTTTGTGATCTTTGGTGAAGTTCTTTTATTAAGTGCACCTCTGCCATCTATGTATTCTTTTGTGGGGCTATTGATGATTGCAAGTGGAATGGTGCTGCACAGCCTGTTCTCAAATCGTAAGACATCAATAAAAGTGAATGAATTGGAGACAAAATCATTATAAAAAAATGCAGAGCTTAATGTGGCTCTGCATTTTTAATGGGTATTATTATTTGACTACAATTTTATTTTCTTCGACCGTTACATTCAAGCTTGTTTGGTTTTCATTTTCTAAAAGAACATCCGTGATTTGGTCCTCAAGCTGTTCTTGGATGACACGGCGTAATGGACGTGCACCAAATGCTGGGTGGTAGCCTAGCTCAGCTAATTTTTGTTTTGCGGCATCATCAACAGTGATGGTTACATCTTGTTCTTTAAGCGTTGCTTCAAGCTCATGTAACATAAGGTCAACAATTTGGACCAAGTGTTCTTTTTCAAGCTGTTTGAATTCAATGATGGCATCAAATCTGTTCAAGAATTCTGGCTTGAAGAAGGAACCAAGTGAATCCAGAATAGATGTTTCTTTATATACATCGGTATCAGCTTTTTCAAAGCCAACCGTGATTTTCTTAGGTCCGCCACTACCTGCGTTACTTGTCATGATAATCACAGTATCTTTGAAGCTTACTGTACGTCCTTGACTGTCTGTTAAACGGCCATCCTCTAAAATTTGAAGGAACATATGCTGAACATCAGGGTGCGCCTTTTCGATTTCGTCTAAAAGGATGATGCTATAAGGGTTGCGACGAACTTTTTCAGTAAGCTGTCCTGCTTCCTCATGACCAACATATCCAGGAGGTGAACCGATGATTTTAGAGACAGAGTGTTTCTCCATGTACTCACTCATGTCAAGTCTAATCATGGCATCCTTCGAACCGAATAGTTCTTCAGCGAGTGTCTTCGTTAATTCTGTTTTACCGACACCAGTAGGTCCGACAAAGAGGAATGAACCAATTGGTCGATTTTTAGCTTTCAAGCCAGCGCGACTTCGACGAACGGCTTTTGCAACCTTTGTAACGGCTTCTTCTTGACCAATTACTTTTTTCGCAAGGCTTTCAGCAAGATGTTTCATTTTTTGTTGCTCATTTTCTTGAAGCTTACCAACAGGGATACCGGTTTTCTTCTCAATAATTTGTTGGATATTCGTTACATCAATCAGATGCTCTTCTTTGTTTTCCGGATTATTTAATTGTTTTTCTAGCAGAATTTCTTGATGTCTTAATTTAGCTGCTAATTCGTAGTTTTCTTCCCCAGCCGCTTTTTCTTTTTCAGCGGCGATTTTTGCTAGCTCTGCTTCAATATCCTTTGGATTTGTACCTCCAGATGTTAAATTCATTTTTGAGCCTGCTTCATCGAGTAAGTCGATTGCCTTATCTGGTAAGAAGCGGTCTTGAATGTAACGATGTGATAATGTTACACAGGCACGAATCGCCTCGTCTGTATATTTTACACCATGGAAATCTTCGTATTTTCCTTTAATACCTTCAAGAATCTGAATCGATTCGTCAACAGTAGGTTCATCCACTGTTACAGGTTGAAAACGACGCTCAAGTGCAGCGTCTTTTTCAATTTGTCGGTATTCTTTTAATGTTGTGGCACCGACAACTTGAAGCTCGCCACGTGCAAGAGCAGGTTTTAAAATATTCCCTGCATCCATTGAACCTTCGGCAGACCCTGCGCCCACTAAAAGGTGAATTTCATCTATAAATAAAATAATATTTTTACGTTTTTGAAGCTCAGCAATGAGTTGCTTCATTCTTTCTTCGAATTGACCACGAATACCAGTGTTGGCAACAAGTGATGCGACATCTAGTAAATAAACCTGTTTATTTGAAAGCTTTCTTGGCGCTTTTCCTTCAGAAATTTGTAGGGCTAAACCTTCTGCAATGGCAGTTTTACCTACCCCCGGTTCCCCAATTAGAACTGGGTTGTTTTTATTACGGCGGTTTAAGATTTCGATAACACGTTGAATTTCCTCGTCACGGCCAATTACTGGATCAATAAGTCCAGCTTTCGCCATTTGAGTTAGGTTTCGACCGAAATGATCGAGAAGACCTCCGCCATTTCCTCCGTGTTTTGGTTGTGTTTGTTGTTGATTCATTCCCATTTGTTGACCGAAGGCATTACCTTTAAATAGATCATCAAATGTAAAATTAGGGAAACCGTACATTCCTGAAGGTATTTTCATGTTGTTCTTCTCCTTCGCATAACACTCACTGCAAAGTTGAATTTGTCGCTTGTCATTGTTTACTTGTACGTGTAACTGAATAGTAGCTTCATTTTTATTGCATGCTTGACAAATCATAAACAACTACCTCCTTGAATTTTGACTATCCTTGACCAATTGAAGTTCAAAGACTGACCCACATGGCGTGGGCATAAATAAAATAGGTCGTTTGTGATGTTTGACCATCTTTGACCTTATGTCTACATTATACTTTGACTATCTTTGACTTTCAAGTAAAAAGTACTAGAAATTTTTACCGCATTCTTCGAAATAATAGCTCGTCTTAATTTAAGAACTTGTACATATACATCAAGTAACACAGACAATTAATGAGGTGGCTATTTGTGCGAGGAAATTGGGGAGCAGCATTTCAGATCGGTGCTGTTTATGTTGGAACAATCGTAGGAGCAGGCTTTGCAACAGGTCGAGAAATTGTTGAATTTTTTACCCAATATGGTGTATACGGTTTAATTGGAATTGGAATCAGTGGTTTCTTATTCATATGGTTAGGGACTCGAATCATGATTATTGCAAACCGAATTCAAGCTGATTCGTATAAGGAATTTAATGAATATTTGTTTGGAAGAAAAGCAGGTTTTTTTGTGAATGGATTGATGCTTCTTGTATTGATAGGGGTAACCTCGGTCATGCTTTCGGGAGCGGGTGCTGTCTTTTACGAACAATTAGGTCTGTCGTACCAGCTTGGAATTCTTGTGACGGGTGTACTTTCCCTGTTTGTTTTGATATATGGGGTCAAAGGGTTGTTTGGTGTAAACATGTTTGTGGTACCAATTATGATTTTCTTCAGTGTTGTGTTAGCAGTAGAAGTCATTTCTACGGATGCAACAAGTTTAATAAGTAAACCTGAATTAGAATCATCAAGCTTTAAATGGATGATTTCGCCATTTTTATATGCAGCATTTAATTTAACCATGGCAATGCCAGTTTTGGTACCACTTGCTAAAGAAATAGAACATGAACAAACATTAAGATGGGGTGGATTGATAGGAGGGGGCGCATTATGTCTGATTTTATTAACAAGCCATATCTCCTTGTCGTCACTCCCAAATATACATACCTTTGAGATTCCGATGGCTGAGGTTATGAAAAACTTTATGGCAGCTTTCTCCTGGTTGTACATCCTTGTGATTTATGGAGAAATCTTTACTTCAGTAATTGGGAATTTATTTGGGCTTGAGCGTCAATTGATAAGTGTCATTAAACTCCCGTCAATCTTAATTGTTTTCGGTATTTTGGCCATCGCCTATTGTCTAAGCCAGTTAGGATACGGGGCATTGATCTCTTTTTTGTATCCATTGTTTGGGTATATGAGTTTGATCTTATTAATTCTGTTGGCAAGGCCAATGAAACATCTCCCGAAGAAATAAAGAGGTCCGTCAGCGAACCTCTTTATTTTAATGAACCTCATCAGAGTATGCGAATGATTCTTTTAAGTGACAGGCTAACTGGATTTTAAGAAAGTCTTTTGGATCATTAAAACGTAAATGAAGAATCTCCTCGATTTTTTTAAGGCGCTGATATAGCGTATTAATATGAATGTGAAGATGTTGAGCTGTTTCGTTTATGGACTTATTTAATTTTATATAGGTTAACAATGTTAGTTCAAGGTCATTTTTCCTGGACCGTGCTGTATTTAAGGGTTGAAAAAAACCATTTATGAATTCTTCTATTTCATTCGTGTCCTGATTAATAAATAAACGATTAACCCCTATACTTTCATAGGTAATGATGCCTGTTTCTTTTTTATTAATTAGATAGGCAACGGATTTCTTTGCCTCTTCATAACTTTTCCCTATGTGATAAGCTCCCGTTTTAGTTGAACCTACACCTACACATACGAATGAGTCGTTATTATTCGTCCAGTTGTGAATAATGGTTGTCAGGCTTTTTATCAATTCATCAACTAAGGTACTATCCGTTAATGAAACGAGCACTATGATTTTATTATGAAATCCATAAATGAGCCTCACCTGAAGAATAGTCTTTTTAATCAATGAAATGATACTATGAATATCTGCACCAAGCTTATATAAATCCTTATAATTCACAAGTTCGATTACTGTAACAAAAAAGGAGTGGGAAGGAATTAAATTGAATTCCTTTCTTTTGGCAATGAGAGCTTCTGGGTTTCTACTTTTTATAACCTCATTAAAAAATTCATGGGTCTTCTTATAATAAATTTCTTCTAATGTATGTTTTTTTACAAGTTCAAGGGCTAAAATGGCTCCACCTTGCTCAATTACAATCCGATCAATAATCGAGAGAGTAGTAGAATAGGGCAAAATAAAACAACCGAGAAAAATGGTACCATTGATAATGGGATATAAATAGTACTTTTCTTCTTTAGGCTTACGAATTTCTACGAAAACAGGTTGTCTTCTCTTTTTAAATATTCTAGAAATCTCATCAACACTAAAATCATTCTTTTGATTGACTTGATTATGATACCAATCATTTTCTAAATAATCATAAAAGGAAACTTTCCCATTTACCATTTTGCCTATTTCCTTTACGATGGTCTTTAAACCTTTATTTTGGAGAGAGAATTTAATAAGGGCATTGTGAACTTCATTTCTTTTTGAAAGCTCTTGTAATTTTTCGTTCACTTCTGTATAAAGGCGTGCATTTTGAATTGCAATGGCGACCTGTGAGGCAAAACCTTGTAGAAGTCGTACATCACCTTCAGTAAATCTCCCTTTTTTATCAAATTGGTGCATGGTCATCACCCCGATCCGCTGGTCCCCAATCGAAATCGGTACGCTTACAATAGCTTGAATCACTCTTCCTTTTGATGATGAATTGATAATCTGTAAGTTTTCAGGAGAAATGGAATGATCACTCATACTTTTATAAATCTGTTCTGTAGAATGGTAGATTAATGGTTTCCCTTCCTTAAAAACCATCCCAGTTATAGATTCTCCAACGTTCATTCTAAGATTCCCAATGATGGGTTCAAATCCAACACTTGTTTTCGTAATAATGACTTCTTCACTAGGATCATAAAGTTGGAGATATCCTCCATTTGCCACAGGTATAACTGACAATGCATTTTTAACAATATTCTCTAACAGTTCATCAAGAACAAGTGAAGAAGAGACTGAGCGTATACCCTCAATCAAAACATCTAGTTCCGCATCTTTTGCTTGAATTTGGTTTTTAGCATCTAATAGCTCAAAGCAAATATACAAGTAATCCAAATCTTTTTTATCAAAGGGAGAAGTTATACAGTTGGAGCGAATAAGCACTTGAAGCCCATTCATGTATGAAAAAGAGAAATACATATCCTCTTCGTACGTGAAAATAGTGTAGTTGTCATCTTTATTCAATTTTAAAAGGTTAACATTTTCATTTTTTAACATTCCTTTTTTGTGTAAGAGTTGGAAGGTAGTATCATGAGGTTTCTGAACATGAATTTCATACGAACATTTCTTAAATCCTTTTTCTAAAAAAGAGAGAAGTTGTGTTGTTATCATTCTAACCTCCGCGACATTTTTATATAGAAAGTTCCGTTTTTTCTGAATTATATATGTAATATAATACATTGTAATAGTTGATTCAATAAATTACTATAAAAATTAGAATATATAGAATTTTCAACCTTAATTATTTTGAATGCGCTTACTTCGGAAGGGGGAATTCAAAAAGTGATGTAGGCGATTTAATTTACACTTGGAGAATATGTGAAAAGGAGGATGTTTAATTTGGAAAAAGTATTACAAACGGCAAATAGCTTACCACTTTGGATCTTTGCTTTACTGGTAGTTGGGATCGTCATCTTTCAAGGAATCATTTTTATTCGACTGGCTTCAAAAACAAGTCAATCCGTTGGTATGACATCAGCAGAGGTAAAGTCTGCGATCAGAGCCGGCGCGATTAGTTCACTTGGTCCTTCTTTAGCTATCATTGTTGTTGCTATATCTATGATTTCCTTAATTGGAAGCCCTACTACTTTAATGCGAATATCGATTATTGGAAATGCTGCTATCGAAACAGTAGGGGCAAGTATTGGGTCAAAAGCTGCTGGTGTTGATTTAGGATCCCCTGATTATAATTTACAAGCCTTTACGAATGCTGTTTGGGTAATGTGTCTCGGGGGAATGGGATGGTTGTTATTTGTTGCTCTATTTACCAAGTCTTTAGGGAAGATACAGAAAAAAGCAGAAGCCAATCCCAAAAATGTAACGTTGTTAAGCACCGTTTCGGTTGCTGCCATGATAGGGGCCTTTAGTTACCTTGGTGGTGGAGAAATGGTGAAAGGTCTAAGTCATTTCATTGTATTTATTGTGGCCTTTATTACGATGCCCCTCATTATTTGGATCGGAGATAAATCCCAATTAAGGTGGTTAAAAGAATGGTCATTAGGATTGGTTATTATAGTCGGGATGATAGCAGGTTATGTTATTTCTTAAAAAGAAAGGGAGGAGAACAACATGCAAGTGAATAGAGGGGAAAATCTATCTATAAACCAAACTGTGTCAAGCACGCAAGCTGAAATGGATTTTGATACCTTCCAATTAAAGTCTCATTTTTGGGGACGTCTTACGATTTGGTCAGTCATAGCATTAACATTACTTGTTCCTTCATATCTCTCATTTGTTCTAGGTTATCATCCTGGTTGGTCCACGATTATCTCTGGATTTACAGCCTATGCAGCCATTATTATGTTTGTTTGGGTGCTAGAACCGATCAGCTATTATCCTGTCTTGGGTGTTTCTGGTACATATATTGCCTTTCTTACAGGGAACATTGGAAATATGTGTCTACCATGTGCATCGGTTGCTCAACGGGTTGTTGATGCGGAACCTGGAACGAAAAAGGGTGAAATTACGGCCGCATTGGCTATTTCCACAGCATCAATTATGAACGCGATTATTCTTATTTTAGCTATTTTAAGTGGCTCATTCATTCTCACGATATTGCCGGAATCCATTATCAATAGTTTGAATTTTGTTCTGCCTGCTATTTTCGGAGGGGTGATTGCACAATTTGCAATCAAGAAACCATTATTTGGGGTCATCGGAATTGCATTTGGTTTATTTGTTAATCTAGGTCCTGTTCCTCGTGCTTTCCAAACGTTTGTCTGCATACTCGGGACAGTTGTAGTTTGTCTCCTTTTAGAGAAGATCAAAAAACAAGAGAAAAGTAATTAAGCTGTTGGCATCGACTTAATAGATTTGGAAGGAGTGAGAATCCATTAGTAAATGGATATAACGCATGAGTAAACAAAATATAGTGCAATGGATAAGAAATAATCAGTCCGAATTTACGGAAATGGCTGAAAAGATATGGGAGCATCCGCAAGTTGCTTATGAAGAAAGCTATGCTTGTAACTTGCAAGTCTCCAAATTAAAAGAAGCAGGATTTCACATTCAAGCTTCGATTGGTGGAATGTCTACAGCTTTTGTAGCAGAATATGGTTCAGGAAAACCAATCATTGGGATATTAGGAGAATATGATGCATTACCCGGGCTTTCCCAAGCCGTCAAAACCGTTCAGGAACAAGTAGAAATGGACGGACCAGGTCACGGCTGTGGGCATAATTTACTTGGAACCGCAGGTGTAGAAGCTGTAGTGGCGTTAAAAAACGCAATGGAAGAATTTAAACTAGCAGGTACGATTCGGTATTATGGTTGTCCTGCAGAAGAAGTATTGTCTGGTAAAACGTATATGGCAAAGGAAGGCGTCTTTGATGATTTGGATTGCGCTTTAACTTGGCACCCCTGGACATCCAACTCGGTAGTAAATAGGAGCATGCAAGCTATGGTGTCCATTAAGTTTCATTTTAAAGGAATTCCAGCACATGCCGCTTCATCGCCACATGCAGGGAGAAGTGCGCTTGATGCAGTTGAATTGATGAATGTCGGAGCAAATTATTTACGAGAGCATGTTGTAGACGGAACAAGAATTCATTATGTCATTACAAATGGGGGACTTGCACCAAATATTGTCCCAGAGCATGCATGTGTTTGGTATTATTTACGGGCTGCCACAAAGGAACAAGTGGAAAACATCCTTAGAAGAGTTCAAAAAATTGCTAAAGGGGCAGCTCTCATGACGGAAACAGAAGTGTATTGGGAGATTGATGCATTTCCTTATAACACTCTGCCAAATGAAGCTTTAAATGACCTTATGTATGAAAATATGAAAGTAGCAGATCCTTTAGTGTTTACAGCAGAAGAAGAGGAATTTGCTGAGGAATTAGTAAAGACAATAGATCCTGCTGTCGTAAAAATGGCACAACAGGCAAACAATGAAATTCTACCGGTCACCTATCAAAATGATAAACAAACAAAGGAAAAATCTTTACCTGGTTCTACTGATGTGGGGGATGTTAGTTGGATTACTCCTGTTGGGCAAATCATGACAACTTGTGCTCCAGTTGGAGTACAAGTACATACATGGCAGGCAACCGCTTCTTTTGGTTCGTCAATCGGTTTTAAGGGAATGCACTTGGCTGCTCAAACAATGGCATTATCTGCGTATGATTTATTGCAGAATAAGGATCATGTACTTGAACGAGCAAAACAGGAGTTTTCTTTATCCACAAAAAATAATCCGTATGTAGCGGGGATACCTGACAACGTGAAACCACCCAAAAATGCAGAAAAAGTTTTGTTGGGTTAAATGAAGAAATACATGGATTAGGAAATCGGAGGATAGATTCTTATCATTCTTCGATTTCTTTTTTGGCTTTTAAAAGATGGGGAAAAGCACGAGAAAAAATAAGTTGAACACAAGGTGGGAAAGGATTGTTAAAAGGATATTCCGATTCCACATATATAAGGTTCCCCAAACTACTCCACCAGCAAATGTCGCTAACATAAAGAGTGGATTAAAGGTATAAAGATTTGCCGACATATATAAAAGTGAGGAAATGACGATCACCAGTAGCTTATTTTCGAACGAATCCTCGATCATTTTTTGAATACAGCCTCTCCAAAATAATTCTTCACCTGAAATGATGATGAGAAACAGTGCAACATAATGCCATGTTAGCTGTGGCTGAACCTTCCTATATAAAGCAGCAACTTCTGACATTTGAATAGGAAAAAGGAGTTCAGCGCAAATTTTTCCTGTAAAAAAGAGTCCGTACATGAGAAGACCGGATAGTATAGCGATTGCTGTGTTTGAAATTGTTAAGTTTTTGGTATCAAAATGGCCGAATCGGACGGCTGCAATGGATAAAAGGAAAAAGGATATTGTAAACATGACCCAAAATGGAAGGTCCGATAGAAAACTAATGGCGAGTAAAAGATGTACAAATATTAATAGTAGAAAAAAGTTTTTTTGCATATGTGTTTGCCTCTTTTGGTAAGATGTGTCGCTGTTTATTTTATCATGGGTGTGAATTTTTTAGAATAAATATCTGGTGGCGACTTATCCTAAAGGTGATGATTTGAAAGAAGGAGATGTTCGATATGACACAATCTAAACGCCAACAAGAACGCCAATGGACAGTTCGCAAACAATCGCAAAATCCCCATGGCAAGGTAAAATCATTTGAACAGCTGGCTGAAGAAGCTGGGAAGGATACAAAAGAATAGAGTGAAGATGGCGCACACCTCTGTTATGGGGTGTGCGTTTTTGCGGGAGGGTGGGTTTTCCTAAAAGGAGTAACATAAAGGGGTTTATGCGAAGGGTATTTCCGGGTATTTACAAAAGTGATGTGAAAAGAGAGGTTATAAGAATGGGGTATTACCAAGTATATCCAAAAGTGATGTGAAAAGAGAGGTTTATGTGATGGGTGTTACCAGTTATAACCATAAGTGATGGTATAAAAGAGGTTTATGTGAGGGGTATTTCCAGGTATACCCATAAGTTAAGGCGGTCAAGTGTCTGGAGTACCCTCACTCTCCTAAAAAGTGGAAAGAAGTGTACGTCCAGAGAGCCTGGAGTACCCTCACTCTCCTAAAAAGTGGAAGAAAGTGAACGTCCAGAGAACTTGGAGTGCCCCGAATCCCCTAAAAAATGGAAAGAAGTGAACGTCCAGAGAGCCTGGAGTGCCCTCACTCTCCTAAAAAGTGGAAAGAAGTACGTCCAGAGAGCCTGGAGTGCCCTCGCTCTCCTAAGAAATGGAAGTAAATGCACGTCCAGAGAGCCTGGAGCACCCTCACTCTCCTAAAAAATGGAAGGAAGTGTACGTCCAGAGAGCCTGGAGTGCCCTCACTCTCCTAAAAAGTGGAAGTAAGTGTACGTCCAGAGAGCCTGGAGTGCCCCCACTCTCCTAAAAAGTGGAAGGAAGTGTACGTCCAGAGAACCTGGAGCACCCTCTCTCTCCCAAAAAACTGGAAAAAGTGTATGTCCAGAGAACCTGGAGCATCCTCACTCTCCTAAAAACTGGAAGTAAGTGTACGTCCAGAAAGCACAGAGTACCCCCAACCTCCCAAAATATGGAGCGCAACGCACTTCCAGAGATCGCGGATGACACCCCCATCCGACAATCTCAAATTTCCAATTCATTTTCGTTGAGAAATATCGGGAACCGAAATATAATTAACCAATGGTATAACTTGAATTGGAAAGAAGGTTCATTATGGAACAAGATGATATGAGGGAATATAAATTAGGTATCCTATACACTACGATTGCCTATATTGCATGGGGGATACTGCCTCTTTATTGGAAGTTAATCGACTATGTACCGGCATTCGAAATACTTGCACATCGAATTATTTGGTCCCTTGTTTTTGTGCTTTTAGTAATTCTTGTTTCGAGGAAAGGGAAACAGTTTATAAAAAGCCTTAAAGAGATTGTAAAAAACAAATTGAAACTAATTGGGATTGTGGGTTCATCCATCCTTATTACAATCAACTGGGCAACTTATATTTGGGCGGTAAATACGGATCATATTATTGATGCTAGCCTAGGGTATTACATCAACCCATTGGTTAGTGTACTATTAGGAATCATTGTGCTTAAAGAAAGAATCCTGTTTTGGCAGGGGATTTCCTTTGTGTTAGCCGGTATTGGCGTTCTTATTTTGACCATTCAGTATGGAAGTTTCCCTTGGGTGGCGATTACGCTTGCATTAAGCTTTGGGTTTTATGGGTTAACCAAGAAACTTGCAAAGCTTGATTCATTGATAGGTTTAGCGATGGAAACAATGGTGGTTGCACCAATTGCACTTATTTATTTGGCAACCCTTTATAAGGGGGGAGCCGATTCCTTTTTAGGAGCCACTATTGACGTGCAGTTATTGTTAATGGGGGCAGGGGTTGTAACCGCATTGCCGTTACTATGGTTTGCCGCTGGAGCAAACAGAATTCCACTTTCTGTGGTGGGGATTCTTCAATATATTGCCCCGACAATAAGTCTTCTATTGGGAGTCTTTCTGTATCATGAACATTTTACAAAGGTTCATTTAGTCACTTTTGTTTTTATCTGGACAGCACTAATAATTTACTCATTCTCAAAATCTAGATTTCTAACTTCGCTCCAACCAAAATTTGTGAAGAACAAATCATTAGGGGTATAAATACAAAAAGGGAGCCGATTATTGAATCAGCTCCCTTTTCCATTAGATTGTTGTGACAATCTTATAGTTTTTGTGATTAACAACTGTACGACTCTCTAATTCAAGATCTCTATAATTGTCCATATATGTTAAATCCACGATAACCGAGTTTTCGTTAACCTTTTCGACGATGCCTTTTAGGCCCTCTTTGAACTCAATGATATCCCCAATTTCTGCAATTTTCATCATGTCGCCCTCCATCACATTCTATGCATCTTCAATAAAGTTCATAAAGTGCTTTTATTTACAAAAAAACCATTTTTTTATATTTTGCCTTACTTTTGTAATTATGTAAAGCGTTTTCATAGATATTTTATTATAAAAATTTGTAAAAAATGTGACAAGCCTTCATAATTTTTTTATAGTTAACTAGTAAGCCTTGTTAGAAGGGGAGAATAATAGTGAAAGACGTAGGATTGGTTTTAGAAGGTGGAGGAATGCGCGGCATGTACACAGCAGGCATCCTTGAATATTTTATGGAACAGGATTTATATTTCCCATATGTTGTTGGCGTATCGGCAGGTGCGTGTATGGCGGCGTCTTATCTTTCTAGGCAAATGGGAAGAAATCGTACGGTTAATATTGATTATGTCAATCATCCAAACTATCTATCATTCCGCAATTTTGTAAAACATAAGCAATTATTTGGAATGGATTTTATTTTTGATGAGATTCCAAATAAACATGTCCCATATGACTATGATACTTTTTATCAATCAAAAGAAGAATTCGTGGTGGGCACAACCGATTGTGAAACAGGGGAACCTATGTATTTTAAAAAAGAAGATTATGGAAATGACATGCTTAAGGTCATTCGTGCATCGAGTTCATTGCCATTTGTTGCGCCGATCATTGAATTCAAAGGAAAAAAATTATTGGATGGCGGGATTACAGATCCGATACCATTGATAAAAGCACAGCAGGATGGTAATTCAAAAAATGTGGTCATTTTAACTCGAAATCGTGGTTATTTGAAAAAGAAATCTAATATAACTTGGGTTGTCAGACGTGCTTTTAAGCAACACCCTCACCTAGTAAAAGCGATGGAAACACGCTATAAGCGTTATAACGATACACTAGCGTATTTGGATCAAGAAGAAAAAGCGGGAAGGGTATTTGTGTTTAGTCCAACTGAACCACTGGAAGTAGGGCGAGTTGAAAAAAATCCTGCGAAATTAACCAATTTATATGAACTTGGACTGAAGGACGCTGCCGAGCAGTTTGATCAGTTTCAGAAATGGTTAATGGCTTAATTAAAAAGGTGTCCCTTAAAAGAGACACCTTCATTCCTAATTTACCTACACATCCTGCAAGGTCTAGTAATTGAAATTGCTATTGTCCACACGTACAACCAGGTCCATGTGGCCCATGTGGTTCTCTCATGTTTGGCGTCATTCCATAACCTTGAGGAACCATCATGCCAGGCATAGCAGGTCCTTGAGGTCCGAATCCACCCATCATAGGTCCAGCCCCAGGAGTTTGAGGTCCGAATCCGCCCATCATTGGCCCAGCCCCAGGGGTTTGAGGTCCGAATCCGCCCATCATAGACCCAGCCCCCGTTCCCTGAGGTTGAAATCCACCCATCATAGGTCCAACATCAGGATCCTGAGGATCAAGATTGCCCATCATTCCAGGCCCACCCATAGGTGCAAGTTGCTGTTGTCCGCAGGTACAACCAGGTCCATGTGGTCCATGAGGAACCATTATACCTTGTTGCGCGCCAGTTTGTGCTCCGTACATATTCGGATTCATAAACATTTCGTTTGGGTAATTTTTCATAGAATCCACCTCTCTCAGTATTATCAGGATAAAAAAGTCAGCTACTTTGGTCAGTTAACTTTTACCTACTTCATCATAAAGGCCTACTAGACACTTTCCCCACATCATATGCCTAATGGCGTAATATGTGTAAAATCACAGGATAAATGGGTATTAGCCTTGTTTCTCTTTCTATGAACTACTATAATTTACAAAGAGGTGTTTACGATGAATGAACAATTTGTAAATGAAATTTTAAATAAGCTGCGAGATGGAGAATTGAGTGAATATTTGGTGAAGAATGATCAATTTTTAGAGTTTCGACAGACTTTGGTCAAAAGGGAGGATTTCAAGCATTTTCGTGGGATTGCCCAACATGGTGGGGATGTGCTATATCGATATATGGAAGTGGCGAGAAGCTAATGTGACAAAAGTCACAGACTAAAGGTTGACAAGATACATCATAATTTAGTAAAATTATCTTGAATTCAAGATAATGAAAAGGGTGGAAAGTATGGAAGCGAATGAAGCAATCAATGTTCCTAACCTCTCCTTAAAATTTTTTGTCATTCTATCTCGAGCATTCCGATCAGTGAATGAGCGGGTTGAAGAGGATGTAAAAGGATACGGATTAAACTTAACAGAATTTGCCGTGTTAGAACTTCTTTATCATAAAGGGGACCAGCCAATCCAGCATATTGGTAAAAAGGTCTTATTATCGAGTGGAAGTATAACCTATGTTGTAGATAAATTAGAAAAAAAGAACTTCCTTCTTCGAAAACCATGTCCAAAGGATCGTCGTGTTACATGGGCGTCCATTACGGAGGAAGGGAAACAATTCATGGATACGGTTTTTCCAAAACACGAAGAGGCAATTGAAGAAATTGTCGGAGGTTTGACTGATTCTGAAAAAGAAGAAATGATGGTTCTCTTAAAAAAGTTAGGTTTTCATGCTGAAAAATTATAAAAGATAACTGAAGTGTATATTACTTGACCTCCCTTTTATAAAAATACTATACTTTCAAGACAAAGAAGAGAGAACTTAATTAGTTGCAGATGTAGAAAGGGAGAATGAGTATGGTTTCAAAAGAGATAAAGAGCCTTCTTTTAAATAAAATGAAAATGATTCAAAAACCAGGTGAACAGGATATCTGTTTAGTGGGACCTGTCACATTACCTGTTCAGTTAGATGATCAAGTTGTCACTTTTAAATGGTATACATGGTTAAAAGTTGAGGATGAAATGGGCACTGAGGAAGTGTTGGATTCCCTTTCTAAAACGAACCTCGCCGCTATGCAACAATCATCTGTACTTGTATACGGTGATTTTGATACTGAAACTGAGGCACTTATTCGCATGCACAGCATCTGTCATACGGGTGATATTTTCGGAAGTAAACGCTGTGATTGTGGGTTCCAATTGCGTGAATCGATGAGAATGATCGTTTCAAATGGTTGTGGTGCACTCTTTTATTTAGCCAATCATGAAGGAAGAGGGATTGGGCTATTTTCAAAATCACTGGCATACATCCTTCAGCAAGAAGGGCTTGATACCGTGGAAGCCAATCTTGCATTAGGCTTTAAGGATGATAGCCGTAATTATGAGGATGCGATTCGCGTACTCACGGATTTACGTGCGAAACCAGTGACGTTAATTACAAACAATCCGAAAAAATTAGCTGCATTACAAGAATATGGACTTTTATCTGACACACATATCCCACTTTGGGGGGATATCTCCGAATACAATAAAAAGTATTTAGAAACAAAAGTTGAGAAATCTGGCCATATTCCAGTAAAGGAAAAAATAACAGTCATTTAATCAAAAGGTAAGCCTAAAACTCTGGGCTTACCTTTTTTTATATGATAGTCGTATTATCTTTGTTTTTTGTAAAAAAATAGAGGAGAATCGCATAGTCATGTACTATTTATAATGTAGAGTCTCGATGAATGGGGGAAACAGTAGTGGAAAGCTATGAGGCGCTTATTAAAAAGCAGCGTGAATTCTTTTCGACAGGTAGAACAAAGGAAGTTGCTTTTCGGATGGATACTCTTAAAATGCTTCGAAATCTAATTAAGTCACATGAAAAAGAAATCATGGCTGCCTTACATACAGATTTAAATAAATCGGAATTTGAGTCCTACACGACGGAGATTGGATTTGTCTTGGAGGAACTGCGGTATACGTTAAAACATATTGAAAACTGGGCAAAGCCAAGAAAAGTAAAAACAAGCTTAACTGGCTTTGGGAGTAAAAATTATATTTATCCTGAACCATATGGGGTCGTCCTGATCATTTCACCTTGGAATTATCCGTTCCAATTGGCATTCGCTCCCTTAATCGGAGCAATCGCTGCTGGGAACTGTGCGATTTTAAAGCCCTCAGAGTTAACACCAACGACGTCGGAATTTCTAACAAAGCTGATTCGTGAAAATTTCCAAGAGGATTACATCGCAATTGTAGAAGGTGGAGTTGAAACAAGCTCAGCCCTTTTGAATGAAAAAACGGATTATATCTTTTTTACAGGAAGTGTTGCTGTTGGAAAGGTGATTATGGAGGCAGCATCCAAACACTTAACACCCGTAACCCTTGAACTTGGCGGAAAAAGTCCATGTATCGTTCACAAGGATGCGAATCTTCAGTATGCGGCCAAGCGGATTGCATGGGGAAAGTTTACAAATGCGGGGCAAACCTGTGTGGCACCAGATTATTTGTATGTCCATCATGAGGTGAAGGATGAATTTTTGAAGCTATTAAAAGAGGCCATCCAGGATTTGTATGGGAATGCTCTAGGGGAGGAGAGCCAGTTTACTAAAATCGTTAGTGACCGGCATTTTCAGCGCCTAAAAACCTTTATATACAATAGTGGAACCATTTATCATGGAGGAGAATCAGATGCGGAGAAGCTCCTGATTGCTCCAACGGTCCTGACTAACATTACCTGGGAGGACCCGATCATGGAAGATGAAATTTTTGGGCCGATTTTACCTGTGATGGAGTATGAGGACATTTTAAAAATCATCGATGAAATGAATCAGCACCCAAAACCACTTGCCTTGTATATTTTTTCAGAGGTTGAACGAGTTCAAAACAAGGTCCTTGAGTCAATTTCCTTTGGTGGTGGCTGTGTGAATGACACGGTTTATCATTTTACTTCACCACATCTGCCATTTGGCGGTGTTGGTGAAAGTGGAATTGGGGCTTATCATGGCAAGGGGAGCTTTAATGTATTTTCTCATGAAAAAGGGATCATGAAACAAACAACACGATTTGATTTACCGTTCCGTTATCCAAACACAAAGCATGGGTTAAAGTGGATAAAAATGATTATGAAATAGCTGTTAAATCAGAGAGATGTTTGTAACATTCACTCCGTATTTTTCCGGCACGTCCAATATTTAGGTGGAATTTTATCTAAGGATTATTTTTCCATGTATTTTTTCAGACGATGTGATTCAAAGGCTCTCGCATTCTACCAGTTTTTGGACAATGAATCGAAATATTACAGCTGTTACCCTTCTAGTAGAGACAAAAACGACGACTACTAGGAGGAATACAATATGAAAAACCTTAAAAAGATTGGATTTGCAGCAGCCCTAACATTTTCGTTATTAGCAACAAGTGTGAGTGCATCGGCCGCAACTCATACTGTTAAATCAGGTGATACATTTTGGAACCTTGGCATGAAGTATGGTGTGTCTGTATTAGAGCTAAAGAAAATGAACAACCGAACAAGTGATATGATTTATCCAGGCGAAGAGATTGAAATTCCAGCATCATTAACGAATGAAGAGAAAGAATTGCTTGCACGACTTGTACATGCGGAAGCAAAGGGTGAACCCTATGCAGGTAAGGTTGCCGTGGCAACTGTTGTGTTAAACCGAGTGGATTCATCAGAATTCCCAAATTCGATTAAAGAAGTGATTTATGAAAAAGCTTCAGGTGGTTCATATGCATTTAGCCCAGTAGCAGATGGTTCAATCAATCAACCAGCTGATGAAGAATCAAAACGTGCTGTAGATGAAGCTCTTACGTTCCGCGGACAAGGGAAAGGATCTTTATTTTTCTTCAATCCAGACAAGTCTTCTCATCCATTCATGATGTCAAGAGAAGTCACAACCATTATTGGTAATCACCAATTTGCAAAATAATAAAATGGTAAAGCACCTATTTCGACAACAAAGAAATAGGTGTTTTTTTTCGTATGCCCTTCATATAGTGAATAGTATATAAAATTTTGAAGGGAGCAAACTCGATGGCAGCTAAGGTGTTATTTTTCGGGGATCCAGGAATTGATGATTCACTTGCAATTATGTACGGATTGCTCCATCCAAATATTGAGATTGTCGGCATTGTCCCCGGCTATGGAAATGTTGAGCAAGAACAGGCTGTTCAGAATGTGGCGTATTTGTTATCCCTTGCAGGTCAAAGAGATATCCCAATCATTGCAGGGGCGAAGGGGCCATTATCCGGAGAATTCACTCCTTATTATCCTGAAATTCACGGGGAAAAAGGGCTTGGTCCCATACGTCCACCGGATACATTACAAACGGGTGAGTTATTAAATTTCGATGAGATCTTTAAAATTATACAAAAATATGAAAACGAACTCTATATCGTCGATGTGGGACGTTCAACTTCGCTTGCAATTGCTTTTCTCCTAGGCGGTGAGGTGATGAATAAAGTAAAAGGCATTTATATAATGGGAGGGGCTTTTTTTGTTCCCGGAAATGTAACTGCCGAAGCTGAGGCGAATTTTTATGGAGATCCAATTGCCTCAAACCTTGTTTGTGAACGTGCACAAAACCTTGCGATTCATCCGCTCAATATTACAATACAAGCCCTCATGACTTCCGATATTGTAGATACGATTGTCCGCCTTGGAACTCGTAATCCATATCGAGATTTAATCCGCCCCATTTTCGATTATTATTATGAATTTTATAAGAAAAGCGTACCGGGAATTAAAGGGACGCCGTTACATGATGTTGTTGCTTTAAGTGCAATTGTGAATCCATCAATTGTACAATATGCCCATCGTCGGGTAAGGGTAGAAATGTTTGGGGTTTTAAAGGGAGTGAGTGTCGCGGATTTTCGGGCCAATCCAGATAAGGAACCACCTGAAACATTAGACCGAATTGCCTTGCGCTTTGATTATAAAAAATTCATCACTGAATTTATTCAAATAATGACGATGGGGGATGTAGCTAGGTAGGAATATGCAGTCCTTTCGGAGTCCGAAGTAATTTTACAAGAGGAATTAGTGCATTGGTCGTATAAATATATTTTAAATTTTCGGAAAATATACCCAAGCTTTCTTATCAACATTTGGCATATAATGTGAATAAGGAAGCTTCCATATTTGCCTAAGGTCAAGCATTACTAAATCTGGACTTTAGGGGGTGATGACATGTTGTTACATCTCTTGCTAGCAATCTTTATTGGTGGCTCTATGGGGTTGTTGGGACATGCTAAAAAACAGGGGAAAATCGAAAAACCTCGTGTTACAAAACGCTTCATCTACCTCGGCTTCTTAGAAGAAATGATTATCGGAACCGTTGCGGCAGTTTTAGTCGTAGCATCGAGTGACACAGAATCGATTTTTCGAGTAGTGTTCCTCTCTATTTTGGCAGGTTACGGGGGAGAAAGAATCATGCAAAGAGTTGAATTTGTGAGACGTGTTGAGAGACAAACAGAATTGCCAGTGGAAACAAATCAAGAACAGGAGAGCAATAAGAAGAATGATGCCATTTGATTTTAAACAAGGAAAAAAAGAAAAACGTGATGTATTCTAATCGACTCTTTTTGCAGGAAATCTGTGAAAAGGGTCATTTTTATGTTATCCTAAGCCCTTAAACTGCTAGAACTAGAGTTGTGTCTAGTAAAATGGTATAATCAGAAGCAGTGATATGAAATGGAGGATTTAAACTATATGATTACAGTTACAAATGTCGGTTTGCGTTACGGTGATCGCAAGCTTTTTGAAGATGTTAATATAAAGTTTACACCGGGAAATTGTTATGGTCTGATTGGGGCAAATGGTGCCGGAAAATCAACCTTCTTGAAAATTCTTTCTGGTGAAATTGAGCCACAAACTGGTGATGTTCATATGACACCAGGTGAACGTCTTGCGATATTAAAACAAAACCACTTTGAATATGAAGAACAAGAGGTCCTTAAAGTTGTGATTATGGGACATGCTCGTCTTTATGAAGTGATGCAGGAGAAGGATGCCATTTATATGAAGGCTGATTTTTCTGATGAAGACGGCATGAGAGCAGCTGAACTTGAAGGAGAATTTGCTGAATTAAATGGGTGGGAAGCCGAATCGGAAGCTGCAATACTGTTAAAAGGATTAGGGATTCCAGAGGAGCTTCACACGAAAAAGATGGCAGAATTAACTGGTTCTGAGAAAGTAAAAGTTTTATTAGCGCAAGCCTTATTTGGCAAACCAGATGTCCTTTTACTGGACGAGCCTACGAATAACTTGGATTTAAAAGCGATACAGTGGCTAGAAGAATTTTTAATTAACTTTGAAAATACCGTAATTGTCGTATCCCATGACCGTCATTTCTTAAATAAAGTATGTACGCATATGGCAGATCTCGATTATGGAAAAATTCAAATCTATGTTGGAAACTATGACTTCTGGTATGAATCAAGTCAGCTTGCCTCAAGAATGGCGCAAGATGCAAACCGAAAGAAAGAAGAGAAAATTAAAGAACTTCAGGCTTTCATTGCGCGCTTTAGTGCAAATGCATCTAAATCAAAACAAGCAACATCCCGTAAAAAGCTTTTAGAAAAAATTTCATTGGATGATATTAGACCATCTTCCCGTCGATATCCGTTTGTCGGGTTTACACCAGAGCGTGAAATCGGAAATGATTTATTACGTGTGGAAGGCTTAACCAAATCAATCGATGGTGTGAAGGTTCTTGATAATGTGAGCTTTATTATGAATAAAGGCGACAAGCTTGCGTTTGTAGGAAAGAGTGAAATTGCGATTACAACTTTATTTAAGATTTTGATGGGTGAGATGGAAGCGGATAGTGGAACATTCAAATGGGGTGTTACAACGTCACAAGCCTATTTCCCTAAGGATAACTCGAAATATTTCGAGGGTAATGAGCCAACATTAGTGGACTGGCTTCGTCAGTTTTCACCAAATGATCAAAGTGAAAGCTTCCTGCGTGGATTCTTAGGAAGAATGCTTTTCTCTGGAGAAGAGGTCTTGAAAAAACCTAGTGTTCTTTCAGGAGGAGAAAAAGTACGCTGTATGCTTTCAAAAATGATGCTAAGTGGGTCAAACGTGTTATTGCTTGATGACCCGACAAACCACTTAGACCTTGAGTCTATTACGGCTTTAAACAATGGCTTAATCGCGTTTAAAGGTTCCATTTTATTTACATCACATGACCATCAGTTTGTTCAAACAATCGCAAACCGCATTATTGAAATCACACCAAATGGTCTTGTTGATAAGCAAATGACATATGATGAATATCTTGAAAATGCTGAGCTTCAAAAACAAATAGAAGCGATGTATGTGTAATATGTAAAAAAAGCCGTCTTCCTAAGGGGAGACGGTATTTTATTCTAATTCAGAAATGGATGAATCTCTGCCATCAGAATCATACGTATTGGATGTACTTCTACCACTATTGATTGTAATATTAACACCTGTATTTAATGAGCCGGCACCTGCATATGTTTTTCCTGTTGATGTGGGAGAAACATTAAATGAGTTTCCGGCAATAATGGTTCCCTCATTCCGATTAATCTCGATCGGTCCTAAAAAGATCGAAGCCATATACCATGTACCACCTTCCATACCTTTGGTAGTACTAGCATATGGCTACTTTACTATTATGAAAGGTACAAACCCCTAAAATTAATGAGATAAGCCATAAAAAGGCTCATCATTTCCCCAATAAAGCTAAAATACCCTTAAATATAAGGACAAATGAAAAGACAATGATTGTAAGGACACCTACTAAAATAAATACTGAATGTAAACTTCCTAAAACGGTATCATAGGCAGTTACTTTAATAAGAGCAAAACCTGCTAAAATACACGCAACAAATAAGAATACAAATTTATCCAAGTGATTTCCCTCCTTTACTACACTATATGTCCCACCTGAGGGGAAGGTGTGAAAGAAGAGGATATTTTAATCATTTTTTAATATTGGGGAATAAAAACGAAAGTCGTGAATAGAATGGTTTTGTTGGAAAGAAGCGAAAAAAGATAGGCTTTAAAAATGGATAGGGTGGGAAAGATGGCATTAGTAAAAAATTGTATCATTGTGTTGTTGTTTGCACTTTTGGTTGTGGGCATGATTTTATTTGGAGTAAGAACAATTGAGGCAAAAGAGAATCCAACTGTGATGATGACGCCTAAGAACATATATGTTGAAAAAACCGTTCACTTCTAAGGAAAGTGGCGGTTTTTTTAGTTTCGTTAACAAATAGAGGCCCTCAAAGAAGGGCCCCTAAAAAAAAGTTATTGTTGTGAACCATTTTTAAGCTGTTGCTGTGCCATGGCTACGAGGCGTTTCGTCATTTCGCCCCCAACAGAGCCGTTAGCACGTGCGGTCGTATCTGCACCAAGCTGAACTCCAAACTCATTGGCGATTTCTTCTTTCATTTGATCTAGAGCATTTTCAGCACCTGGAACCAATAGTTTGTTTCTTGCCATGATACATCACTCCCGACTACGTTTTTTTGAGTAACCAAACGATTACTCATTTTTAAGGTGTCACGTAATGTGAAAATGATGCTTGGGAATTACGACCACTTCCGCTAAAAGTGATTATTCTGCCTTCATACTTTCTTCCTCAAGCTTCTCCATTTCCGCTTTCATCCATTGGGGATCCAATTTTTCACCAATAAATACTAACGTTGGCTTGTAGTTCATTAGTTCTTTTAAATAAATGGGTGTCCCATAGGAGTATTGGAACAAATAAGTATGATTCGAATGGGTAAACTTTAAATAACCCTTAATTCGGTAAATGGTATCAGGCATTTTTCTTAGCCAATCCTCGAACAAATCAAGATCAAGTGAATTTGAAAATGTATGAACATATGTTTTTAGTTTCAAATCAAGATGGACATGGGCACGTTCATGTGGTTTTCGTTCGGTCTTTTTCACTGTACGAAGATCATCAAGCTTCACGGAAGCGTACTTCGTCAACAAGCATCTTGCATCACTGTTAATGGATTGAATTTCAAAAAGCATTTGTCCTTGTTCCATCTCTGACAACTGGTCGACTTTATTTAGTAACAATACATCGGCGTGGGAAACTTGTTCACGTAAGAGCATTTGCAACTGAGCACTTAATGAATGCCTTTCCTTCCAACGGTTCACATCAATTAGAGTCACTATCGATTGGACAATTAATTGATCGGCAAATAGGGGGGACATACAGGCATCCAGTACTTCAATTGGATGGGCAACCCCTGTTGTTTCAATATAAATCGCATCAAGATCATAGTCCTGTAAAAGTCCTTGGAGATGAACTTCAAGCTGGCCTTGAATCGTACAGCAAACACAGCCATTTAATAATTCCTTAAGAGGTGTATTTTCTGAAACGGCATTTGAATCGATTGAAACCTGGCCTAACTCATTCATTACAACTGCTACTTTCCGACCTAGTTTTTTTTCCTCGTTCAGAATATTTTGTAATAAAGTGGTTTTTCCACTTCCTAAAAATCCAGATAAAATAAAAACTTCAACTTTTTCCATAAAAACGCCTCATTCTTTTATATGATTACTCCTATTATAACGAATTATCGGGGACATGGAAGAAAAGTCGAATTTGACAGATTTTTTCAAAGAACATATACTGGAATTAACAAAATTCGAAAGGAATGGGTAAGGGGCAATGGACAACTAATCTTATTTTCGTACCGATTATTCTTATATCGAGTATCTAGAGAATAGGATTCCTATGCCCATTTCCATGTCCATTTGTATAAACTTATACAATTGAACGTTTATTTGTGATGGGGAAAAATGTGTCCTCTCTAGGTACTTACTAGGGAGGTTTTTTTATGACGATTTTAAAAATAAGTGGCGTCCACAAAAGCTACGGAGATAAGGTTATCTTAAATCATATTGAGTTTGACATCCAAAGGGGAGATCGAATCGGGATTGTCGGGAATAATGGAGCCGGGAAGACGACATTGGCAAACATCTTATCGGGAAAAATAGAGATGGATAAAGGAAATATCGAAATGCCGTCTGGTCCAATTTTAATTGGCTATGTAAAACAGGCCGCAGATGTTGCGCTTCATGATATTGAGGAAGTAACGGTGTCAAGAGATATGTTGAAGCAAACGAGCCAGCTTGGGTTAAGGAAAGTCCAAACTTGGGACCATAATCGCGGTGATCACTTAAGTGGGGGCGAAAAAACAAAGCTATCACTAGCAAAGGTTTGGGCATCTCAACCGGATCTTTTATTGTTAGATGAACCTACTAACCACCTTGATTTTAAAGGAATAGCGTGGCTGATTGAGGAAATGAAAGCTTTTCCGGGTGCTATCATTGTTATTTCGCATGACCGCTATTTCCTTGATCAAACAGTCAATCAAATCATTGAGGTTGATGATGGAAATTCGGTTATTTACGAAGGGAATTATACCGATTTTTCTAAAGAAAAAGAAAGGCAATACCAAAGTCAGCTCCATCGCTATGACAGTCAACAAAAACAAAAAGAGAAAATTGAAAACCAGCTAAGCAATTTGCAAAACTGGTCAGACAAAGCGCATCGCCAATCGACGAAGCAGGAAGGTTTTAAGGAATTTTATCGAGTGAAGGCAAAGAAAATGGATAAACAGATCAAGTCAAAAAGGAAGCGCCTTGAAAAAGAACTCGAAAAAAACAAAGTTGATAAGCCAAAGGAAATAGAGGAACTCCAATTTCATTTTACACAGAGTAAAAAGCGGGGCAAACGAATTGTTGAAGTGAAGAATGGAGGAATGAGGTTTGGCGAGAGGCTATTGTTTCAAGAAAGCCACTTTTATGTGAAGTTTGGAGAACGGATTGGCATTCTTGGCGAAAATGGCTGTGGTAAGACGACTTTACTTCGTGTCATCATGGGAGAATCAACACTGTCAATGGGGGAGCTCTGGAAAAGTCATTCCTTAAAAATCGGCTATTTGTCTCAGGATGTAACGGACTTGGATGAATCGAAGACAATCCTTGAGTATGTTGGAATCACTGCAAAAGAAAAAATGAGTGAGGCACGAACTATTTTTGCAAATATTGGGTTTCATGCAGACAAAATCAATCAGCCCATTTCGTCCTTAAGCTTGGGAGAACGAACAAGGGTGAAGCTTGTGAAATTGTTATTGGATGAGGTAGATTTGTTCATTTTAGACGAACCTACCAACCACCTTGATCTTGCGAGTCGCGAGTCTCTAGAAAATATCTTGCAGTCCTTTGAAGGTTCGATTCTTATCGTTTCCCATGATCATTATTTTCTTGAAAAAATGTGTGACAAACTTCTCGTATTTGACAATGGTGTTATTAAAAGAGTTGAAATGGGGCTGGGGGAGTATCAGAGCAGAGACAAGATCGGACCAGTTACTACACAAAGTAAGGATGAAGAAAAACTGTTAATCGAAAACGAGATTAATGCGATAATCGGTGAATTGTCATTTTTAAAAAAGGATGATCCCAAATACGAAGAACTAGATAAAAAACTACTGGTATTAATGAAACAGAAAAGAGAACTATGACTCAAAAAAAGTTCAGTGCATCATAACACTGAACTTTTTCTATTTGTTCATGCCCCTTTTTGGATAGGGGTATAGGGGATCTGGCGCTTTTTCTGTACTATAATAACGAATATGAATAGGATTATACCCAAGCAGCTGAATAGAATATGTGGGTAGATAAGCAATAGTCCACTTATGATTAATAGCGTTCGGTCGAGTACGCTGGTTTCCGTTTGGAATCTGCCGATGATTCCGGCACTTAATGAAACTACGCCGACTACGGCAGTAAAGAAAGCAAGAATGATTTCAACTAGTGGACCTTCCAACAATAATGCAGGTTCTAACACGAACATAAATGGTACGATGAAACCGACTATACCAAGTCGAACGGCTTCTAGCCCCACTTGATTGGGATTACTATCTGCAATTCCTGCTGCTGCATAGGCTGCAACGGCTACAGGTGGTGTAATCGCCGAAAATATGGAGAAATAAACGATAAATAAATGCGCTGACATTAAGGATACACCTAACTCCATTAATGCAGGTGCAGCTAACATCGCTGTTAAAATATAAGCCGCCGCTACTGGCATTCCCATTCCTAAAATAACACAAATAAGCATAGTAAGTAGTAAAGTTGGAATAAGCATACCTTCTGTTAAGCCAAGTACCACACTCGTTAACTTTCCACCGAGACCAGTTGACATGATGCCTGAAATGACTAACCCTGCTGCTGCACATGCGGCTGTAACAGGAGTAGAGGATTTGGCACCATCGACCATCGCTTCAAAAATTTGCTTAATACCCATTCGCGTTTTTTTACGAAACCAGCTCACAATCACAATGGCTAATACTCCATAAAAACCCGTTCTGGATGCGCTATATCCATTTAAAAGAAAAACGAGCAAGACAACGAGTGGAATAAAGTAGTACCAACCTTTTTTTAATACGTCCGAAACTTTAGGAATATCCTCTTTTTTTGCCTGTGGTAAATCTAATCGGACTGCTTCAAAATGAACCATGGCAAGTAAGGAGAGATAATATAAAATGCCCGGAATAATCGCCGCAATCACGATTGAAATATAAGGGATCTGTGTGATTGCTGCCATTAAGAAGGCAGACGATCCCATAATTGGTGGAAGGATACTGCCCCCTGTAGATGCAGCCGCCTCAACTGCAGCTGCAAATGAAGGTTTGTAACCAGAGCGTTTACTAACAGGAATGGTAAATGAGCCTGTTGTCACGACATTTGCTGTTGGACTTCCAGAGATCATTCCAAAAAACGCACTAGCTAGTACGGCAACCTTTGCAGCACCACCACGTGTTCTTCCAGCCAAAGCCGTTGATAACTGAAAGAAAAATTCACCCGCACCAGCTTTCTGTAAAAACGCTCCAAACAATAAGAACATATACACAAATGATGCTGCAACAGCAATTGGTGAACCCCATAGTCCATTAAAACTAAAAGCTAAATCTTCGACTACCTCTGAGAATGAAAACTCCCGATGCCAAATCAGTCCCCCTAAATGATGCCCCCATAGAGCATAGCCGATTCCAATGAATACAATGATGACAATCGGCATCCCAATCGTCCGGCGTGCTGCTTCAATACTTAACACGACAAATACGAAGCCAACTAGTATATCCAATGAAGATAAGGGATCGACAATCGGGATCCGTTCCGAGATTCGTTCAGCATGGATGTTAAAATAGATTCCCGCACCTAATGCTAAAAATGAACAGATATAGTCAATACCTGTAGGAGAAGCACTCGACCCACTCTTTTTTGAAAAACTAAAATATATAAAAGTTAAAAACAGAATAAGAGATAAATGCGTAGCCAACAATTGAACCGGATCTAATTTCCCCCAAATAACGGACCAAACTTGGAACAACGATAGAATCGCTGCGAAACCTAAAAATACCTTTACATGTGGTCCAGATAAGTGGCGCTTTTCACCTTCCGTGAAGGCCTTTGGTAATTTGTTTTTAAAGCCCATCATGTTGGGAGCTCCCTTCTAGAATTCAGGAATAAGTCCTTTTTCTTTTAAAAATTTTTCCGCACCAGGATGAAGCGGGACTTTCCCAACCTTACTAAAATTTTTTTCTGAAAGATTTTTAAATTCTTTATGAACAGTACTTAAGTATTCAAAGTTTTCATAGATCGCTTTTGTGACGCGATACACTTCTTCTTCAGGTACATCTTTATGAACAATTAAAATCGCTGGCGTATAGACGGTACTCACATCTTGAACTAAGAAATCATAGCTTCCACTCGTAATCGTACCTTGTTCCATTCCCAATTTTTTTGCCACTGCCTGAAGGATATTTTGATTCATTGATATAAATTTTAAATCATTCGTTGTGGAGGCTTCTAAAATATCACTAGAAGGAACAGATACCGCATCACCGGTCAAATCGATACGATTATCTGCCATCAATTCAAAGGTGGTTGATCCACTTAAATGATCAACAGAACCACCCCAAGAATCAATGTCTTGATAACTGACCCCGTATTCTCGTAAAATCGCTCGAGTCATAATTTCACCTGCAGACCCTCTTTGATCAACAGCGAGTCGTATCGGGGCTTTCTTTTTAATTGCCTCATCCAATGAATCAAATTCCACATCTCCCCGCGCTATCAGTTGATAATAGTTAGCAGGAATGACAACACTGATTGCCCGAATATCTGGATACGCTTCTTTATAGGGTTCTGTTCCACTGAATGCCGCGTACGCCGTCATAGCGTATGAGATTCCGTATGGGACAGTGTTAGTTCCGACGCTTGCAGGATTCTCTACAATTCCGCCCGGTTCTACCGTAATCAGCGATCCTTTATGTTCTCGACGAACCGATTCAGCAATCCCTTCTGTAAAAACAGACCATGCACCGCCTGTTCGTCCACCGATGATGGTCGTTCGAATAGTGTCTGAAGTATCGACAGAAACCGCGCCAACCTTATTCATGCAACCTGCCAGTAGTAGACTACTTATTATTAAAATGAAAGATAAAGTCCAATTTCTTTGAGACATGATGTTTACCCCCAATGGGTGATCAGATTAATTAAATGAATCTGCACTCAACTTTTTAAATCAGTAGGATTTCTTGTTTCCTTCTTTTACCTGTAAGCTAATATCTAGGGCTTTCGCTGAATGAGTTAAAAATCCTAATGATATATACTGGACACCTGTTCCAGAGTAGGTTGCTAAGTTATCTAAGGTAATTCCCCCAGAGGCTTCAGTTATAATTCCTTTTGGAACGAATTGTGTGAATTCCTTCACCTCTTCTGGGCTACGATTATCAAACATGATGACATCGGCGCCAGCATTTACGGCTTCTAAAACTTCTTCTGCGTTTTCCGTTTCAACCTCAATTTTTACCATGTGACCGATTCTTTCTCGTACGGCTTGAACCGCTTTTGTAATGGACCCACAG
Organism: Bacillus timonensis; assembly: GCF_004799755.1. Taxonomy (GTDB): domain Bacteria; phylum Bacillota; class Bacilli; order Bacillales; family Bacillaceae_L; genus Ferdinandcohnia; species Ferdinandcohnia timonensis_A. The sequence continues at coordinate 71,085 of NZ_SLUB01000010.1, read as the reverse complement.
TAGGCAATATGGTTATCTTTAATCATGACACCATCATAGAGGCCAAATCGATGGTTCCTACCGCCGCCGGATACGACTGCATATTTATCAAGCATCCGGAGTCCTGGAATGGTTTTTCTGGTGTCACAAATATGAATGGAGGGATCGTTTAAAGCCTCCACACATTTATGGGTAACCGTAGCAATGCCACTCATCCTTTGTACGAGATTTAAAATGACTCTCTCACCAGTAAGCAGGTGAGCAGTTGGTCCGCTAACAGTAGCAATGGTATCACCCACTGAAACTAAGTCACCGTCTGAAAATCGTTGTTCGACTTTGATTGAAGGATCCAACAATTGATACGCTTCTTTAATAATGGTTAATCCAGAAATAATTCCACTATCTTTCGCAATGAACACACCTTGACTTGTTTGCTCAAGCGGAAAAATCGATTGACTAGTGACATCTTGTTCACCAATATCTTCAAGTAAAAACTCCTGTAGCATTTTTCTTAATTTTAATAGATTCATAGTTTGCCTCCTCAACTAAATAAGTTTGATAACAATTTCACAAACTTATGCATGTTCCGTTGTAAAATTTCTTTTTACATACAGGTGGAATTACATCTGTCTTGTCATCTATATTTACATAATACCAACAGAATTTCAATAGTATCCATGATAAAATTTTTGGTTGTTATTGCATGTGGATAGGGAGGAGAATTGAAAAAGCACCATCGGGAGCAAATCCCTGATGGTGCCTTACTTGTTAAAAAGCCCAGTTTCCATTGCGGAAGAGAGGTTCAATTTTGCCATCGGCAGTGATGCCGTCAATATCCATCTCACCTGAACCAACCATGAAATCGACATGCGTGATACTAGAGTTTGCGCCTTTTTTCAGAAGCTCATCGCGTGACATCGTTTTACCGCCTTCAATACAGAAGGCATATGCATTTCCAATTGCAAAGTGATTAGACGCATTTTCATCAAAAAGCGTGTTGTAGAAAAGAATTTTTGATTGTGAAATAGGTGAGCTATGTGGAACAAGTGCAACTTCACCTAAATAGTGGCTACCTTCATCTGTTTCGATAAGACGTTTTAAAGTATCTTCACCTGCTACCGCCTTCACATCAATGATTCGTCCATTTTCAAAGGTTAATGTAAATTGATCAATCAGGCTTCCGCCGTAATTAAGTGGCTTAGTGCTGCTGACAAATCCATTTACACCATCCTTTTTAGGAACGGTAAATACCTCTTCAGTCGGCATATTCGCAACGAACTCGATGTTTTGTTCGTTTTCACCACCGCCGCCAATCCATACATGGCCTTCAGGTAATTCAACGACTAAGTCAGTACCTGGTGCTTTATAATGTAATTTTTTATATTTTTTATTGTTTAAGTATTCCACCTTCGCATGTAAGGTTGCGTTATGTTCCTTCCATGCTTGAACAGGGTCGTCAAGATTAACACGAGTTGCTTGGAAAATGGCCTCCCATAATTTTTCGACTTGCTCCTCGGCAGATAAGTTAGGGAAAACTTTTTCAGCCCAACTTTCAGAAGAAACAGCGATGACAGACCAGCTGATTTTATCAGCCTGCGAATAATTTCGATATTTTTCAAGCGCCTTACCTGCCGTTTTATTGGCATTGGCAATGCGCTCCGGATTAACGCCTTTTAATAAGTCCGGATTTGAAGAAATGATCGATAAAAAGGCTGCTCCGTTTTCTGCAAGCTCTTCCATTCCTTTTGCCTTCCACATTGGATAGTCAAGAAAGGCCTCATCTGGTGCTAGGTCAAAACGCGTGCGTGTAATCTCGTCATCATTCCACTCGATATATACATTTTTTGCTCCAGCCTCATAGGCTTTTTTGACAACTTTCCTTACATATTCTACGGCTGAAATAGGTGCATTTATAAGAAGGTTCTGTCCTTTTTGAACATTAACACCAACGCGAACAGCTAAATCAGCATATTTTTCAAGCATTTGTTCGAATTTAGACATATGTATTCTCCTTTTGTGATGCTATACATAGCACGAATGTAAGTGTTACCTTTCTAGTGTAACAGAACTGCTTCGGTGTGCGAAATACAAATTTAACTTTATTCAATAGGAGTCTCTACTTTTCTTGGAGTGGATGAATGCGAGAAGAGCAACTATCAAATCTAGGACTGAATAAAGTTAAATGCCTCCGGCGGATGCCACAGATTTTCAAAGGAAGTTTTTCAGCATTAACTGGCACTAAGCCCTCATGGGGGGCAATTGCTAGTAAAAGCCTGATTGGTTCAACTATCAATCTGTGGGATATACATCAAAACAGATTGAAGTTTCACTGTATCTCGCAGTAAGATCAAAGACTAAAAACGCCACTTCCTGTGGCAACGTCTTTATGACCCACCTCGTGTGGGCCTAAAAAATCTGGGCGCAAATACGCTTTGACGTATTTGATTAAATAAATAGGCGAACGCATATTGACATGATGATTGATGTGATTTAATGTATTAAGTGTACTATATGACGTAATACACATAAAACACAATTGACATAGAACAACTGAAAGGGGTGTTTTGCTTGTATTTTCAGTTAGATGAACGCAGTAATACACCGATTTGGGAACAAATTGTAAACCAAGTCAAGGAGCTCATTTTAAAAGGAGTCCTACAGCCTGACGAAAAATTAGTAAGTGTTCGCGAGCTTTCTTCAATCCTGCTTGTTAACCCAAATACCGTCAGCAAAGCCTATCAAGAGCTTGAACGACAAGGAATTATCGAAACACGAAGGGGAAAGGGGACATTTGTTTCCGAACAGCTTCCAAAGAAGGTGGATGATGAAAAAGTGGAGGAAATCAAACAATCATTAAAGCATTTACTCGTAGAAGCTTCTTATCTCGGGATAAATAAAGAAACTTTTGTGGAGTGGATCGAAAAGTATGTAGAGGAGTTAGGGGGGAAGGATTCCAATGCTTAATGTACAAAATCTTTCAAAAAGCATTGAAGGAGAAAAAGTCTTACAAAATATTTCTTTTTCAATGGATGGAGGATCGATTGTCGGCTTGGTGGGACGAAATGGGGTCGGAAAAACAACATTGTTAAGAAGCCTCGTTGGCATTTTAGATGCGGATCAAGGGGAGGTTTTGTTTCAAGGAAAAAACATCGTGACCAACCCTGAAGTGAAAGGGGAAATGGTGTTTGTTCCTGATTCAAATACCACATTTAATGGGTACAGTATGAAAGAGCTTGTGACTTTATATGAAGCGATTTATGCCAATTTCGATAAACCCTATTTTTATCAGCTATTACAACGCTTCAACCTTCCAGAAAAGAGAAAAATACGGACCTTTTCACGTGGGATGAAGGCTTTGTTATTTATCATTTTGGCTATTTCAACGAGAGCAAAACTGATTATATTAGATGAACCAACAAATGGGCTAGATGCGATAGTAAAAAGGAATATACTCCAGTTTTTATTAGAGGAAGTGTCAGAATCAAGGATCTCGCTTCTGATTTCTAGTCATCATTTAGATGAACTTGAGAAAATCGCGGATACCATTATCATGTTAAAAGGTGGAGAGATTGAATCAGTCGTCACAATGGAGGATGCGAGACTCCATTATAAAAAGATTCAAGTGGTCTTTAAAGAAAATGGAATTCCTGAAGAAATCAAGCAGCTTTCAAATATTGAAGTCTTATCCCAAATTGGACGGGTACACACGCTTTTAATAAAAGGAAATACAGAAGAAGTGGTATCACGATTAAAAGAGGAGAAACCTTTGCTTTTAGAGGAATTGCCTATGTCACTTGAAGACATGTTTGTGTCTGCATTAGGAGGGGATGACATTGTTTAACAAGGCACTTTGGCTAAAGAATTATAAGCAATCAAAGTTTGTGGTATGGGGGCTATGGTTGGTTTGTCTTTACTTTCCATATAAACTGAATAACTTTTTAAGTATCGAAGAGAATTCACTTTTACACTGGGATGAGTGGGGAAATTCAGAGCCCTACACCTTTTATTTTGGGAATTTCTTGGAGGTAGGATTGTTTCAGGTTCTTGCATCCATACTGTTGGCCACAGCTTTAATTGGATTAGAACGAACAAACCAAAGCTTTGATTTTACCCTAGCATTACCTTACAAGAGAAGTGAAATCTTTTTCTCTAAGTGGATATTTGGCGTCTTTCATTTGACGCTAGCAGTGGCAGTAAGTGTATTTATCTCAATGTTTGTACTCTTCAATTCTGTGATGAATGAATATCTTCCATTAGCTGCACTCGGGTATTATTTTGTGATTGCTCTTGTCACTCTTATCGGAGTCTTTACGTTTAGTCTGTTCATTGGCTTAATCGGTGCAAGCTTTGTTTCGCAATTTGCCTTTAGTTTGATCTTTTTATTCTTGCCATACGGACTATACAACTTAGTGATGTCAGGAATTTCTACTCACTATAGAGCCATTACAGGTGACTTTTTCATAAGAGAATACTATGGAATCCAAAAGTTTGGTAGCTATATTGAGAATCTTTCATTTCCATTACAATTATTGGACTTTGAAGATGGAATAAATGAAATCTTTATTTGGAAACAGGCTACATTTTTAGGTGAGCTATCCGTCATCATCATACCGATTATTGTAACCTTGATCTCGTTATACTTGATCAAACGATTATCAACTCCAATAAAAAGTGAGAATAACGGTAAAATCTTGGCATATGAGAATTTGCTACCATATCTAAAAGTAGGAGTGTTTATCTGTTTCTACCTATTTGGTGGAAATGTATTTGGCTCGTCCAATAGATACAATGAACCTCCAAGCCTCTTATCCTACCACCTTGGAGGACTTGGATTCAGTATCATCGCCTACCTCATCCTCACCAAAATAGCAGGCATGAGAATGCAATTCGGAAAAAAATAACGAACAGAAGTTGCTAGGAAACCAAGGGGAGCCAGGGGTGCCAAGGGTGCCAGAGGGACGGTTCTCTTGGTTCCTCACCGGTAATTAATAAAATGTGGGACCGCAGGAACCGTCCCCGTGGTTACCTTGGTTTCAAGTTTAAAAAGGGGGATGAGAAGGTGAAATTGTTAAGGATTATACCGTTCGTTCTCTTCATGATGTTGCTTGCTGGGTGTAATAAGGGAGAGTTGCAATGGTATGAAATGGTTGTGTTTAAACCAGTTGAGACGCCAGAAACGATTGACACATGGTCTGCTCAATTACAGTACGTTAATTATAGTGAAATGCAAGAGACGCCTCCAGACATTCTTAAACTTACATACAATGGGGTGGGTTCTCCTGTTCCAAATACGGTTACCTTTCACATCCAGGGGACTTCGATTTCAGGTGAAATTGAATTAGCAGCTGATGGCACTGGTGAGGCGATTATCGATCGCGAACAGCTATTAGACTTTCTGGATACGATTATTTTAGAAGACGGCACAATTACAGGTTCAATCCCACTAGTTCTAAACTGGGGTGATCTAAGTGAAGAATTGACCTTACCTTATTTAACGGCTATTAAAGATTTTGAGAAAACGACATTGGACAAGTTCCTAAAACTATTTTCATAAGATGAAACCATTACCACTTCTTACTCGTATAAACAGGTATGAGGAAGGAGTGCTTTATTATGTCTGAAAGACCAGAATTAAAGCTGCCGAAAACATTATTTGAAAAAATAATAGAGTTGCTCTCAATAGTATTTTTACTTGGCATGTACGGGTTTATCATCTTAAATTGGAGTGAGATTCCAGACCGAATCCCGACTCATATTACTATCATGGGGGAGCCTGATAGGTGGGGAGGAAAGGCGAGTATTCTCATTCTACCGATTATCGCAACCTTAATATTTAAAATGATGTTTATATTAAGTAAGTTTCCACATATTCATAATTACCCTGTAAAGGTAACACCAGAAAATGCAGAAAAACTGTATAGAATCTCACGAAAAATGCTCATTACGATGAATTTTTTGATTACTCTCTTTTTTGCGATTGGCGTGTGGGAAATGGTCAATCTCGCTCAAGGAAACGAAGGGTTAGGTATGTGGTATATGATTGGGCTACTCCTGTCTATTTTTGGACCAATGGGTTATTATATTTACAAGATGATCAAATAGTTACCAGAGGGACGGTTCTTGTGGTTCCCTGTTAGGGACCACAAGAACCGTCCCCATGGTCCAATGAAGGAAGGTAGGTAAACAACGATGTTAATAGAAATTATTGTCCAGCATGCAGAGGATGCAAAGGTAGCTGAAGAGCATGGCGCGAACCGCTTGGAGTTAGTGACCGCGATGACGGAAGGGGGTTTGACACCTTCTTATGGCATCATCAAGGATGTTGTGCAGGCTGTCTCAATTCCTGTTCATGTCATGGTCCGTCCTCACGGCTATTCATTTACATATTCAGAAGACGACAAGCGGATTATTTTAGAGGATATAAAAGTGTGTAAGGAACTTGGCGCGACCGGAATTGTGTTTGGTTCTTTAACTGAAAATGGAGAAATAGATGAAGCATTTCTTCAAAAAGTGATTAATGCTGCGGATGGAATGAAGATTACCTTCCACCGTGCGATTGATGAGGCGAAGGATATTATTGAGGCTTATAAAACCCTTCAAAAATACAGTGATTCGATACAAACAGTGTTAACATCAGGAGGTGCCCCGAAGGCATTAGAGGGTGTGGAAAATCTCAAAGCGATGTTGGCGCTCTCTCATGAAAAGCCGTCACCAGTCATTATGCCTGGATCTGGCCTGTCTCATAATAACATTGTAGAGATTCACCAAGAACTTGAGGCAACCGAATACCATTTTGGATCGGCTGTTCGTGTAAATGGGAAGTTTAGCGAACCAATAAATGGGAATACTATTAAGACGATAAGAGAACTACTAGGATAAAACAACAAGGATGTCTGGATGTATATTTGGACGTCCTTTTATTTTGGAAAAATGGCTAAAATCGATAGAATGGCTGCTAACGTAGATAGAACAAAAATAACGCCGATACGAAACAAAAAAGACATAACAATACACCCAAATTCACCTTATAGGAGAGTGAAACAAGTGGACGTTCTCATTAAACACCTCGAAACCATATGTAAACAGCATTTCTTAAACGAAAAAATCTTACTCGTGGATTCATATATGATTGGCGAGCAAATTTTACGACAGTTTACTCAACAAAACAATCATGCCCTTAATCTAAAAATCAAAACGATCAAGGACCTTGCCCTTGACTCCACCTCGACCCAACAAAATCAACTTTTGAGCGACGCACTCGGGGCACATTTTGTGTTCACCCTATTAACAGAACTGAAGCATAACCTCAATTATTTTCATGAGCTCGAGATCACACCAACCTTAAGCAAAAGCATGTATCAAACAATAAACCAACTTCGTATTGCGGGATACAAAAGCAGCACACTTTCAAGCGAACCGTTCGTCTCACCGAAAAAAGGCGACGATCTGAAACTTATTTTAGAGGCTTACGAGCAGCTTCTTCATAAACATAAACTGGTGGATGAAGCAGACCTTTATCGACATGCACTAGGAAAATATGATTCTCAAAATCAGATCTTCATTCTTCAAAGCAACCTAAAGTTAGCTTATGAACAGGTGAAATTTTTAGAAACGGCCCTTCCACCAACCTATTTTTATTTACCAATGGAAACAGTTCGCGGTATTGCTATACCTGAAAGTACACCATTCTCAAAAGTCGTGTTTGGGGACGAAACGCTTTTAAGCTATTTATTTGATGTGGAGAACTCACCAACAACCGCGCCAACTCTGTCACTTTTTTCAGCAACAACGGAGGAAATGGAGCTAAAAGAGGTCATCTACCGAATCAAAGAAAGAGGTATCCGCTTTGATGAGGCAGCTATTTTTTACACGTCAAGCGCCCAATATGTAACCGCTATGTACCACATCGCCGAGCGGTTGCAAGTGCCGGTCACCTTTGGGGAAGGGGTACCGATTGGGTTTACGAGACCAGGTAAAATGGTTGCTGGAATCTTAGCTTGGATGAAGGATTATTATAGTGTGCCGGCTCTTTTAAAGCTTCTTCAGGAAAACGTACTCGACTTAGGGGATGATGCCCCTTCGAAAAGAACATGGGCAACGCTACTTCGTGGTTCGGACATCGGCTGGGGGAAAGAACGCTATCTTACACAAATCAAAGCTAAACTGATAGACTCGTCCCTGACAGAGAACCGAATCCGTGATTATGAATGGATTTTAAAATGGTTTACGATTACCTTCAAACATATGCAAACTGTCGATAACAACGAAAGTATCATTTATCGGGACTTGTTAAAAACGATCACCTATTTTCTGCAGAAACATTACAAGGTGTCTTCAGCATTTGACCAAGTGGCGAAAGATGCATTGCTTGAGCGAATTGAGGATTTGCTGCCATATGCTAATGAATCGGTAGCAAATGCCTACCAAAAATTCGAGGAGGATTTCCTCTCCATTCGGATTGGTCATTCGCGTCCTAAGCCTGGATTTCTACACTTCTCTTCGTATAAAAACGGGTTTTATTTGAATCGTGAGCATTTGTTTGTTGTTGGTATGGACAACAAGCGGTTTCCAGGGAAGGCAGGGGAGGACCCACTTTTACTTGACACTGAAAGAGAAAAACTAGGACGATTTTTGCCGTTGGAAAAAGAAAGACTCAAAAACGACCTTTTTTCCATGTTGCAGCTTTTTGCTTCAACAGCGAAAAATGACATAACCATTAGTTTCTGTAGGTTTGATATAAATGAAAATCGAACTATATCTCCATCGTATTTATTTTTACAATGCTATCGAATTCAAACTGGAGATTTTTCAGCAGATTTTAAGACTCTTCAAGAGAATGTACAGGTTGTAGACCGAAACCATCCACTTGAAAATGTTGACTGGTGGTATGAGAAAATCACAAACTCTCAAACCATCCAGCTTGATGAACGACTTTTAGCGGATTTTTCGAATATTACGAGAGGGCTTCATGCTGAAAAAATGAGGCAGGAACCAACCTTTACTGTGTACGAAGGTAAAATTGAAAGTGATACCACAGGGTTCGATCCGCGCAAAAATCCAGAAATCACTATTTCGGCTGGGAAACTCGAGAAAATAGCAAAATGCCCTTATGCCTATTTTTTAGAAAATGTGTTGCGGGTAAAAGTAATTGAAGACATTACATATGACCCGACAAAATGGTTAGATGCTAAAACGCGGGGGACCTTGCTCCATGAAATATTCGAGAAATTTTATCAAGAAATGAAAGGACGTCACGAAAAGCCTTCCTACTCAAAGCATGTTGACCTTTTAACAAAGATAGCGAGCGAAAGGCTAAATGAAGTTAAAAAAATGGTTCCGCCACCAAATCGACGAACGGAGAGACTAGAGTCAGAAGAAATCATCGAATCATGTGAGACCTTTTTAAAAATTGAAGAGGAAAATAGTGAGCATGGTGAACCTTTGTATTTTGAATATTCATTTGGAGAAGACGCACCAGCTGTAATTGAGCTTCCTTCTGGAACGGTTCATGTCAGGGGAATCATTGACCGAGTCGACAAGCTTCCTGATGGCTCCTACCATATTATTGATTATAAAACGGGAAGCAGTTGGGGCTATCACACGAAGGAATTTTTCAAAGGGGGGAGACAGCTGCAGCATCTCCTCTACACTCTCGCAATCGAGGCCCATATGGGGCTGGAGGATGGTTCAGTGAAAATGAGTTCCTATCTTTTTCCAACTCGAAAAGGGGCGGGAAAACGCTTTGTGAGGGAACAAGAGGACTCAACACGAACCAATGGTAAAGATATTTTAGACAAGCTCCTTTCGATTGTGGAGCATGGACATTTTACCATGACGGATGATGAGAATGAATGTACATTTTGTGAGTTCAAAAAGATTTGCAGACGGTCCACCTATGACAAGGATGGATTAAAACAGAAGCAACAGGATGAAACGGCAGAGGGACTAAAAAGCTTTAAGGGGGTGCGTGCGTATGACTAAGGTGATTGTTGATCAAGAAGCAAGGGATAAAATTGTTTCTGTCCTACATCAAAATTTCCTTGTAGAAGCTGGTGCCGGTTCAGGAAAAACAACGAGCCTAGTTGACCGAATGGTGGACCTGATTTATACAGGGACAGCAAAAATGGATGAGATTGTCGCCATTACATTTACAAAAAAAGCAGCGGATGAACTGAAAACGCGATTTTTAACGGTTCTTGAGAAAAAATGTAAAGAGGAAACAAATCTTGATGTGAAAATTTTACTCGAGGAAGCCCTACAAAACATTGAACAATCGTTTATCGGTACGGTCCATTCTTTTTGTGCGCGATTACTGCGCGAGCGACCAGTGGAAGAAGGGATTGATGTTCATTTTTCTGAACTTGAGGATACAGAGGATGACAAAATTGCGGAGGCGGCATGGCTAGTCTACACGCATAAGCTCGAACAGGGTCATCCCCAGAAATCCAGAATTATGAAGGATTTAGGGCTTCGTGAAAAAGATTTAATGGAGCGCTTTTGTCAAATGAAGAACTATCCTGATGTTGAGTGGGAAAGTGAAGTCATCGAAAAGCCAAATCTGGATGAGGTGTTTCACCGTTTTATCACGTTATTAAAAGAAGCAAGTCGCTACATCCCGAAGGATATCCCAAAAGGTCCTGACAGTCTCCAAGAAGCGATTGATGATGCGCTGCGTCATGTTAAATACGATGACAAAACAGATGCTGTAAAAATCAAAATTTTTCAGCTGTTTGATAAAAAATTGAAGGTTACGCAATACAAATGGACTTCAAAAGAGGATGCAAAGGAATACCTCGAGAGAATTACTGGTTTTTTCGAGACTCACATCCAGCCTTTACTTGAAAGCTGGCGTGAATATTGCCATTCATTTGTGATTGAATTATTTCAAGAGGCATTGGCGGAGTATGAAAAAATCAAGCATGAACGCTCATTAATGAATTTTCAGGATTTGTTAATGAAAACTGCAGCTCTTTTAAAGGACAATGCAGAAGTACGGTCGTATTTTCAAGGAAAGTACAAAAGACTGCTAGTCGATGAGTTTCAGGATACCGACCCAATTCAAGCAGAAATCATGTTTTATTTAACGGGTGAGGATGTCAAAGAAAAGAATTGGACTAAGTGCAAGCCGCGTCCGGGCTCGCTTTTTGTTGTGGGGGACCCAAAGCAAGCGATTTATCGGTTCCGACGAGCAGATATTGATATTTACAATTTAGTGAAGGAATTGATTGCAACTCATGGCGGAGAAGTGCTTCAACTGATTATGAATTTCAGAACGGTAGACAATGTTACGAGCTTACTGAATGAAGTATTTCAGAAGCAACTGCCGGAAGAAGAGACAGTTCATCAGGCTGCTTATCGTCCGCTCATTTCACATAAAGAAGCAGGTACATCTGATTTTTCAGGGATTAAAAGGCTAGTTTTAGCTGATGAATTTGCGAAGAATAAAGCAATCACGGTTGAAGAAGATGCAACGTGCATCACCGCGTACGTTCAAAAATTAATTAATGAAGGTCACGAGCCACGTGAATGTATGATTTTAACAAGGCAAAAAGATGGAATCGATGTATATGCGACAAAACTTGAAGAAGCGGGAATTCCTGTTAGCGTTAGTGGTGAAATGGAAATTGGCACCATTCTTGAATTTCAGGATCTTATTCGTCTTCTTGAAGCACTTGTGGATCCTACCGATCAAGTTGCTTTCGTTGCAGCATTACGAAGTATTTGGTTTGGTATTAGTGATGAAGAGCTTTTCCAATGGGGACAGGCAGGTGGAGTGTTTTCCCTCTTTGCGACATCGCCCGATCATTTAAATTCTGATACAAAACAGCATTTTGAAGGAGCACTTTCAAAGCTCAAACAATATGTAACGTGGAAAATGACTTTTTCACCAGTAGTGGCCATTGAAAAAATAATTGAGGATATTGGGTTGTACCCATTATTCCTTGTGAAAGGCTATGGAAAAAGGGAGGCGACCAATCTCCTGCAAATTCTTGAAGTCCTTCGAGTGAAAGAGGAAGATGAAGCAACAACCTTCAATCAAGCTGTCGATTATGTGAAGCAGCAAATTGAAGAAAAAACAAAGGTCATCAATCTGGAGGAAGATGAAAACGCCGTAAGAATTATGAATGTCCATAAAGCAAAAGGCTTGGAAGCACCGATCGTGTTCTTGGCCCATCCTGGGAAAAAGCCAGAAGTCCGCAATAAAATATGGTCCCATATCAGACGTGAAGAGCAATCATCGGAGGGATATTTTATGTTCGAAAGAAAGCAGGGCTTCGCGAGAAAAACTGTTGCGCAACCCTTGCACTGGGAGTCTTATCTCGTTGCCGAGGAAGCCTATTTACTTGCGGAGGAAATACGGATTCTGTATGTAGCGGCAACAAGAGCCGAGAAAGCCATGATCGTCAGTTCATTCGAAACAAAAAATGATAAAAATCCGTGGAATCTTCTTCTTGATGGTCTACCTGGACTTGAGAATCTTGAAAGGCTAGAGCTAAATCATAAAGAAAAAGAGCTTCAAGGGCGCACCATTACACGTGAGGAATTCATAGAAAACACACAAGGATTGCTTGATTGGATTGAAGATCGAAAGCAACCCTCTTTTTCAACATATAGTCCAACTGATGACAAACAGGATATCTTCACGCTTGAGATTGAACGTGAGGAAGGTGGGGGACAGTCGTGGGGAACTGCAATCCACGAGGTGTTTGAGAAAATTGCGAAAGGAGAAGAAAATGAAGAAGCAATTGTCTCCAGTTTACAAAAGCATGAAATTTCGCTAGGAAGAAGAGATGAAGTTGCTGAAGCAGTTGCTCATTTTAAACAATCGATGATTTGGGCAGAGCTTCAAATTGCAGACCATGTGTTAACAGAAGTTCCATTTATGGTGAAAATCAATGCTCAAGATCCGTTGTACGAGTTTGTTGAAAATGGGGATAATGTCGAGACGGTTTTTGTCAGTGGCATTATTGACCTTGCGTATAAGCTGAATGGTACATGGAAAATCGTCGATTATAAAACTGACCGCCCAAAGGACCTAGCGAAGCTACCAGACCTTGCGAAATACTATCAAAATCAAATTGACCTGTACCAGCAAATTTGGGAACGAATTACGGGTGAAAAAGTGGCGGACAAGCAGCTTTACTTTGTTACACCGAACATTATTGTAGGTGTGTAGGAGTGGCTGTGTTGGGATTCTGGATATTTGTTCCAAATGAAGGCTGAAAGTATAGGGGATTGTCACGGGAATGGTCTTCATAAGGTGGATGAAAACCCGAATTAAGGGACGTAGCAAATAGAATGATCATCATAAGGTGGATGAAAACCCAAACGAGGGGATGCCGCATTCAAAAAGGTATTCATAATCCCGATGAAGAACCGAATGAAAAAGTTTTCCTTTTTTGACCATTTGATATAATGATAGAATAACCCTAAAGGGGTTGAAACTTTTTGAAAAAGAGGAAAATGATGCTACTTTTAATTGGAATTTTACTCATAGTAGGTGTTATATATTTCGGGAGAATTCATTTTAAAATGACCCAGTATGCCGATACAGAGCCACCCCAACATGCTGACTATTTAATTATTCTTGGGGCAAAGGTGAACAGTGAAACCCCATCCCTCGCGTTGCAATACCGTATCGATGCAGCTGCAGTCTATGCGAAGGAGAATGAGAATACGATTTTGATTGCTTCAGGTGGCCAAGGTCCAGGGGAAGATATTACAGAAGCTGAGTCAATGAGGCGTAAGCTAGTAGACAAAGGGATTTCTGAATCAAGAATCTTCCTGGAGGATCGCTCAACAAGTACATATGAAAACATCAAGTTCTCGAAACGATTTATCCCTGAGGAAGCTAAGCTTGGGATTATTGTGACGAATGATTACCACCTTTATCGTTCCGTTCAAATTGCAAGAGACGCCGGTTTAACAGTGGAGGGTTTACCAGCAAAAACACCGCAAATTACATTGCTAAAAGCCTACATTCGCGAGTATCTGTCAGTCACGAAATATTATCTGGAAAAATATATTCTCAAATAAGAAAACAACGCCCAATCGAGCGTTGTTTTCATTTTTATTCCCCAACTGCTTCAAGCAATAAGTCAACTAGATGAACGGCACGCATTTTATCGGATAATCCTTCACGTTCAATACCAAGTTTCATTTGCAAGAGACAGCCGGGATTGGCTGTGACAATGGTTTTTGCCTGTGTTTCTTTTACGTTTTTCATTTTTGAATCTAATATTTTCATCGACATTTCAGACTCGACGATGTTATAGATTCCTGCTGACCCACAGCAGCTATCCGCATTTTTCATTTCCATATAAGTTGCACCATTAATGGCTTGAAGTAATTTTCTTGGCTCCGAAGCGGTTTTCATCACATTTCGTAAATGGCAGGAATCCTGATAGGTAATGACCTGAGAAGGCAGGGAAAGCTCTTGTTTATGAAACTCTACTTCTACTAAAACAGAGGAGATATCCTTAAGTTTTTTTGAAAAAGTTTTTGCCCGTTCTGCCCAATTAGGCTCATCTTTTAGAAGATGGCCATAATCATTTAAAAAGGCTCCACAACCACCGGCATTTGTAATAATATAATCTGCTTCAATTTCTTCGAACGCACTTATATTTTGTTTTGCTAGTTCTTTCGCTTTGTTTTTTTCTCCACTATGTCCATGTAACGCCCCACAGCATGCCTGAGATTTTGGAATGACAATCTCACAGCCAGCCAATTGAAGCAATTTCAGTGTGGCATCATTCGTTTTCATGAACATCGTATCCATCAAGCAACCTGTGAAAAAGGAAACCTTTTTCTTTTGAACACCAATCGGCTCAAGGTGGTATGGTCGGTTCTTGAGTTCTTTTAAAGTAGGCACCTCTGGTAGAACTCGTTCCATCGTCGCTAAGCTATCAGGTAAAAACTTCAATAGCCCACTTTTTTGAACGACTTTTTGCATCCCAGAACGCTGGTAAACCCCAAGTAATCCAGTTAAGGTTCGCATGCGATTTTGATGAGGAAAGAGACCTTTAAAGACTGTTTTTCTTACAGCCTTAACCGGTAATGAGTGCTTTTTGTTTTGATGAACGATATCTCTTGCTTCCTCTAAAAGATGTCCGTAATTGACACCAGATGGACAAACCGGTTCACATGCGCGGCAGCCTAAGCACATATTTAACGACTTTTCGAAGTCTTCATCGGGCTCAATGAGACCATCGACAACCGCCTTCATTAATGCGATCCTACCGCGAGGGGAGTGAGATTCCTGATAGCCCGATTCGATATAGGTTGGACAGGTTGGAAGGCAGAACCCGCAGCGCATGCAATTCAATAATTCATTCTGATCCATCCGAGATTGGAATTCTCCCTTGATTTTTTGTTGTTCGTTCATTGTTGTCATTTTGAAACCACCACACGTTTTCTAGAATCCTTTGCAAACATTTTACCGGGATTCATTATGTTATTGGGATCTAGTCCAGTTTTAATGGCTTGCATTGCAGCGATTCCTGCAGCACCTAATTTCATCTCCAGATATGGAGCTTTCATCACGCCAACCCCATGTTCCCCTGTGATGGTTCCACCGAGTTCAATTGCTGTCTCAAAGATTTCTTCAAATGCTTTTTCGACTCGTTCTATTTCTTCACGATCCCTGACATCCGTTAAGCATGTGGGATGGAGGTTTCCATCTCCAGCATGACCAAAGGTACATATTCGGAGTTGATATTTTTTTGCAATTTCTTCAATCGCTTTTACCATCTTGGCAATTTCCGAACGCGGAACAGTTGCATCTTCTAGAATAGTAGTTGGTTTTAACCGTGCGAGCGCAGATAGGGCCGCACGTCTTGCTGTCCTTAATGCATCAGCTTCTTCTTCAGATTGTGCTGATTTCACGGAAACGGCGTTTTCATCCTTGCAAATCTCTATGATTCTCTCAATATCCTGTTTTACAATTTCTGCTGGACCATCCTGCTCAATCAAGAGAATGGCTTTTGCATCAGTTGGTAGCCCGATTTGCGAGAATGCCTCGACTGCTTCAAGTGTAGGCTGGTCTAGGAACTCAAGTGTAATCGGGATGATTTTACTGGCGATAATCTTTGAAACCGTTTTGGCAGCGGCCTCTAAATCATGATAAAGAGCAAGAATCGTTTCCTTTGTTTCAGGCATAGGTATCAGCTTTAGTGTGGCTTCAGTAATAATACCAAGTGTACCCTCTGAACCGACAAAAAGGCGTGTTAAGTCATATCCAGCTACATCCTTCGCAAGCTTTCCACCGGTTTTGATGA
Source organism: Bacillus timonensis (assembly GCF_004799755.1). Classification (GTDB taxonomy): domain Bacteria; phylum Bacillota; class Bacilli; order Bacillales; family Bacillaceae_L; genus Ferdinandcohnia; species Ferdinandcohnia timonensis_A. The sequence continues at coordinate 54,829 of NZ_SLUB01000010.1, read as the reverse complement.
TTTCACCATTTGCTAGAACGACCTCAAGACCCATCACATAATCACGTGTAACTCCATATTTAAGTCCACGTAATCCTCCTGAATTTTCGTTGATGTTGCCACCGATTGTGGATATTTTCATCGAACCAGGGTCAGGTGGATAAAATAAACCCTTTGCCTCTACAGCATTTGTTACCTCTTGCGTGATCACGCCAGGCTGGACCGTAATTGTTAAATTTTCTTCATCGATTTCTAAAATCTTGTTAAAATGTTTAAAAAGGAGGACTACTCCTCCCTCGGTTGGACAAGTGCCTGCACAAAGGTTTGTCCCGGAGCCACGGGGAACAATTGGAATTTTAAATTCATTGCAAACTTTGACGATGCTCGCTATTTCCTCTTTATTTCGAGGAGAAATCACAGCATCAGGCATTGACTGGAATTGTGGAGTTGCATCATAGGAGTAAACGAGTCGCCCTGTACTGGAATCATCATAATTTTCCGTACCGACAATTTTTAAAAATTGTTGTTTTGCTTGTGCATCAATCATGGTATCGCCTCCAAAATTTCTACTTATAATAAGCATAAAAAAAAGCGGAAGAATCCGCTATGTAGAAACCTACAAATAGTAGAGAGATTATTCGACTATTTTTATGGATCTATCCAATAATAAAAGCCCGAGATAAAGTGTTGTTAAATCCACAAAATTTCTTGGGTGCAAACCGGTTTTCTCTTCGATTTTTGTAAAACGGTATGAAAGAGTATTCACATGAATATGAAGAGCCTCCGCGGTATCTTTCATGGACTGGTTCTGTTTCGTATATTCAAGAAGGGTGAGGAGCAAATCATAATCGCCCAGAAGTTTAGCGATTGTCCGCTTAACATATTCCACCTGGACATGACCACTCGTTTCATGTATGAGCATCTCCAATTTTAAATCATCGTCGAACTGGATTGAATTCGTCTGTTTTGCGACCTGAAGCGCTCGGTCAGCTTCATCAAAAGATTGTCTTAGCAGGTAATGCTCACTACCAATCCCAAACGAAACCTTAACAGAAAAAGAGGCTTCTATTTCCTTTTTTAGTTTTTGAAGAGCTTTTTGGATTTGTTCTTTTGACCGGTCCGTTAACAGGAGGAGAAACTGTTCATTTCCCCATCTGACAAAAATCTCATTTTCATTTAAAAAGGTGCTTTGCTGAAGTCTTTTTGATATATTTTGAATTGGAAATTCTGTGTTACTTTTAATAGATGCAAAAACAACCTGACGTTTCCGTTCGATATCAATATGTAGATGCTCCGCACGTTTAATAAATTCTCCTGATTCTTCTTTACCTTGAACCCAATCAAAGACAAAGGTTTCAAGTGCACGGGATTCCATTTCGATTTGCTCCGCATAATAGCTCTCTTGGATTAGCAACTCGGTCATTTTTTTCAAAAGCTCCCCATACGCAGAAACTTGATCAGGATTTCCGGTAATACCAATTACGCCCACAACCTTTTGTTTAAACAAAATGGGTAAATTGATACCTGCTTTTACACCTTCTAAGTGACTTTCCATGTCTTTTGTAATGATCATTTTCTTTTGGTCCCGACTAGCGAGGAGCGCACCTTCATGGAAACGGCCAATTCGGCTCGTGTCCGTACTTGCGATAATGGTCCCTGAAATATCTACAATAATAATATCCTCATTAATTAGTCTGCGTACTTCGTTAATAATTTTTTTTGCAAGTGATGGTATAAGCATGAAAAGTCCTCCGATCCAACGTATTATATCAATTCTATCATTTCAAAAAATTATTGTAATTGCATTTTTTAAGCCAATGATGTTTTTCTGTTTTATAATAGAGAGTGTAAAATGTGGACATAGTGTAGATAGATATGTTTGAAGGGAAGAAAAAAAATGTTTCAAGATATATCAGTTGATGAATTAAGGGAGTTGCAGAAGAAAAAGCCACTTGCAATTGTTGATGTGCGCTCACCTTCTGAATTCGCCGAATCCAATATACCTGGCAGTGTTAATATCCCGATATTTACTGATGAAGAGCGGGCTGAAATAGGGACAGTTTATAAGCAAATCAATCCAGATGCTGCGATGGAAAAAGGACTTGAAATTGTATCTGCCAAGCTTCCGAACTTTATCAAGGAGTTTGCAAATCTTCCTGAGGAGGAGAAGGTCGTTTATTGCTGGCGTGGTGGAATGCGCAGTAAGACATCTGCAACACTCATTGATTTAATGGGAATCAATGCAAAACGCCTGATCGGAGGAATTCGCGGGTTTCGGACTTGGGTCGTTGAAAACTTAGAAGAGCTTGAGAACAATTTTAAGCCAAAGGCTTTAGTGATAAATGGATATACAGGTTCGGGAAAAACAAAAATTTTAAATGATCTTCAAGAAAAGGGCTATCCGGTCATGGATTTAGAAGGCATGGCCAACCACCGTGGATCAGTGTTCGGGATGATTGGGAAAAATCCACATAATCAAAAGGTGTTTGATCTGATGTTTGTGGAGCGTGCACTTGAACTGAAAGATTCTCCATATGTCTTATTGGAGGCTGAAAGCAAGCGAGTTGGAAGAGCAACATTACCCGATTTTTTACTAAACATTAAAGAACAAGGGTATCATATTTTTGTTGACCTACCAATGGAGGAGCGGGTTTTAAACATTTTAGAAGATTATCGGCCTTGGGAATTTCCGAAAGAGTGCATGTCGGCATTCCAACGAATTAAAAGAAGAATTCACACTCCAATTGCAGCGCAGATTGAAAAAGATCTTGAAACCGGAGATTACAATTCAGCTGTAAAATTACTATTGGAATATTATTATGACCCGAGATACCATTATACGGCGGAACAAATAGCTGAAGACAGAAGTACTGTCTTACATGTGAAAAACGTGGAAGAAGCTACAAGAATGATCGAAGAATTTATCGCTGAAAAAATTACAAAAGCTCCTACGAATTAACGTTAAGACGACTACAACCTAGTGCCCTTAGCACTAGGTTTTTTGGTAATTATTTAGCATTTCATTAGACTAATGAATCATATATTATTTTTCTAGGAAAAGACGGACATATACTTGTCAGCTTTCGTCGAATGTTTTTTATCGTAATTCAAAATTAGGGGGAACTAATAGATGACAAAGCACAAATTCAAGAAGTCTATCATTAGCGGTACAGTAGCATCAGCACTTATTCTTTCATTGGCAACACCTGCTGCATTTGCTAACGAAGACGGAACACAAGAAACAGGTGTTGAAGAAATTCCGGTTAATTACGGTACGGCTGAAGATGTCGTAGCTGAGGAAGAAGTAATCGAAGATAACTTAAGTGAAGAAGCAACTGAGGAAGTAACTGAAGGTGAAGAAGTAAGTGAGGAAGACGCTACTGAAGAAGTGGCAACAGAAGATGGAGAAGTTGCAGAAGAAGAGGAAACTGAAGAGGAAGTTCAAGCTGAAGAAGCACCTTCTTTAGTACCTGGCGATTTCTTTTATTTTGTAAAAATTATGATTGAAAAAGTACGTCTTGCAGTCACTGTTGATGATTATAAGGAAGCAAAACTATTAGCTGATTTTGCGGCTGAGCGTATTGCTGAAGCAAATGCTCTATTTGCTGAGGGTAAAACAGAAGAAGCTGAAGAACTTCTTCAAAAAGCAATCGAAACTCAGGAATCTGCAACAGAAAATTTAACAGAGTCAGAAGAGCCTGCAACTGAAGAAACAGAGGTTACAGAAGAAGAGGCAGTTGAAGATGAAACAGCTGATACTGAAGAAGTTGTGGCAGAAGATGATGTAAAAGAAACTGTAGTTGAGGATTCTGAGAAAACAGAAGTAGAAGTAAAGCTTGCAAATAACATTGATGCATTATCTGCTGCTTTAGCAAAGGTTAAAAATCCAACTGCTCAACAAGCATTAATGAAAAATATTCAAAAATCATTTGCTAAATTAGATAAAAAACTTGCGAAACTAGAGAAAAAAGCAAAAAGATTTGCTGCTAAACACAAAGAAGAAAAAGCGGTTGAAGAACCAACTGAAGAACCGGTCGTAGAGCAAGAAGTCGTAGTTGAAGAAGTTGCGACAGAACCAGTAGTAGAAGAAACGGAAACAACTGAAACAGAGGTTCAACCTGTAGTAGCTGCTCCTGTTCCTGTAGTAGAAAAGAAACAAGAAAAAGTAAATGAAAAGCGTGAACAGGCTCAGCAAAAAGCGCAAGAAAAGCAACAACAAGCACAAGAGAAAAAAGCTGAGAAACAACAAAAGGCTAAAGAACACAAGCAAAATCACCAAAATCACAATGCAGGTAAGAACAAGGCTAATAGTCAAGGAAACAATGGAAACAATAACGGCCAAGGAAACAATGGCAACGGTAATGGAAAAAACTAAAATCTAAGTAACGGACTATCTTTTAGAAGGATGAAATCAAATCGATTTCATCCTTTTTTCCTTTTTGGCGAGATCGACTTTTTTACATAAATTAGCTAAAAATTTTTAATGTGTTATGATTAGAGGAGTACCTACCTGAGGAGGACGGATAAAATGATTAACATTAAAAGTAAGGGTTCTAACAAATTTGCGTTTGAGAATGAGCGAGCTCTTTGTTTGACACAGGTTATCGATAGGCAGGAAAACAATGTCACCAAGAAGATGGTTGTACGTGATAAAAAAATGGGTTTTGATTTTTCCGTGATTATACCTTTAAAACTGAAAAAAAATGGAGATGTTCACCACTATCCATCAAAGGACTTTACGGTTAGAGGCAAAAAGGTTGGGAAGAAAAATACGATGGCTAAATATTATGAATCCCTAGGTGAGTGGGAATCTTTTAAGAGTGAATTTTTTGATAAGTATAGTTTGACAGTAAATGAATGGATCTATAGGGAAGCAAATGCAAAATAGTTCCACGAAATGAGTGGAAAACGGAAATGTTAAAAAGAGCGTAGGTTTGAAAGTCACTTAGTTGTGATTCAAATCTATTGCTCTTTTTTACATTATGAGTGGAAAACAGCTTATATCTTTTAACATTCTGTATAATGCATTCATACCTGGAAGAAAGTAAAATAGACACAAAGTTCATTTTTTTAGGACAATAGTTTATATTTCTGAAGTAAATAGTGGTATGTTTTGAAAACGCTTTCTATTTAAAGGGTTTATAAAATTGCAAATAAGTGCCTCTGTCATTTGCAATTTTTACTATAAGAAGGAGGTAAATCTATGAGCCATTCAAACGGAAGAATTTCGTATCAGGATTTAAAATTGAATTTCAATGAAGTGACCCCTGGCCTAACGAACCGTGAAGCTATTGAAGAATCCAATCGCTGCCTTTATTGCTATGATGCCCCCTGTATAACAGCTTGCCCTACTGGAATTGACATTCCTACTTTTATTAAAAAAATCGCTTCTGGAAACCTAAAAGGATCAGCAAAAACAATTATGACATCTAACCCTATAGGAGCAAGTTGTGCCCGTGTTTGCCCTACGGAGGAGCTTTGTGAGGGGGCTTGCGTCTTAAACCACTCCACCAAACCAATCATGATTGGTGATTTACAAAGATATGCAACGGATTGGGCTATCCGAAATGAACAGGTACTATTTGAACCGGGTAAGAAAAATGGGAAATCAGTTGCCATTGTCGGAGGTGGTCCTGCAGGGCTTTCAGCTGCTAGAGAACTTGGATTACTAGGCTATGATGTTACCATTTTCGAAGCAGAAGAGAAGGCTGGCGGTTTGAACACCTATGGCATCGTTTCTTTTAGACTACCACAGGAAATTTCATACTGGGAAGTTAAGCAAGTTGAAAGCTTAGATGTGAAAATACGCACAAATACGAGAGTTGGTGAGGATATTTCTGTAGAGGAAATCCTTGAAAACTTCGATGCTGTCATTCTAGCAATTGGAATGTCAAAGGTCCCTTCCCTCGGCATCGATGGTGAAGAATTAGAAGGGGTCTATGATGCGATTGAGTTTGTAAAAGAAACAAAAACAAAGCCAATTACAGATCGATTTCTAGGTAGCAGGGTTGTCGTAGTCGGTGCTGGGAATACAGCAATAGATGGTGCGACATGCTCAGTCAGGTTAGGGGCAGAAAACGTAAAAATCCTCTATCGAAGAACGATTGAAGAAATGACTGCCTATGATTTTGAATATGAATTTGCCAAACAAGATGGTGTTGAATTTAGATGGTTAACAGCACCTAAGAAAATCATTGGGGATGAACAAGGACGCGTTAAAGCAATTGAATGCATCAAAATGGAGCTAGGTGCGCCTGGAGAAGATGGCAGAAGACGTCCTATACCAGTTGAGGGGTCTGAGTTCATTTTAGAGGTAGATGTGGTGATTAAGGCAATTGGGCAAACAAGATATACAGAACTAATCGAACAATTTGGACTTGAGCATGATGGGGGAGTTGTGAAAGTCAATCAAGAAACTCTTCAAACATCTAATAAAAAAGTATTTGCATGTGGGGATGTGATTTTTGGAAAAGGCCAAGGAGAAGCAATGGTTGTTTCTGCTGCACAACAAGGCAAGGATGCAGCATATGCCATTCATAAGGCAATGGTTGGTGCAGTATCAGAAATCGCGTAATAAATATAGGCAAAAGGAGGTTTATCGATGGCAGATTTACGAATTAATCTAGCAGGGATCGAATCCCCCAATCCGTTTTGGTTAGCATCTGCACCTCCAACAAATTCCGGTTATCAAGTCCAACGTGCATTTGATGCTGGATGGGGCGGAGCAGTGTGGAAGACATTAGGTGACCCGATTTTAAATGTTACGTCACGATTTGGAGCAGTAAGCTTTAATGGACAGCGAGTAGCGGGCTTTAACAATATTGAACTGATCTCGGATCGTCCACTAGAAGTGAACTTAAAAGAAATCAAAGAAACAAAGAAGCTCTTTCCGAATCATACGATCATAGCTTCATTAATGGTTGAACCGAAACAAGAAAAATGGCATGAAATCGTAAAAAGAGTCGAAGAAGTGGGCGTAGATGGATTAGAGCTCAACTTTGGCTGTCCACATGGCATGGCTGAAAGAGGAATGGGCTCAGCATCTGGGCAGGTGCCTTCACTTGTAGAACAACAAACCTATTGGGTTAAAGAAGTAGCACAGACACCGGTCATTGTTAAGCTAACGCCAAATATTACGGATATCACGGCTACTGCAGAGGCTGCTACTCGAGGTGGCGCAGATGCGATTAGCATGATCAACACGATTAATAGTCTAGCAGGCGTTGATTTGGATACGTGGAACACGATTCCACATGTTGGAGGAAAAGGAGCCCATGGCGGGTATTGTGGGCCTGCTGTAAAGCCAATTGCGCTTAATATGGTCGCTGAATGTGCTAGAAGTCCACATATCAACATCCCGATTTCCGGTATTGGTGGAATTTCAACCTGGCAGGATGCGGTTGAATATATGCTCATGGGTGCCTCAGGAGTTCAGGTGTGTACGGCTGCTATGCATCATGGTTTTAGAATTGTGGAAGACATGATTGAAGGGTTGGATAACTATCTCGAACAAAAAGGGATTGTTTCTGTCATGGATATCGTTGGGAAAACAGTTCCAAAGTATTCAGACTGGGGTGACCTTGATCTCAACTATAAAATAGTTGCCCGTATCAATAACGATATATGTATAAATTGTAATAAGTGTCATATTGCATGTGAAGACACTTCGCATCAATGTATCGATATGCTTAAGGATGGAAATGGATACAACATCCTTAAAGTAAGAGAAGAGGACTGTGTTGGTTGTAACCTATGTTCAATCGTATGCCCGGTGGATGGTGCGATTGAAATGGTTGAAGTCCCAAGTGGCTTACCTCCAATGACATGGAATGAGCGCCAGGCAGCTCTTGGTGCGGTTAGTTGTAAAGTAGACTCAGTTAAGTAATTTCTAGGGGAGGGTTATGATGAAGAAGGTTATTAAAAATGGAACCATCGTAACAGCAACAGATACGTATCAGGCAGAAATACTAGTGGAAAATGGTGTGATCAGCCAAATCGGGATGAATCTTTCGACAGAAGGTGCGGAAGTAATTGATGCTAATGGATGCTATGTATTTCCAGGTGGAATCGATCCTCATACCCATCTAGAAATGCCTTTCGGAGGGACAGTTACAAAGGATGATTTTGAAACGGGAACAATTGCCGCTGCTTTTGGCGGAACTACGACAGTTATTGATTTTTGCTTATCCAATAAAGGTGAGCCGTTAAAAGACGCGATTGATACATGGCACGGGAAGTCAAAGGACAAAGCAGTGATTGACTATGGCTTTCATCTGTCAATTGGAGAAGTAAATGATGCGGTATTAAATGAACTTCCATCCGTGATTGAAAATGAAGGGATCACGTCCTTCAAAGTATTTATGGCCTATAAAAATGTCCTTCAGGCAGATGATGAAACCTTATTTAAAACACTACTTGCGGCTAAAGAATTAGGTGCACTTGTCATGGTTCACGCTGAAAATGGTGATGTCATCGACTACCTTGTAAAAAAGGCTCTCAGTGAAGGAAAGACAGAACCAATCTATCATGCTTTAACAAGACCACAAGAAATTGAAGGAGAGGCTACTGAGAGAGCAGCAACCTTCGCAGGACTAGCGAATTCTCAGCTTTACGTCGTTCATGTTACATGTGCAGACGCTGTAAAAGCTATTACTGAAGCGAGAGAGAAAGGCTTTGATGTATGGGGGGAAACATGTCCACAATATTTAGTTCTCGATCAATCGTACCTAGAAAAGCCAAACTTCGAAGGAGCGAAATACGTCTGGTCCCCACCATTACGTGAAAAATGGAATCAAGATGTATTATGGAATGCACTTCGAACAGGTCAGCTTCAGACATTTGGTTCTGATCAATGTTCGTTTGATTTTAAAGGCCAAAAGGAACTAGGGGTAGGCGACTTTTCGAAAATTCCTAATGGGGGACCTATGATTGAAGAACGCTTAACGGTTCTTTTCTCAGAAGGCGTCAAAAAAGGAAGAATTACATTAAATCAGTTTGTAGATTTAATATCTACTAGAGTTGCGAAATTATTTGGACTGTATCCAAAGAAGGGGACAATTGCCGTTGGAGCAGACGCGGATATTGTGATTTTTGATCCTACAATTGAGCGAACCATTTCAGCTGAAACCCACCACATGGCAGTTGATTACAGTGCCTTTGAAGGCATGAAGTTTACCGGCGAACCTGTGTCTGTTCTATCTAGAGGGGAATTTGTTGTCCGTGATAAACAATTTGTTGGAAAACTTGGTGCAGGTCAATTCATTAAACGTGCAAAATACGGTGAAAATTATGAAATAACAAAGGATCAAACAGCTACAGTGTAATGTAAGTGAAAGGAGGGAGTGGATGCTCCTTCCTTCGTTTAGGAAAAAGAGAAGAGGGGAGTGTTTGTAATTATAATTCAGAATATTTAAATAATAAACAGAAAGGGTGTTGTAATGAAAAAAAGCAGTAGTTATCTGAAGTCTCCAGATTTGTTTCCAATCGGACATGGGGCTAGGAGAATAAGTGCATTCGGTTTCTCTGTGATTTGGGTAGGCATGGCTATTTTACTAGCTGCTTTTGCAATCGGAGGAGACGGGATTAAGCATCTACCTCTTGGTTGGGTGATTGTTGCAACGATTATAGGATCTGTGTTAATAGGTATTTTCATGACGTTTATCGGTGATATCGGAGTAGAGCATGGACTTTCTTTCCCCGTTTATATGAGAGCTCCATTCGGTACAATCGGTACTCATATTCCCTCGATCGTACGGGGAGTAACTGCTTCTTGTTGGTTTGGAATTAATACCTATTTTGGTGCAACCGCCATGAATGCTATTTTAAAAACTCTCGTTGGATTTGATAACTGGTTTATTTGCTTTTTATTGTTTGCCACCTTTCAGTTAGTAAACACAGCCCTTGGAATTAAGGCAATTGAGAGATTTGCAGATTTAGCTGCTCCAATCATTATCCTTATCTCGATTTGGATGTTTATTTCTCTTTCTGGGAAGGCGGCTGATCAAGGCAGAGACATTTGGACGTGGGTGGAAAGTCCAGTTACCGGAGGTGCAGCTATCACTGCATTTATGATTGTGGTTATGGCAAACATGGGCTTTTGGGCAACACTTGCTGCAGATATGCCATCGTTATCCAGATTTTTTAAAGCTCCAAGGTATGAGAGAAATTGGTTTAGACGAAACAAGGCTCAAATTGCGGGCAATGTAATTGTTATGCCACTTGTTAACTTATTTATGATTATCATTGGTGCAGTTGCATATGTGGCTGTTTTAAATTATGACCCTGTTGTTGCATTACAGGAAGCAGCAGGAGGATTCGTACTCGTTATCCTTTTATTAATGATTGTACTCGCACAATGGTCAACCAACACATCTGCCAACGTCATACCTGCAGCAACGATCTTTTCCAATGTAGGAGGACCCAAATTCCCGTTTTGGGCAGGGGTTATCACCGCAGGTATTGTAGGAATCATCGTCCAGCCTTGGAATTTATTTGGAGTCATCATTCCAGCTCTTCTTATAATTGGAGGAATTCTATCAGCTATTGTAGGAATTTTATTTACCGACTATTACGTTCTTAGAAAGAGAAGAGTTAATGTTCCGGAGCTTTATGAGAGTGAGGGACAGTACAGATATTCAAATGGAGTCAATTGGGCAGGTATGATGGCTTGGATTATTGGAGGGACTGCAGCTTATTTCTTCTCCGCATATTCGTTCTTTGTCGGATTTGGTGTGGGAGCAGTTATTTATTATGTACTAGCAAAATATTGGTATTTCAAAAAGTTTACCCAGGCAGAAATAGTTGATCCAAATGATGAAAAATATTTAGGCATTACTGTTGGACGTGACTGGGAAATCTCAGATAATGAAGAAGTTGTGATTGTATCGGAAACGACAGTAGATTCAAAGATTTAGTTTTTCTTGAAAGGGACGTATACACAGGATCTGGTTAAGTCCCTATAGACAAAACAATAGTAAAGGGGGAATCGGAATGAGCAGTGCAGATTCAAAAAAGGTTGTTTTAGGGATAAATGAAACACCACCTCCAGGGAAATTTTTAGTATTAAGCATTCAGCATTTGTTTGCCATGTTCGGAGCAACAATCTTAGTTCCGTATCTTGTTGGGTTATCCCCAGGTGTAGCCCTTATTTCAAGTGGAATCGGTACATTGACTTTTCTTGTTATCACAAAGGGGCAAGTGCCTGCCTATGTTGGGTCGTCATTTGCATTTATCGCGCCAATCATAGCTGCAACGGCAGCAGATGGTCCAGGTGCCGCAATGATTGGAAGTTTTTTAGCAGGTCTCGTATATGGGATTGTTGCTTTGGTTATTAAAGCAACTGGGCATAAATGGCTGGTTAAATTACTTCCTCCCGTTGTTGTTGGACCCGTTATCATAGTAATCGGCCTTAGCCTTGCACCAACTGCAGTAGGGATGGCAATGAATAACGCGAATGGTGAATATAGTCTTCTTCACTTTTCCGTTGCATTGGTGACCTTGCTGATTGTCATTTTAAGTTCCATCTTCCTAAAAGGGTTTTTAAATTTAATTCCCGTTTTGATTGGGATTGTAGGTGGATATGTTTTTGCTGCGATTGTTGGATTGGTTGATCTATCCGGTGTAAAGTCAGCGAAAATTTTTGAAATGCCAGATTTCCTATTTCCATTTGTTCATTATTCCCCCACAGTGACATTAAGTATTATAGCGTTAATGGTACCCGTTTCGATCGTTACATTATCTGAACATATTGGCCATCAAATGGTATTAAGTAAGGTTGTAAGTAAGGATTTGATCCAGAGACCTGGTTTACATCGCTCGATTATGGGCGATGGTCTTGCTACGATGCTTGCTGCTTTAATGGGTGGTCCACCGAATACGACGTACGGCGAAAATATTGGAGTATTAGCCATCACAAGAGTTTTTAGCGTTTTTGTTATCGGCGGGGCTGCTGTGTTTGCCATTCTGTTTGGGTTTATCGGAAAAATCACAGCACTCATTAGTTCGATACCAACAGCCGTAATGGGTGGAATTTCGCTTTTATTATTCGGAATTATCGCTGCTTCGGGATTAAGGATGCTCGTTGATAGTAAAGTAGATTTAGACGATAAGCGAAACCTGATTATTTCATCTGTTATTTTAGTGGTTGGGATTGGTGGAGCGATCATGAAGTTTACAGCAAACTTTGAAATTCATGGGATGGCTCTGTCAGCTATTTTAGGGGTTCTGTTAAATTGGGCCTTACCTGGAGGCGCAGCCGAGGAAGAAGTCAATATGTATGAGGTTGAGTTAGACCAGAAAACAACTGCACTATAAAAAAATAAGTGTGATACAAAGGAGTGACCATACATGTCAGAATACCAAATCTTTTTACAAGAAAGAGACAAAATCGATTTTTTACTTCAAAAAGGCTATAAAATGACGAGTGTAATCGAAAACCTTAGTGGAGCATTCGTAGATTTTGAGAATAATGGGCAAAAAGAAACTCTACACATTATTACACCAGAAGGGCGAAAGTATTTTGCGGTAATGCTAATTAAGCAACAACAGGAAGGTGCTTAAGAGTCTGTATCGAGACCAACGTGTCAAGGCTGGTATCTTTAACTTAAAAGATACTGGCTTTTTTATATTTATTTTCGGAGGTGAAAAAATTGGAAAACCCCCCATTTCTCTCACAATATCGTATATAATATAGGTAGTCTGAAAATTCAGTATAGGGGAGCTGTAGATTGAAATCATCTATTACCGTTGAAGATATTTTAAGTCGAAGGCATTTTGAAAACAGTAAAGTGATTGCTGGAAAAGAAGGGCTCGGACGACAAGTAAAATGGGTCCACGTTGTTGAAGTAACCAATATTAGGAATCTTTTAAATGGAAATGAATTAATTCTTTCAACTGGAGTTGCTTGGAGAGATCAAAAGGAAAAATTCATCTCAGTCATTGAGCAATTAATTGATTTACAGGCAGCAGGAATCTGTATAGAAATAGGGACATATACCTCATCGATCCCGCAAGAAATTATTGACATTGCAAATAAGTCCCATTTTCCAATTATCGTTTTTTTACAAGAAGTACAATTTGTTGAAATTACCCAAGACATCCATGGACTCCTTATTAACCGCCAATACCAAATGATTTCCAATCTAGAAAGTTATTCACAAGCATTAAATAAGAGTTTATTAACAATCGATCATTATGTTGACATCCTAAAATTTATTAGAAGCTACCTCCATGTTCAAGTAATCATCCTCTTTAATAACAATGAATCTCTCTTTATTCCAGAAGCTGCCGAACAAAAACAAATGAAACTAGTAGAATGTATGAATTCTTCGTCTGACGATTCTACCTATGTGGCGAAAAGCACCATCTATTTATTGGGAGAACGCTATGCGGAATTAGCAATCATCACGGAGGAACGAGAATTAACCGAATTTGACCACCTGATTCTAGATCGGACAGCAACAGCCCTTGCTCAGCTTTTTCTTCGCAACCTCTATGTCGAGGAAAAGCAAAAGGTGGAGGCAACTGAATGGATCAGTGATTGGTTAGAAGGTGAACAAAGCCAAGAGTCCATCAATGAATATTTAGCATTGAATTCAACAAGTAAGCCAAAGGGAGCCGTTGTTTGTATTTGTAAAATGGGTGCAATTGGCGAGTATTCAACAAGTGATTTAACCTATTTTAAAATGTTTACTAGGGCCATTTTTGAACAGCGTGGCTTTACCCTTTTTGTCACTGAAAAAAGAAACACGATTGTTTTTATTATGCTTAACGAGCGAACTACTGCGACATGGAAAGCTAGAGTTCAGGAGGGGATTCAGAGGCTATTAAACTCAGACATACAACGTGTTAAAACGAAGGTCCAACCGGTATTTGGGATTGGAAAATTTGTAGAAGAGTTAACAGATGTGCATAAAAGTTATCAAACGGCTTTTGAAACAATTCGAATTCAAAATCGGATGTCTACTCCAGCACAGAGTTATTTTTATGATGATTTACATATTTTTCGTCTAATTTCATTGCTTCATAGACATATTGATTTACAGGAAGTCGTCCTGGAATATTTAGAACCAGTCATCGCCTATGATAAAAAATATAATGGAAAGCTAATGGAAACACTCAAAACCTACTTATCATGTAACGGCTCTAAACAAGAAACTGCAAAGCGCTTATTTATTGTGAGGCAAACGCTATATCACCGGATTCAAAAACTTGAAAAACTACTAGGATCAGATTTTATGAATCACGAAAAACGACTTGCGATTGAGTTTATGATTTTATCATACGAATTTTTAGTATCATCCAAGCAATTAAAAGAGAAAAAGGAAATTTTATAACCCACTTGTGGGTTTTTTAGTGCAAAGGTATCATTCATAATGTGGAAAAATTCCAAGCAGTTATTTTACAGAATGTCTAATGAAAGCACTTTCATTTTAAAGGATAATGAGCTTATAAGGTAAGGATTTGGAATCGTACAATTACGAAAAGGAGGATATGCAAAATATGACCTTAGTTAAACGTGAAACAGATGTATTAAAAAACTATATAAATGGGGAATGGGTGGATGCGCTTGGAACAGAAACACTTGAGGTGCCGAATCCTGCAACAAAAGAAACATTAGTACGTGTGCCGCTTTCTTCGAAGGATGACGTAGATCTCGCTGTCAAAGCTGCTAGAGAAGCATTCAAAACGTGGAAAAATACCCCGGTTCCAAAACGGGCAAGGATTTTATACAAATATCATTATTTACTTACAGAGAATCATGAAAGGTTAGCAAGACTGGTTGTCCAAGAAAATGGCAAAGCCTATAAGGAAGCACATGGTGAAGTGTTACGCGGAATTGAATGTGTGGAATTTGCGGCAGGTGCGCCTACGTTAATGATGGGTGAGACATTATCCAATATTGCCGAGGATATAGACTCTGAAATGTTCCGCTACCCATTAGGAGTAGTAGGCGGAATTACCCCATTTAATTTCCCGATGATGGTTCCAATGTGGATGTTCCCTTTAGCCATTGCGTGTGGAAATACGTTTGTATTAAAGCCTTCTGAACGGACACCTATGCTTGCGAATGAGCTTGCCCGCTTATTTACGGAAGCGGGGGCACCAAATGGAGTGTTGAACGTTGTTCACGGGGCACATGATGTTGTAAATGGTTTGTTAGATCATCCAAATGTAAGTGCCATATCATTTGTAGGCTCACAGCCTGTTGCCAAATATGTATATGAGCGTGCTGCTGCGCAAGGCAAACGGGTTCAAGCCTTATCAGGTGCGAAAAACCACCATATAGTTATGCCGGACGCAGACATGCAAAAAGCGGTAGCCAATATTATCAGCTCTACATTTGGAAGTGCAGGACAACGTTGCATGGCTTGCAGTGCCGTTGTAGTTGTTGGGGACGGTGAGAAATTTGTTTCAGCGTTAAAAGACGCTGCAGATCAGCTGACGATTGGGAATGGAATGGATGATGAGGTGCTACTAACACCTGTTATTCGCGAGTCACACTTGAATAAAGTTCTGGGCTACGTGGAAAAAGGACTTGAGGAGGGTGCCGAACTCATAAGGGATGGAAGAAAAGAAATGGATGAGATGCCAGAAGGGAACTTTTTGGGACCTACTATTTTTGACCATGTAACACCAGACATGACGATTGCCAAAGAGGAAATCTTTGCACCTGTTCTAAGTCTGTTACGTGCTAAGGATTTAGATGAAGGTCTTGACTATATTCGAAAGTCACGTTTTGGAAATGGCGCCACCATTTATACAAAGGATGCGAGGGCTGTCAGACAGTTTAGAGAAGAAGCAGAAGCAGGCATGCTTGGTATCAATGTTGGAGTACCAGCAACAATGGCATTTTTCCCATTCTCGGGTTGGAAGGACTCCTTCTACGGTGACCTTCATGTAAATGGTAAGGATGGAGTGAATTTCTATACACGTAAAAAAATGATTACATCCCGTTTTGACTATTAAAGGAGGGAAGGCGGTATGACAAAGGTTTCACACGGGGAAGATCTGTTAACAAAGGATAAGGATTATGTCTGGCATTCAATGAAGCCATATAATCCGAATTCAACACTTGTGATTCAGAAAGCAGAAGGATCATGGTTAACAGATCATAATGGGAAGCGGTATCTCGATGGAATGTCAGGGCTGTGGTGTGTAAATGTGGGGTATGGCAGAACGGAACTTGCTGATGCTGCCCATGAACAGCTTAAAGAAATGCCTTATTATCCTTTAACACATAGCCATGAACCTGCGATAAAACTAGCTGAAAAGCTCAATGAAATGCTTGGAGACGAGTATGTCATTTTCTTCTCAAATAGTGGTTCGGAAGCGAATGAAACAGCTTTTAAACTAGCAAGGCAATACCATCAACAAAAAGGGGAGCACTCCCGTTACAAATTTATTTCACGCTATCGTGCCTACCATGGAAATTCAATGGGATCGCTTGCCGCAACTGGTCAAGCGCAGCGAAAGTATAAATATGAACCACTCGCGCCTGGCTTTCTCCATGTTGCACCACCTGATTTATATCGTTCGGATGAAAAAGTAGATGCAAAAGCATCGGAATTACAATCAGTAAAAGATATTGACCGTGTGATGACGTGGGAACTTAGTGAAACGATAGCAGGAGTGATTATGGAACCAATCATTACTGGTGGGGGTGTCATTGTTCCACCTGACCAGTACATGGCAGGGGTAAAGGAAGTATGTGAAAAACACGGTGCGCTTTTAATAGTGGATGAGGTCATATGTGGGTTCGGTCGTACCGGAAAAGCATTTGGATTTATGAACTATGGGGTGAAACCAGATATTATTACTATGGCGAAGGGCATTACAAGTGCGTATCTCCCATTATCGGCGACGGCCGTCAAAAAGGAAATGTATGAAGCATTCAAAGGGTCAGAGGAATATGATTATTTCCGTCATGTGAATACATTCGGAGGAAACCCAGCAGCTTGTGCCTTAGCCCTTAAAAATCTAGAAATTATGGAAAATGAAAAACTCTTTGAGCGATCACAAGATCTTGGCATTCGATTAAAAGACGGTCTAACAGCCGCTTTAGCGGACCATCCATATGTAGGAGACGTAAGAGGGAAAGGGTTATTGATTGGCATTGAACTTGTCAAGGATAAACAAACGAAAGAACCTCTTGAGGCTGATCAAGTCAATAAAGTTATTGCGGGCTGCCTAAGAAAGGGTCTTATTATCGGAAAAAATGGAGCAACAGTGGCAGGGTATAATAATGTGCTAACCCTCTCTCCTCCACTTACGATTTCAGAGGAAGACTTAGAATTTGTCCAAAGAACTGTAGTTGAAGAAATTTTAGACTTATAAAAATGAATGATCTGACACTCGTAATCTTATTTTTGGGAAAGGGATTACGGGTGTTTTTCCTACGAAAATGGAAAGGTGGATGGGGATGAGAATTGGAGTACCTAAGGAAATTAAGAATAATGAAAATCGTGTAGCCCTAACTCCTGCTGGTGTCTCACAACTGGTTCAGCATAATCACGCGGTTTTTATTGAAACAGGTGCGGGCAATAACTCAGGATTCTTTGATGAACTCTACATGGAAGCCGGAGCAATTATTGTTCAATCAGCTGCTGACGCATGGGCTTGCGATATGGTGATAAAGGTAAAAGAACCGATTCAGGAAGAATATCAATACTTTTATGACGGACTTATCCTATTTACGTATTTGCATCTCGCTGCTGATCGTGAGCTAACGCAAGCCTTAATGCAAAAGAATGTTGTGGCTATTGCCTATGAAACGGTCCAATTAGAGGATCGAAGTCTTCCTTTACTTACCCCAATGAGTGAGGTAGCTGGTCGAATGGCTACACAAATTGGCGCAACATTTCTTGAAAAAACAAAAGGAGGCAAAGGAGTCCTGCTTGGTGGGGTTCCTGGAGTAAGTCGAGGGAAAGTGACAATCATTGGTGGCGGTGTCGTTGGAATGAACGCTGCGAAAATAGCAGTAGGACTTGGTGCACAAGTTTCAATTTTGGATGTCAGTTCAACGAGATTGCGAGAGTTAGATGATATTTTTGGAAATTCCATCTCAACTCTCATGTCTAATCCTTATACGATTGGCCAAGCGGTTGCTGAATCAGACCTTGTGATTGGCGCTGTATTGATTCCAGGAGCTAAAGCACCAAAGCTAGTGACTGCAGAAATGGTTCGTTTAATGGAGGAAGGCTCAGTTATTGTGGATGTGGCCATTGATCAGGGCGGAATATTCGAAACAGCGACACATGTGACAACACATGCAAATCCTACATATACGAAACATGGAGTCGTTCATTATGCAGTCGGAAATATGCCTGGTGCTGTCCCAAGAACGTCCACAATGGCGCTCACGAATGTAACGGTTCCTTATATTCTCCAGATTGCGAATAAAGGCTATGAGCGTGCGTTTGCAGAAAATAAAGCCTTACAAAAGGGTCTAAATGTGATTGGTGGAAAAATTGTTTATGAAGGAGTTGCCAAAGCACATAATCTACCGTATGTAACTATTTAAAATAGGAGGCTGATGCTATGAATGTCCAAACACTAACCATTAATAAGGAACGGCTTGAAGAAAGAATAACAGCGTTATCGAAAATAGGGAAAATCGGTGAAACAGGTGTGTGCCGCCTCACTCTATCTAAGGAGGACCGTCAAGCCGTCGAAACGGTGAAAGGTTGGATGGAGGAAGCGGGGTTAACCGCAAGAATCGATCATTTTGGAAACTTAATAGGTAGATGGGAAGGGAATAATCCAGACGAACCCATTTTAATGTTAGGGTCACATATTGATTCTCAGCCGTATGGTGGACGATTTGACGGAGCGATTGGGGTATTAGGTGCCATTGAGGTTATTCAAACGATGAAAGAGAATCAGATTGTTCCAAACCAACCCATTGAGGTCATTGCCTTTTCTGATGAGGAAGGATGTCGTTTTAATAAAGGGTTATTTGGGGTCAGGGGAATCCTAGGGAAGCTTGAAGAAGGGGAATTAGAACGGAAGGATAAAGATGGCGTGACAAGAAGGGAGGCTCTAATTGAGTTTGGATGTGATCCATCAAAGTTTAAAGAATCAGAATATCCAAAAGGAAGCATTGGGTCATTCCTTGAGATGCATATTGAGCAAGGCCCCGTTTTAGAAAGTATGGATAAACCTATTGGAATTGTATCTGGAATTTCAGGTCCACTGTGGTTAACCGTTGAATTAGAGGGATTTGCAGGGCATGCTGGATCTGTTCCAATGCCAATGAGAAAGGATGCACTCGTCGGTGCAGCTAAAATCATCGTTGCTCTAAATGAAATCGCTAGTCAAGAACCTGGTGCTCCAACTGCTGGTACTGTTGGAAGCTTACGAGTTTTCCCAGATTCACGAAACATCATTCCGGAAAAAGTAAGCTTTACGGTGGATTTAAGGGATATTGACATAAATAGACGTCATCGGCTTGAAGCGCAATTACGCGACAAGATTAAAGAAATTACAGAGGAACATCAGCTACTTTGCAAAATTACCGAGGACACGAATAGCGAACCTCGCTATTGCGCAGAGTGGATTAAAGAGATTATGCGTAATGAGATGAAACAGATCGGATTGGAGCCAATGGAGCTTATGAGCGGTCCATTTCACGATTCACTCGCGATGTCTTATGAATGTGATTACGGGATGATTTTTGTTCGTTGTAAAGATGGAATCAGCCATAATCCAAAGGAATACTCGACTTTTGAGGATATTTCACTTGGAACGGAACTTCTGTATCGCACTACCGTAAAAATGGCACAGGAATAACAATAAAAAACGAATGTAGAACATTAATCTACATTCGTTTTTCTTCATTATTTATTTGTAAAAAAGTCTTTAAATGCCTGAGTTATTTCAATTCCTTGGAAAATGAAGAGGCTTGTCACCGTTAACGAACATAATCCAATCATAATAAATCGAAACCACATATTTTTTCTCCTCCTTGATTTTTAAGTGTAAAAAATCAAAGAGCTTTCACCACATAATTCGACTGATAAAAAATGGGCGTCATCCATGTGGATTTTCGAATGCCTGGGTTCACATTAAGATTCACTACCATTCCTTGAAGGACGAGTAATATGGATGTGATTGAAAAAAGCACCCAAGAAATCTTTAGTTTACCATCATCATTAAAAGTAAGATTGTCATATGAAACTCCACTAATCGTTACCGTATTCTCTTGAATATCTGATGATTTAAACGCATGGGAGTGTGCAATTGTAGCTGAAAAAGACATAATTGCTACAAACATAATGATGGCAAAGATTACTTGTTTCCTCATTTTTACCATCTCCCCATTGTTAATGTTACTATCATACATCGGATGAAGTGAAAAATCTACAAAAACCTTTTTACAAAATCTGCGTAAAATTTTTCAAGGAAATTGAAAAATGTGGTAATTGTGTTACTCTAAAGAAGGGGTGTTGGAATGAGTAAAAGCAGGCGAAATCTCCTCATTGCCATTATCGGGAGTCTGCTAATTATAACTTTTGCGGTTGTGAGGATACTAGAAATCAGGGATAACCACAAACTTAACATGCAAATAGCAGAAAGTTGTATGGATAACGGTGGAACAGTCGTGTTTGAAACAAAACATATTTTGAGTCTAACCGATGTTAGTTGTGAGTAAATATAAGTATCCTTTTGAATAATTACGTATATTGGAGTTGTTTGATTATGGCAATCGAGAGAATGACTGAAGATCAATTTATGGATTCCGTTCGTTTATCAGAGTATGCCTTTCAGTATAAAGTGTCCGAAGAACAGCAAGAAGCTGTCTTTAAGAATCTTAAAAAACATCAAGTATATGGAATCTATGAAAATAGTATGTTAGCTGCAAAATTTCACCTCATTCCACTTGCAACAAATGTGGGTGAACAGTCTTTTAAAATGGGCGGAATAGCAGGTGTAGCGACATATCCGGAATATCGTAGAAGAGGCTATGTGAAGGAATTGCTTACATTTGGGCTTGAGACAATGAAGACCCAAGGGTTTACCGTGTCGATGCTGCATCCTTTTGACGTATCTTTTTATCGGAAATATGGGTGGGAGCTTTTAAGTAATCGCTTAAAAACGGTTTTTCAGCGTTCTGATTTGGTCATGCTTGAGCCTGTAGAGGGCTTCGTGAAGCGATATCTTTTTGAAAATGTTCATGTAGATGAACTAAAGACGATATATAGTCAATATGCCTCACAGTTTTCTGGAATGCTTGTACGTGAGGATCAATGGTGGAAAAGTGTGGTTGACGACTTACATATTGCGATTTACTATGATACGGCTAATCAGCCAATTGGGTATATCCTTTATGAATCCAAGGACAATAAGATGACTGTTGAGGAGTTTGTTGCCATCAATTTTGAAGCACGTCAAGGATTGTGGAATTTTATATGTCAACATGACTCCATGATTTCAGAACTCGAAATGATTACGTATGAGAAAGAACCATTGTTTTTTGCGTTAACGAAACAAAAGACAGTGAAACGAGAGATTTTTCCATATTTTATGGTTCGTATTGTCGATGTTGACTCATTTTTAAAAGAATATAAATTTACTGGAAACGAGACGTTGAGGCTTCAAATTTCAGACCCATTTGCCCCTTGGAATGAAAAAACATTCCTTGTTAAAGAGGGGGAGGTTCGTGTTACAAATGAAACAGAAAGGACACTAAAGTTGTCCATCAATGCATTATCAACGGCACTTTTTGGTCACAAGCGTCCAACTGAATTATTTGGAGCTGGAATGATTGAGGGAACGGATCAGGATATCGAAGCTTTTGAAAAAATGATTCCGAACCGCGATGCCTATATGTACGATTTCTTTTAAGGGGGAAATCCATGTTTTTAGAGCAAGCTAGGAAATTAGATAGGGAAGATCCGCTCGCAAGGTTTCAAGATGAATTTTACCTTCAACCAAATACGATTTATATGGATGGAAACTCGCTTGGCCTGTTATCGAAGCGGGCGGAACAATCATTGCTAGATTCATTGGAAGATTGGAAGGAAAATGGGATCGATGGTTGGACACAAGGGAGGCAGCCGTGGTTTTACATGTCAGAAATAGCAAGTGAATTACTGGCTCCTCTTGTTGGTGCATCTCCTGAGGAAGTAATTGTCACAGGCTCAACGACTGTAAACCTACATCAGTTAGTTGCGACTTTTTATCAGCCAAAAGGCAAACGTACCAAGATTGTAGCGGATGAATTGAATTTTCCATCAGATATTTATGCGCTTCAAAGCCAGCTTCGGATTCACGGGTTAAACCCAGAAGAACAATTAGTTCGAGTGAAAAGTCGTGATGGTCGTTATTTGGTCGAAGAGGATATCATTGATGCTATGACGGACGAAGTTGCCTTAGTGGTTTTACCATCGATCTTGTATCGCAGTGGTCAAATCTTAGATATGGAGCGCCTAACAGCTGAAGCCCATAGACGCGGAATTTTAATTGGGTTTGATGGTTGCCATTCAGTCGGTGCAATCCCTCATTCTTTTTCCAAATGGGATGTGGACTTTGCGTTTTGGTGCAATTACAAGCATCTTAACGGAGGACCTGGGGCGGTTGCTGGGTTGTATGTGAATCGAAAGCATTTTGGAGTGCTACCGGGCCTTGCAGGTTGGTTTGGGTCAAATAAAGAAAAGCAATTTGATATGGAGCATTCGTTTATCCCTGCGGATAGTGCAGGCGCGTTTCAAATCGGGACACCGCATGTGCTCAGTTTGGCTCCTCTCCTTGGTTCACTTGACATGTTTAGAGAGGCAGGGATTGAACAGATCCGAACGAAATCTCTTTTATTGACGAACTTTTTACTGGAGTTAATTGATGCAGAACTTGTAGGTATGGGATTTACGATTGGTTCACCGCGTGAGGAATACGTTAGGGGAGGACATGTTGGTCTAGAGCATAAAGAAGCAGCACGGATTTGCAAGGCGCTAAAAGAAAATGGGATTATTCCAGACTTTCGCGCTCCAAATATGATTAGACTTGCACCTGTTCCTCTTTATAATTCCTTTGAGGATGTTTGGAATGTCATTCAAATGTTAAAAACAATAATGGAAGAAAAGCAATATGAAAAATTTACAAATGAGCGGGACGTTGTAGCTTAAGGTATACCAATTTCGGTATACCTTTTACATCTTGAAGGAGGGAATTTATGTGGCAATTGCACCTTATTCGAAATTTGACACCTTTAAAAGTAAAATCTTGTCATTGCCAGTGGACTATACAGAAGAGGACCTAAAAATTGAGACGTTTTTATTGGAAAAGGACGAAAAGAAAAACCTAGAAATCTATTATGCTCCGTTTGAATACGTGAATGAAGCCGCAAAAGTTATGATTGTTGGAATCACGCCAGGCATGCATCAGATGAAACGTTCTTATTCAACGATTCTCGATCCGAGCAATAAGGGTCTGTCTGATGAACAGCTTCTTCATCAAGTCAAGAAAAACTCAAGCTTTGAAGGACCGATGAGGAAGAACTTAATTCAAATGTTGGACGAGCTTGGCTTGCACTCCTATTTAGAAATATCCTCTACAAGTGAGCTGTTTCGGGCGGCAAGTCATCTTGTTCAAACAAGTTCTGTAATTACATATCCTGTTTTTTATAAAGGGAAAAATTACAGTGGTTCGACCCCGAAAATGTTAAAAACAGATGTATTAAAGAAGTATGTGGTGGAATGTTTTGTAGAAGAAATAAAGAGTCTTCAAAATCCACTCATCATTCCTTTAGGGGTGAATGTGACCGCCGTGTTGGATTATCTTGTGGAAAGTGGCTATGTATCACCCGATTCCGTGTTATATGGTTTCCCACATACATCAGGTGGAAACGGGCACCGTCATCGCCAATTTGCCGAGAATAAAGAGCAAATGAAACAGAAACTCGCAACCTATTTTTCATGATAAAACTGCACCCTCCGAATGGGGTGCAGATTTCGTTTACTCTTCAATTTTTATGGCAATTTTTCCGAACTGTTCTGCCTCATCAATTCGCTTCAATGCGTTTGCCGTTTCTTCGAGAGGGAAAACTTGATCCAGGACTGGTTTTATTTTATGCTCATTCACAAATTGAAGCATTTCATGGAACTCTTCTGTACTCGCCATTGTGGAGCCAAGTAACGTATACTGGCCATAGAAAAATTCACGAAGATTGAAGTCCACCGTATCACCAGCAGAAGCCCCAAATGTGACCATTTTTCCACCCTTTCGGAGCTGTCCAAGGGATTTATGGAAAGTCGCTGCTCCGACTGTTTCAACTACAATATCCACTTTTTCACCATTGAGCGCTTCATTCCAGTCACTATTGCTGTCAATAGCAACATCCGCACCTAATTCGAGTGCACGCTTAAGCTTGGCTTCTGAGCGTGAGGTAACAATGACCCGAGCCCCAACTGCCTTTGCAAAAAGTAAGAGGAAAGTAACGGCCCCACTGCCGATTCCTGGTAAAAGCACGGTATCGGTAGCTTTCAGTTGTGCTCGAGAGAATAATGCACGATATGCAGTCATGGCCGCAAGCGACAATACGCCAGCTTCATCCCACGATAAATGTGCTGGCTTTGGTCCGACATTTTCCGCTGAAAGTGTGATTTTTTCGGCGAATGTTCCGTGGTCAGGTAAGCCAAGGATTTCATGACCTTCAGGAGGTGCATCACTTTTTTCTTTCCAGCCAAGTGAAGGGTTGATGATTACTTCATCTCCCACCTTAATACCATCCACACCTGGGCCTACTTCTTCAACAACCCCAGCTCCATCTGAACCAATCACTAGAGGTGGCTCTGTTTCTTTATGTCGATGTAAAACAAATAAATCACGGTGATTGAGGCCTGCACTTTTTAGTCTGACCTTCACTTCTCCTGCTTTTGGTTCTACTTCTTCGATCTCTGAATACGATGTTCCATCCATTCCGGGAACTTTATAATGCACAAACGCTTTCATATTTTAATTGCCCCTCCTCATTTGTAAGTATGATAGTTTTATTTTAATTGACCTATACAGAAAATTTCAACTTATTGGATTGTGGAGGGGGTGTTTGTTTGGAGGAGTTGGTGATCAGGAAAATTTTGCGATACCCCAAAACAAAAATCTCTTCTTCAAAATACAAATATTCTCCACCCTTATACTCAAGCCCACTTATCTAGCCTATACTTATAACAAACACCAAATCAGAAAGGGTTTTTCACACATGCAAAAGAGATTACAAGATTATGGGATTCAAATAGGTACTTTACCAACTGGACCATTTAATAAAATCACAGATGTAAAAGGTGTCAAAGTTGGGCACTCTACGATTTCAAACGGAGACATCCAAACCGGAGTTACGGCGATCATCCCCCATGAACAAAATATTTTTAACAATAAAGTGGTTGCTGCTTCATATGCTATGAATGGGTTCGGTAAGACGATGGGGACACTTCAGATCGATGAGCTTGGGACGATTGAAACACCGATTTTGTTGACGAACACACTGAGTGTGGGAGTGGTTGCAAATCATCTCATTGGCTATAGCTTAGCGCAAAATAAAGAAATTGGTGACACCACCGGAACTGTGAATTCTGTCATCGGTGAATGTAATGACATGTTTTTAAATAATATTCGTAAACAGTCCATCACTCTAGAACATGTTAGAGAAGCTATCCAAACCGCGGATACCCATTTTGAAGAGGGCAGTATTGGAGCAGGGATGGGTATGAAATGCTTTGGATTAAAAGGAGGAATCGGGTCGTCATCACGGGTTCTTACATACCCGCACGGGACGTATACTTTAGGCGTATTGGTGCTCTCGAACTTTGGGGAAATGGATCAGTTTCGTTTGAATGGAATCCATGTCGGGCCGGTTATCAAATCTAAGCTCCCCGTAAACAGTCCAGAGGGTGACAAAGGCTCAATCATGATCATAATTGCAACCGATTTACCCGTAACATCACGCCAGTTAAAGCGAATCATCAAGCGTGCTTCTGTAGGACTAAGCAGGACTGGTTCATTTATTGGGAACGGAAGTGGCGATGTTTTTATTGGTTTTTCAACTGCGAATAAAATCAGTCATGAAAACAATGGCTCATTACAGACTTTTGCTTCAATTCATGAAGATGACTTGGATCAAGCGTTTTTAGCCACGGCTGACGCGACAGAGGAGGCTATTTTACAATCATTAATTACGGCAAAAACGACTACCGGTCGGAATGGAAACACTCTTTATTCATTAGCTGAATTTATGGATGAGATACATTCAAGTGACGACGCAAATCGGAGAGTATAGACGCAAAAATTTGTGAGTTAACGCAAATCGGAGGAGCTAGACGCAAAAAATGTGTGGGTTGACGCAAATCTGCGGAGTTTGACGCAAAAACGAGCGAACTGACGCAAATCCCCGAACCGAGACGCAAAAACGACTGAACCCACGCAAATCTGAGAACCAAGACGCAAAAACTATGGAAAATGAGGAGGAGTCCAGATGAATAAACCAATAATCGGTGTGACCTCGCATGTTGAGTTGGATTCAAAACATACTCTGTCAAATGATTATATTCAAGCCGTCATTCAAGCCGGTGGTATTCCAGTTATTTTGCCAATCGGGATTGACGAGGATGTATCCCAGCTTGTTACTAAATTAGATGGACTGCTTTTAACAGGTGGAGGAGACATTGATCCGTTTCTGTTCAGGGAGGAACCGCATCCAAAGCTTGGGACGATTTCGCCTGGACGGGATGATTTGGAACCGGCCATTATTAAAGAGATGCTTGACGCGGATAAGCCAATCCTTGCGATTTGTCGAGGGATTCAGATTTTGAATATCACGCTTGGTGGGGATATGTATCAGGATATTTATTCGCAACATGAGACTCAACTGCTTCAGCATTCTCAAAAAGCGCCAAGGTATCATCTTGCCCATTTTGTAAAAGCGAAGGAAGGTAGTTTACTAGCATCGATTGCCGGCACTACCGAGTTTAAGGTAAACACGGACCACCATCAGTCGGTCCGCCATGTGCCACATCCACTCGATGTCTCTGGGGTTGCTTCAGATGGAATAATTGAGGCCATTGAAAGTACCGGTCATTCCTTTGTGTTAGGTGTGCAGTGGCATCCGGAAGGCTTGGCGGTGAGAGGTGATCAGATTTCGAAGCGTATTTTTACTAGATTTGTAGAAAGTTGTTCAGAAAAAGGAGTTTAGCTCGGCTAAACTCCTATCTCCAGTACTCCAAGTACTCATAATTATCGGTGGGAACCTTTTTAATGACTTCATTTGCTTCATTACGGTAAACCTCATACTCCCGGTAGATTTCCACTTTATTCCCGTTCACGATTTCCGTTTCAACGAACTGCATTTCTAATTCAGGAATCAGTCCCTCGACTATGTTTTTCTCCTCCGAATTTGCTGTTACTTCTTCATCAGAAGAAAGCCCAGAAACAGAAATGGCATTTTTGTATTCGAAGACATCGTCAGCTTCAATTACACCGGTGACAAATATGATAAAAGCAATGCCAGTTGCGGCCAAAAATTTATTCAATGCTACCAAACTCCTTTTCCCATGTCTACTACTCATCTATATGCATCAGGAAAAAAGATTAGGACAACTAATCCCACAGTAGTTGGTAAATAAAACACGGAGCCAGAAGAACCGTCCCTGCGGCCCCCTAGCTCCGTGGCTCCTAGCGGATGTTGGCTTTGCGGATTCCGTCAAAGATGTTGATGGCTGCGGAGACGATGAATGCGATGAGTATGGTTGCGATGAACCATGTTGTGAATTGATGCTCTTGGATTTCAAATAGGTTACTCATATATGAGATAAAGTCTTGGTTTAAGATATTGGGATTGAGGAAGATTGAAATGAATACAATGGTTGAAACTACCTGAAGGACCGTATTGAAAATGGCCGTTCTTTTCGTCCATTGTCCTTTAATAAATTTATATAGAGTCAATGCGATTTCCAAACCAATCATAGCTAGAACAATCGGCCAAAATCCAAGCAACACCTCTTGATTTAAAGCAGGGGTTACAAATTCAAGACCATCATTACGGCTTTCATAGACACCTAGTAGTTGATTGGCATAAAAATATACGGTTGCCCAAATAGCTGTCCACAATAAACCACCAAAAACTTCAAATTTAGAGATTGCCTTTTTCTTAGGAATATAGGTGATATTTTTCAAATCATCTGGAGTCCATTTTTGTAGGCTAGTGGTTAGTGGCTGATCATCTTTTCCTTTATCCACTCTTTCAATTATGGCGAACACTAGTGTAAACCAAAAGAATGTTTGCATCGCAACGTCGATCATTCTCCAAATTCCCAAACCAATTAAGTCCAAAACCACATTGATTATCGCATCTTCACCTTGATACCCGATAAAAAATTCGGCAATCACGGTGATGAGAGCAACTACAGCGGCAATCGGTACAATCATTTTTAGTAAGTTGACGTACACGTCAAAATAACGAGGACCAATTAGGTGCATAGGACGGTCGCGATAATTATTAGCCAACTTTGCGGGGCTTCCTAATTTCTCGAGTACGGTTTTGACATCTTCTTCGTTGTAATCATCAGGCAACATATCCTCAATGGTCGATCGTAGTTCAAGTGCGATATCATCACGCATTTTTTCAGGAAGTCGTCTCGTAACCTCCTGAATGTAGATATCAATCAGATTCATACTCTTCCTCTCCCTCTAAAAGGCTGTATAGCTCTTTTGAATTTTGAATCCATTCCTTTTTTAACTGTAAAAAGATCTCGAGCCCGTATTCACTTAATACATAGTACTTACGGGGTCTGCTTTCAGTTGTATCCCAGCTGCTCGTCACCAATTCTTGTTTTTCGAGGCGACGTAGCAGGGGATATAAGGTACTTTGGTCAATGGCAATTCCGGAGCCCTCTAATAATTGAACAAGTGAATATCCATATTGAGGGGTTCGTAATTGACTTAAAACCGCTAGTGTCAACGTACCTCTTCTGAGTTCAGTCATTAATGAGTTTAATAAGTTACTCATTCACCCACCTCATTTTTTATTACTATATGTCATACAGTATTTAATTTATACTATGTATCGTACACTATTGTTGTTCCGAAAGCAATGACCCAATTTAAAATAATGACAGATTTTTTTCGTATGGTATAATAAAGACAATTAAATATGAGTAGGGGAGCTCACACATGTGGGCTGAGAGTAAGCGAAATGTAGCTTAGACCCTTTAACCTGATTTGGATAATGCCAACGTAGGGATTTTGTGAAAGTATGTGCGTTCATGCGGTATATCTATTTTAGGTATGCCGCATTTTTTATTTTGGATAGGAGGATGAAGGATGTTTGAAAAGATTTTAGCTAATGTTAGGGAAAACACGCCGCTTGTACATAATATTACAAACTATGTGACGGTAAATGACGTTGCAAATATGGTCCTTGCTTGTGGGGGTTCACCAATTATGGCAGATGATCCAAAGGAAGTGGCCGATATTACGAATATTTGTAATGCGCTTGTCATTAATATTGGAACTTTAAACGAGCGTACGATTGAATCGATGATTTTAGCAGGACAGGCTGCTAATAAAGTAGGGATCCCGGTTATTTTAGACCCAGTTGGGGCAGGTGCATCTAGCCTAAGAACAAACACAGTCTACCGTCTATTAAACGAAGTTCAGTTCTCCGTAATCCGAGGGAATCTTTCTGAAATAAAAACCGTACATGCGGGCAGTGGCAATACAAAAGGCGTGGATGCAGCCGCAGAAGATGTCATCAATGAAGGAAATCTTGATGAAATGGTTCAATTTGCAAAAATGGTAAGCGAGCAAACACGTGCTGTTATCGCTATTACGGGTGCGATTGATATCGTGGCAAATAAGGATGAAGCCTATGTCATCAGAAATGGCCATCCAATGATGTCAAAAATTACAGGAACAGGTTGTATGCTTACATCCGTTGTCGCTGCTTATTGTGGCGCAAATCCTCAGGAAATTTTAAAAAGTACGGCCGCTGCAGTGAGTGCGATGGGATATTGCGGAGAACTTGCACACCAAAAGGTAGAAGAATTAAACGGTGGAACTTCATCATTTAGAACGTACTTGATAGATTGGATGAGCAAGCTAGACTTTACATTACTCCAAGGTGGGATGAACATTGAAAATCGATAAAAATGCCATGCTTTTATATGCGGTAACCGACCGTGCTTGGACAGGCAATCAGACGTTAGTTGAGCAGGTAGAAGCTGCATTAGTGGGTGGAATTACCTTTCTTCAACTTAGAGAAAAAAACCTCGGGTATGATGAATTTTTACAGGAAGCCATTGAACTAAAAAAGCTAACGGATTTCTATCATGTTCCATTTGTTATTAACGATAATGTTGAGATTGCGCTAGCATGTGATGCAGATGGGGTGCATGTAGGGCAAGAGGATATGCCGGTTGAAAAAGTTCGGGACTTGATTGGACGAGATAAAATTCTTGGCGTTTCTGCTCAAAATGTAGAACAAGCCATTGCCGCTGAAAAAGCGGGTGCGGATTATCTTGGTATTGGGTCTGTATTTCCAACGAGCACAAAGTCGGATGCAAAACCGATGACTTTTGAAACGGTTCAAGAAATTTGCCGAAGTGTTTCGATTCCAATCGTTGCAATCGGCGGTATTACGAAAACCAATATCTTAGAATTGAGTGGCAGTGGGGTAGATGGCGTTGCTGTTGTATCCGCAATTTTTGCACAGTCTGATATCACCGTAGCCACAAAAGCATTACGTAAGCTTTCAACTGAGATGGTAGGGAGAGATTGACATGAAAAAGGTATTGACGATTGCTGGCTCTGACTGTAGTGGGGGAGCAGGGATTCAAGCCGATATTAAAACGATCACCGCTCATAAAATGTATGCAATGAGTGCTATCACGGCTCTGACTGCTCAAAATACAACAGGGGTATACGGAGTGCTTGATTCGACTCCTGAATTTGTTGGCCAACAGTTAGATTGTATTATGACTGATATTTTTCCGGATAGTGTAAAAATTGGGATGGTGTCCTCACCTGAGATTATAGCTAAAATTGTGGAAAAGCTAGAAGAATATCAACCTTCGAATATTGTCGTGGATCCGGTCATGATTTCTACAAGTGGTAGTAGACTATTGAGTGAATCCGCGATGGATGCCCTGATTTCGAGATTGATTCCACTTGCTACAATCATTACTCCTAATATTCATGAGGCGGAAGCGCTTTGTGATATAGAAATTCACTCGAAGGAAGACATGCAAGTGGCGGCTCAAAAATTATCTGACATGTATAAGGGCGCGATTTTGATCAAAGGGGGTCATCTTGAGGATACAGCAGATGATCTCTTATATAGTGATGGGGAGTTCACATGGTTCCCAGGAGGTCGTATTGATAACCCGAATACACATGGTACAGGTTGTACGTTATCTTCAGCGATCGCTTGTAATTTAGCAAATGGCTTGGATATAAAGTCAAGTATTCAAGAGGCAAAACGGTATATTACAGGAGCTTTAGAAGCGGGACTAGACCTTGGAAAGGGAAGCGGACCGCTTAATCATTGCTATGCCTTAAAGAACTAAAAAATGGAGCAGTGAATTTTACGTAAAATTCACTGCTTTCCTATTGTATTTTTCACATCAGAAATGATGGATTCTATTAATGTTTTAACACGTTGATTTTTGGATAACCGTGGACTTTGTCCAGACCAAAGGGACATGTAGTCCTTTTTATTTTGTAAACCTGAAGCTTTTCGGATATCCTGCGTAAGTGCATTTTGAACCGGAAACTCAGGCAGATCTTTTTCGTTGTCCTGCATGCTTAAAATAAAGGGGTTGATGAGTCCTCGTGCCGGCTTTCCCGAGAATGAACGCGTAACTATTGTTTCGTCTTCGAAAGCATGAAGGATTGCCTCTTTATGTACTTGGTGTGCGCCACTTTCAATACAAGTTAAAAATGCAGTCCCCATTTGAACAGCCTGTGCGCCTAAGCAAATGGAAGCGGCTAAACCTCTTCCATCCATAATTCCCCCAGCAGCAATTACTGGAATAGTTACGTTGTCAGCAACCTGTGGGATAAGTGACATTAAACCGACTAGGTTATCCTGCTCATCATTCATAAAGCTCCCACGATGTCCGCCAGCTTCACTACCTTGAGCAACCACCATATCCATTCCCGATTTTTCAACTTCAATTGCTTCTTTAACCGTTGTTGCAGTCCCCATTAACACCATATGATGCTGCTTTAATTCCGCAACCACACTTTTGGATGGAAGCCCAAATGTAAAAGAACAAATTGGTACTTTTTCTTCAATAACAACTTTGATTTGTTCAGCATATTTTTCTAGTGCATCGTGAAAAGAAGGATGTTCCATATGGTTCTTTGGAGGTAAATTCAATTTTTCTCGAATCGGGTTTAGTAATTGATTAGCAGATTTGGCCTTATCTTCGTTAGCGTCAAATTTGTTCGGAACAAATAAATTAATTCCGATAGGCTTTGAGGTTAGTTGTTTTATTTCTCTAATTTGTTCGCGAATTTGATCTGGCGTCATATATCCTGCGCCAATCATACCTAAGCCTCCGGAATTTGAAACAGCAGCCACTAATTCCGAAGTTGTAATTCCACCTGCCATTGGAGCTTGAATAATGGGGTGTTCAATTTTTAATAGATTGGTAACTAAATTCATTAACACAACTAACACCTCCTCATGAAGAATAAAGTGGAGGGGATACCTCCACTCTAGTCCTAAAGTTTTGTTCCTTTTAAAACAACGGCTTCTCCTTGGAAGGAAATGATTGTATGATTCTCGATTTGAATCCGAAACTTTTGTTTGATTTTACTAGAAGCGTTTAGCATATAATCGGTTAATTCTGCTTTCTCAGAATCTGACAAATGCATACGGTCACACCAGCTCTCAAATTCAAAAGTCTTGTCAAAACGATAGAATTCTTGGATTTCAAATCCTTCATTTTCAAGCATTTGGAGCCACTGACTCTTTTTCCAAGCACGGAAATGACTGTAGTCTCGCTTTTTTTCTACCGTATTATAAAACTCATCAAATTCTTCGTTTTCAGGAGCAACATTATCATCTAACAAGAACTGCCCACCTGTTTTTAATACACGTGATACCTCGCTTACAAAGCTAGTGATGTTAGGAAAATGGTGAGGTGCAATTCGGCAAGATACGATATCGAATGTTTGATCAGAGAATGGTAGATTTTCAGCATCTCCTTCAACAAATTCAACATTTAGATGCCCATTTCCTTTAATAAATTTTTCCGCAGCAGCTAACATTTCAGGTGTTAAATCAAACGCTGTAACTTTCTCGACAAGAGGAGCAAGGGCATTTGCAGTATGTCCACCACCAGTAGCAATATCAAGAGCCAGTTCCGTGCCGTTGGCGTCTGCTAGCGCAATTAATGTTTCTAAATCTCCACCTTTTCGATGACCTTCACTTGTTACATAAGATGCTGCACTTCGACCAAATTGTTTTTTTACGTCATTTTTTATGTCCATTCCGTTTCCTCCATTCGCTCACTACCTTCATTTTATAGGAAATTTTTACATAAGGATATTATTAAAAGATTATGTAATGAGATAAGAAAAGGTTATGGAAGGTGAATTGAAATAACCCCACATATTAGTCGTGGGGCTCACTTAAGGTAAGGGCGGAAGGGAATTGGAAGATAAATTCGGTTCCCTCTCCCACTGTGCTTGTCACACGAAGTGTTCCTTTCATGGCTTTTACGATTCCGTAGACAACCATCATTCCTAGACCTGTACCTTTTGATCCTTTTGTAGAATAGTAGGGCTCACCAAGTCTATCAATCTGTGCCTTTGTCATCCCGATTCCTGTATCTCGAATGATAATGCTTACATTTTGCCTGTCATAGCGTGTTTCTATGTATAGTTGTCCGCCACCAGGCATTGCTTCGATGGCGTTTTTCATCACATTGATAAAGCATTGGTGGAACTTCTGGCGATCTCCTTGGATCGAACCAATCAATGCAAAACTTGTTATTACTTCCACGGAGTGCTGGTTCGCAGTGGGCCTCAATATCGAAATGACCTGTTGCAATTCCCGTTTAATTTGAAGAGTCTCCACCGTATCTAATGCAGGTTTTGAGAATGTTAAGTAATCTTGAATAACCCTTTCCGCAGATCTTAATTCCTCTTTAATAATTAATAGATATTCCTTTTGTTTATGGCGGGGGAGGCTATTAGCCATTAATAACTGTACAAATCCCATTGCAGCCGTTAAAGGATTTCTAATTTCGTGGGAAATCGCTGCACCCAATTGTTCGACGGCATGAAGTTTTTCAGATTTTACGATCGTTTGCCGCATGAGGATATTGTTTCGGAAAAATTCAGTTAAGTATGACATGATGCCTAATCCAATCGCTGGTATGACTAAATAAGCAAACCACGCATCGTAAAAATTGATAGGTGGTTTTGAAACGAGTAGCGATGAAGCTGTTAAGAGGGATAAAACAAATGTCACAAGTACCGAGACCCATACCCGTTTCATTGAGTGCTGTTTCCAAAACCAAGGATATAATCTCCACAAAATAATCGCGGATGGTAGGTAAAGAGCAATCGTCGCATAAAACCCAAAGTTAATGCCGTAGATTCCTCTAATAGCAATGACCGTTAAGCATAAAATCGGGCCAATCCCAAGATAAAGACCTCCTATTAAAACAGGAATCAGTCGAAGGTCAAAATAGTGTGTAGGGGTAGGTCGATAGGAAAATATAAAGCAAACCAAAATAAGGATAACTAATCCGATGTAAGCTTCCCATTTTGAAAGGGTAAGGTTTCTTTTTCGTTCAAACCATATTAAACCTATAAATGAAAGAATAATTAATAATGAAAGGTTAACCAAAATGTGCTTTGTAATTTCCATAACTCACCTTCCAAAATAGTATTAAAGTTTTATAATATATAAAATAGTTCGACATTATATGATAATTATAATATAGATTTCTCTTTTTTGGTTAATATAAGCAAAATTTTTGGCGGAAAACAGAAAAATGATCAGTAGAAATAGTACTTATTGCCCATCTTTCTTACGCTAGTAAACTACCCTTTTTTTAAAAAGTGGAATTTAATAGATCATCAAATAGGATAAATGCATATTTTTAAATATTGGTTATACTTGTGATAGAATCGTTTTAAATGAAAGGAAGTTGGCAAAGTGGAAGGGAAAACAGCATTAATCGCAGGGGCAACAGGGTTAATTGGAAATGAACTACTTCAGCTATTGTTGGGGGCATCTGAATATAAAGAGGTGTATGCCTTGGTTCGAAGCCCCCTTGAGATCCATCATTCGAAATTAACAGAGGTTATTGTTGATTTCGATCGTCTTGACGAATATAAGCAGTATTTTGCGGTTGAAGATGTGTTTGTCTGTTTAGGTACAACCATAAAAAAGGCGAAGACTCAAGAAGCGATGTATAAGATAGATGTGGATTACCCTGTTGAGATAGGGCGAATTGCGAAGGAGAGTGGGGCGAAGCATTATTTAGTGGTCAGTGCCATGAACGCGGACATCCATTCTAAAATGTTTTACCCACGGATGAAAGGGGAACTCGAAGAAAAAGTTCAGAAACTAGGCTTTGAAAAACTTTCGATCTTTCGTCCGTCCCTTCTTCTTGGAAAGAGGGACGAATTTCGCCTTGGAGAAGAATTGGCTGCTGTCTTGATGAAGGGATTAAAGTTTCTATTTGTGGGTTCCCTTCGAAAATATCGAGCTGTTGAAGGGAAAACTGTCGCAAAGGCAATGTACAAAGTGGCCCAAGAAAAAGAACAGGGAAAAATGTTTTTTGCTTCCGAAGAAATACAAGATATTGGAAAGTAAATTACGTTTTAACAGACGAAAAACAAGCTCGAAAAAAAACTGCTCAGTTTTGACCTGAGCAGTTTTCATTTATGCCAATTGATGTTCTTTTACGTAACGATTGTGTGGGTGTTCCTTACATTCTTGGCTGCAGGCTCTGTAATGTTCGTGCTCACAGTCCTCGCAAAGGAGAAGATGCTTGTTGCATTCTGGGTTTCCGCATTTTACGTAACGTTCTTCCGGTTTTCCACAGTGATGACATTTTCCAACGATTCTTTTTTCACCAGTACGGTTAACAGGTACTGAAATTCGTTCGTCAAACACATAGCATTTTCCGTCCCATAAAGCACCTTTAGCCTCTGGGTCATATCCGTAGGTGATGATACCACCTTCAAGTTGTGAAACATCTTTGAAACCTTCTTTTACAAGAAAGCCTGAAAATTTTTCGCAACGAATCCCGCCTGTACAATAGGTTAAGATTTTCTTATCCTTGTACTCACTTAAGTTTTCCTCCACCCATTTTGGTAGTTCACGGAAGGTCTCGATGTCGGGGCGAATCGCGCCTCTAAAATGGCCAAGATCGTATTCATACGTATTACGCGCATCAAGAATAATGACATCTTCTTGTTGCATTGTTTTAAGGAATTCCTTTGGAGGGAGATGCTTTCCAGTGATTTGATTTGGATTTAGGTCCTCTTCAAGACTCAAATTAACAATCTCTGGTTTTACCTTCACTTTTAACTTTTTAAAAGCATGTCCTTCACTTTTCTCGATTTTGAAGATTATGTCTGAGAAACGGGTATCGGTTCGCATGAAATCCATGTATTTTTCGGTTTGCTCCACAGTGCCAGAAACCGTACCATTGATTCCTTCTGTTGCAACAAGGATTCTACCTTTTAATCCGAGTTCAGTACAAATTTCAAAATGTGCATCTCTAAACGCTTGTGGGTCATCGATTTCGATGTATTTGTAATAAAGTAAAACTTGATAATCCAATTTTATTCACCTGTTTCATATAATGCTTTTTGCTTTTTCTTAAGTATGATATCAAAAATTTAGGTTCATGTTAAAGTACTTTTTATTTCCTGGTAACAACGATGCGTATTTAATACGAGTTGTTCCTGCATTTTGTGTTCATTCATTCCATACAATGTGGCAAGTTGATTCCTTATTTTCTCTAAAAATAATGGAGTAGTGGGTTGATTTTTAAATTCACCTTCATATGGCCACGGGCCATCAGTTTCGATTAAAAGCTGTGAAAGTGGAACCTGTTTTGCAAGCTTTTGATCACGGGTCCGGTAGCAAACTTCCGGTGTAACTGAAATATAATAGCCAGCATCCACAATTTTTTTCACTACATTCTCAGGGGCCTTTAGCCAATGGAAATGTGCAGTAGCCACTTGTTTCTGCTTGAGCAAGTCAAACACCATTTCTGCTTTATCGTGGACAGCATGCAGCGCGACAGGTAACTGATGTTGTACAGCAACCTGAAGGCAACGAGATAAAAATTCCCAATAGTGCTCGATTGAATAGGGAAGCTTTTCAAGATTGTAGTGTGGTAGCCCGATTTCACCGATTGCTACAAGCTTTTTCCTTTCAGATTGAACTAATCTCGTCCACTCTAAAAAATCCTGTTCAACTGGAAGTGGCTGTTCAGGATGAAATCCAACAGCAGCATGGACAAAGTTTGGAAATGTATCACGTAATTCAAGTGTCCGATAGGAGGAGGGGAGATCATTGGATACGGCAATGATTCCCTTAACTCCAGCTTCCTGCCATTTATCTATTTGTGCTGGAAGCATTCTTACTTCATATTGTTCTAGATGAATATGAGCATCAATCATGAGTTTCACCTTTTAGTGCGCTAATCTTATAAAAGGTTTCCTTACTAAATTCTTTAAAAGGCGAATCAGGCAGATGATCAAATAACTCAACTGCTTTTTTGGCTGCTACTAATGCCTCATCTATTTTTCCAACTTCAATTAGACACTGTGCGGTATAGGTCTCTTTTAAATAGAATTGAGACAAGTCAAAAGGGTGGTGATGATAGGATGGAATGGCCACTTTTTCAAAAAAATGAATGGCTTCCTCGTAACGCTTTAGCCCCTGTAATGCCTTTCCTTTTTCAAGATAAAACCATTCCCTTAATCGCTGCTGGTTAAATTCAGGGTTAGCTAAAAATTCATCCACCATTGTTAGGGCTTCATGATAATCGTGCTTCACCTCATTTAGGGATTCAATTTGAAAAAGTTTTGCTGTGATTTTTGCCATTTGGTCATCGGAAAAATCAGCATACTGATTCAATTTGGTTAGGTAATAATCATATTGCTCCCATTTCTCCGACATCATCGAATCAGCAGCAGCCAGTCGATATAGATCATCAATCCGATAAAATATTTTATTTTTTTGGGAGAAGGAAATGGCATCTTCCATGACCTTCTTTGCAGCTTCGGTATTACCTACCGCGAAATAGAAAATGGCCTCATTATAATCAAGGTCTAATCTTGACAAGGGATCAATATATGCATGATTTGTTTCTATTTCATTTCGTTCCCGTAAGATTGTTTCTAATGCTTTTTCATAATCATGGTCAATAAAATAAGCGAGGCAGCGAAATGATGCAATGCTCACTCTTTTTGTGGTGATATTCATTTGATCGTACAGATTTGCTGCTTGCTCTAGTGGTTGTTTCTCGGCACCTTTTTTTTCGAAATAAATACTGTATCCGTATAGCTCCAACAATCTAGCAGCTTCGTACCCCTGGTTTAATTGGGAAACATAAGGCTCAATAAGAGTTAGCAATTTCGTATATTTTTCAGGGTGCTCGTCGGAATCAAGCATAAATAGCTTTTCGGCTTGGTCCAATATGTCTTGTAATTCATCAAAATTCACGTCATTTAAAAGCTGCGCTAACTCAATGTCAAGTTGTTCTGCAATATAGGTTAAGCTCTCCATGGATGGATTTGCTTTGTTGTTTTCAATAAGGCTCAGCATACCCTTAGTCAGTTTTGTTCCTGCAAGCTCTTCTAGTGTTAATTTCTTTTGTTTGCGTAATTTACGGATGCGTTCACCAAGCATGTGAAATAGGCACTCTCCCTATTTTTTGTATTGTCCAGTTCCAGGCGCCATCGGCTCTTTGGTCTAAGCCAATCGCTTCTGAAGGTAAAGGGCACCTTCTGTCAGCGCTCGTCTTATGCTTGACTTGCACAGGAAGTGCTGACATCGACGTTCGCCACAGGACGTGGCGGTAGTTAGTCGATGTTCCCCAGTCGGGCGCCTTTCACTTTTCTATTTTTGTTTAATTATATTAAACTTTTTGTTGAAAAGAAAGTATAATGGTGTTATGATTTGTTTAATTAAATTAAACTTTTCCGTTAATGGAGGAATTTGCATGAATGAACAACAAAAGCTTAAAAGAGCAACGTATCATTTATTTACATTCACGATTAGTAAAATTATTTCCTCATTCGGCGCACAAGTTTACGCATTCGCCATAAGTTTTTATATACTTCAATTGACAGGCTCTGCAACAAGCTTTGCAACGAATCTCATTTGTAATTTATTGCCGAGGGCGCTTGTGGCACCGATTGCTGGTTATGCGGCAGACAAATATTCACGAAAAAAAATCGTGATCATCTCACAACTTGTGACGACGTTAGCGATTGTCGGGCTGCTACTTGTAAGTATGACCTATGGCTTATCACTGCTAGCGATTTACACGACAACGGTTGTCTTATCCATCGCGACTTCGTTTACAGGTGTAACCTTTACATCATCAGTTACAGGATTGGTTGATGAAGACCGCATCCAAAGAGCGATGTCACTTAATCAGATTTCAATGTCATTTGCAGCGATCGGAAGTCCTGCAGTTGGCGGACTCTTATACGGGACTGTATCGATGGAAGTATTTTTAGAAATGTATATTGCCGCTTCCGTGCTTGCTGTTCTTCTTGAATCAACAATGAATTTCAACTTATTCTCAAAACGAAAGGCGAAGGAAGAGCAAGATCAAAAAGAAACGATGTGGCAAAGCATGAAAGCAGGAATTGGCTATTTAAAAACAAAACAGGTACTTATGACGATGATTTGGATTTCATTAATTATTAACTTTTTATTTGGAGCGTTTGAGGTCGGTTACTCCTTTATCTTAATCGAAAAATTGAAGCTAGCTTCCCAGCATTTTGGTTTCACACAGGGCGCATTTGCGGTTGGGATGCTATTATTCTCGATTTACTTCTCGATTCGAAAAGAAGTAAAGTTCCCGTTTCTTGTATCTAAGCGCGGAATTATTGGATTAGGGATTATTATGGGAGCAATGGCAATTCCCTTAATGATTTCATTATCCTATTGGTCCATTTTTGCGTACTATTTTATCGCCATGTTTACATTCGGAGCTACCATTATTGTTGTCAATACACCAATCCAAGTGA
The DNA here is from genome assembly GCF_004799755.1 of Bacillus timonensis. Lineage (GTDB taxonomy): Bacteria > Bacillota > Bacilli > Bacillales > Bacillaceae_L > Ferdinandcohnia > Ferdinandcohnia timonensis_A. Next base: position 14,620 of record NZ_SLUB01000010.1, on the reverse strand, counting down.
TGATGCAAAAAATGATTGATGATGATTTCAAAGGTCGTGTGTTCTCTATTTTAGAATCAATGGCTGTTGCCTTGATGCCGCTTGGGATGATTATTTTCGGTTATTTGTATGATGTCATGCCAGGTCAATATATTTTAATTACGTCAGCGGTCGTATTAATTGGGGTAGTGTTAGTCCTCGCAAGACCAAGTGTTGTCAGAGATGCCCACCCTGAATTAAAAGAGAAAAATGCTGTCGTTGAAAAAACAAGTACAGCACTGTAAACCTTTGGCCTTTCTCAAAAGTGGGGAAGGCTTTTAATGTGAATATAATGTGACAATGTGTCATTTTCAATTGACTAGTGACACCGTGTCATCTAAAATGTAAGTAGTGAGGTGACACGATGTCATGTTAAAGAATGAATCGAAAAATGATCTAAACAAATTGAAATTACGAAAGCTTGTTAAAAGGCTGCAAAAAATAGGTGTCAAAGCGTCAATCATAAAGAAACCAATTACATCTCATTAAGGAGACGAATGATGTCTGTAGGTATTAGAATGGAACAGCTAAAAGATATTAAGGTCGAGCTATTACGATTTATGATGTCGTATAAGTTTGCTCTTGAAGAAATGATGACGAAAATTAATATTTTAAAGCAGGAATTTAAATACATTCATGATTATAACCCAATTGAACACGTTTCATCGCGATTAAAGTCGCCGGAAAGTATTTTAAGTAAAATCGACCGCAAAGGGTATGACTATAACATTGATTCAATTAAAGAAAACATCCGTGATATTGCAGGAATTCGCATCACATGCTCGTACATCTCAGATATTTATAAGATCAGTGAAATGCTGCAACAACAAAAGGACGTTACAGTAATTGAATGTAAGGATTATATTAAAAATCCAAAGCCAAACGGGTATCAAAGTTTGCATTTAATTGTCCAAATCCCAATCTTTATGTCCGACCGAGAGGACCATGTTTTCGTTGAAATTCAAATCCGTACAATCGCAATGGATTTCTGGGCAAGCTTAGAACATAAAATTTATTACAAATACAATAAAGAAATTCCTCAGCATATGAAGGATGAATTAAAAGAAGCAGCCATCACTGCATCTCAATTAGATAAAAAAATGGAAAAGCTACAGCGAGAAATGAACAAGCTAAAAGAATCAGCAAAAGCGGAAGAGCTTTATAAAAATGATGATCGAATCCTTCTTCCATACGACTTTCTATCATTAGTCAAATAACAACCAAAAGGGAGAGGTGGAAGTGCCAAAACTTACTTTTTTTAATTTACCTGAGGATAAAAAACAAACGTTAATTGACGCGGCTAAAAAGGAATTTTCCAGTGCCCCTTTGTTTGACGCTTCGATTTCAAATATTATCAAATCAGCGGGGATCTCACGTGGCAGTTTTTATCAATATTTTGAGGACAAGGAGGATGCCTTTTTCTTTTTATTAGGGGAGTTTGCGAAAGAGAAGAAGTCAGCGTTTCTTTCCATGCTCAAAAAGTATGACGGTGATATATTTCAAACCTTTATCGACTTTTTTGAGTTGTTCTTAAAGGAAGATGAAAACCTGACATTTTTAAAAAATGCACTGCTCAACATGACTCATAAAATTGAGCTTACGTTTGATCGAATGATTAGTGATCATGAAATCAACGAAAATTTTAACATGCTATGCTCACGAATTAATATCAGTAAAATGAATGTTTCAGACGAGGTCGAGTTATTCCATGCTATGCAAATCATTACATCAGTCCTGTTACGCAATTTAATCCATGCGTTTGCCCATGACTTACCACGAGATGTGGCAATCGAAAACTTTATGACGGAAATGAATTTATTGAAAAAAGGACTTGTCCGCTAGGAGACTCCATTGTGCTCCTTTCGGACATTTTTATTTTTTTCGAGCCTTTTTTCAATAGAAATGAAGTATAATAGATTGCATTAACTATGGACTTCAGATTGGATGGGTGTGTGTGCAGAAACAATTTTTATACGGCATTCTGTTGTTTGTGATGATGGCATGGGGGCTAAATATTGTTGCGATTAAAATATTGGTCCAAAACTTTCCTCCGTTTACCATTACTGGTTTACGAATTCTAGCTGCTGGTCTCGTCATTTTTGTCTTTTTGTATGTAAAGAAAGATCTGCAAAAAATGAATCCGCATGAGTTCGGCTATGTCGCACTTAGTGCATTAACGGGAATTTTGGGACACCAAGCCTTACTTTCGATTGGCTTGGTCAATACAAGTGCTACAAACGGCGCATCCATTCTAGCCTTAATACCGCTTGTCACCAATCTTTTAGCGGTACTTTTTCTAAAAGCGAGGATGACATTTTTAAAAATATGCGGTGTACTCTTTGGTATGATTGGCATTTACTTTATACTGGTCCTCGGCGGTGGCTCTTTTACGGAGCTTTCAAACGGTGATTTATTTGTGTTTCTATCCGTCATTGCGCAAGCGTTAAGCTTCATTTTTATCCGAAAAGCATCCTATACATTGAACCCTAAAACGATTACGTGTTATGCGCTATTAATGGGGGCTGGGTTTTTGGTCATGTTAAGCTTTGCGGTAGAGGGTCAATCCATCCACCAAATTGGAGCTGCCCCATCTTATGTCTGGTGGGTTTTCATTGCATCTGCGATTATTTCGACTGGAATTGGAAACCTGTGCTATAATTTTGCGATTTCGCAGCTTGGTGCGGGTGAGACGGCTATTTTCTTAAACCTTTCGCCATTCTTTTCATTAGTTGGTTCGGTACTGTTTTTAAATGAAGCCTTCAAATGGATTCAGTTAGTTGGATTTATTTTAATTGTGATTGGTGTTTTATTAGGGACAGAATTATTTGAACGAAAACCCCGGGTTGAAAGACAAGTTGGGGTTTCCGTATCAAAATAGGTTGGTAGGGTCAGCTCTTTTAGTTGGGGCTGCCCTTTTTTTAGTTTTAGGGAAAGGAAATAATTTTCCAAAGACCCACACAAAACGAAAAAAGTGAGCTAAAATTGAAGAATAGACCAATCTAAAGGAGTGACGTACATATGGATTTGAATTTAGATGGAAAAACGGCCATTGTGGTGGCATCAAGTCAAGGACTTGGAAAAGCAATAGCAACACAGCTTGTGAAAGAAGGCGCAAATGTTATGCTCGCAAGCCGCAGCGAGGAAAAGTTAAAGAATGTCCAGTCAGAGCTTTCAGCATTCAACAAGGGAAAAGTCTCATATCTTCAAACCGATATCACCAATAAAGAGGATATCGAGGCATTGATAAAACATACTGTAGATATGTTCGGTACAATTGATATTCTTGTTAACAATGCGGGAGGACCTCCGGCAGGAACATTTGACCAGCTAGATGATGAAGCGTGGCAAGGAGCATTTGAATTAAATTTATTAAGTTATATTCGAATGATCCGTGGAGCACTACCTTATCTGCAAAAAAATGGGGGAAAAATCATCAACATTGCATCTTCATCCATTAAGATGCCACTTCCTGGCTTGATTCTTTCGAATACATTTCGCCTAGGAATTGTCGGGTTAGCAAAAACATTAGCCGACGAATTAGCTCCAGATAATATCTTGATCAACACAGTCGCACCTGGTCGGATTGCGACAGACCGAGTTGCACATTTGGACCAAGTAAATGCCGAGAAACTCGGAAAGCCGATTGAAGAAGTTGAGCAAATGTTCAAAGAAACCATTCCGTTAAAACGCTATGGCACGCCTGAAGAATTCGCAAACTTTGTTACATTTTTAGTATCAGATGCTAATACCTATTTGACTGGTCAAGCCTACTTGGTTGACGGCGGTATGGTGAAGGCGATCTAGAGAAGGAAGCCTGTTTCCCGAGGATTAGAAGGGAGGCAGGCTTTTTATGTTTTTGACTTTTAGAATCCGAGGCTGTGGTTCAAATAAAGGATGGTGAAAGATATTCCGTCGTTATCCTTTTCATCTCGGCTATGACGGGGATTTAAGGTGAGATTCTTCGCCGTTTTCCCCTTCATCTGAGCTATGAAGAGGATTTCAGTCGGGATTTCTCACGATTTTCCTTTTCATCAACGCAATGAAGAGGATTCCATGCGAGCAACCTCGCAGATTTCCTCTTCACCTGGGTAGAGATAACAATAAAAAAAAGTATCATTTTCTCAACTTTAGTGAGTAATGATACCTTTTTAATAAGGAGCATTTTCAGTGCACTATTGGCGATTGTCCGTTATTTAATTTCTCTCAAGCAAGGATGCTCCCGAAATCCCAGGTTCTGTCATTTCATAAGGGTTCAAAATTAAATCTAATTCCTCTTCCGTTAACACATCGTATTGCAAGCAAAGTTCACGTACTTGCTTACCATTAATAATCGCTTCTCTTGCAATTCGAGCAGCGACTTCATAGCCGATGTGTGGATTAACAGCCGTAATAATACCGACGCTTTTTTCTACATATTCCTTCATACGGTCCTCATTTGCTTTGATTCCTGTTAGACAGTATTCCGTAAATACATGAAAGGCATTTTTCATAATGCTCAGTGATTGGATTAAATTAAATGCTAATACGGGTTCCATTACATTTAACTCCAATTGACCTGCTTCTGAAGCTAAGCAGATTGTATGATCATTTCCAATCACTTGGAATGCTACTTGGTTAATCATTTCAGGCATAACAGGGTTTACTTTACCTGGCATGATAGAAGAACCCGGTTGTCTTGCTGGTAGGATGATTTCCCCAAGTCCGGCACGCGGTCCTGATGCCATTAACCGCAAGTCATTGGCGATTTTAGACATATTCATCATACTTATTTTTAATGCTGCGGAAACTTCCGCATATGCATCGATATTTTGAGTGGCATCGACGAGGTGTTCTGCACCAACTAATGGAAGCCCCGTAATATCAGCTAAATGTTTGACGACATTTTCAATATAACGAGGGGAAGCATTAAGCCCCGTTCCAACCGCAGTTGCTCCCATGTTCACCTCGTACAAATGCTGGCGAGATTGTTGAATACGCTTTATATCACGTCCAACAACTCGAGCATATGCAGCGAACTCTTGTCCAAGACGAATCGGTACGGCATCCTGAAGATGGGTTCTGCCCATTTTGATAATATGATCAAATTCCGTTGCTTTTTGCTGAAAAACATCTTTCATATGTTCCATCGTTTTAAGCAATTTCTCAACTAAATTGAGTGTGGCAATATGAAGTGCTGTTGGAAACGCATCATTTGTAGATTGGGACATATTTACATGGCTGTTTGGGCTTAATTCGTAATATTTTCCTTTTTCATGTCCAAGTATCTCAAGTGCACGATTCGCAATGACTTCATTTGCATTCATATTAATCGATGTCCCCGCACCACCTTGGATGGGATCTACGATAAACTGGTCATGCAGTTTTCCATTTATGATTTCATCAGCGGCTTGTACGATTGGTTTGCCAAGCCCTTCATATAAATGCTGTACATCCATGTTTGCTAATGCCGCAGCTTTCTTAACCATTGCTAATGCGATAATTAATTCCTCATGAATCCGGTAACCGGTTAGCGGGAAATTTTCAACTGCCCGAATGGTTTGAACTCCATAATAGGCATCAACCGGAACCTCTTTTTCTCCAAGAAAATCTTTTTCAATACGATATTGACCCATGACGTTCTCTCCCTTGTACATATGCATTCAAGTTATCTATTATTTTTAAAAAGATGGATACAAATCATCCATCCCATTATATCATTTATTTTCTTTTTACAAACTAAAACGCTTTCATCATATTGAATTTCTATTAATTGGCAGTAGTTGAAGGGGAAATCAACAACGAAAGAGAAGGCACGGCGGAGTATCAAAATGTAATACCAGTTGAAAGATATATAAGTTAACGAAAATGAAGAAGCCTATCGTCAACGTGACAGGCTTCTTACGCTACATCAACTCAATTTCCAAAGAGCTCACTTGTGAAACAAGTAATTCTTCATATTGCTTTTGGGCAAGGTACATCATTTCTTGTTCATTGACATTTGGGTTTTCCTTTCGAACTTTTTCAATTACGTCAAATTGTACTTTTTGAGAAAGGACGATAAGCTTATATTGCTTTTCTTGAGTCTCCCAAAATTTGTCATCACCATATTCTTTTATCATGTTTGTCGCTACTTCGTATCTTTCATACTGGTCACGAACCGAATTAATCTCAGCTTTGATTTCATCTTCAGAAGCTGTATGTCCTTTTTCAAGCCCTAACATGGCAATTGAACGTAATCGAATGATCTGGGTTATCAACTGATTTTTGTCGTCGTTCATTTTTTCTTGTGAATCCCAGTGTGCGAGTGCTTCATCAAGTTCCTGACCTTTCTTTGTTTTTTCGTCCTCAACCCGGTTTATGGCAATATGCAATTTATTGATAAAACGGTAAAAATCAAGATCCTCTTCTGTAATCCATTCACCATTTATCGTGGCAACTCCTTTTGCCTCACTTACGGTATAAGAGAGAACCTTCTCAAGCTTCTTCCCATTTTGATTGATATTAAGCACAATTTCCCAATCTCCCGCCATGGGCAACTCAATTTTGCCGCCATAAAGTCCGTTAGCTTCTTCAGTCAACGTAAGCGTATAGGTTCCATGGTCCATATTTGCCATTGAAAATTCAGCATCAATTTCTAAATCAACCACTGGTTTACTTTCTTCTGTAATTTGAACCTCAAATAGAGCCTCTTTATTTTCAATATAATAGAGTGGTTTATTTACTTGAACTTCCCAATTATTCGAAGTGGCACAACCAGTTAAACCTAATAAAAGGATAGAAAAGCAAAGTGCTAGGTATCTTTTCATTTCATGAGTTCCTCCAGTATTTGGTTTTGTGAAAATTCAGCGACCGTGAATTTTTGAATCGTATGATTATGAATAAGGGCTACATGCGTACAAATTTGCTTAATTTCGTCTAAATGGTGTGAGGATAAAAGAATGGTTTTTCCGGTTAAATTCTTTAAAATCCGAAGTATTTCTGTCCGTCCGATTGGATCAATTCCGCTTGTTGGCTCGTCAAGGATTATAATAGTTGAGTCCTGATACAAGGTAATAGCGAGACCCAAACGCTGGAGCATGCCTTTTGAATAATTTGAAATTGTGACCTGACGATCTTCCCAAAGCCTTACCGACCTCAATAACTCCTCTATTCTTTTTTCATTCGCCGTTTTTGAAAGGGTCTTTGCAAAAAAGAGCATATTCTCATACCCAGTGAGGGAGGGGTAAAGCATAAATTTTTCAGGTAAATAGGCAATTTTACCGGATGTCCCTTTTTTATGAGAAATAATTGAACCGTTGATTTTAATGATTCCTTCTTTTACAGGTAACAGTCCGAGTAAGCTATTAATTAATGTAGATTTTCCAGCGCCATTTCGACCAACGAGGGCACAGATTTCCCTTGCTTCAATACGTAAGCTAACGTTATTTAATACTAGATTCCTCCCATAGGACTGACTGAGGTTTTCAATTTCAATCATGTTGAACACTCCTTCGATTTAGGAATACAGCAAGGGTAAAAGAGAGACAGAGTAATACGGCTAGATTTCCTAAAAAGAAAAAAGTAGGATTTGTCCACATAAAGGATTGGAGTAATTTAGACATATGCCCAAAAGAAAACACTCCTACCCCTGTCTCCAGGAACATTCTTGATGCCTGCAAAGGATTTAAGAAATAAACCATCGAAAATAGTTTTACATTTTCATAGCTCACAGATGGAAGAAATGATAGCAAAATAAAGTCGTGAATAAAGAAAAAATAAAACCAAATGAAGATGGAGTAGCCAATCATTTGCATTTTCGTATGGCTCATACAGCCAATTAGAATGCCAAACTGTGTAAAAATTAAGCAAAGACTACATATGGAAACAACAAAAATGGCATAACTTTTTAGGTCTACTTGAAACATAAACTTCGTCGGTACAAGGTAGAGGAAAAACCAAGATACGATTGGTACGAGTAAAACGGAATGAATCGCGATGCTCTTTTTAAATAGGAAGCTTGAATAGGGAATATTCCTTGTTAATAGCATCACTAATGTCTTTTGTTCTTTTTCCTGAAAAATCGAAAAGGCACCTAAAAATAGACAAAAAATGGGTATGAAATAGAGCAACGTTTCAAACAGGTTAAGAAGGAGAACATAAATACCTTGCTCAAATGAAAGAGAAGACGATTTGAACAACGTACTAATCGAGATAAATACAACGATTATAAAAGAAAACCATAAGCCCTTACTTCTTATATGTTCCTTCCATTCCTTCCAAATAAAGTGCATATATGAAATCTCCTTTTTCCAAAAATCACCGCTACCAGAGCAACTGTTACCACCATCCAAATCCAACGAAAGCCGAATGTAGCTCGCTGTACAATTGGAGAGGCGTCCTCAAACATGACTGTTTCATTATGAAGAACAAGGGCTTGAATTTTTTCGTAAATGATGATAGCCGGACTTTTTAAAAATAAATAGGTAAGTTCCTGCTCCTCTATTAGCTGGTGTAAGGAAGAATAATAGGTAACAGATTGATCGCCCACTCCATTTTGATCAAGGTCTGTAAGTGGGAAGGAACTACCCCAGTCGTTTCCAACCCCATCTTCACTCCAGCTGTTTTGTCCCTGGCCACCGAGAGTAATGGCCGGAATCGTATTTTCATCAATTTGGTTTATAGTAAAAATCTGTTCATTTGAGCTTGCCCAAAGCTCAATTCCAATTTGGTTTTTTACTAACTGGTTATGGCGAATCACATTACCTGTTGATTGATCAATATAAAGTCCTCTTTGGTTCATAAAAAACGTATTATCTGTAATCGTTCCTTGATTAGAAGAAAGCAACAATAAACCAAATGAACGATGGCCGTAATTAAAAATAAACTGGTTGTTTGATAGGGTTAAGCCATTTGAATGCATAATCGCTGCGCCACCGGTATTAAAGGTGAAGGTATTATTCGAAAAACGATTTGAATCGGAATACATGTAATGAAGTCCGTATCTTGTTTTGCTAATTTCGTTGTGGGTAATGTCATTTTCATTCGCATAATCAAAAAACATTCCGTCTCTTGTTCCTTGAATTTTATTATTTTCAAGCTTGTTGCGATTAGAATAATAGACATGCAGACCATTTCCTTGGCTTGCTATTTCCCCATTGCCAAGTCCGAACATGCGACAATTTTTCACGACATTGTCGTGGGCCTGGCTTAAATAAATCCCATGGAAAGAATCACGAGTTGTAATATCATCAAGCACATTATTATCGGTGTATACCTTGATGGCTGCATATTCTTCTGAGGAATTCCGATCCATGCTTCCATTCCTTACTGTCAAATGGGAAAGCTTCACATTAGGGGCATGGATAGAGATTACATTTCCTGTACCGTCACCTTTAATAATCGTTTCTTTTCCTCCCACAATTTCCAGCGGCTTTGAAATAGTAATATTCCCTTCGTAAATTCGGTTCTCAAGATTAAGAACAGTGCCTTCCTCAGCGGAATCAATTAGCTCCTGCAGTGGATTCTCTGCGAAACTAAGACTTGGAAAGCAAAATAAAAAGACTAAAAGAACGAACAATAGCTTTTTCATTTTACGCGATCCTTCCATAAAGGAATGAGTAGTAAAAGAAAAGCGGCAATAAATAGATAGGTACCCATACCTAAGTGACTATAGGTAACAAAGTTCGCTAATGTGTTCTCACCGATAATCGGAGGAACAAATGGATCTACCTTGATTGGAGCCATTGGGTCTAAGTCTGTTCCAAAAGCTTTTAGCCATCTATGAACATCCCAAATTCCAAGTAGGCCACCTATGGCAACTAGTGCAATTACTCCATATAGCAAAAGCTTTCGGCGAATCAGTGCGGTTATCAACACTAATGCCGCTAAACCACTAATTAAATAGGGGAGGAATTGTAGTTCTGGGAAGTTTTCTTCGCTAAAATTTTTCATTCCGATATAATGGTTGAGCCCATTGACAATATCGATTTCACCTTCTAGGCGGTCCGGATGTACGATGATGTTTAACCCTTCTGGATATTGAGGGGCGAAAAACTCCATTCGCCACCAAGGGAAAAACAGAGACACGACAATTAATCCAGCACTGCCAAGGAGTAGTAAAGCTGAAAGAGGGGAAAGTCGTTTTGCATTCATAGAAAACACGCCTTTCATGTGCAAAGAGAGGGGTCCCATGAAAGATCCCCTTTCTTCGCACGTTTTTTTGTCTTAGTTAGTCGGTTTTACAAGGAAATAACCAGTCATTTCTTGGTGTAGGGCAGAGCAGAAGTTTGTACAATAGAGCGGGAATGTACCAGCTTTATCTGCCGTAAATTCAATTGTATTCGTTTGCCCTGGTTGAACTTCCATATTTAAGTCATAACCGTTAATTGCGAAGCCATGGGTAATATCTTGGTCAAAGTCGATATTTGTGAGATGGATTATGACTTTGTCCCCTTGATTTACTTCGATTTGGTCAGGTCGTTTCGCATTTGCGTCAAAAATAAACTTAGATCTCATCGCAATTCCATAAACATGAACTTCGTTGCCTTTTCGTACGATTTTAGTTTCTTCTTGCTTATATACAGCATCAGGGTTATTCTCATCCTTTGGATAAACAGAAATGGTTTTGATTTTATCTGCCTTAATCATTTGTGCATAATGTGGTTCAGGGTTAACTGGTGCTGACTGAATCACTTCCATTTTGTCGCCTGTTAAGTCAATGAGCTGCATGGATTCTGGATGTGATGGTCCAACAGATAGATAGCTGTCTTTTGCAATTTTGTTTAAGGCGATGATGTATTTACCATCCGGTGCAACTGTATCTCCTTCAGCTGCAACAGAATGTCCTGGTGAATATTGAACGGGGACACGATCAAGCGTTTCGCCTGTATTTGGATCCCACTTCACAATTTCTGAAGAGATGAACATGGTTGTATAAGCCATTCCCTTGTCATCAAATTGAGTATGTAATGGTCCAAGCGCATTCTCTGGATCTACTTCTCGCTCCATAACAGATTCATATTTTAATACAGGGATTCCGTTTCGTTCGCCTGAGAAGTCCTTATTTTCAATCGCTTTAAAAGCTTTTTCAAAAGAGAACACAGTCATTGAAGGTGCGAGTTTACCAGATGCGATAAAACGAGTACCATCTGGTGTTACATCAACACCGTGCGGCGATTTTGCAACTGGAACGAGATAGATGCCGCCTTTATGTTTTTCTGGGAAAATCATCTTCTGACCAGTAACCTCATCATAATTGCCGTCTTTTACGAGCTGTTCGAGCTCTTTCCAATTAAATAGAACAATATAATCACGGTCTGCTTGTGAAGCATTGATTTCTAGATTTGTAGTTGCTTCTTCTGTGTTATAGGTGGTCATTACAGCCCAATCAGCCGACATTTTTTTACCAGCATCTGAGAGGTCATATGACCATGGCGGTAAAGCAACCTGATAGGCGATGTTTAATTTTTCGTTTTTTTCATCAAATGTAACTGCAGACATTACTCCACGATACTTTTCACTGTACTCATCGAGTGGTGCATAGTCTCTACCAATTGGTACTGCAAAGCGGGTAGGGAGGAACATGTACTCAGTGTTGGAAGTGACAAATGCTGCACAGTGTGGACCACTTGTATTTGGTACATCAATAATGTCTCTAGTTGTAAACGTTTCTAAATTCATTACTGCTGCACGGCTATTACCTACATCCGTGGCAAACATATATTTACCATCATAGTCACCGTCTGTTTCTGAAAAAGCCGGATGGTGCAGATCGCCCCATGTATAGTCACCTAATAATTCCTTTGTATGTGTATCCCAACCGTAACCTGTTGCCGAATCAAGTGAAAAGACGGGGACAGTTCGGATATGGCGCATGGACGGAACACCGTAGATGAACATTTGTCCAGAGTGCCCTCCTGATGCGAATAGGTAGTACTCATCTTTTTCTCCAAATGGAACATATACTTTTTCAGCATTGCTTTTTATAGTTGCATCTGATGCTTCACTTCGAGTATTAGAGGAGAAATCTCCGAAAAATACGGTCGCAGCAACTAGACCCGCAAGTAATCCCGAAGTGGCAGGAATCCATTTTTTCATACTCTTACCCCCTTAGGTGGTTCTCCACCCGAATAAATGATTAGTTTGATTCAGAAGCTTTTTTTAACGCATTGACGATATTTTCAATTTCATCGTCAGCTAATGGATTTCCACTAATGACGCCAGACATAACTGCTGAAGTAGGTTCTTTTAAGAATTCATTAATGGGTTTGCCGTGTTTGCTCTCAACATTTTCATAGGCAAATGTAAGGTCTGGACCAGTCGCGCCGCCTTGAAGATTTAATCCAGAAACGGAGTGACATCCTAAGCAGCCTTTTGACTGAAGTAACTCAGCTTCAGCAGATACGGTTTCTCCAGTAGTTTCCTCAACCGCTGTTTCTTTTTCAGGATTAGTAGATTTTGGTTCTTCATGAGCAGCAACTTGAGTTGTTTTTTGAGAGTCGTTTGCAGGAATGATCTCAAACCCAAGATAGCCAAGCCCTAAACCTACCAAAGCACTGACGATAAAAATAAGAATCGACTTATTCATTGTTTTCCCTCCTTTGATAAAAAATGGAAAATTACTTTATCATCGTACCATCGTATTTGAGTTCTCAAACGGGGAAGATGTGAAGCTTATGTGAAGAGAATTTTAGCAATTTGTGAACTTTGAAATTCCTGTGAAAGGCAGCTGGGATTGTTGGTATAGCAAGGTTTTTAACCGTGTAAATATTGGAAAGGTAATGAAGGGAAAATAGCATTTTCACAATGTCGAGGTTGGAAATGAGTAGCTCGGTTCTTGTCCGGACTAAATGATAAACATGCTGAATAGGATGATACTAAGTATTCTGAAACTTTTCTCGCACTTATTCGTAAGTAAGGGTAACAGCAGGTTGAGGAAGGGGATGAAAAAATGGTACGACACATGACATATGCGCTTCTGATTACTGCCGTAGAGGTAGCGGTCTTGCTTGGGATTTCCCTTTATTTCGATGCAAATATGTTAACTACCATGTTTTTCGGCTCTTGTTTCTTTATTCTAGTTGCATTCCTAATGGGCTCCTCAGGCGATATTTTTACAAAAAACTCTGAGGTTGCCGTTTTTAATTCATTTCTAGGAAGCTATAAACCAAGACATGAAAAAGCAAAACTAACCATCAGTCCATTTTTAACGGGATCGCTTCTTTGTCTTGTTGCGTACTTTGTAGCGGACTATTTTCTGTGAAAGCTAGTTATTTCTAAGCACCTTTCCATTTGGAGGGGTGCTTTTTTACATGTATCCATTGCGAACTCCCGAATCTAAATGGATAATTTAAGCAGAAAACTTTTTATTAGATTTAAATCCCTTTACAAATCTTTTCGTCTTACTAACTGAGGTGGTAAAAATGCCCGAGGATCAGGAACTGATTGAGGAAATCTTGCAAGGTAGCCAAGCGGCGATGGAGGTACTAACTAGGAAGTAGATGTAATAAAGGATACTTCCGAAGGCAAATCCTCAAGACTTGATCTCCTGGTAACAACCTCAAAAGGTGATAAAATTAATGTTGAGATACAACTTGAAAATCCATACAATATGCCCCAACATATGCTTTTTTATTGGGGGAAAATATTCACCGCATCACTCCAAGAAAAAGAAACTTATGAAGAACTCCCTTGTGACCATTGTTCTCTCCATTTTAAATTTCTCTCTTTTTAAACAAGAAACCGATGTATTTCATTCTAAATTCCAAGTGCTAGAAACAACTAAATATATTCAATTTAGCGATAGACTTGAATTTCACACATTCGATTTAAAGCAATTCATGGTACAATGGAGGCAATATCGCAGACACTGGAATACAGATACAAAAGCTGTTCCTTGGCTATTATTGTTAACAGCTGCAGATAATCAAAAGGATACAGTGGATACGGAAATTCTCGATGAATTGGAGGAATGGGCGATGAATTACGAAGAAGTAAAAACAGCCCTTAAAGAATGGGAAAAACTAAGCGTCAACAAAGAAAATCGAGCGGAATATGAATGGCGTTTGAAAGAATTAAGGGACCAACTGAGTAGATTAAAGGGAGCGAAGGAAGAAGGGATTGAAATAGGTAAAGAAGAAGGTGTGAAGGAAGGTAGGGAGCTCGAGCGACACGTTATTTTAAAAAATATGATATTGGAGGGTTTTGATGTAACAGTCATTTCAAAGGTAACAAAGATTCCTGTGGAAGAAGTGAAAGAATTTAAGAGAAGATTATAATCTTGGGTTATAAAGATTAATTGACAAAATGAAAGAATGAATGAGTGGTAATGAGTGATGAAGGCGAAAGTGATTCAAAAAAATGCCAGAAACCCTCTTCATAGACGCGATGAAAAGCAAAGTGACGCAAAAAAATGAGGGGAACCCCCTTCATAGAGGCAATGAAGACCCAAACGGAGCAGAAATGAGTCAAGTCCTAAATTTTGTGTAAAAGTGTCAAACAATGATAATCGACTTATTTAAAAAATTTGTATAGTGATCTACAATTATTTCGAATTTACATTGAGGGGTGGGCATGATAGCCTGGAGGGCAAGCCAGGTGTTGTTAAACTCCTGGCTTCCTGGCTTTACATCATGCCCGCCGGAGG
>NZ_SLUB01000095.1 GCF_004799755.1 Bacillus timonensis | reverse complement strand
ACCGCCCGCGGAAAGCGAGTACCTGCAGCGGAAATCAACAACCTAGTTTTAGTTGACCCAATAAATATAAAAAATGAGGGGCTGTCCTCAAAAGTCACTTTTCAATGACTTTTTGGACAGCCCCTTTTTTGTGCGCTTTTTTAATAGGGAAAAGGACCTGGTCTTTTTATAGAACAAACTGTTATATTACAGGAATTTCGGTTAATGGGCACATGGATGTATTCTTCATTATTGTTATTCACATGTGGATAAGATAAAATGAAGAGTAGTTTATTTTAGGAAAAACCAGAATTTGTTTTCCTTGTGGATAAATAGGCAATACTAGTAAAAAGTTATTCACAGATTAAGCTAAAAAGCAAAAGTCAATGGAATGTTGATATATAAGAAGGTGAAATAATGGAGTTTGATACAATAGCAGCCATCTCAACTCCAATGGGTGAAGGAGCAATTGCAATCGTTCGATTAAGTGGGGATGAAGCAATTGATATTGCAAATCGAGTATTTAAAGGGAAAAATTTAAAAGAGGTAGAGTCACATACAATTCATTATGGACACATTGTAGATCCAGATACAAAACAAGTCGTAGAGGAAGTCATGCTAACCTTGATGAGGGGACCTAAGACCTTTACGAGAGAGGATGTAATTGAAATCAATTGTCATGGTGGACTTGTATCGGTAAACCGAGTTCTTCAGTTGGTTCTTACCAATGGAGCAAGACTAGCTGAGCCAGGAGAGTTTACGAAGCGTGCCTTTTTAAATGGCCGGATAGATCTCTCGCAGGCAGAGGCAGTTATGGACTTAATCCGTGCAAAGACTGACCGTGCAATGAATGTAGCAATTGGTCAAATGGAAGGGAAGTTATCTACCCTTATCAATCGTTTGCGTCAAGAATTGCTTGAAACATTGGCACATATTGAAGTGAATATAGATTATCCCGAGTATGATGACGTCGAGGAAATGACCCATCGTGTGTTACTAGAAAAAGCCAGCAAAGTACGCGAGGAGATCATAAAATTATTAGAAACCTCAAACCAAGGGAAAATTTTACGAGAAGGCTTATCTACTGTTATTATTGGTAGGCCGAATGTGGGAAAGTCATCTTTATTAAATAGCCTTGTTCATGAAAATAAGGCTATTGTAACAGATATTCCAGGGACAACTCGGGATGTAATTGAAGAATATGTCAATGTACGAGGGGTTCCATTACGTCTTGTCGATACTGCGGGAATCCGTGAAACAGAGGATATCGTGGAACGAATTGGTGTCGAACGCTCACGCGAGGTTTTGAAAAAGGCAGATCTTATTTTACTTGTGTTAAACTATGGGGATGAGTTGACAGAAGAGGACGAGCGTTTATTTGAAGCTGTTTCAGGTATGGATTCAATTGTCATCATTAATAAAACAGACCTTCCGCAAAAGATAAATATAAAAAGGGTTAAGGAGCTTGCTAATGACAATCCAATCGTTACCACCTCTTTACTAGAGGAGAAAGGGGTAGATGCTCTTGAAGAAGCGATTTCCTCCCTGTTTTTTACTGGTAATGTTGAAGCAAATGATTTAACATATGTTTCTAACTCTCGTCATATTGCCTTGTTAACGCAAGCAAAAAAATCGATTGAAGATGCTATAACAGGCGTGGAATCTGATCTGCCAATAGACATGGTTCAAATTGATTTAACAAGAACATGGGAACTATTAGGGGAAATTGTCGGAGATGCTGTACACGAAAGCTTAATCAATCAGTTGTTTTCACAATTTTGTTTAGGAAAATAGAAATTAAACATGAGTTCAAAAGGTGTCTTTTTCTGTCGCTTTTTTGAACATCCTTTAAGAGGAGGAAGTAACATTGAGCTATGATGCCGGTAATTACGATGTCATCGTCATTGGTGCAGGTCATGCGGGCAGTGAAGCGGGTTTAGCTTCTGCTCGTCTAGGTGCCAAGACACTGATGATTACAATTAATTTAGATATGGTCGCATTTATGCCATGTAACCCATCCATAGGTGGACCTGCCAAAGGAACTGTTGTCCGTGAAATCGATGCCCTGGGCGGTGAAATGGCTAAAAATATAGATAAAACACATATTCAAATGAGAATGCTAAACACAGGGAAAGGTCCTGCTGTTCGTGCTTTACGTGCACAAGCAGATAAGTTTTCCTATCAACATGAAATGAAAAAGACTTTAGAAAATGAACCGAATTTAACCCTTGTCCAAGGAATGGTGGAACGTCTAATTGTTGAAGATGATGAGTGTAAAGGTGTTATTACAAAAACAGGAGCTACCTACCATGCCAAAACAGTTGTTATTACAACCGGTACATTTTTACGTGGCGAAATCATTATTGGTGAATTAAAGTATTCAAGCGGACCAAATAACCAACAGCCATCTATTAAGTTATCTGAGCAACTTGAGGAGCTAGGCTTTAATTTAGTGCGTTTTAAGACGGGTACACCACCACGTGTCAATAGTCATACAATTGACTACAGTAAAACAGAAATCCAACCTGGTGATGAAACACCTAGGGCTTTTTCTTATGAAACAGTTAAATACATCACCGATCAGCTTCCATGCTGGTTAACATATACTAGCGAAAAAACACATCAAATCATTGATGAAAATTTACATCGTTCTCCTATGTACTCGGGAATGATTAAAGGTACTGGGCCACGATATTGCCCGTCAATTGAGGATAAGGTAGTACGTTTCCATGACAAGCCAAGACATCAGATTTTCCTTGAGCCAGAAGGAAGAAATACGCAGGAGGTCTATGTTCAAGGCCTTTCTACAAGCTTACCTGAAGATGTACAACATCGTTTAATTGCTTCTGTTCCAGGACTTGAAAATGCTCAAATGATGAGACCAGGATATGCAATTGAATACGATGCGATTATCCCGACCCAACTTTGGCCAACACTTGAAACGAAAAAAATTAAAAACCTTTATACAGCGGGTCAAATAAATGGAACATCAGGGTATGAGGAAGCGGCAGCCCAAGGGATTATGGCTGGTATAAATGCTGGACGACGAGCTCTAGATAAAGAGGAAGTTATTTTAAGCCGTTCGGATGCTTATATCGGTGTACTTATAGATGATTTGGTTACAAAAGGTACTGCTGAACCATACCGTCTCCTAACTTCTCGTGCGGAATATCGTTTACTTCTTCGCCATGACAATGCAGATTTACGGTTAACCGAGCTTGGTCATGAGATTGGGTTAATCCCTGAAGAAAGATATCAAAAGTTCTTAGATAAAAAGGCAGCTATCGAACAAGAAATGGAACGTCTTCAAAGTATACGTATTAAACCAACAGATGAAGTACAAGAACTAATTCGCTCAGTGGGTGGAAGTGAGTTAAAGGATGGCATTTTAGCAGCTGATTTATTAAAACGACCTGAAATGACGTATGAGCATATTCGTAAGTTAGCTCCTAGTGATCAAGAGGTTCATCCTGATGTTGCGGAGCAAATTGAGATTCAGATCAAGTATGAAGGATATATTCAAAAATCCTTGCAGCAAGTTGATAAATTAAAGCGGATGGAAGATAAAAAAATTCCTGAAAACATTGATTATGATGCGATTTCTGGTTTGGCAAATGAAGCTAGAGCAAATTTGAAAGAAGTACATCCATTATCACTAGCTCAAGCCTCTAGGATTTCTGGTGTAAATCCAGCTGATATTTCCATTCTGCTCGTATACCTTGAGCAAGGAAAAATTGCACGGGTAAACTAATTGGGGAAGGAAACGTTATATGGACACTTCATTATTTACATCTATGTTGGAGGAGAAGGGGATTTCCCTTTCTCCAACCCAACTAAAACAGTTTGAAACCTATTTCAAATTATTAGTTGAATGGAATGAAAAAATGAACCTTACGGCAATCACAGAGAAGCCTGAGGTCTATTTAAAGCATTTTTACGATTCGATTTCGGCTGCATTTTATTTTGATTTTACAAAAGAATATTCGATTTGTGACGTAGGAGCGGGTGCGGGATTCCCAAGTATCCCTCTAAAGATCTGTTTTCCAAATTTGAAAATTTCTATTGTCGACTCTCTTCAAAAGAGAATTACTTTCCTTAACGAGCTTTCAAATGAGCTACAGCTTGATCATGTGACATTTTATCATGATCGTGCTGAAACCTTTGGGCAAAAGGGAGTAATTCGGGAATCCTTTGATATTGTAATGGCGAGAGCTGTCGCTAGAATGTCAGTATTAAGTGAATTATGTTTACCACTTGTGAAGGTAAATGGAACATTTATCGCAATGAAGGCTGCTTCCGTAGCAGAAGAGCTAGAGGAAGGGAAGAAAGCAATCACAACACTGGGTGGCAATCTAAAAGAGGTACATCACTTTTTATTACCGATAGAAAATAGTGACCGAAACATTGTAATTATCGAAAAGAAGAAACCAACACCCAAAAAATACCCTCGTAAACCAGGGACGCCAAATCGTTCACCTATTAAATAATGTATGGTGAGCGATTTTATTACATGTATATCATTTGCAGCCCCACGAATTAGTAGAAAGATAGTAAGATTTTTGTAAAATTCATGTTATAATAGAAGGAATGAGAGAGAAAATAGAGAATACGTATTAGTGGGAGTTCTAAGGGGTGGTGGAATTATGAAGCATCCATTTTCACGATTATTCAGCATCGGTGAAAAAGATGATAAACAACAAATGAATCAAGAACAGGTGGTAGAAACACAATTAGAGGATTCAATAGATGATGAAGAGACACACCTGGAGGAAGTACGACAAATTCCGATCAATGAGATTGTTCCAAACCGATATCAACCGAGAACTGTTTTTGCAGAGGATAAAATAAAAGAGCTTGCATTAACCATACGTACACATGGGATCATCCAACCAATAGTTGTTCGACAATTTGCTGATAATCAATATGAAATCATTGCTGGTGAACGACGTTGGAGAGCCGTTCAGACTCTTGAATGGGAGACAATTCCAGCCATTATTAAAGAATTCAATGATGCAGAAACCGCATCCGTTGCGTTGATCGAAAACCTACAACGTGAAGAATTGTCAGCGATTGAAGAAGCGTATGCTTATGCTAGATTACTAGAATTACATAACCTTACACAGGAAGCGCTAGCTCAGCGACTAGGGAAAGGCCAGTCGACAATCGCAAATAAGCTGCGTTTATTAAAGCTGCCTGAAGAAGTCCAACAAATGCTAATGCAAAAGAAGCTTACAGAGCGTCATGCAAGAGCCTTAATTCCTCTTAAGGATCCAGAAAAGCAAATTAAACTGATGCATGACATTATTGAAAAAGAACTAAATGTTAAGCAAACAGAGGATCGAGTCGTAAAAATCCTTGAATTAGAAAAAGAACGAAAGCGGCCAAAGCCAAAATTCAAAGCAGTTAGTCGTGATATGAGAATTGCAATGAATACGATTCGCCAATCATTAACAATGGTTGAGGAAAGTGGTGTCAACTTAAATACAGAAGAGGAAGAATTTGACGACTATTTCCAATTTACGATCCGAATTCCTAAAAATAAATAATTAATTTGATTTCCTTACCTATTCGAGGTGAGGGAATTTTTTTTTGAATCGGTTCTACCCTTTTTTGGGAACAACGTAGTTAAAACATACCATTTATCATCGAAAATGTTTCACGTGAAACATTTTTTATAAAAAAAGATAAACCCTATCATTTTTTCATGATAGAATAGTAAAAGTGATAGTATAACTTATTCAGTTGGCAAACCCCAACCGAATAAGTATAAGCCTCCGGCGGATGCCACAGATTTTCAAAGGAAATTTTCGAGCATAGGATCAAAGACTAAGAACGCCACTTCCTGTGGCAACGTCTTTGTGACCCACCTCTTGTGGGCCTAAAAATCTGGGCGCAAATACGCCAAGGCGCATTTGATAAAGACCCTCACTTTGTAAAAAAATGTAGAAAAGTAGTTTATTAGTGAAAGTAGGTGACATCGTGGGGAAAATCATCTCAATTTCTAACCAAAAGGGTGGAGTAGGGAAAACAACTACTTCCGTTAACCTTAGCGCATGTTTAGCTTATGTCGGAAAGCGGGTTTTACTTGTCGACATTGACCCTCAAGGGAATGCAACAAGTGGTTGCGGCATAGAAAAAGCAAATGTAGATCAATGCATCTATGATGTGCTTGTTGATGATGTAGAAGCGAAGGATGTTACAGTTCCAACGACAGTTGAAAATTTATATATGATTCCAGCAACAATCCAATTAGCAGGTGCTGAAATTGAGTTAGTGCCTACAATTTCTCGCGAGGTTCGTCTGAAAAGAGCCTTAGATGAAGTTAGAGACCAATATGACTATATTATTATTGACTGTCCACCATCTTTAGGTCTGTTAACATTAAATGCATTAACAGCTTCAGATACAGTGATTATTCCAGTTCAGTGTGAATATTACGCACTTGAGGGCCTAAGTCAACTTTTAAATACCATTCGTTTGGTTCAGAAACATCTAAATACAGATTTAATGATTGATGGAGTACTTTTAACTATGCTTGATGCAAGAACAAACTTAGGTATTCAAGTTATTGATGAAGTGAAAAAGTATTTCCAAGACAAAGTTTATAAAACAATTATTCCGAGAAATGTACGATTAAGTGAAGCTCCAAGTCACGGAGAACCAATCATCATCTATGATCCAAAATCAAGGGGTGCTGAAGTATACTTAGATCTTGCAAAGGAAGTGATTGTGAATGGCTAAAGGGTTAGGTAGAGGTGTTAATGCTTTGTTCCAAAATATGGAGGTAGGCACTGAAGAGGTTGTAAAAGAAGTAAAGATTACTGAATTAAAGCCGAATCCATATCAACCAAGAAAGACGTTTGAGCCAGAGGCAATTGCTGAATTAAAGGAATCCATCCTGACACATGGAGTTTTACAGCCTTTAATCGTCCGAAAAACAATTAAAGGCTTTCAGATTGTAGCGGGTGAAAGACGTTACCGTGCTGCCAAAGAAGCAAAGTTAAAAACAGTTCCTGTAGTTGTTCGTGAATTAAACGAGCAGCAAATGATGGAAATTGCATTACTCGAAAATCTTCAGCGTGAGGATTTATCACCAATTGAAGAAGCCTTTGCTTACCAATCCTTATTGGACAATTTAAAAATCACACAAGAACAGCTTTCAAAAAGAGTAGGAAAAAGTAGACCCCATATCGCAAATCACCTTCGTCTTTTATCTCTACCTAAACATGTACAAATTTTAATTTCCGAAGGGAAATTGTCCATGGGGCATGGACGTACATTATTAGGACTTAAAAAGAAGGAAAAATTAAATGCAATTGTTGATAAGGTCATTGCTGAGGAATTAAATGTTCGTCAATTAGAAGCATTGGTTAATCAACTGAATCAAAATGTTCCACGTGAAACATCTAAACCACCAAAAAAGGAAAAGGATGTCTTTATTAAAGAACAAGAGTCGTTCCTACGCGAACGTTTTGGTACATCTGTAACGATTAAACAAACGAAGAAAAAGGGGAAAATTGAAATTGAGTTCTTTTCAAATGAAGATCTTGAAAGAATTCTTGAACTGTTAGAATCACCAAAAATCTCATAATAGCCAATAGAAAACCTGCATGTTTTTATTTAATCAAATAAGACTGTGCAGCGTTTTTTATTACATACAAACTTATATACTAGGGGAAATGAAAATTGGTTTTGTTAGGGACGATTGTAAATGGGTTGTGTATAGCAGCAGGAACTTTATTAGGAAAGGTGTTACACCGTATTCCCGAAAAGGTAAAAACAACGGTTATGCATGGAATTGGGCTTGCCGTTTGCTTGCTAGGAATTCAAATGGGACTCAAAAGTGAACAGTTTTTAATTGTTATTTTTAGTTTAGTGTTTGGTGGTATTCTCGGTGAATGGTGGGGTTTTGAAGATAAATTAAATATGTTAGGAAAATGGATTGAAAAGAAGGTTGGCTCCTCATCAGGTGAGGGCACGATTGCAAAGGGGTTTGTAACAGCCACCTTGATATTTGTAATAGGTGCAATGGCAATCATTGGGGCCCTTGATAGTGGCTTGCGCAATGATCACCGTGTTCTTTATACAAAGTCCATTCTAGATGGATTTACGAGTTTAATATTATCGACAACGTTAGGTATTGGTGTACTGTTTTCCGCAGTGCCTTCATTCTTTATCAAGGCTCTATTGCTTTATTTGCGACACAAATTGATAAATGGGTACCAGCTGAGCTGATGGACTCGTTTATTGTCGAAATGACGGGAACTGGAGGCTTAATGATAGTCGCAATCGGGACAAACTTATTGGGCATAACTAGTATACGTGTTGCGAATCTATTGCCAGGTATTTTAGTAGTTGCTCTTCTCGTAACCGTGTTGTATTATTGGAATTCTATCATTTATTTTGCACAAGCTATTTTTTAAAAAGATAAGAAAGTATAAAAATTTGGGTCTACCACAGTCATTTAAGCTGTGGTATTTTCATTTTATGGAGACCAATATATTGAGAAGAATATTTTTTGATAAACACCAACATTGGGAAGCTTTCAA
>NZ_SLUB01000094.1 GCF_004799755.1 Bacillus timonensis | reverse complement strand
AAAAGAAGAAAAATATAAGCCTAAACCAGTCCAAGCAACAGAGCGTCAGCTATGTTTGTTTGACGTGTCATGAGAAAGAAGAGATTCCTATTAACGTGGTAAGGGATTTCGATTTAATGGATGATGGAGATCCGACAATTCCTCCTATGTTTGCATGTGAAAAATGTGGGGGTAAAATGTATCCAGAGTATTATAAAGGGATACATGGCATAGAGTACAAATTATCGGATATTCTCTAACCATGAAAAGGACCGGGCTATGCCCGGTTTTTCTTAAATTACTTTATTCCGCCAACTTCTCTAAATTACCATTGCGGTCCATTTTAAAAGTAGTAGCAGGGCGTTCTTCCTCTTCGAATAAGACGAGCTTTCGTGCACGATTCATGATCTTCATTAGTGTTTCGTAATCTTCTTGGATGTTCACTGCGCTCTGTTCAAGCTGAGTAATCTTCTTTTGTAGTTCTTCATTTTTACGAAGTATCTCATTCTTTTCTTTTTTCAATCTCTCATTCTCCGATTTCAGTGCTTCCATTCCTAGACTTGTGCTGCCCATGGATTGAAGGTAGGAAATCACGGAATCCATTGTCAATGTTGGTTTAGGAGTAGAATATTGTGGTGTATTCACTTCTTGACGAACACTGGTAGATTCAGATGTAAATAGCGGAAACTCGTCCGCAAATTCTTCAAGACTCGGTGTTGGTGGTGTATACAAAAGTTGTTTTTTCACAGGCTGATTTTTACCGAGGGCACGTTGGCGTTGTTTGCGATGCTTTTTCGCTAGTTGCAGATCCTTCTCATAGCTATGGCGCACAACAGCGTTCCAACGGAAACCACATGCAGCAGATGTACGATTTAATCGATCACCAACCTCTTCAAAAGCATTTAATTGAGTACTACCCTCTCTAACATGTTTTAGTACAGTTTCAGCTAATAAGAGGTCATTTTCCTCTGTCCAAGCGTCTTGTCTTTCCTTCATATTGATTCATCTCCCAATATATACGTTTATATTTGCGTTAGGTTATTACATATATTGGTCAATTGTTTCAAACTTTATACCAAAATCATAAAAAGGATAATAGATTAATTTACTTAAAAATATTTTAATATCGCAAACTCGTACTTGTGGAGATTTTTTGAAACTTATTTTGTTCCCTTGCAAATACTACAGGGGAGGAGTAAAATACCGTTTAGTGTATTGAAATAGCTAAATCGGCATGCTAAACATGACCGGTTCACATATGAAACCATATAGAAATAACAAGATGAAAGGATTGTACGCAAAATGGCAAACGAATTTCGCATTTGTGATGATTGCCAGGCAACCAATATCAAAACTTTAGTGCCACGCTTAAAAGAAGTTGATGGAGAGGCAACAATTGACATTCGGTGCCAATCATACTGCGGCCCAGGTAGAAAAAAGTCATTCACATTTGTTAACAATCGTCCGGTGTCAGCTCCTACAGAAGATGAATTAATCGAAAAGATTAAAAAGAAGCTGAAAATGGACTAATATCGCCTTTCTCTTTTAAAGAGAAAAGGTGATTTTTTATGCTCCGCAAGCAGGATATTCCAAATCCTTCCTCGAAACTTTTATTCATGTCGAAAAATTTTCCAACCATTGATATGACTTGGTTAAATCGATTTTTGGTGAATTTTAGGTTTTTTTGTCAGAAGTAAATAGATATAATAATAGCATGCCAGTATGGAAGAGGTTGAATACATGACAAATTCCAATGGGAAATTAAGTGAAGAAAAGGTTTTTAAAGACCCTGTACATAGCTACGTACATGTTCAGGATCAAGTGATTTGGGAGCTCGTTGCAACAGCTGAGTTTCAAAGACTACGACGAATTCGTCAATTAGGGACAACCTATTTTACCTTTCACGGGGCGGAGCATAGTCGTTTCAACCACTCACTAGGTGTATATGAAATTGTTAGAAGAATTATTGATGATGTGTTTCGTGATCGATCTTTTTTAGATGAAGAGGAGCGTTTATTATGCCTTTGTGCGGCTCTTCTGCATGACCTTGGCCATGGGCCATTTTCACATTCGTTTGAAAAAGTATTCCATTATGATCATGAGGAATTTACACAGGCCATCATTGTCGGGGATACGGAGGTAAATCGAGTCCTTAAGCAAGTGGGGGATGATTTTCCAAAAAAGGTGGCCGAAGTGATTGCGAAAACATATAAAAATAAATTAGTTGTGAGCCTTATCTCCAGTCAAATTGACGCAGACCGTATGGATTATTTATTGCGTGACGCGTATTATACCGGCGTTAGCTATGGAAACTTTGACATGGAGCGGATTTTGCGTGTGATGCGACCACTGGAAGATCAGGTTGTTTTTAAAAGCAGTGGGATGCATGCGGTTGAGGATTACATTATGAGTCGATACCAAATGTATTGGCAGATCTATTTCCATCCTGTCACACGGAGCGCAGAGGTCATTTTATCGAAAATTCTCCATCGCGCCAAACAGCTGTATAAAGAAAACTACGCATTTCAAACAGCTCCTGTTCATTTTATCTCCATTTTTGAAGATACGTTAACACTAAAGGATTATGTGAAGCTTGATGAAGGAATTATCTCTTTCTATTTTCAAATGTGGCAGGACGAGGATGATGCGATTTTAAGTGACCTGTGCCGTCGTTTTCTTAATCGCAATCTGTTTAAATATGTAGAGTTTGATCCAAGTACACAAATGATGAAGATGATGGAGCTCAGAACCCTTTTTGAGGAAGCGGGGATTGATCCGACGTATTATTTAGTCGTCGATTCATCATCAGATTTACCGTACGATTTTTATCGGCCTGGAGAAGAAGAGGAACGACTTCCAATTAACCTATTAATGCCTAATGGTGAGATTCGTGAGTTATCAAGGCAGTCAGAAATTGTGGACGCCATTTCAGGTAAAAGGCGAACCGATCATAAACTTTATTTTCCACAAGATTTAATTGAAACACTACCAGAAAATTTCAAAGAGAAGATAAAAGAAGTACTAGGTATATAAGTTTGGGTGAGGAGATGAAGGGGTTTTGTTAACAGAACATGCAAAAGTAATGAAGGCATTCGCTGCTGCAGGGGAAATCACAGGTCGGAAAAAACTGCAAAAAATGATTTATATTGCGAAAAAGATTGATTATCCGTTTTATGAAAAATACAACTTCCATTTTTACGGACCATACTCAGAGGAGTTAACCTTACGTGTGGAGGAGCTTTGCAACCTTGGATTTTTAGACGAAGTGAAAGAGAAAAAGGGTGGCTATTATCAGTATCGGTATTCATTAACTGAAAAAGGCGAGCAGTTTTTAGGTCACTATCAATTGGACATGCCCCCATTAGATGACTGTATGCAAACCTTAAATAGTCAGTCTGCACGCTTTTTAGAACTGGTGTCCACCGTTTTATACTTCGAGGGACTGGATAAGGAAGAAGTCAAAGAAAAAGTATTTACGCTTAAAGCAAAGCAACGCTATACAGAGGAAGAAATTGACGAGGCTTACCAATATATTGATTCTCTTCGCGATTTAGTAAAACATTAAAAAACTCGGCAGGTCAATCTGCCGAGTTTTTTATATTAATGCGGTAAAAAGGCAAGCTGGTAGAAGAACAGTACTGCAAATAAATAAACGAGCGGGTGTACGTCTCTCCACTTTCCTTTGACAACCTTCATCAAGGGGTATGAAATAAAGCCCAGTGCTATCCCAGTAGCGATACTGGATGTAAGTGGCATGCTGAGTATGATTAAAAATGCAGGAAAGGCTTCATCAATCTCATTCCATTTGATGTCCTTAATGCTACCCATCATTAAAGATCCTACAATAATTAAGGTAGGCGCTGTAATGGCAGCAATTCCTGAAACAGCACTCACTAACGGTCCAAAAAAGGCAGCTAGAATAAAGAGTCCCGCAACGGTAACTGAGGTTAAACCTGTTCTTCCACCTGCAGCCACCCCTGTTGAAGATTCAATATAGGCACTAGTCGGGCTTGTTCCAAACATCGCTCCAACCGTTGTACCCACTGAATCCGCAAGTAAGGCCTGTCTAGCACGTGGCATGACATTTCCTTTCATAAGCCCAGCTTGCTCGGCAACCCCGATCATCGTTCCTGTTGTATCAAAAATCGTAACGAGTAAAAAGGAGAAGACAACAGCATATAGCCCGTACTGAATCACATCACCTATTGCAGCTAAAGGGTTTGCGATAATTAAACCTTCAGGAAGTGACGGTGTATTTACCAATCCTTCTTTAAATTCAAGCTGACCAGTAAAATAAGCAATAATAGCAGTAATGATCATTCCGAAAAATAAGGCGCCATTTATGTTACGTGCCATAAGAATGAGCGTAATCGCTAATCCGACAAGCGCTAAAATGACTGATGGTGAGTGTAAATCACCTAGAGTCACTAAATTTGTAGGGTGTGCGGTAATAATTCCAGTCAGCCGAAGGCCGATAAAGGCAATGAACAAACCGATTCCAGCAGTGATTCCGTGCTTTAGGTTTGGTGGAATGGCTTCAATTAATTTTTCGCGAAACGGCGTTAACGACAATATGACAAAAATGATACCTGCTACAAATACAGCAGCAAATGCCGTTTGGTAGGTGATATTTTCATTTGCACCAACAACGGAATAGGCAAAGAAGGCATTTAAGCCCATTCCTGGAGCAATCGCAATGGGATAATTTGCAAACAGTGCCATCCAAAGTGTTCCAACAACAGTTGCAATTATGGTTGCTAAAAATACTTGCTCAAACGGGACACCTGCATCTGATAAAATAACGGGGTTTACGACAACAACATACACCATGGTTAAGAAGGTCGTAATCCCGGCAAGAACTTCTTTTTTTACATTTGTATTTAATTCTGATAACTTAAACATAGTTGTGTACCTCCAAAAGGCGAACGATTTAAAAATCCTTTTCTATAATATTCGTTTTTGTTCAAGACTGCAAGTCATATTTAAATTTGTCTTCGGTTCGTTTTTTTAGAATAGGCTTTGGTTAAGGTTCAATAATGTTAATAATTTTATAGTGTCCCCTTTAAATGTTAAGAAATAGGGTTTGTTTTCATCGTCAAACATCATTAAATAGGGACTTTCTTGATCGGTAAAAATAAGCGTTACTTCATCTGCTAGGTCATGGAACCATTTATTTCGCACCATAATAGTAGGTTCTAAAGGAATTCTTATCATTAATCCTTTTTTCGGAATCGGATTGTATTTTACATAAACACCGTTGATACCTTTAAGAAGGAATTCCACTTCTTGCTGGATATCTGTACGTATTGGTACATGTTTAATAACCATATCTTGGTCGATATCGAATATTTGTATATCCTGGGTTTGGGCCACCACACTTGTTGACAATAGTTGAAAAATAAAGATAGGAAGTAAAACACTTTTTAACATTGAACCACCTCTTAGGTATTGTTCCCAAAATTTAAGGTGGTAATTAAAAAGGGTTGTGAAAGTTACAGGAGTTATGGTTAAAATGATAGTAACAATCAAAAATAGGAGGAACCAAACGTGACAAAGGAAAGTAACAAGGAGTTGTCATCAGAACAACGCGAAGAATTAGTAAAAGTATTGAAAGCTCGTTTTGAGAAAAATTCACACCGTCATGAAGGGCTTGAATGGGCAAAAATCGAAGCGAAGCTAGAGGCTAATCCTGAAAAACTATGGTCGCTTAATGAAATGGAAAGGACTGAAGGCGAGCCAGATGTTGTGGGGTATGATGAAAAGACGGATGAATACATATTTGTTGATTGTTCAATAGAAAGTCCTAAAGGTCGCAGAAGTATATGTTACGACCGAGCAGCACTGAATTCTAGAAAAAAGTTCCCGCCGGAAAATAGTGCGATGGATATGGCAAATGACATGGGCGTTGAGATGTTAACGGAAGCGCAATATCGAGCGTTGCAGGAGCTTGGACCATTTGATTTGAAAACATCAAGTTGGGTGCAGACCCCAGACAATATAAGAAAACTCGGTGGAGCCATTTTTTGTGATCGTCGTTATGACACTGTCTTTGTCTATCACAATGGGGCGGATTCTTACTATGCTGCAAGAGGGTTCCGAGGTGCACTTAGGGTCTAAACAAGAGAGGATTGTTCATGATTTGGACAATCCTCCTTTTTACATGATTAATGATGGGCCTTTTCCAAAGCAAGTTTAATCCCAAAACCAATCAGAATAGCACCTGTGATTCCCTCAATCATATTTTGGGCTTTTGGTTTTTTCATAAAAGTACTAATTTGGTTGAGTAAATAGACGTAAAGGAAAAACCAAATGGCAGTCAATACCGTATAAGTGAACCCCATGATAAGAAACGGTACAAAGGTATCGCTCCCAGCATCCACGAATTGAGGTAAAAACGTTAAGAAAAAGACGGCAACTTTAGGGTTTAAGAGATCGGTTAAAAATCCTTGTTTAAAACAAGATTTGTTTTCAAACTGTTTTGCGGTGTTCATCTCAACGCTTGCAGCTACTTCCTTTTTTCGCAATGCCCATAATGTTTTTATCCCTAGATAGATCAAGTAGATAGCCCCCACGTATTTAAAGACAGAAAATAAGAAGGCGGACTTCACGATAATCGCCGATAATCCGAATACAGCAGCAGAAGTATGGATAAGAAGGGCGCAACAAGTCCCTAAAGCTGTTTTAAGCCCGCCGATTCTCCCAACAGTGAGAGTGTTTTTTGTAGCAATGGCAGTATCTGGACCAGGTAAAATAATCAGCAACATACACATAAAGACAAACAGATAAAAGTTCTCCACTTTATGCATCCCCTCTGTTTCAATATGTAATTCTTATTCAGTATTATATATAAAGGATGCCGCTAGTTGAACAAAAATTTATTTAAAAAAATTAAAACCCGTGGTTCGTTTGCCACGGGTTTCTCACCTTCTATTCTTGGTCGCTTAAACGTTTGCCAGCTACTGCGTAATGGTTTTTTGTCATTTCCTCAATGAAAACAACAACTTTATCGACAGAGGCCCCTGTCGTTTCAGTTACAGCTGCAGTTACTTTTTCAACGAGCGCCTTTTTTTGTTCTTCAGTGCGTCCTTCTAGCATTTTAACTGTTACGTATGGCACAATGAATCTCTCCAATCTATGGTTTTATAATGCTTTAAGAGTATTGTATACTGAAAATAATAACTTTTCTAGAAGAAGGGGAAATTTGGTGGAACAATTAAGTAGATATCTACATTATGATTTAAGCCTAATTCCGTATGTGGTCATCTCACTTTTGGTTGCATTTACGGTTCATGAGTTTTCGCATGCCTATGTGGCATACAAGTTTGGCGATGACACGGCAAAGCGGCAAGGGAGATTAACGTTAAACCCGATTGCTCATTTAGACCCATTTGGTACGATCCTTATTTTTCTAGCAGGATTCGGCTGGGCACGTCCTGTCCCTGTAAATCGTTTTTATTTTAAAAAGCCACGACTTGCTGGGATTCTCGTTTCGGTTGCAGGCCCGTTAAGTAACCTTATCGTTGCGGCACTAGCCATACTCCTTTTCATTATTCTAATTCGAGTAGGGGTGTTTGCGGCCATTCCAGAGGCAGTAGGCGATGGTTTTGAAAGGTTCACTAACCTATTTGTTCGCCTTAACGTTATGCTTTTTCTTTTTAATTTATTGCCGTTTCCGCCGCTTGATGGGTATCGCATCATTGAAGACCTTGTACCAGCACGGATTCGTCCTAGATTAACGCAATATGAAGGATTGGGAATTGTGTTATTTCTAGTGCTTGTCATTACACCGATTGGGGGCCGATATTTGTTCCCATTTCTGTATAAAGGTGTTTACAATATCACAGATATATTGGTTGCGCTCTTTCAACCAATCCTTCAATTATAAAATCAGACACTCATATGATAAAATGGTAGGTAATGAGTAAAAAGGGAAAGGTGGATGTATGGTGGATCAAAATAAGAAAAAGGTTGCTTTTAATATCATTAAAAATGATCCAACAGATGGTCACAAAGGATATGGGATTGGGGCACTAAGCCTTGAAAATATTTCACCGGTATTCATTGATATAGAAGAGGAAGATGTTTTTGTTGATGTCGGTGCGATGCATGCGAGAAGCGTTGTTGAGAAAGGGATTAAGTTTCTTCCGAATAAAGAAGACGTTCCTAATGGAAAACCATTTTGGTTAGTTTGGGTGACGATTGATCGAAGGGAAGAGGGACCATATTACGCGGGTGTAACAGCTTGTGAAATGACAGTTGACCGTTCCATTCGCCGTGGATACAAATCGTTACCAGAGCATGTCAACAAAATGGATAAATCATTAAAACGCCACATCATGGTTGACTTTATGGACGATAAATCAAAAAAGCTATTGGCGGACTTTTTAATCAACCACAACAAAGAAATTTGGGACAACTCAAGTGACGAGTTAAAAGAGGGGCTAAAGGTGGAATAGGGATCTTTCAATTGTGACATTTTGGTGAACAAACGTACTTTAGCTTGAGCTTTTTTAATAAAATAAAGTACACTAAATTTACAATGTACACACATTGAAACTAGGACACAGAAACCCCCAGGACCACACATCCTGGGGGTTTCGTTTTTTGGTTTAGATTAAATGTGTCTTGACATATCTCCCGTGGGACAAGGAACCTGTCCCAATAGCTTTGCACAGATTCCATAAAATGTAAAAACGCTAATTGTATGTAGACATAAAAAAAGAAAGCCCTTATTGTAGAAGTGTTAGATGTTTGTTTGTTCCCAAAAACAATACAAACTTTCTACAAAGGAGCTTTCAATGAATAATACCATATTAAATCAAAATACAGTAATTCGTCAATG
>NZ_SLUB01000093.1 GCF_004799755.1 Bacillus timonensis | reverse complement strand
AGATGTGTATAAGAGACAGTAATATACATGTGTATTGAGGGTTTGTCAATTAGAATCTATTAATTCACTATTTAACACTTAAAATTTATTAACAATGTAAAAAACGTATAAAAGCGTTTTAATTGACATAATGTCATTTTATAGGTATATATATAATATTGAGGCAAATTATAGCTTAATATTCGCTGAATTCCCGTTTTTTTAGGGGAGCGGGGGAACCATAACGTGCAAATAAATGCACTCGGGGTGAATCCTTATTTACTAAGGTAGGAATATACTCTTCATCCGAATCCGACAGCTAACCTCGTAAGCATCTGGAGAGAGCATTGTTGTGTAATTCAACTTTCAGGCCACGAGCCATACTCTCGTGGCCTTTTGTGTCTCCCAAAATATGCTTTTCATCGCAATTCACCATTTCCTTTGCTTCCAGATTACAATTCAACTACATCTTTGAGGAGGTTTTTTATGTCATTAACTAAAAAGATTTTATTAGGTTTAGGATTAGGGGCAGTTGTTGGTCTTATTCTAAATGTAACATCACCCGCTGCTTTTGAATTTGCAAATACCTATATCTTTGTTCCACTAGGTCAGATCTTCTTGAATTTGATTAAAATGCTTGTTGTTCCAATTGTTTTAGTATCTATTACTCTAGGAGTTACAGGACTTGGTGATCCTAAGAAACTTGGGAGAATTGGAGCTAAAACGATTACTTACTTTTTAGCCACAACTACATTTGCAATTACAATTGCAATCGCACTTGCCTCAATCTTCAAGCCAGGTGTTGGCGGAGGATTTAATACAGAGGGAGTTACTTACGATGGTGCAACTGAAGCTCCTCCGGTTATGGAAACGTTAATAAATATTATTCCAACGAATCCATTTACCTCAATGAATGATGGAAATATGCTTCAAATCATTGCTTTTGCTATTTTTATAGGTTTTGCTTTAACCGTTTTAGGTGAAAAAACAAAGGGAATTGTAAACCTGTTTGAACAAGCAAATGAAATCTTGATGTATCTTGTTAATCTTGTTATGAAGACGGCTCCATATGGAACGTTTGGATTAATTGCAACTGCAATTGGAGGCCAAGGTTATGCCGCGATTAAAGCAATGCTCGCGTATTTCTTAATCGTACTTGCTGCCTTACTCATCCATGCTGTTGTCACATATGGAGGTACAATTGCGTTAATTGCAAAACGAAACCCAATCGAATTTTTTAAAGGATTCGCACCTGCCATGACAGTTGCCTTTAGTACATCAAGTAGTAATGCTACACTTCCCATTTCAATGGAGACTGCACAAAAAAATCTTAAGGTTCCCGAATCCATAAGCAGCTTTGTTCAACCATTAGGCGCGACCATTAATATGGACGGAACTGCCATCATGCAAGGTGTTGCTACCATTTTCATTGCACAAGTATACGGTGTTGACCTTACATTCACTCAAATTTTAGTGGTTATCTTAACTGCGGTACTTGCTAGTGTTGGTACAGCTGGGGTCCCTGGTGTTGGATTAATCATGCTTGCAATGGTTCTAACAGCAGTTGGTTTACCAGCGGAAGGAATTGGTTTAATTATCGGTATTGACCGATTACTTGATATGACGCGTACTGCAGTCAATATCACAGGTGATGCTGCATGTGCGGTTTATGTAGCAGAATCTGAAAAGAAACATTTAGATAAAACGACTGCTTAATATGCACCGATTAGCGACAGGGATTTCCCCTGTCGCTTTCCTTTTTAAAACGGTATAATTAGGGAAGAAAATGTCAGTTTGGAGGATTTAAAATCATGGTTAATAAGGGCACAGTTAGGGAAATGACTATACATAGTAATATTTTAAATGAAGAACTAGAGCTGATTGTTTATTTACCAGCATCCTACTCTCCCCTTTATAAATACAATATTCTTATCGCACAGGATGGACGAGATTATTTTAATCTTGGCAGGGTTGCGAGGGTTGCCGATACACTGTTAGAAGGTGGAGAAATCAGCAATACCATTATTATTGGGATTCCTTATAAAAGCGTTGCAGACCGACGTAGGAAGTACCATCCAGATGGTGAGCAGCATCATTTATATAAGCGCTTTTTAGGAGAGGAACTGGTGCCATTTCTTGATCAAGAGTTCCCAACCTATCAAATGGACCAAGGTCGCGCACTAATCGGGGATTCACTGGCTGCGACTATATCACTATTAACAGCACTCGAATATCCTCATACTTTTGGTAAAGTGATGTTGCAATCACCTCTTGTGAATGAACACGTCCTTCAGAAGGTTGCAAATTTTGAAGAACCGCACCTCCTTGATTTATATCATGTGATAGGAACAGGGGAAACCGAAGTGAAAACAACAAAGGGGGATATTGAGGATTTTTTAACCCCAAATCGTGAATTGCATGACCTCATTGTAAAAAAAGGATTCCCCTATTTTTATGAAGAATTTAATGGCATTCACACATGGAAGTATTGGCAGCCTGATTTGCCAAGAGCCCTTTCAAAAATGTTAAAATAACTTAATTGGTATTCTATCATTTTCAGATATTTGATATAATTGTGTTATTATTTTTCGTATTTCTCATTAGGTACTTCTCGTTTTGATTTATTAATCTATAAGGAGGGCAATAAAAATGAAATATGGCATTGTTATCTTCCCATCCAAAAAACTTCAAGACAAGGTTAACTCATATCGGAAACGATATGATCCACATTATGCATTAATTCCACCACATCTTACGGTTAAAAATGCATTTGAAGCATCCGATGAAGAAATTCAGGATATTACAAGGGAATTAGAAGTTATTTCTACACAGGTTGAACCATTTTCATTAAAGGTCTTAAAAGTTAGCTCCTTCTCCCCTGTCAATAATGTCATTTACTTGAAAGTCGATCCGAATGAAGAATTACAAAAACTACATAATGCTCTTCACTCAGGTTATTTTGCAGGAGAACCCGAGTATGCGTTTGTTCCCCATATTACAATCGGACAAAAGTTATCGAGTGATGAGCATTCAGATGTGTATGGTCAATTACGGATGTTAAAAATGGACCACGAGGAGCAAATTGACCGCATCCATCTTCTTTATCAGCTAGAAAACGGTTCATGGACCGTTTATGAAACATTTCGTTTAGGAAAGGAAAATTAGACATAACATGGAAGCACGAATCGTAACTAACAACAAAGAACAAGACGATGCCTATACAATCCGAAAAGTGGTCTTCGTCGATGAACAAAATGTACCCCTTGAAGAAGAAATTGATCAATTTGAAGATGAAGCTACCCATATTGTCCTTTATGATGATAATGAACCTGTTGGAGCTGGACGTTTCCGCGAGCTTGACGGATACGGAAAAGTAGAACGTATTTGTGTCCTTGCTTCACACCGTAAAAAAGGGGCAGGGAATTTGATTATGGAAAAGATAGAGGACATTGCAAAAGAGCGAGGCATTTCAAAATTAAAGCTCAATGCTCAAACACACGCGGAAAACTTCTATAAGAAACTAGGTTATGAAACCGTTTCAGGTATCTTTTTGGATGCTGGTATACCGCATGTCACGATGATAAAAGCATTATAAATGTAGAAAGGATGTCTGCTTTAAGGCATCCTTTTTTTGGATAAATTTAGTGAAACCTGCTCATTCTACCATAGAGAGGTGAGCATGTTGGAATTTTTCAAAATCGCTTTTGATTTAGTAATTGGGCTTTTAGGGTTACTGATCCTTACAAAAATATTGGGAAAAACACAAATAACCCAAATTACAGCTTTTGATTTTATCTCAGCACTTGTACTGGGCGAATTGGTTGGAAATGCTGTTTTCGACCAAAAGGTTGGGATCATTCAAATTCTTTTTGCCATACTGGTTTGGGGGATTTTAATTTATGTGATTGAGATAATTACACAGAAGATTCGCAAGACAAGACCATTTCTTGAGGGAAAGCCTTCAATTATTATTCACAAAGGGAAAATTATTCGAGAGCATTTAAAGAAAAACAAACTGGATATTAATCAATTACAGCATCTTCTTCGTTCGAAGGGTGTTTTTTCAATTAGAGAAGCTGAGTATGCCATTTTAGAAACAGATGGCTCAATCAGTGTTCTAAAAAAGTCCCCATATGAACCACCAACTCGTCAAGATTATAAAATGGCTGAACAAAAGGTTCGACTCCCCATTACATTGGTAAGCGATGGGGTGTTAATTCACGAAAATTTAAGGGAAAGTGGCTTTACGGAAAGTTGGTTGCAATCGGAATTGAAAAGCCAAGGTGTAGCTACGTATAAGGATTTACTATACGCAGAATGGCATGAAGAGGAAGGCTTATACGTTCAAGAATTCTAGCCTTCCTTTATATAGACTCGTTAAAAAGT
This sequence comes from Bacillus timonensis, assembly GCF_004799755.1. Taxonomy (GTDB): domain Bacteria; phylum Bacillota; class Bacilli; order Bacillales; family Bacillaceae_L; genus Ferdinandcohnia; species Ferdinandcohnia timonensis_A. The sequence goes on along the minus strand of NZ_SLUB01000093.1, from coordinate 4,647 downwards.
AAGCCTTTGCCAGTATATTGTGCATGGATATTTTCAATATATTGGCTTTGTTTTTTCGACAATGTTCTTCGGTCAACCTGTTTAAGATTATATGAACGCTCATTTACGTTCAAGACGACCGGATTTACAGAATGAAGTCTCATTTGGTTTGTTTTATAGGTTGTGGTACGGTGGACATATTGAGTATATTGTTCATTGTTAATTGGTAAAATATAGCCCATTTTTTTTACCCTCCATCCCCTTTTTTATTACATATGTATCGTCTTAATGTTTTATTATAAAATTCGAGCCTAGCCTTGTATTTGTAGGGGTAGATGTAGATACAGAAAAGGTCTGACCATTTCGCCAGACCCTTTTTCCTCATTTTTTATTAATCATCTTTGAAATGGTGTTAAAGTCCATTTTTTCCTTGCCATTTACGATACTATTAACAATTTTGTCTTCAAGTTGCTGATTTACTGGTTTATTTGCAATTTTAGAGACCTTTCTAATTACATTACGAACGGTATTCTCATCTTTAAAATTTGCATTTTGCAAAGAGTTTGCTAGCTTGAACACCTCCTGCATATCTACGCCTGTTTTCTTTTCGATATTCTTAAAAAAGTTATTATCCATTTCGAAGCCTCCTTACATTGTGATATATCGTATGACCCCCGCCTACAAGTGGTGCGCAGGTTGGGGAAATCTTTTTTTAAATGTAGAAAGTACGAGCCGATTGACTCGTACTTCTACTTTTGGAATGCTGTGATTAGTTATAGAAAGAAGCACCTACAATAATTAATAGGATGAATAATACGACGATTAAAACAAAAGTTGATCCGCCGTAGAATCCGCCGTAACCATAGCCTCCATAGCCGTATCCACAACCACCGAATCCGTAGCCCATATTTTGCACCTCCTCATAAAAAGAGTACATTATAAACTATGTTGTACAGGTGGATTTTGTGAGGACAGGAGCACAGGGCAGCAGCGGAAATTAAGTAAAAGTTAATCCCCCATCTTTTTTTCTAACTCTCCTTGTTTCTTCGAAAACCATCGATCTAGTTTTTCCATTTTCCCTTCAAGTTCTCTTTCAAAATTTCTAGCTTGCACATCTAATTGCCTTAATCCTTTTTCATTTTCTGCAGCCCATTTATCCAACTTCCCTATAGCTTCTTCATGGTCTTTAGAATAGTCAGTCATAAAACGGTCAATTTCTTTATCAAATTTATTCATGTCTATACCTCATAAAAAACTCTCCTAAAAATTAATTAAGTCATTTTTAGCATATGCCTTAATATTGATGTTGTTTTTACTTTTATTCAATAATATACATTAACTGTAATCAAAACCTCGAAAGTGGTGATAACAATGAAAGATAATGAAAATCAAATTATTAATAATATAAAGACTGGGGACTTTCAAAAAGCACTCGAACTTTTTAATGACAAAAATCTCCAAACTAATAGTCCAAAATATTATGCAACACGTTCATGTGAAAACTTACAAAATGGAAAACTTCAAAATGCATGGTTATGGTCATGGAGAGGATTAAATAAATTTCCTAAAGACCCTATTTTAACAAGGATTATAGAAAAGATATGTGAATTAAATAGTGTTAGAGAGAAAAGTAAGCAAACCTATAATTTAAATTTTGAAGATAATGAGACTCATGGGGAAGTGGGAAACTCAAATACTAATATTCGGGTTCTTCAGGGAAGTATGGAGATTGCGAACCAAATGAATACACTATCCGAAGGTTTAAATAGACAAGGGATTATTGCCCATACAATAAATTATTATCCTTATTATTTAAATTATGATTCTAATTACACGTGGTCCTTAATAGGACAACGAAGCACACCTTTAATTAATGAGAAACTTAGAAAATTAACGAATGAGTTCCTTCACCATTATGACCTTTTTCACTTTCACTTTGGAACAAGTCTGACACTAGATTGGTCAGACCTTCCCTTATATAAGTCATCAGGAAAAGCTATTCTTATGCAGCATTGGGGAAGTGATGTAAGAATCTTCTCAAAAGCCATCGAATTAAACCCTTATGCATTAGTTAAGAATAAAAATGAGTACCAAATAAAAACAAAACTTTCCAAACTCTCTGATAACATTCATAATTGTGTAGTGTTTGATATGGAGCTATACCAGTATGTAAAGGAATTCTATAAAAATGTTCACGTCCTGCCATCAATGATCAATTTAAAAAAATACCAACCAATAAAAAATGCAATACCAAATAAAAAACCCCTAATTGTACACGCTCCCACCTCCCCTGCAATCAAAGGAACCAAATACATTTTAGAAGCAATTGAATCATTAAACGATAAATATGATTTTGATTTTCGATTAGTAAAAGGCTTGTCTCATGATGAGGCAATCAAAATATATCAAGCTGCAGACCTAATTATTGACCAACTTCATATAGGTAGTTATGGGCTATTTGCTGTAGAGGCTATGGCCATGGGAAAACCAGTGATTTGTTGGATTAGTGATTTTATGAAAGACCATTATCCAAACAACCTTCCAATTATTATAGCTAATCCTGAAACTATAAAAGATACTATAGAGTTCATCCTCAGGAATATAGACCTACTTCCGGAAATTGGAATAAAGGGGAGACAGTATGTTGAAATGAATCATGATATGGTAAAAAACAGTAAAGATGTGCTCTCGTTATACCTTTCTTTATTACAAAAATAAATATGATTTCTTCATAATCAGTGTTGGACATTTTCCAACTACTGATTATGAAGTCTATTTATTTAGTTTTAAGATACCTTTGTAATTTAAATTCCCACTCTAATTCCAAGTTTTTCTTCTAACAACTTTTTATTATGAAGAATTCTAGGATCTTGAGGTCTATATTTTGCTGCCTCTTCATTATGATAATAGGATTTTTGGAGTTGGCCTAAATTATAATAACAAACACACATTTGCAAATGCGGATACCATGTATAGTAAGCTGGATAGCTAAAACTCCACTTTGCTGAATCCGGATGTAATTGTGTTGCGAGGTTATACCAGTATATTGCTGCATTATATTCTCGTTTTATCTGAAAGTTATATCCAATCCTACTGCACGTTTCAGCACGTGGGGTCTTAGAAAACTCAAATGATTGAAATAATGATTTTAATTCATTTTCCAAATCTCCAAGAAAACGGTAACAATCCGCTTTATTAATACAGGCATATACTTTATCTTCTATCCATCCTTCTTTTAGTGCAATATTTTTATCGTAAGCATCGATAGCTTTTTCATAATGACCATTTTCTCTCAGCTCATTTCCATAGTAGAAATAATCTCTCGCAGAAAATTTATCACCACGATCTATTTTATTCTGATATATATTTAGGTTTCTCCCAACGGAATGTTTAACTTTTTTATGGGTCACCGATATATCCGAGTTAATAATTTTTCCATATACCTCTAAATACTGATGACAGTCTCCTTTCCAGACGAAATTTTTTTCTCTTTTCACCAGTCGGTTACGGCGGTAACGCAAAGTTACATTACCAAATTCATCTGTACCAGCATCATAATACATAGATACAGAATCGACGGACTGATCCAAAGTTTCTTTAAGTTCCTTAAACTTTTTTCGGTCTTCCTCTAACAATACATCATCGGCGTCAAGATATAGAATATATTCCTTTGTGGCATACTTAAATGACTCATTTCTTGCAGCTGCAAAGTTACCTATCCATTCAAAGAAGAACACTCGATCTGTATATTGCTTTGCAATTTCAACTGTCCGATCCGTTGATCCGGTATCAACAATGTTGATTTCATCCACAATGTCTTTTACTGTTTCTAAACATCTAGCTAGCACTTCTTCCTCATTTTTCACAATCATACATAGACTAATAGTTACCATTAATCGATACTCCCTTCCATCAAACAATTAATTAAAATGAAATAATATGCTTAAAAAAGCGCAGATAAACTGCGCTTATTATCAAAAATGTTTCTTAAAACACAATTACATTTAAATCTGTATTCACGCCCGAAATTGAAGTAACGTTAGTTGCACTATTTGTGATTGCACGAACTTGAATCGTTGAATTACCAGTGGTTGTTACATTAAATCCGGTAATTTCTGCAAACGGATTTCTGTAAGTTCCTGCTCTAGAAAGATGCGTATTAAAGGTTCTTGTATCAACAAGTGTTCCATCTACATATAAACGTAAACTTATATTTAAATCGAAGTTTGCGTTTGCAACATATTCTATTGATACGGCATATGCAAGTTGTAATACATCTCCCGCAACTACTGGTACAGTAATCGATCCTATTACAGTTTCAGTTGGTGGTGTTACAGGAATTGGTGTCGGTCCTGCAGTACTATTAAATTGGAAGGTTGGAGATGGACCTGTTGGGCCAGTGGCTCCTGTCGCTCCTGTTACTCCGGTTGCTCCTGTCGCTCCAGTTACTCCGGTTGCTCCTGTTACGCCTGTGGCTCCCGTTGCTCCTGTCGCTCCAGTTACTCCGGTTGCTCCTGTTACGCCTGTGGCTCCTGTGGCTCCTGTCGCTCCTGTTACTCCGGTTGCTCCTGTTACGCCTGTGGCTCCTGTTGCTCCTGTCGCACCAGTTACTCCAGTTACTCCGGTTGCGCCTGTGGCTCCTGTCGCTCCTGTTACTCCGGTTGCTCC
>NZ_SLUB01000092.1 GCF_004799755.1 Bacillus timonensis | reverse complement strand
GTTCAAGAATACTCCTATGATGTCTACACCTAGTTATTTATATTTTATACATAACCATTATTTAACCATATGTAACTATTATTCTCTAATATTTTGTACAGAAAAACCTCCAAATCAACATGATTGGAGGTTTTCTCATTTTCATTAATAAGCCTCAATTTTCACATCTTCAGAAACAATCAATTTTGCTTCAGTTGATTCAACGACATCCTGAATACTATACCCTTTTGCCACCTCAACTAATTTCAACCCATCCTCCGTAACATCGATAACGGCTCTATCCGTAATAATTCGATCCACTACGTTTTGACCTGTGAGTGGAAGGCTACATTTTTTTAGAATTTTGGGCTGTCCATGCTTATTTACATGCTCCATGATGACAATCGTCTTTTTCGCACCATGAACTAAATCCATTGCACCGCCCATACCTTTAATCATCTTTCCTGGAATCATCCAGTTGGCCAAATCCCCATTCTCATCCACTTCCATCCCACCTAAAATAGCAATGTCGATATGACCTCCGCGGATCATCGCGAATGATTCGGCACTGCTAAAAAAGCTTGCACCTGTCATTGCTGTGACAGTCTCTTTTCCGGCATTGATCAAGTCGGGGTCGACCTCTTCCTTCGTCGGATATGGCCCAATTCCTAATAAACCATTTTCCGATTGTAAAACCACATGTTTATTGTCAGAAATATAATTTGCCACCATTGTCGGCATTCCGATTCCCAGATTCACATAATTTCCATCTTGAATTTCCTGCTCCGCCCTTTGTGCAATTTGCACTCTCACATTATTAGACATTCAATTACCTCCCTTAATCTCTAACAGTTAAACGCTCAATTCGTTTTTCATGCTTACCCACAATCAAACCTTGAACATAAATACTTGGTGTGTGAATTTCATTTGGATTCAGTTCACCAACCTCAACAATCTCTTCTACCTCAGCAATGGTGACCTTTCCTGCAGCTGCCATCATGGGATTAAAGTTTTGTGCTGTTTTACGATAAACTAAATTTCCTAGTTTATCCGCTTTCCATGCCTTTACTAAACTAACATCCGCTGTTAACCCTTCTTCCAGTAAATATTCTTTTCCGTCAAACTCTCTTGTTTCGCGTCCTTCTGCAATTGGAGTTCCTACTCCTGCCGGTGTGTAAAATGCAGGAATTCCCGCTCCCCCAGCACGAATTTTCTCCGCTAGTGATCCTTGTGGTACGAGTTGAACCTCTAGTTCCCCGCTTAAAACTTGTCTTTCAAACTCCTTGTTTTCCCCTACATAGGAAGAAATCATCTTTTTGATTTGCTTATTTTGTAAAAGGATCCCAAGTCCCCAATCATCCACTCCACAGTTATTCGAAATCACCGTTAAATCCTTTATGTTTGTTTTACGAAGACCAAGTATTAGATTTTCCGGTATTCCAACGAGACCGAAGCCACCTACCATCATTGTCATCCCATCTTTGATACCGCTTACAGCTTCTTCAAAGCTTGTATAGATTGTTTTCATTTTTAACCCCTCCTGATCTATAAAATGGGACAATTTGTCCGTTCACTTTATTCATTTCTAAATTTTCATTATCTTCTTAATAAAATTTTACAACAGTCCAATTTATCCGTAAAATGAATAATAAGAATAAACTTTATTACAAATTGGAATATAAGGAGGACCCATGGAGTTAAAAGACCTACGCTACTTTATGGAAGTTGTCGATTACGGAAGTTTTACCAAAGCAGCGGTTAACACCTATATTTCGCAACCCACCTTAAGTAAGTCCATCAAAAAATTAGAAACGGAACTTAAGGTTGAGCTATTCGAACGCTCAACTAGAAAATTGATATTAACGGATGCTGGTGAAATTGTGTATAGGCAAGCATCTAAAATCCTAGGTGCGACCCAAGAACTTCATACTTTATTAGATGATTTAATGAACCTGCCAACTGGAAACATTAAAATAGGGATCCCTCCCTTAATTGGCACACTTTTCTTTCCAACGATTGCCCAAAAATTTGGTATGCAGCATGCTCTGGTATCGTTAGAATTAATCGAACTTGGAGCTAAACGAATTGAAAACTTAGTCGATGAGGGGCAAGTAGACGTGGGTATCGTCGTAAACCCAACAGATCACAATAAATTTAACGTTCACCCATTCATCAAGGAAGAATTTACGCTTTTCATTCATCCGTCGCATCTATTAGCACATGAAAAATCAGTTAAACTAGAACAACTTGAAAATGAATCTTTTATTCTCTTTAATCAAGAATTCGCCTTACATAACTTGATCATTCAACATTGTCAACATTCCGGATTTTCTCCTAAAATCGCGTATGTAAGTTCACAATGGGACTTAATAACAGAATTGGTCATTGCCCAACTAGGGATTACTCTTTTGCCAAAATCCATCTATTCTAAAATGGATAGAAACCAAATTAACATGATCCCGCTAGACTCACCCCCGATGTGGGAACTCGTTGTCATAACCAAAAAAGACAGGTACCAATCCTTCGCGGTCCGGGCTTTGCTTCAGTTTCTTGGTGAGGAATTCAATGAATAAATACTGAGGTTAAAAATGTAGTTTTTAAAAACAAAGAAACCTACAAACAACGATATTTCAGTGTTTGTAGGTTCTTTTTTTATACTATTTCGTAACTTCAGTTTCAAAAGCCTCAGCCTTCAACAAAATCTCATCCTTCTTCACTTCATACAATCCATAAGGAACCAAGCGCAATCCCGGTAAGAAGTCGCAAGTTAGGAATAACAATGTGTACAGAATATCGTGGAATGGGAAGCCTCGATCCTGTAAAGTTTTAAGTAGTTTATCATGATACTCTACCGCTTTTCCAAATGAAGGATCTGTTGTCATCATACCTGTAAGCGGAAGCGGAATTTCAAGGATGATATCGTCACCATCGACAATGACAATTCCCCCACCAATCTCATGAACCCTTGCAGCCGCTTTTGCCATTGCTTGCGGATTTCTGCCGACTGTTAGCAATTCAGTCGTTGTATTATACGTAGAAGCCATTCCATCAAGCGTAACAGCAAATCGTTCCAAGATGGCTTTACTCACCCAATTTCCGAGACGATCAATTAATGCTGAATACATAAGTCCTTCATGACCAGACAGATCCGCAAATCCATTCATAGAAGGAATCATTGTATCCTTCCTCGCAGTGATCACATTACTTTTAAAATAGGAAACTGGTAATGGTTTATTTTCATCCGGATGTGGATATTGATAGAGTTCCGGATTCTCTAGTACCGATTTCGGAAATTCAAATGCTTCTCGAACAACGTATTTACTCCAATCCACCTCTGGCACAGATGCCAATAATTGTCCATTTTCTGCCACGACCTCTCCGCTCGCAATGACTCTTTCAGGACGGAAGTCAACGAGATTCGGAAGTAAGAGAATATCTGCCTTTCTTCCCGGAGCAATACCACCGATATAATCCTCTAAACGTAGATAAGTCGCTGCATTTATTGTGACCATCTGAATCGCATCCATTACATGGACACCGAGTTCAACCGCTTTTCGTACAAGTCCATCAACAAAGCCTTCCCTTTCAATAAATCCTGGATGTGGTCCATCTGTTGTCATCACGATTCGGCTTGTGTTGACGTTTCCTTCGGTAATCATTTTAATGACTTCTTCAAGGTCTGGTCGGAGTGAACTGTTTCGCAATGTCGTCCACATGCCTAAGCGTAGTCGATCTAGTGCCTCTTTTGCCGTAATTGCTTCATGGCACGCCGTCACGCCAGACGCAACAATCGCATTTAATTTTTCATAAGAACACCCGGAAGTATGCCCGTCAGATACTTTACCGATTTCTTTTACATAATCCATTGTATCCAGTAAAAAAGGATCGCCATTATAAAGAAGTGGCCAACGGGTGACTTCTGCTAAGCCAACAACCTCTTCCGTTGCAAGCAGTTCCTGAATATCCTGATGATTATACCAGTCACGTTCACCTGGATAATCTGCCTGAGAAACGAGTCGAACAAGCCAAAGGAAATTCCCAGGTAACGAATTTAAATCAAGAACCATATCCTTGAAACCTTTAGCTCCCATATGTAAATAGAAAAATAAATTATCATTAACAGATGTAGTTGTGCCAAGTGGCAACACTTTACTCGTCATGCTAATTGGATTGTAGATAACCCATGGGTGTGAATGCGCCTCAATAAACCCAGGAGATACATACTTTCCTTCAGCATGAATGACCTTCGTATGTTCACCAACCATCGCTTCGCTTTCTCCAACATACGCAATACTATCCTTATATACAGCAACATTTAACTTTAAAAATTCACCTGAATACACATTGATTACAGTCCCACCTTTAATATATAAATCGGCAGGTATATTCCCCTTTGCTACTTCCACTAGTTCACCACGTTTTGCCCTTAGCTTCAACCTTCTCACTCCCTATTTTATATTACGTTTCATTATCCTTCGTTAATATAACATAATATTAATAAGAAGAGATTGTCGTTGTCAATAATATTGCTTGAATTTATAAAAAATTAAGTATATTTCTATATAAAAAGAAGCCCGATATAATGCGCGCTCCTCCTCCTACACTATTTACTTGAACTCTAAATCCGTGAATAAAAAATGATATCAAACTTGTTTTGTCGATCTCCCATCCTTAACTCACTTAGATTTCCTCCTACAACACTACTAAAATTAAACTCAAACCAGGTTTACATGTTTTTTAGATGCCTGAAGATAGCAAACCAATCCTTTATAAGTATAGTTCGGCATCGACCATTTATATTCTTCAACAAGATTGGGTGAAGAACTAAGAATGATTTTTCTTAATGCTGCTGCAATGTGTTGAATATCAGCTGTTAATTTTAAGATATATTGGTCAACCGAATCAGTTGTTCTTGTTTGATCCATTTAAATTCACCTTCAATAATATGCTTTTTTCTACCTCAACAAATCCATGTTTTTCTCTTTATACCTACTCTAATTTTTGCCTCTACATTTTTTAGGTGACAAAACGCAAGTCGAACCTTACCAAGCGATATTACTTACTTTAACATTCACTTTTCCAATATATTCTGCGACTTCCTTTGCTAATGTAAGTTATGTCCTTAATTCCTTGTTGTGCATTGATGTGTATTCGTCTATAGTTAAAGTAAATCACCACGTTGGAGGAGAAAACATGAAATTAGGTGCATTTTCTATAAGTTTAAATGTAAAGGATATTCACAAATCAAAAGATTTTTACGAAAACCTCGGTTTCCAGATGTTAGGTGGAGATATTGCTCAAAATTGGCTTATAATGAAGAATGAAGATACGGTCATTGGACTATTCCAAGGAATGTTTGACAAAAATATCCTGACTTTTAATCCGGGATGGAATCAACATGCGGAAAATCTAGATTCATTTACAGACATTCGAGAAATTCAAAAGCAACTTAAAGAAAAAGGAATAACAATGTTAACTGAATCTACTGAATCAAGTGAGGGGCCTGCACATTTTGTTATAGAAGACCCAGACGGTAATCAAATTCTGTTCGATCAACATCGATAATACATAACGTCATTAAAGCCTTTCGCCATTAATTAGGACAAAAGGCTTTATTTTTCAATAGAGAGTAAATCTATTTCGCATTTTCATCCGGCTGATGAATCCCAAAGATATTCCCTTCTGTATCCACATAGTAACCCTGCCATGCCATTCCAGGAAGCGCATACTTTGGCAAAGCTACCTTTCCACCATTCGCCATAATTTTTTGCTCGGTCGTATCGTAATCTTTTACACCCATCGTACAAGCATAGCCATTTAAAGGCTGATTTGGTCCTGGAGGAGGACTTTGTCGTTGCATCAACGCTCCGTTTATACCAAGTTCATTTTCATCACCCGTTACAGCACCGAAATAAGGCATTCCGGCATAATCACTCCAATCTTCAAATTTCCAACCAAATACTTCCCCATAAAACGCTTTTGCTCGCTCCATGTCATCGACATGAATCTCAAAATGAATTAATCTTCCCATCCTATCCACCAGCCCATCCATAATTTTTTTCTACATTATGTAAATTCTACCTTGGACATCGATACACCTTTTTCATTATTGGAAAAAATAATAGATTATATTCAAAAGACATTTTAACCTCTAGATTCATTCAATTGACATAGGTTCTTTTATGCAGTAAACTTCGTGAAAAAAAGGGATGGTATACAAATGACAACTGCTCAACAATCACTCAAAGAAAAAGCGATATCGTTTTTAAATCTTATCGTTTCAGGAAAAATCCGAGAAGCGTATGAGAGTTATGTAGGTCCTGATTTTTCTCACCACAATCCTTTCTTTCGTGGTGATGCAGAAAGCCTTATGCTCGCCATGGAAGAAAATGCAGCACAAAGCCCTCATAAGATTTTTGAGGTAAGGCTAGCCATACAAGAAGGCGAAATGGTTACAGTCTACTCCCACATAAGGCAAAATCCAGATGACCTCGGAGCAGCTGTCGTACATATTTTTCGTTTCAAAGGAGACAAAGTTGTTGAATTATGGGATATTGGACAACCTGTCCCAGAGAACTCTCTGAATGAAAATGGGATGTTCTAAAAATAAAAGCAGCCCCCTATGGACTGCTTTTTTTAAACCACATACTGAATGACAAAATTACTAATAAATAAAAGTGCAATCATATAAAGTGCAGGATGAATTTCCTTCCCTTTTCCCATCAACAGTTTCATCACAGGATATAAGATAAAGCCAATCGCCATGCCATCTGCAATACTATATGTTAATGGAATCAACACAATGATTAGTAATGCTGGAAAACTTTCCGTAAAATCATCCATGGAAATATTCACTATGTTTTGCAGCATTAGAACGCCGATTAAAATTAGAATCGGCGAAACCGCGCTTGCCGGAACCATTTTAATAACCGGAATAAATAACATTGAAAGTAAAAACATAACCCCCGTTACGATGCTTGTTAGTCCTGTTCTTCCACCAGCGGTAATTCCGGCAGCTGTTTCTACAGAAGCGACTGTGGGGCTTGTTCCGAAGACTCCTGAAGATAAAACAGAGACAGCAGTTGCTTGAAGAGACTTTTTACTACTTTCCGGTCGATTTAGCATATTGCTATGTCCATGAATTAATCCAATGTTTTCAAAGACGAGTACCATTGCTAACGAAATGGATGTTAACCAGAAAACAAGATTTCCCGCTTCCGCCCATGAAAGTTGGCCAAATACCCCAAAGTACTCATGAAAGTCTGGCGTAGAGAAGGAAATATTTTCATACTTGGCCCCACCAAACAAAATGGATAACACCGATGTAATGAAAATACTTAACAACAGGTTTCCAGGTACTTGTTTAATAAATAATAGGACTGTGATAATTAACCCTATAAAAGTGACAATCACACTAGGGCTGCTTAAATCCCCAATTGCCAGTAATGTGTGCTCAGAGCTTGTAATAATCCCCGCATTATCAAACCCAATTAAAATCAACAGTACTCCAATCCCGATCGATATCGCTTCTTTTAAAGAATTGGGGATGGAAGAAGTAATTACCTTTGCCAACGGGGTAAACGCAATCACCACAAAAATTAGTCCCGAAACGAAGACCATCGCCAGCGCTTCCTGCCAGGTGAATCCCCCAGATTGTACGATTGTATAAGTAAACATTGCATTAAGTCCCATTCCAGGAATTAAGAGAATCGGAGTGTTACTCCATATACCGATAACTACGCATCCAAAAAAACTAGTTAAGATCGTTGCAATGATTCCCGCTTCCATCGGAATACCCGCTACAGCCAGAATCGTGGCATTGACAATAATAATATAGACTACGGTAATATATGAAATGAATCCTGCAGAGAATTCTTTTCCAATTGTAGTTCCATGTTGTTTTAAATTAAAGAATCGTTCCATTTTATATCACCTTTCTATCCGTGAAAACGATTCTTATCATAACATGGACTAATACCATATGAAAAATATATAATTTATATAGAAACTATACTTTTTTTATATAGAAGGAGAAATAAATGGACATAAAACAATTACGTTATTTCATCGCCATAGCCGAAGAAAAAAATATAACAGCTGCTGCGAACCGGCTTCATATGTCACAGCCCCCATTAAGTATGCAACTAAAACAGTTGGAGGAAGAGCTTGGTGTTAAATTAATTGAGCGCAATGGCAAAAGCATGGAGTTAACTGATAAAGGCGCTATTCTCTATCAACGCGCATTACATCTCGTGAATAGTGTTGAGGAAATTAAACATGAAATTCATGAAACAGAAGAAGGAACGAAAGGTGTTTTGGCTGTCGGAATAAACACATTATCGGTTTCGGGTTTTTCCGACATGCTTCAAGCCTTCCATAAAAAATATCCACTTGTAACGTTGAAGGTCGTTCAGAATGACTCTTATTATCTAGCGGAAATGGTTAAATCACGGGCGTTTGAGGTGGCATTCATACGTCTTCCCCTTGCAAATCGAGGTTTCATTTATGAACACCTTCTTAGTGAGCCATTTGTTTTTGTGAGTAAAACGAAAACGGACATTGTTTCTCTGGAAACGATCTCACAATTACCACTCATTATTCCGAGTACGGAAGGTTTGGGGAGTTATAATATCATTCACGAAGCCTTTTCAAAACAAAAGCTTCAATTTACAAGTATTGCGGAGTGCTCAGATATGCATGTGTTAATGGAAATGGTAAAAAGCGGAATGGGAGCAACGATCGTGCCCAAATCCGTATTGGATGTATATGGAGATGGAGAACTTTATTCTGCTCCGATTAAAGATACAACGATGTATTCCTCATTAGGTATGATTTGGCTTGAGCATCACTATGTCTCAACTCCTGCTAAAAACTTTATCGAGTTGGTTAAGGAGGAATTATCTTAATTAATGCAATCGGTTCGTACCAATTCTCGTTTGCATAACTCCTGTGATGGTACGATTAGTTCTTATTCGTACCATCAATCGTTTACAATACCTACAGTGAGGGTATGATTAGCTCTTATCCGTACCATCACTGGTTTACATAACAACCTATGAGGGTACGATACGAGGTTGGTTCAGTCAAGTCCTAAATTTTGTGTAAAAGTGTCAAACAATGATAATCGACTTATTTAAAAAATTTGTATAGTGATCTACAATTATTTCGAATTTACATTGAGGGGTGGGCATGATAGCCTGGAGGGCAAGCCAGGTGTTGTTAAACTCCTGGCTTCCTGGCTTTACATCATGCCCGCCGGAGGCTCAATGTCAATTCGAAATTAGGCGTTCCCACTTTATTGGGCAGGTGACGCTTTTGTAATCCCCTTATT
>NZ_SLUB01000091.1 GCF_004799755.1 Bacillus timonensis | reverse complement strand
AGATGTGTATAAGAGACAGCAATTATTAAATACTGAACTTCAGGAAAAGGTCAATCAATTTAAAAAATTAGACGAAAAAATTACGCATCTAAATAGCGTATTAGCTCTTGCAGATTGGGATCAGAAAGTAATGGCCCCTAAAAAAGGGCGTTCCTTGTTTGCAAATTCAATTGGAACACTATCAACTGAGATATTTAAGTTATCGATCTCGAAAGAAATGGGAGAGCTATTAGGGGTATTGACAGCTGAAGATCAATTTGAGCAACTAGATCACGTTACCAAAGCAATTGTACGTGAACGAAATAATTTCTATAAACAATCAAAAAGCATTCCAACTGAACTTTACAATGAATACATCGTGTTGACTGCAAATGCGAATAACGCATGGGAGGAAGCTAGAGAAACGAATAATTTTAAAGTTTTTCTTCCTTTTCTTGAACGAATAGTAGAAATCAAAAAGCAATTTACGGAGTATTACGGGTATGAAGGGCATCCATATAATGCCTTATTAAATGAATATGAGCCTGGATTAACAGTTGAAAAACTGGATCCACTTTTTGAAGAATTACGAAGAAGCAGTATCGATTTGTTAAATCGTATCAAATTATCTCTTTCTAAACCAAATGGCGACATTTTTGAAAGGCTTTACAATCCTGAAGTTCAGAAAGAGTTTAATAAATTCATACTCCCGCTAATTGGATTTGACATGAATGCCGGACGACTTGATGAGACAGTACATCCATTTGCTCAAACCATTAATACAGGCGATGTCCGAATCACAACTCGTTATCTCGAAGATAATGTTCGTTCTGCAATTTTTGGTACAATCCATGAAGCGGGACATGGTATTTATGAGCAGAATATTAACCCTGAATTAGAAGGTACTTCAATTTGCAGTGGGGCATCATTTGGAATTCATGAATCACAATCAAGATTTTTAGAAAACATGGTTGGTCGTAGTGAAGAATTCTGGAATTTCTTCTACCAAGATCTACAGGAGCATTTCCCTGACCAATTAGGAAAACTAGATGTAAACGATTTTTATGGAGCCATTAATATTGTAGAGCCATCTTTTATTCGAGTTGAGGCAGACGAATTAACATACAACCTCCATATCATGCTTCGTTACGAAATTGAAAAAGGACTAATCAGTAGGGAAATTGCAGTAAAGGACCTTCCAAACGTATGGAATGAGAAGATGAAAGAGTATTTGGGGATCGTTCCTCCAACCGACACATTGGGTGTGCTTCAAGATGTTCATTGGTCATTTGGTGGTCTAGGATACTTTCCGTCCTACTCACTTGGAAATTTATATGCTGCCCAGATTTTGAATACCATCAAGAAAGAACTCCCAGACTTCTACGGTCATATTGAAAGAGGAGAATTTGATGCCATTCAATCTTGGCTTAAGGAGAAAATTCACCAATACGGTAGTATTTATACACCTGATGAATTAATCAAGAAAATCACTGGTGAAAGTTTAAATGCTACATATCTAGTGAACTATTTAGAAGATAAATATTCGAAGGTTTATCAGCTATAAACGAAATTTCTTTTAAAATTATAAAAACCCCGTTCCTATATTGGGATGGGGTTAATTTCATTATATCAGGATACTCTAACCGAATATATAATGGTATAATCCTTAATGGAGAATACAGTTAAGGAAGCAGTGGGAGTGGAGAAAACTGGACAACGATAGATTTACCATTATAGAGATAACTAATCTCATTATTATTACACTTACGGGAGTATTATTGTCTGTAAGCTTTCATATACCATTATTTATTGGATTTTTACCCGGATTCATATTTCTCGTTACTTTAATAATAAGGAAGGGAACGCCTGTTCGCGAGATATGGAAAGTATGTAAAAGGGGTGTAAGCAAAACACAAACAGTCATTCTAATTCTTTTTCTAGTTAGTTTTGTTCTTCCTTCGTGGTACGAGGCAGGTACAATTAACCTATTAGTTTCGATTGCATTACAATTTATTACACCTAATCATTTCTTTTTGTTCTCCTTTATGATCGCTATGCTTTTTTCTATGATGCTAGGTACTTCTATTGGCACACTAAGTGCTGTGGGAATCCCGATCATGAGCAGTGCTATTTCGATAGATTTAGCACCACATATAGTAGCAGGAGCTTTACTGTCTGGAGCATTTGTTGGGGATCGGACCTCACCTTTTTCTAGCGCATTCCAATTATTATCCCATACGGTTGAGGTCTCTAATAAGAAACAATTTAACGCATTGTTGCTAACTACCATTCCAGCCATTTTAATATGTTTAGCTTTCTACAGCTTTTTAGATTTTCAATATGACGTGAAGGTGGGGGAACTAACAACCTTTAATTGGAAAGAATTATCCTCTATAAAATTACTTCCGCCGCTGTTCTTAATAGTTGTGGTATTATTTAGGATCGGAATTGTATATGCTTTTCTAGCGAGTATTATCGTTGCTAGCATTATTTCAATCATTAATGGAACTACCTTTTACCAACTTTTTCATGCCCTATTCTTTGGCGTAGAAGGAATGGGCGGGGGACTGATTAATATGTACGTGCTACTACTATTTTTAGTATTGGCTGGAGCATATAACGGACTATTAGAAGAATATCGTGTTATCCAGCCACTAATCGATGGGTGGTTAAATAAGTCAAAGACCTTAGTTGAAGATTCCGTAAAAACAATTATTGCTACCTTTGGAATCTCACTAATTGCTGCAAATCAGACGTTACCAATCATTCTTACAGGAAGAACACTGCTACCCCATTGGAAAAATAAACGAACAAGGGATGACCTAGCAAGGGTTATGGCTGACTCATCCATGCTTTTTCCTGGTATGATTCCATGGAGTGTGTTAACGATTATGTGTAGTACAATCTTGGGATTACCTGTTACTGCTTATTTACCTTATGCCATATTTTTATGGAGCTTACCGTTTATTACAATCGTAGCTTCCATACTCAAACAACTGAAACTTAACAAGAGAAGGAATGGACATGTACAAAGGGTTTCCTGATGCTGCAAATGGATCAGGTTTATACTAAATCAATCCTGTTACTAAAGAGGATTACGATAATTAACAGGATAATAACCAGACTGACAAACAGAATAGATAGTTTTCGAGATGTTTTTGCTTTGTTCACTTCATCCCATTTTACTGGTCGAATGCCGCTTAAGGAAAACACGATGATTCCGGCCAAAATAACAGAGGTAATGTTGCCTACAAGTAAAAGCATGGAACCATATGCCTCCTGCCACATCGCTGAACCAATCGACATTCCCAGTACAACATTGGGTGGTATAAGGGCCACAGCCACCATTACCCCAACTAATGATCCGGGTAATCGATTTAGTATTGATAGTGCACCAGCAATCCCTGTAGCAAATGCTAAAACCATATCGACTATATTTACATGAGTCCTTAAAGCAAACTCGCTACTATCTAGAGGAACCGGGAAAAAGAAAGTAAAACCGATAGATATCCCGATTACAATGAAAACCGCATATAGTAAAGTAACCGTTGAGCTTCTAAGCAACTGAAAATCACCTAAAATAGCTGAAAATGCGATTGATATTACAGGCCCTAGCATTGGGGCAATGACCATTGCTCCAATGATGACGGCTTGGCTATTTTGGATAAAGCCAATTGTTACAACTATGGCAGATATGACGATCAATAGGGTATAGGTAAGGTTAATATGGCTGGCTTTTTTAATCGTTCCTCATAACTCCTGTCGACTGGCCCTTTCAAGCTTATTCGCGTTTTCTTCCTCTTCATTCAGTCTCTGTTCTTTTTCCTCTTCTGTTAATCGAGTTATGTACGTTTGAACAGGGAAAAGTAGAACTTCGAATCCTTCAATAACATGTGCCATACCTTCCAGATAGTCCAAAATTTCTTCGGTATCAGCTGTTTTTACAAGAACACGGATAAGCGTTCGATCTTTTGATTCTATAGAAATCCAAAAGGACACATGTGGGAACTCTTTCAAGGATTCATCCACTTTATTGAAAAACTTATCTGGTACATATGCTTCAACAAGTTGTAAATCCATCGTTTCATCTCCCATAAGTTAGCCAAATAAATCCATAATAGTATTTCCATAAACAAAGTCGATTAGAAATAAAATTAATAAATAAAACTAGCAAAAGCACCTTTCCTACTCGTTAGGGTAGGTGCTGTTGGTGGGCTCTCTGTTTTCTCTAGTTGAAAATAAGTGATATCATCATAATATAAGGAGGGCTATGAGAATGGATACGATAATTTTTGATGTCGATGATACATTATATGACCAAGCACAATCTTTTCATAAAACGGTGAGGATGCTTTTTCAAGAACCATTTTCAGACGAAGAAATCGATCAATTATATAAAGCTAGTCGTAAGTATAGCGAGATTTTATTTGATCAAAGTGAAGCAGGTGAAATATCCCAATTTGAATGGCAAACCGGACGAATCATAGCTGCCTGTAAGGATTTTAACATCCCTATAGATATCGAAAAAGCGACTATTTTTCATGAAACGTATGTGACCGAACAAAAAAACATCACCTTGTTTCCGGAAATCGAAGAACTACTAAATATACTTTATAAAGAAGGTAAACAGCTTGGGATTCTTACAAACGGTGAAGAAAAACATCAAGCAATGAAAATTAAACAACTCAACCTTAATCGGTGGATTCCGGCAGAGATGACGTTTATTTCTGGAGCAATTGGTCATGCAAAACCGAAAAGAGAAGTATTTGATTTTATTGAACAGAAACTGGGCCTTGACCAAACCAAAACCGTGTATATCGGGGATAATTTTGAAAAAGATATTATCGGAGCAAAACAAGCAGGCTGGCAGGCGATCTGGATGAATCATCGTAAGAAAGATTTACCGACAAATGCTACCTATAAACCAGATAAAGAAGTACATAGTGCCAAGGAGTTATTAGAATTATTTACGAAAAAGGCTTAGTCGTTAGGGTAGGAATCAGTGATTGTCATCCTGGTTCCTATTTAGGTTTCATTGAAAACTTCTTATTGGAGTAATGAATAGCATTGAGCGGGTTTTTAAGCAAAACGGAAACATTAGATTGTACATTCCATTAAATAAAGTTCCTTGTCAAATTCCCTTTGTGTTAAAATTTAGATAGTTCTAACTACAAGGGGTGGATGGTGTGAAATTTGAAAATCAAGTGGCGCTTATTACCGGAGGGACTTCTGGAATTGGACTAGCCGTAGCAGAACGCTTACTTCATGAGGGTGGAAAAGTTGTCATAGTAGGCCGTAATAAGGAACGCGGAAACTCAGCCCTAGAAAAGCTGAAACAGATTAGTCCACATGTTCTTTTTCTATCAGTTGATGTAAGTAAAGGAATAGAAGTAGAACAGATGGTAAAGGAAACAGTGAACACATTTGGAAGCATCGACTTTGCATTTAATAATGCGGGCAATGCGGAAGGTACGCCTGCATTGACACATGAGTTCAGTGAAGAAAACTTCGATCATATGATGGGGTCCACAATCAAAGGAGTTTGGTTGTGTATGAAGTATGAGCTGCAAGCTATGATTGAAAACGGTGGTGGTTCAATCGTTAATACATCATCCCTGGATGCCTTAATTTGTTCAGCATACACAACAGCATACGCAGCTGGGAAAAGTGGAATTCTGGCATTAACCCGCGGAGTCGCCCAAGAGTATGGAAATAAAGGAATTCGAGTAAATGCCATTACACCTGGTGCAATCAGGACTCCGATGATGGAACGAAAATTTGAAAACTTGACTGAAGAGCAATCAGAAATGTTAGAAGAAAGGTACAACAGTCTGAATGCCCTAGGAAGAATGGGAACTTCTTCCGAAGCGGCAGATGTAGTAACCTGGTTATTTTCTAAAGAATCTTCCTTTGTAACAGGCCAAAATATCATTGTTGATGGTGGAGTTTCCATTGTGACAAAATAAAACTGTCAAGTTAAAGTCCAATAGAAAAACTCAGAGACTAATAATCTCTGAGTTTTATATTAACCAGAATACTTTTTAGCAGTCTGTAATCGTACTGATGCTCCCCGTACTAGCCCAAAATATGAAAGTAGTGCTAACAAACTTGTTGATAAAATAACGATACCCATAGGAATGGCTGAATTTTCTCCCGCTACCCCAACAAGTGGAGAGGTTATTGAACCTAGAACAAATGGTAGTAAACCTAGTAGGGCGGATGCACTTCCAGCAATATGTCCTTGGGTCTCAATAGCTAACGCGAAGGAAGTTGTTGAAATTATTCCTATCGAGCACACTAAAAAGAAAATCGGAATCGCAACAGCCAGAAGTGGAGCTTTTAATAAAAGAGCTACTAGCAAACAAGTACCTGCTGTAGTGGAAAGAAATAAGCCAAATTTCAAGAAAGTTCTCTCGGGAATAATATCTGATAGACGCCCAACTAACTGAGTACCAATAATTAAAGCCAAACCATTAACTCCAAATAGCAAACTAAATACTTGAGGAGAAACCCCATAAATATTCTGATAAACAAAAGGAATACCAGAAACATAAGCAAAAATTCCAGCAATGATAAAGCCTTGTGTTAGTGCATAACCTAGAAACTCTCGATCTCTAAATAACGAACCAAAATTCCTCAATACTTGAGTTAGATTACTAGGCACACGCTTTTCCACAGGTAATGATTCTTCGAGTTTAAAAGAGATTATAAGAAACAGCACAAAGCCCACAACTGCTAATACAATAAAAACACCGTTCCAGTCAGTGATTGAAAGGACTCCACCACCCACAATTGGTGCAACAATAGGACCAAGGTTACCAACCAACATTAATAAAGAGAAAAACTTGGTTAATTCTCTGCCACTATAAATATCTCGTACAATAGCTCTAGAAATAACAAGACCACCGGCAGCAGCAAATCCCTGTATAAAACGACCTACAATAAATAGATAAATAGATGGGGCAAAAGCGCAAATGACAGAAGCAATCATATACATGATAAGAAAAATCAGCAATGGCTTTCGTCTACCTTGTACATCGCTCATCGGCCCAATAATTAATTGTCCCAATCCAAGTCCTAACAAGCATGTCGTTAAACTAACCTGAACTAATGATGCAGTTGTTTCATAATCTTCCACAATCGTAGGAAACGACGGTAAATACATATCGATCGTGAACGGTCCTAGAAGCCCAAGTGACCCTAAAAGTAATGCAAGTTGCAAACGTTTCGTTCCCGTAGGTTTGTTCATGTTGTTCTCGCCTTTCTTCACAGTCATTTGGACAAGGTAAAATGTCCCTACGTACTATGTATTATTTCCTTATAATAACAAGCAAACGATTTACACGTCAATATTTGGGAACTTTTAAGTACGTAAAGGAGGAATATTAATAAGAGGGCTAGCACTTTTTTGTTGGTTCAAGAAAAATAATAAATAAGAATCAAAAAAGGATATAGAGGGGAATTACGTAAAACTTGTAACCGTCAAGTAGTTTTGAACACATTTTGCTAATTAATTTTGAACACTATCCTTACTAAAAATGGTACTGCGATGCTTTATTCTATAGCTGTCATTGGCATTTAATTGAATAACTTCTACTCTATGGAGTAATCGGTCCAAGATTGCTGTCGTAATTCCCTGATCTCCTATTAGTTCTCCCCATTCATCTGGACCTTTATTGGAAGTCAAAATAACAGAACTTCGCTCGTATAGATAATTAATCAAATGGAAAAGCAGGTTAGCTTCTCTTTGATCCATTGCCATATACATTAAGTCATCGATAATAACCATATCAGAGTCTTTTATGCGTTTTAACTGTGTTTGAGACTTTCTAATATACTCTTCTGTTTTTAGGAGGTGGACGATTTCACCCATTGTAGAAAAGGTAACTTTATAGCCATTTTGAATAGCTTCTAAACCTAGTCCTATACTAATATGAGTTTTACCTGAACCTGGCGGTCCCAATAAAATTAGATTATATTGTTGTTCAAGCCAATTTAGTTCTTTTAACTGGTTTAATTGACGTGTACTAAGCGATATTTGTTCTTCAATATTAAATTCATCAAGTGTTTTGAGATATGGGAATTTAGCCCACTTTAATCTCTTTTCAACATTCTTTTCTTCTCGTTTCTTCACCTCATGCATTAGAAGTTTCTCTAGAAACTCTTGATAAGTCCACGAGGCTTTCTCCGCTTTTCGAAGTAATACGGGCAACTCATTTGCCGTTTCCGCCATCCGAAGATGGCGAAAATGTTCCTGTAAAAGCTGTACAGTGCTAGTCATTATGAAACACCTCTTATTATGTTTGTGTAATACTCTATTTCCCTTTTTGCAGCTGTGGCGTGTGATGCGGTGTTATTTTGTTTAGTTTCGACAGAAACTGTGGATACATCTTTTTCTTCTTTTAATCTCGTTAGATGTTGTGCTATGTCACGTATATCATTCGCACTCCAAAGCTGTTCATTTATACATATAGTGAGGGCTTCCTCTATTTGAGGGCGGAAATGGGTAATAGCGTATTGTATGACCTGCAACTGATCTCTTACATATCTGGAATATCGTTGAGATATTTCATTTACAAACTTTAATGCCTTTTCTTGATCATTGAATTGACGAATAATAGTCTCCTTATATGCTTGTATTCCTTTCGATCGATCCCTTGTATGCTGTTTATTTTTTATCAATACTCCTTTTCCATGACATAAGGGGTGTTTTGCTAATATTTCTCCTTCTAAATCTGCTCTAATAATGAGCATTTCACTTTGTATTTCAAGATATACTGTATTGTCTCCTCTTGGACGGTAGGTACCTACTGGAAGAGAATATCGATTAGATTTATATTTGATCACATTGTCCTTATGGACAGTTCTTGTTATACTATTTACATGGTTGCTTTCGAAAGAAAGCAGGGAGGAGACTTGGGTTAAGTGTTGCTTTTCGAGGGCGTGCACTTCTACCGGTCTCTTTTTTGTTGTATGATGAACATTGTAATTACCAGTCCTCTTTAACCACGCTATACACTTCTCATTCCAGGATTCAAGATTTGGAAACACTCTATTCTTCGCAAAGTTCATTTTTACATATTTCACTACATTCTCAACTTTCCCTTTGCTTTGTGGATCTGACTTTCTGCAAAGATATACTCTGAATCCACGTTCTTGCTTGTAGGCCTGGAATTCTCCAGTTAAGATAATGTCACCTGCGTTTTCACTTACAGTTATCAAATGGTCCTGATCATAGACAATTTCCTTCGGAATTCCTCCGAAAAATTGAAATGCTTTTTCATGACAACGGATTGTATCCTTTGTGGTAAAAGGTCTGTCCATCCATTCCACATATTTGTAACGAGAATGGGAGAGTACGAAGGTAATAAAGTATGATTTTATTTGTTTATTATCTTGGTTCTTTACTGTGATTTCCCCCCAGTCCACCTGAACTTGTTGACCCATTGGAAGTTCTTCTACTGCTTCATGATCTCGAATACGAACCACTTTTGGAATATGGTAAATATCTCTTAATTCACTGACATATCCCCGAACAGTACTGCTACCAATTTTTATTGTAGGGTATTGCTCTTTCAACCAATCCTCCACCTGAGCAGAAGAGAGATCTGGATGTTCTTTAAGCCAGTTTAAAATAAGATCATGATGTAAATCTAATTTCTTAGTTCTGCTTTTCGTCGATATTACCCATTCAGAAACTTCATCAAAATTCATATTCAAATACTTATAAACTGTGTTTCTAGAAATATTTAATTTTTTTGCAATGGCTGCTATTTTAAATCCTTGTTCTTTTAGTTGATGTATTTCAACATACAATAGTAATTTTTCCACCTTTCAAATCCCCCAGCTAAACATTTATGATATAAAATCATGATAGCTTAACTGATGGATGTTTTGGCAAAAAGTGTTCATTTCTATTTGGCGGAAACTGTTGATTTTAGTTTAGCAGTTACAAATCTAAGTTATCGAAAGAAATCTTTACTGTTTCCCCATTTAAAAAGTTACTTAATTGACTTTTAAAATCGTTGTATCTTAATTTTTCCTTTTTTAAATAATCCTTTTGAAAATTAAATGCATACAGTTCAAATAATTTAATATCTGTCTCTTATACACATCT
>NZ_SLUB01000090.1 GCF_004799755.1 Bacillus timonensis | reverse complement strand
TGTAAGAGGTGCCTGAATGGTTAGATATAGCTGTACGCTCAGCATTATTTGTTGCTGTTTTATTTTTAATTACAAAATGGTTAGGGAAAAAGCAAATTTCCGAACTATCTTTCTTTGAATATGTCACTGGTATTTCTATAGGAAGTATTGGTGCAGAAGTGGCTATGGGACTAGAACGAAACATTTTTCACGGAATTATTGGGATTGTCATTTTTGCTGCTTTTCCTTTTTTCGCTGGTTTAATTTCCTTGAAAAGTAAAGGTTTTCGCGATTTTATAGAAGGAAAAGCAACTGTATTTATCAAAGATGGAAAAATCATGGAAGATAATTTAAAAAAGGAAAGATATACAACAGATGAACTGTTAGAACTACTTCGCAGAAAGGATGTCTTTCAAGTATCTGATGTAGAATTTGCAGTTCTAGAGGCAACAGGAGATTTATCCGTTATGTTAAAAAAAGAGAACCAACCATTAACAGCAAAAGATTTAAACTTATCCGTTCCTTCCATTAAAGAACCACAGACTGTCATTATGGATGGTGTCATAATGGACGAACCGCTAGCTACAATTGGACGAAATCGTGCTTGGCTACACACTGAGTTAGAAAAATTAGGTGTTACTGTTGAAAATGTATTTCTTGGACAGATTAATTCTTTTGGAGAATTAACAGTTGATCTTTTTGATGATAAGTTGCAAGTACCATCTCCTCAAGAAAGACCTTTAATTCTTTCAACTATGAAAAAATGTCAAGCCGATTTAGAACTATTTGCTCTTGGAACGGAATCAAAAGAGGCTAAACAAATGTATGGGTTAAATAGCGAAAAGTTACAAAAAGCTATCGACAAAGTAACCCCTATTTTAAAAGGTTAATGTTTTTTTCTTATTACCTAGCGATGTATGACAAAAAGGGAACCTTAGTTTAATTTGGACTAAGGTTTTTTATTATATTTAGACGCTCTCTTAAGGTTTATTACAATTATTATGGCATCACAGAAAACCCAAAGTGAATATAAATTCAGGGACAAAATCGGATACATACTGTTTAAATGGCTCAGTAGAAGAAGTCAAAGTTGAAAAATTCAATATATATGCAAGATGGACACAATAAATAACGAATTTCGTTATCGATAGTTACAAAAATGTCTTTTACAAGCAATTTTATACAGAAACTTCTTTGTTTAGCCAAGAACTTTATAATCGTTCTTTTGTACTTTTAAGTTTATAAAGGTTTCCTTTTAATTTGTTGATAAATATGGCTTTGAATAAGAGGATAAATGAAACTAATCTATTAAAGAGAGGAATGGATGGTTTAATTGTTTGTAAAGTGGATGGTGATGTGGTGGAATTCTTGTTATACAATAAATTTATTTGGAAATACCTTTATTGAATGACTTTATATATTGCTGTTTATGTTTTTTTATATGTTTATTGTGAGGTGTGTTATGAAGATATTAATGTCTATAGTCATAATCATAGGAGTTATTTCACTTATTGGAACGCTTTTAATTGCGGGAAAAGGTGATTCAAACTATAGTAGTGCAACCAAAAAGAACACTACCAATTTAACTCTAATCTATGTTGTCATTATACCTCTAGCAGTTATTGCCTTAGGGATTTATATAGTAATGTTGTAGATACAAATAGTATTTTTTTATGGGAGCCAAATTATTTTATTCGTAAATGAAGATATTAATCCTCTTAGAAAGTATATTAACTTTAAGGAATGTTTGATATGGACTGGAAACCTGATAGAAAAGCAAAGAAGGCAATCTATAAACAACTTGCGGAATATATTGAAAATGGGATAGCAGATGGTACATTTTCACCGGATAAGCCATTGCCTTCGGAAAGATATTTAGCAAAGGAATTAAATGTAAATAGAAGTACGGTTGTTGCTGCTTATGATGAGCTAGAATCTAATGGACTAATCAAGAGAAAGCGTGGAAGTGGTACAACTATAAATAAAGATATATGGGGTATTTCTAAAAAGAGAATCCCCAGCTGGAATAGATACGTAGAAGCTGGATCCTTTTTACCAAATTTACCTGTTGCACAAAAAATTCGGAAAAAAACCGAGGAATCTAATCTGATTAATTTGGCTAGCGGGGAATTGTCTGAAGACCTTTTTCCCATAGAGGATTTACGAAGCATCACTTCCACAAGATCCTATATTGGCAGTATTGGGTACGACCATCCCCAAGGGAACAAAATATTAAGGGAAACAATCTCAAAGCATGTTAAAGAATTTAGAAGAATAGAGACGAGTCCGGGGTCTATACTTATCACATCTGGAGCTCAGCAGGCTTTACATTTAGTTGTACAATGCCTCCTAAAGCCAGGGGATGCTGTTGCTATAGAAGAGCCATCTTATCATTATAGTCTTCCCATCTTTAGATCAGCAGGCATTCGAACATATTCGTTTCCTATAGATAATAATGGAATTAACCCAGATGATCTCATTACTCTATATAAAAAACATCGGATAAGAATGATATTCCTTAATCCAATTTTTCAAAATCCTACTGGCACATTTTTAAATGAAAAGAGAAGAAAGAAAATCTTGGAGATTTCTTTCGAACACGGAATACCTGTTGTTGAAGATGATCCATACAGTTTAACTTCTTTCACAGGTGAACACGTCTCATCGTTAAAATCTATGGATGTTATTGGCAATGTCTTATACATTAGTTCATTGTCAAAAATTGTTGCCTCTGGTTTACGGATTGGGTGGATAATTGGTCCTAAATCCGTTATTGAAATTGGTCCTAAATCCGTTATTGAAAGATTATCAGATGCAAAACAACAGATTGATTTTGGCCACGCTAGTTTTACCCAATGGATTGCGAATGACTTTTTAGAATCGGACAAATTTGACTCTCATATAAAAAACTTAGTTGTACATTTAAAAAGTAGAAGAGATCAAATTGTTTCAAGTCTATTAGAGTATCTAGGGGAACAAGTTGAATACTATATCCCTGAAGGCGGAATTCATATTTGGTGTAAAATTAACAGGT
This sequence comes from Bacillus timonensis, assembly GCF_004799755.1. GTDB lineage: Bacteria > Bacillota > Bacilli > Bacillales > Bacillaceae_L > Ferdinandcohnia > Ferdinandcohnia timonensis_A. The sequence continues at coordinate 7,164 of NZ_SLUB01000090.1, read as the reverse complement.
GTTTTAATGAAATGCAACTATTAGAAGAGTCAATAAAGAAGGGCGTTATTTATCTTCCTGGTTCCACGATGGGCTCAAATAAGAATTGTGTTCGATTTACATTTGCAAGGGAAAATGAGAAAAACATTCATGAAGGGATTCGAAGATTTGCAAGTGCACTTCAAGGTATTTAAAAACCAACGTAGCATCTGCAAATATACGTTTGATTTATATTGATGAACGTAAAAGTCTTACTTTTTCATTGGGAATTCATTTCTCTTTTTCGACAAAAAATCGACTGTGGTATAATAGCTATAGAACAAAAATAGATTCATAATAGAGGTTCTAGCACCCCTCTTTAAAAAAACTAAGAAGAAGCAGTACTTCATCTTGGGTACTGTTTTTTCATTTGAAAGGAAGTCTTTTATGTTAAAGGATGAAAAAGCGATGGCGGACAAGAAAGTACAACATGATTTTTTTGGTTTTAGAATAGTAGAAAACCTGCAAAAAATTAACCAAGATATTAAAAGAAGTGAACTAAAATACCATAGGAAACGCGTGCTTGTAAGCAAGGAATTTACATTTGATGCAGCACACCACCTTCACTGTTATGAAGGAAAATGTAAGAACCTTCATGGACATACATATAAAGTAGTTTTTGGTATTAGTGGTTTCGTAAATGAGATTGGCCTTGTAATTGATTTTGGGGACATCAAAGAGTTCTGGAAACAGGAAATTGAAACTTACCTTGATCATCGATATCTTAATGAAACTTTACCAAAAATGAATACAACAGCAGAAAATATGGTTGTTTGGATTTATGAGAAAATGAAGGAGTCTTTGAATAAAAGATCAGAAAAATATAATGATTTAAGAGTAGAATTTGTTCGTTTATATGAAACCCCTACTAGTTATGCGGAGGTAAGACGGGAGTGGATGGAAGTTGAGTGAAATTCCGGTAATCGAAATATTCGGTCCTACCATTCAAGGTGAAGGGATGGTAATCGGCCAAAAGACCATGTTTGTTAGAACAGCTGGATGTGATTATTCTTGTTCTTGGTGTGATTCTGCATTCACTTGGGACGGTTCGGGAAAAGATTTAATAAGACAAATGGATGCAGAAGAAATATGGCAAGAACTTAAATCAATAGGCGGTGAAGGTTTTTCATTTGTAACAATATCAGGTGGGAACCCTGCACTATTAAAAAACCTTGATTATTTAATTTGTTTATTAAAAGAAAACAACATAAAAGTTGTTTTGGAAACACAGGGAAGCAAGTGGCAGGAATGGTTCTTAAAAATTGATGAACTAACAATCTCTCCTAAACCACCCAGTTCTGAGATGGTAACAAACTTTGATGCTCTTGATATGATTATTCATAAACTTAATGAAATCCCCACAGTACAAAACACTAGTTTAAAAGTGGTTGTATTTGATGATCAAGATTACGACTATGCGAAGAAAGTGCATTATCGTTACCCCGAGATCCCATTCTTCCTACAAGTAGGAAACGACAATAATCATACGACAGACAATCAAAAACTACTTTCCCAGTTATTACAGAAATATGAATGGTTAATTAATAAAACTATGTTAGATAAAGAGTTGAAAAATGTGAAAGTACTACCTCAACTTCATACTTATATTTGGGGAAATAAACGAGGTGTGTAGTTTAGAAGGAAAGTTAAACTCATAGACTTAAATATTTTGTTAGACAACATGAGGAGGTAACCTATTGGCAAACATTAATTGTAACAAAATTGAAGAAGCAGTTCGCTTAATCCTACAGGCAGTTGGAGAGGATCCAAACAGGGAGGGGCTTCTTGAAACTCCTAAACGTGTAGCTAAAATGTATGAGGAAGTGTTTTCAGGATTAACAATTGATCCTAAAGAATACTTTGAAACAATATTTAGCGAAGATCATGAAGAACTTGTATTAGTAAAGGATATTCCATTTTACTCTATGTGCGAGCATCATCTAGTACCTTTTTATGGGACAGCACATGTCGCCTATATTCCTAGAAACGGTCGAGTAGCAGGATTAAGTAAACTTGCCCGAGCAGTTGAATCCGTATCGCGTAGACCTCAACTACAAGAAAGGATTACTTCTACTGTTGCAGATACTATTATGGATACACTAGAGCCACATGGTGTTATGGTAGTGGTTGAAGCGGAACATATGTGTATGACCATGCGTGGAGTTAAAAAACCCGGAACAAAAACGATTACTTCGGCGGTAAGAGGGGTATTCGTAAAAGACGGCAATGCTCGTTCGGAAATTTTAAGCTATATTAATAATTAATTAAAAGTTACTACAAAAGATTTAAATGTTCTGTATAGACTCACCACGCGTTTACCCATTACTTTACGCAAAAGTTATTGTTAACATATATGACTTAAGAAAAGAGATTGGCTACATTATGTGAATGGTAACTAGGAGGAGACGTGTGCATTAATTGCGCAAGCACGGTTTTGTGTAGGGGAGGAATACAATCTACCGCGAGACTCGGCTGGAATATGTCATAAAGGAAAGATTGCTGGTTCCATAGATTATCTGTATTTAGACTGGAGTAGTTACAAGACAGAGATTGGGTATTGGTTAGGGAAAGACTTTGAGGGTCTCGGTTTAGCAACAAGGCTTGTAACTTATTATTTGAACACGCATTTACAGATTTAAAACTAAACAAAGTAGAAATAAACGTAGCAACAAGAAATATTAGAAGTAAGACAGTTCCAGAACGTTTAGGCTTTAAGAAAGAAGGAACTATAAGAAACTACTAATTAATAAATGGTGAATACCTTGATAGAAATATAGACGGGCTTTTAAAAGATGAGTGGTTAAATACCAATAATTAAATAATCTTTTTCAGCTAAAGATGCGATTCTTCCTTAGCGATGGATCGCTTTTTCCTTATTCAAGTAACGATACAGATTAGTGCAATAGGAATTTGGTAAAACCAATGTTATTGATCTTTGGAAATAAAAAAGCACTCGTAGAATGAGTGCTTAATGGTTCTCAAATCAGACACTCTAATTGATGTTTATTCTAGAGGTGTAAGTTCTGAAAATTTAACTAACTTTATATGTTCGTCGTTTTTAATTTCACAGTACCCACTATCATATACCCAATGAATAACATAAATTTTCGAATCGAATATAACTTTGCTTCCTTTTACCAACTAAAAATGCCCCCTAGTATCTGAATTTGAACCGTTATCCAACATATCAGAGAAAGCGTTTTATAATCAATTGGTAGCTTTTGGTAATTAAATACAATTGAATTGAGTTGAAGAATATGTAACAAACGCCTTCTTCGCTTGAAAAAAAACAAAGCCTTTTCTAATGGGGATTAAAATAGCTGGGGTTTCCCTTTTTATTGTACTAACGGGGCTGCTGAATTAAATCTGGCTGTTTCTAATAATAAATTCATTTTGTAGTTTATGCAAAAAACGAAGAGGTGATTAAAGATAAAGACTGTTTTCCCAAGCTTTGTTTTTTTTATATCGTTGACTTCCACTTCAGGTTGACGCTCTCTTCGGGCGTGGCTTGAGCCTCCTCGACGGAACTGCTATTGTTGGGTCGGTCTCAAGCCTCACGCTATTCCCGCTGGAATCATGCGAAAGTGAGAAAAAGACCCAGTGAATAATCAACACTTGGGTCGTGTTAGTCGTTGTTAGTGCTTTTGTTCCTAAATATGTTAATCAATTGATCCAGTTCGCTTAATTTCCACCTTTATATTTGGTTTTATCTTTAGTGCTGAATATTTTTGTCTTAAATCTCCCTCAGTTAAATGGGAATATTTTCTAACACTTCTTATTTTTCTTCCGATGCCAATGGGATCCGTATTTAAATTTTTTAATTCCTCAAGTATATATCCAAATTCTTTGTTTAGGGCTTCACCAATTAGTTGCTCCATTTTGTTTAGTGCATCTTTATTTTTCAAAGAAGTAGTGGGTTGAAATTCTAATATTGAAACGGATATCGTTGCATTTAAATGAACAAATTCTTCGTTCTTTATTTCAATGTTTCCTTTGTACTTTATCGGATGAAGTGTGATCTTATAAATATCACTTTTAGGAAGGTTGAGTTTTGCCATATCCCTATTCTCTAGTTCACCAGCAGGAATCTCTACAGTTATATCACCTAAAAATGCCTTATTATTTGTGAATAATTTTAGATAAAAGGTGTTTATCAACGAAATAGACCCAACAATTTTATCATCTTTGAATAATGCAACACCATCTATAGAAGGTGCTACCCCATTTGCATTTTTAATCATGGGTAGTGTAGGATCGATACCAATTTCATATAGTGTAGTTATAAAATCATGGAAGTTGGAGTTGACTAACATTTCTTTCTTTTCGTGTTTATCCAAAAGTTGATAGATATAGGATCCCATTTCGGGATATTCTTCATAGTTTGTATTGTTAATCGTCTCCTCAGCATTATCAGTAATGGCCAAAAAGATTAAAGAACTGATACTACTATGCCGTTGCATAGTATCTAGAAAAGAAGAAATTCCTACTGTCTCTGCCATATTTTTATTTAACAGTATGGTCCTTAATTGACCAGAAGTAATGTCATGGCTTGTTTGTTCCTCTAGTTTTTGTCTGATTTGTTTATTAGTCGTTCCTTCAGCTGAAAGGGTTACACTGGTCTTTTCTTCTTTTCGGTCAAATTGTAACAAACTGATAGTGCCTTTGTATGTATTGTCATCAAGCAAGTCATAACCAATAATCGTTGAAATCCCTTGCATTTCTATTATTTTTTTAGGGGCCATGCATGCAGTACAAAGAAGAGAACACAGCAGAATAACAATTTTCTTCATTCTTTCAACTCCGTCTGGAACGAGTATTGATTTTTGATCTAATAATGATGATTACATACAAGAAAATTGGATAGATAAACCAGAGGAAAAATCCAGTTTTGCCAATTTGATCAAAAAAATAATTATTATCTACTCTTTTCGTAATGAAAAAACTGCAGATAAAAAGGATAATGGAGATGAGCCATATTCCATATTTTTGTTTTATGTGAAAAATCTGTTTAATACCCTTGGAAGAAATATATAGTGTGATACAAAGATTTGGAAAAATAACTAAAATCCATAATGGAACCGCAACAAATTCAAAACGTTCAATAAATGGAAAATGGACAGTGCTAATCATGCTGACAACAGGCCATACATTCATCTCTAATTCTTTAGCGCTAAAAAATAAAATAGAAACTACAGTTGTTAGTAAAACAAGAATGGTCGTAAACCAGACTGCTATTTGACTAAAAAGCTGAAGTTTATTTTTCTCCTTTATAAATGGAAAAATAAAAAGCAACGTCTCGAAACCTAACATTGTATAACTGCTCCTGAAAACTCCATTCATCATATCTGAAGGAGTTGTCGTCATTATAGGTAAAATTCTTGTTACATTTATTGTTTGAAGAGGTTGGTAAACAACAAATAGCAGCCATATAGTCATTAAAAAAGATAAGAAGCAAACACCGATCACTACTCTGAATCCGCCTGATACAGCATAAATGGTTATCATTAATAAAGCCAATACCCCGACCCATTCATAGACTCCTTCATATCCCCATGTTAGTGACAACTCGACATAACCAATAGTAATCGAATAATGGACGGCAATATAGTAAATGACAATTACGAAGTTTAAAATACTACCAATCAAGCGTCCAAATATATGATCATGAATTTCGAATAGAGTACCACCTTCATTTTTATTTAGGATAGATATTATTATCCATGTAATTAAGCTAACGAATAAACCAGAAAGTAAAATGGAGATCCAAGCATCTTTTTTTGATTCTAGATATATAATTCTTGGAACTCCAAGAATCCCCATACCAATTTGCGAAGTGTGTATGATAAAAAATGCCATAAAGGCGTTAACAAAACGTGTATTTGATTTCATTTTGCACCTCATTCATCTAAATCTGGTGAATTTTTTAATCGTTCCTTTAGGCGAATGGAGTCTTTTGTTCGATTTACTAACGGTCGTCTTATATAAAAATGATGGGGGAGACGTATTAAAAAATATTTCAAATCTTTCATTCTTAGCGGATATAGAGGGGCAAGATAAGGTTTATTTAAAGAAGTTAATTTTAACAAGTGAACCATTAGAATACATATACCGATAATGATTCCGTTTAACCCCCAAATACCTGCTAAAATAATGAATGGAAATCTAGCAATTCTTACAGCAGTGCCCATTTCATAAATAGGTGCCGAAAATGCTCCTAATGCACTAAATGCAACAATAATAATTAAAATATTGCTAGTTAACCCTGCCTCAACCGTTGCTTGGCCAATGACAATTCCTCCTACAATCCCCATTGTTTGTCCTACTTTTGAAGGAAGGCGGGCCCCAGCTTCTCTAAGTAACTCAATTAAAAATTCTAGTAAGAGTGCTTCTAATAAGGGTGGAAAAGGAACTTGTGAACGTGATTGTCCAATGACAAATAACAATTTAGATGGTATAAGTTCAAAATGATAAGTCATGGCAGCCACATATATGGCTGTTAAAAATAGAGAACCTACCATAGCAAATAATCGGATAAAACGAATAAATGTACTTAAAGACCATCTCAAATAGTTATCTTCTGTTGATTCGAAAAATGAGAAAAAATTAGCAGGTCCAATAATGGCTACTGGGCTACCATCTAAAAAAACTCCAATTCTGCCGTTTAAAATCGAATAGATGAACCGATCGGGAAGCTCTGTTAAAATAAATTGTGGAAGTAAAGAGTAATGATTATCTTCAAGGCATTGAGCCAAAACGGAACTGTCAATTATATTTTCCGATTTTAATTGATTAATCCTTTCCTTAAGTGTCTGAAGAGTGTCATCGTTCGCAATATCTTTTATATATACAATTCTAACTTGCTTTTGAACGCGAACCCCAATTTTTATTTCATCTGTGCACAAATTCTTATCTTTTAGATTTTGTCTTATTATCTTAATGTTAGAAGTTAATGATTCAGTAAACGAAATTTTAGGTCCATATACTAACGATTCTGTTTCTGCTTTCTCAATAGAGCGTTCAATGGGATTTGCGCAGTTCACAAGGAATCCCTTTTTCTCGTCTAAGAAATAAATATAAGCAAATCCATTTAATAGGGAAGAGATTACCTCTTGTTCTGTCTCTTATACACATCTGACGCTGCCGACG
>NZ_SLUB01000089.1 GCF_004799755.1 Bacillus timonensis | reverse complement strand
CACACCGCTGGTGTACCAGTTGTCCTGCCAAGGGCATAGCTGGGTAGCTATGTGTGGAAGGGATAAGTGCTGAAAGCATCTAAGCATGAAGCCCCCCTCAAGATGAGATTTCCCATAGTGTTAAACTAGTAAGATCCCTCGAAGATGACGAGGTTGATAGGTCAGAGGTGGAAGCATGGTGACATGTGCAGCTGACTGATACTAATCGATCGAGGACTTAACCAAATTAATGAATGTAGGAGCGTTATCTAGTTTTGAGGGAATGAATCCTTCAACATAGTCTAGTGGCAATAGCGAAGAGGTCACACCCGTTCCCATACCGAACACGGAAGTTAAGCTCTTCAGCGCCGATGGTAGTTGGGACTTTGTCCCTGTGAGAGTAGGACGTCGCTAGGCAATTATTCCGCAGTAGCTCAGTGGTAGAGCTATCGGCTGTTAACCGATCGGTCGTAGGTTCGAATCCTACCTGCGGAGCCATTGCTTCCATAGCTCAGCTGGTAGAGCACTTCCATGGTAAGGAAGAGGTCAGCGGTTCGAGCCCGCTTGGAAGCTTAAAAAAGGGAATTATTAAATGGCCCGTTGGTCAAGCGGTTAAGACACCGCCCTTTCACGGCGGTAACACGGGTTCGAATCCCGTACGGGTCACCATTAATGAAGGTAAGCTAAGTGCGCGACGTTCTGTCGCAAGGCATGCACTGGCACTTCCTGTGCGTCGGAGGATTAGCTCAGCTGGGAGAGCACCTGCCTTACAAGCAGGGGGTCGGCGGTTCGATCCCGTCATCCTCCACCATATGTTTTTTAATATGCCGGTTTAGCTCAATTGGTAGAGCACGACCGAATAAGCTTCTTGAAATTACAACAGCGTACTAATCGAACCACTTCTTGAATAAGCTTTCTGAGATTAGGACGACTATACACAATCAAATCTTTAGTGGTTTGAGATCTTAATATGCCGGTTTAGCTCAATTGGTAGAGCAACTGACTTGTAATCAGTAGGTTGGGGGTTCAAGTCCTCTAGCCGGCACCACCTTAAATGGAGGGGTAGCGAAGTGGCTAAACGCGGCGGACTGTAAATCCGCTCCCTCAGGGTTCGGCGGTTCGAATCCGTCCCCCTCCACCATTTATTGTTTTCGAAAAGCCCTTATTCTTTCTTTGGACAAGTTCAAAAGGATGAAGTAGGCTATTTTTATGGAAATTGTAGAGTTGATTAGTAAAATTACTCATATATTGCAGGTAATTGCGCAAGATAATAGGGTAATTGAATATAACAAATTTCCGGTTAATATTTGAGAATACTGAGGACATTTATACTAAGATTTTATTAATACTTAGTAATGTCGACGATATTTCGTGATATTTCCTGCTGAAATATCCCAAAATATCCTCTTGAGGTGAAAGTTCATGAAGCATCTTCAAAGAAGAAGATTCATGAAGTCTATTCAATGGGCTATAGCCAAGCGGTAAGGCAACGGACTTTGACTCCGTCATTCGTAGGTTCGAATCCTGCTAGCCCAGCCATTTTAGAGCCATAAGCTCAGTCGGTAGAGCACGAACGAGTAAGCTTCGAAGCATATGCTTCAGCGTACCAATCGAGCTGCTATTTGAACTAGCTTTCTGAGATTGGGACGTCGTAGATGTACTCAATTCGATTACATAAATACATAATTCACCAATCTCGTATACGAGCCATTAGCTCAGTCGGTAGAGCATCTGACTTTTAATCAGAGGGTCGAAGGTTCGAGTCCTTCATGGCTCATCTCTTATGCGGAAGTAGTTCAGTGGTAGAACACCACCTTGCCAAGGTGGGGGTCGCGGGTTCGAATCCCGTCTTCCGCTCCATGAACTACTTCTTTTTTATATGTAGGGGCCTTAGCTCAGCTGGGAGAGCGCCTGCTTTGCACGCAGGAGGTCAGCGGTTCGATCCCGCTAGGCTCCACCAATTGAATGATGTCTATCCAATAAACCTTTAAGGTTTATTTTTTTTGCATAAAATTAGATATATCCTCGTTCCTTCCCGGTCATAGTGTATAGATATACATAATTTTGTTGAGTTGAGTCAATGTGTTGAAAGCAGTTACAATAGAGTATATGGGAGAGGGGGCATTTTATCATGAAGAAGGATATATCGATCATTGGAGTGCCAATGGACTTAGGTCAAATGCGTAGAGGGGTTGATATGGGACCAAGTGCCATTCGTTATGCAGGTGTTGTTGAACGATTAGAAAGGCTTGACTATGATATAGATGATTTAGGTGATATCGAAATTACCCGTCCAACTCGTGAGGAAGAGGCTAATGATGAAAATTTAAAAAACCTTGAGAAAGTATCTGAAGCGAATGAGAAGCTTGCAGCTACAGTTAATGAGGTTATACTGAATGGAAGGTTTCCACTTGTTTTAGGTGGTGACCATAGCATTGCCATTGGAACACTCGCTGGAGTTTCGAAACATTATAAAAATTTAGGGGTCATTTGGTATGATGCTCACGGCGATTTAAATACGGCTGATACTTCACCATCTGGCAATATTCATGGAATGCCCCTTGCTGTAAGTCTTGGTCTTGGTCATAAGCGTCTCACTGATATTGCTGGATATAGTCCAAAGGTCAACACTGAAAGCGTTGTCATTATAGGGGCAAGATCACTTGATGAAGGCGAGAAAGCATTAATTAAACAGCTAGGGGTTAAAGTGTATACGATGCATGAAATTGATCGCTTAGGCATGACAAAGGTCATGGAAGAAACCATTCATTATCTGAAAGGCAGAACAGATGGTGTACACTTATCATTAGATTTAGATGGTCTTGACCCACATGATGCACCAGGAGTGGGAACCCCTGTACTTGGCGGGATTAGTTACCGTGAAAGTCATTTAGCGATGGAAATGTTAGAGGAATCAAAATTAATTACATCTGCTGAATTCGTTGAGGTAAATCCAATTTTAGATGATAAAAATAAAACAGCTTCAGTTGCTGTTGCTCTAATGGGCTCCTTATTTGGAGAAAAACTTTTGTAAGAACCTCACAGTATCTCGGGGATAAGAGGTACTGTGTTTTTTTATTTTAAAGATTTGAATTCTGCCACAAAAGCTAGCCAAAATTTGTTAAAATGAAAATTATGGAGAAAATGAAACCTTTTTAAAGGTCAATCGTAAATAATGATACCCGCAGTGGCGGAGGTATACAAAATGGAGACTATCATCAAAAACAGAATTAGGCAGATAAAAAATGGAGACCAGAATGCATTTGCGGAGATAGTAGAATTTTACAAAGACAAGGTTTTTCAAATATGCTATCGTATGCTTGGAAACCGACATGAGGCAGAGGATATTGCACAAGAAGCCTTTATTCGGGCATATGTTAATATTCATAGCTATGATTTGAATAAAAAGTTTTCAACATGGCTATATCGGATAGCAACGAATCTGTCGATTGACCGCATTCGTAAGAAAAAGCCTGACTACTATCTAGATGCTGAGCTTGCAGGCTCAGATGGACTAACTATGTATTCGCAGATTGCCGCAGATGCTGCATTACCGGAGGACGAGCTAGAAACGATGGAGCTTCAAGAATTAATTCAAGCAGAAATAATGAAGCTTCCGGATAAGTATCGTTCGGTTATTGTTTTAAAATACATCGAGGAGTTTTCGCTAAAGGAAATTAGTGAAATTCTTGACTTACCGGTGGGTACGGTAAAAACAAGAATTCACAGAGGTCGAGAAGCATTACGAAACCAGCTTCGACATGTATAGGGGTGAGAAAGAATGAACTGTTCAGAAAACAACATGATTGAATTAATGCACAATTACCTAGACGAAGACATTTCTGAAGAGGAAGAGAAGCTACTACGTGAGCACTTGCTAACATGCGAATCATGTCATCAATATTTTCATGAGCTAAAGAAAACCATTGCGTTGGTACAAAGTACTTCTCACATTTCCGCACCTAACGATTTCACATTAAAGGTCATGCAAAATTTACCGAAGGAAAAACGTACTGTGAGTTTTAGACGCTGGTTTAGAGAGCATCCAATGTTGACAGCAGCCTCACTCTTTCTTTTATTAATGGCGGGAAGTCTTATTTCAGTCTGGAGTGAAAGTGAGCAATTCTCTGTTTCAAAGCAACCTAATTTAATTGTAGAAAACAATACCGTCATTGTTCCCGAAGGCGAAACTATAAAAGGTGATGTCGTTGTAAAGAACGGAAAGATCGTAATTGAGGGAGAAGTAGACGGAGATGTCACAGTTATAAATGGTGAGAACTATATGGCCTCAGCTGGAAATGTTACTGGTAATATCAAAGAAGTCAACCAGATGTTTGAGTGGCTTTGGTACCATATAAAAAAGGTAGGAACAGATGCAATTCACATTTTTGATCAAGAGGAATAGGCCATCGGACACGGTGGTCTTTTTTCTTTTTTAATTTTGTGCTAATCCTCCTACCGATTTGTAATTGGTACATGAAAGTTATATGATATAATATTATAGCTAACTATGTTTTTTTGGATTATTTCATAGAGGAAGTGTGAGAATGTCATTTAATGAACTCCCATTACTAGGTTACCTCGGCATTTTTTTAGATGTTCTCCTTGTCTGGTATGTGATATATAAATTATTATCCCTTATACGCGGAACAAAAGCTGTTCAGTTATTAAAGGGTATTATCGTTATTGTTTTTATCCGCTTACTGAGTAGCCTATTAGAATTACATACATTGTTTTGGTTAGTGGACCAGGTAATGGATTGGGGATTTTTGGCGATTATCGTCATCTTCCAGCCTGAATTGCGAAGAGCGTTAGAACAACTGGGGCGCGGAAAAATATTCTCCAGAAGTGGTACGGATGAAGATGATCAGCAGACAAAATTAATTGAAGCGATCACAAAAGCTACCGATTATATGGCAAAACGTCGTATTGGTGCACTCATTTCAGTTGAGCGACAAACAGGAATGGGAGATTATGTAGAAACCGGGATCCCACTTCATTCAGCAATCTCATCTGAGTTGCTAATCAATATTTTTATTCCAAATACCCCTCTACATGATGGAGCTGTTATTATTCAAAAAAATCAGGTCGCGGCTGCGGCTTGTTATTTACCGCTTTCTGAAAGTCCATTTATTTCAAAGGAATTAGGAACTCGGCACCGAGCTGCACTTGGGATTAGTGAGGTAACAGACAGCATTACCATTGTTGTATCAGAGGAAACGGGAAGTGTGTCATTAACAAAGAACGGAGAATTACACCGTGATTTGAAGCCAGATGCATTTCGAGATTTACTAAAACAAGAACTAATTACGAACGAAAGCAATGCCTCTCATCCACTTTGGCAATGGAGGGGGAAAAAGAATGGATAAATTAATGGATAACCGTTGGGTTACACGGATTATTGCTTTATTAATTGCTTTGCTCTTATTTGCATCTGTTAGTTTTGAAAATCAACCAGCATCTAAGAGCCCTGCAGGATTGCCGCTGTTTTCAAATTACACGGAAACATTAACGGAGATTCCGGTTAATACATACTATGATGATCAAAATCTGGTGGTATCGGGAGTTCCGCAATATGTGAACGTCACAATTGAAGGACCTTCCGGTGTTACAAAAAGGGAAGGACTTCAAAAGGAAATTGAAGTATATGCAGATTTGACTCAGTTATCTGTGGGCACCCATAAAGTGAAATTACAATATCGAAATATTTCTGATAAAATTAAAGTGAAAATTGACCCTGCTGAAATTACCGTCGTCATTCAAGAAAAAGTAACAAAGGAATTTCCTGTTGAAGTTGACTTTGTTAACCGCGACCAAGTAGCAGAAGGATATACGATCGAACAACCAGTCGTTTCACCTCGAGTTGTTAAAATTACAGGAGCCCTAGAGGAAATTGAAAGAATTGCGTTAGTAAAAGCAGTTGTCGACCTTAAGGGAGTATCAGAAACATTTACACAGGAATCAAGAGTCGCTGTGTATGATAAGAATCAAAATGTATTGTCTGTATCCGTTGATCCTAATGTTGTTGAGATCACGGTTCCAATTCAAAGCCCGAATAAATCCGTACCATTTACCCTTAAACAAAAAGGAAAGCTTGCGGATGGGTTAAGTTTAGTCAATATCACTCCAACGCCAAATGAGGTTACAATATTTGGTCCAAAAGAGGTCATTGATGCCATTTCTTCTATAGAAGGTGAAATTGATCTTGATAAAATAAAAGAAGATTCAACGATTAAAGTGAAGGTTCCGATTCCGAAAGGGGTTATTCAGGTATCCCCGCAGGAAATTGAAGTAATAGTCGATGTCGAAGCGGAGATATCGGAAACCTTCTCAGATTTATCAATAAGAAGCCAAGGATTAGGAGCCCAATATACACTAACTTTTTTAAATCCTGAAGCAGGTACCCTTGATTTAGAAATTCAAGGTGCACCAAGTGTCATAGAAGGGACAAGTCCTACTAACCTTGATGTATTTATTGATGTGACCGAACTAGGAATTGGCGAACATGATGTAGATATAAATGTGAAAGGCCCAGATAATGTGACATGGGCATTACCTCAAGAAAAGGCAAAGATACGAATCACCGAAATAGAAGGGTAAGGAAGTATCTGCAAAAGGAGAGATCATTTAAAATGGGAAAATATTTTGGTACAGATGGTGTACGTGGTGTTGCAAATAGCGAATTGACTCCAGAGCTTGCATTTAAGGTTGGAAGATTTGGAGGTTATGTGTTAACAAAGGATAAAGAAAGACCAAAGGTTCTAATTGGGCGCGACACCCGAATTTCAGGTCATATGCTAGAAGGGGCGCTTGTAGCAGGTCTTTTATCCATTGGAGCAGAGGTTATGCGTTTAGGTGTCATCTCAACTCCAGGTGTAGCGTATTTAACTAAGGCATTAGGAGCAGAAGCAGGCGTAATGATATCTGCTTCACATAATCCAGTCCAGGACAATGGAATTAAGTTCTTTGGTCCAGATGGATTTAAGCTTTCTGATGAACAGGAAAATGAAATTGAAGCACTATTAGATTTACCTGAGGATCAGCTTCCACGTCCAGTTGGGGCTGAGCTAGGGCTAGTGAATGACTATTTTGAGGGTGGTCAAAAATACCTTCAATTCTTGAAGCAAACAGTGGAAGAGGATTTCACAGGTATCCATGTGGCATTAGATTGCGCTCACGGGGCAACATCTTCTCTAGCTACGCATTTATTTGCTGACCTAGATGCAGATATTTCAACAATGGGGACTTCTCCAAATGGCCTTAATATCAACGATGGCGTAGGTTCTACGCACCCAGAAGCACTAGCAGCCTTCTTAAAAGAGAAAGGTGCAGATGTTGGATTGGCATTTGATGGTGATGGTGACCGTCTTATTGCTATTGATGAGAATGGCGATATCGTTGATGGCGACCAAATCATGTATATTTGTGCAAAGTATATGAAAGAACAAGGTCGATTAAAGCAACAAACAGTTGTTTCCACGGTAATGAGTAATTTAGGCTTCTATAAAGCTTTGGAAGAGAACGATATTGCGAGTGTGCAAACGGCTGTTGGTGACCGCTATGTTGTAGAGGAAATGAAGAAGAGTGGATATATCCTAGGTGGGGAACAATCTGGACATATCATCTTCCTAGATTACAATACAACTGGTGATGGGCTATTAACAGGCCTGCAATTAGTGAATATCATGCAGAGCACGAAGAAACCATTATCACAGCTTGCAAGTGAAATGAAAAAGTTCCCGCAGTTATTGGTGAATGTGAAGGTTACAGATAAATACCATGTTACAGATAATCCAGTGATCAAAGAGGTTATTGAACAGGTAGAAGCTGAAATGAATGGAAATGGTCGTATCTTAGTACGCCCTTCAGGAACTGAGCCTTTAGTAAGGGTAATGGCGGAAGCTCCAACCGAAGAACAATGTAAAGAATATGTAGACCGTATCGTAGCTGTTGTAAAAACAGAAATGGGTGCGGAGTAATTATACAATTTGATTAAAAATATGCAAACTTGGCACAACCTGTTCCACGTTTGCATATTTTTTTAGTATACATGGAAAAATCATTCCATGTTTTGATTGACGATTTTGGATTTTCTGTGTAATATTGTTCTTGTTCTTTTATTGTAGAGGAGGGATAGTACTGATCATTCATCATCATTTTTAAAGCGCCAGAACTAAACCATGAACGGAAATAGTAACAAAGCATAGGCTATTGTTACAGGTTTAGTTGACGAGGAGGAGGTTTATCGAAATTTCGGCGGATGCCTCCCGGTTGTCATCAATCACGACCGCAATTCCTTTTCGGTAAAACAGAGAGGTGACTCTTTGCACAAACGGAAGGATATGATTGAGTAAACAGATAAATACGGAAAAAAAGGGGCAAGTAAGCCCCGTGCTTTCTTGTTCCCTTTTTTAGGGAGGAACTTAATTATGTGCGGAATTGTAGGTTTTATTGGACAGAAAGACTCTAAGGAAATTTTGTTAAAGGGACTAGAAAAGCTCGAGTATCGTGGATATGATTCAGCTGGAATTGCAGTGATGAATGATGAAGGTGTTCATGTTTTTAAAGAAAAAGGTCGTATTGCAACGCTTCGTGAAGCTGTAGATCAACGTTTGTTTGCGACAGCAGGAATTGGCCATACACGTTGGGCGACACATGGAGTGCCAAGTAAAGTCAATGCACACCCTCATCAGGCAACATCTGAACGATTCACTCTTGTTCATAATGGAGTCATTGAAAACTACACTCAGCTTAAGGATGAGTATTTACAAAACGTTGAGTTAAAAAGTGATACGGATACCGAGGTCGTTGTTCAAGTACTAGAGCAATTCGTAAAACAAGGACTTGAAGTAGAAGAGGCATTTCGTAAGACGTTAAGCCTTCTAAAGGGATCCTATGCAATTGCAATGCTAGATGAGCAAAACAGCGAAACAATCTATGTTGCGAAAAACAAAAGTCCACTACTTGTTGGTCTTGGAGACACCTTTAATGTAGTAGCAAGTGATGCAATGGCCATGCTTCAGGTAACCGATCAATATATCGAGTTAATGGATAAAGAAATTGTCATTGTTAAAAAAGAGTCAGTCACAATCAAAAATTTAGCGGGTGAAACAATCAACCGTGATCCATATACAGCAGAGCTAGATGCAAGTGATATTGAAAAGGGAACCTACCCACACTATATGTTAAAGGAAATTGACGAACAGCCTTTGGTTATGAGAAAGATTGTTCAAGAATATCAAAGCGATAATGGTACATTGACAATTGATCCTTGTATTGTCGAAGCAATGAAGGGAGCAGACCGTATCTACATCATTGCTGCTGGAACTAGTTATCATGCTGGTCTTGTTGGGAAGCAATTCATTGAAAAAATGGCGCACATACCAGTAGAGGTTCACATATCTAGCGAATTCTCTTACAATATGCCGCTCCTATCCGAGAAACCACTATTCATCTTTATTTCACAAAGCGGGGAAACAGCGGACAGCCGTGCTGTTCTAGTACATGTAAAAGAAATGGGCCACAAAGCCATTACGATTACGAACGTACCTGGTTCAACTCTTTCTCGTGAAGCAGATTACACATTGTTATTACATGCAGGTCCTGAAATTGCAGTGGCTTCAACAAAGGCATACACTGCCCAGTTAGCCGTACTTGCAATCCTTGCCTACGTAACAGCAGAATCAAAGGGAATAATGGTGGGGATGGACCTGGTCAAAGAGCTTGGTATTATCGCAAACAGCATGGAGGCACTTTGTGATGACAAAGAAGTAATGGAAGCAATCGCGTGGGAGTATTTCACAACTACTCGTAACTGCTTCTTCATCGGTCGTGCGATGGACTTCTTTGTAGGCTTAGAGGGAGCCTTAAAGCTAAAAGAAATCTCCTATATCCAAGCAGAGGGTTTTGCTGGAGGAGAATTAAAGCACGGAACAATTGCCTTAATCGAAGAAGGAACACCGGTTATCGCTCTAGCTACACAAGAGCATGTAAACCTAAGCATTCGTGGAAATGTCAAAGAGGTCGTTGCACGTGGTGCACATCCATGTATCATTTCAATGAAGGGCTTAGAAACTGAGGAAGACCGGTATGTGCTCCCGGCTGTTAACGAAATGTTAACACCACTCATCTCTGTCATTCCATTACAGCTTATCTCTTATTATGCAGCACTTCACCGTGACTGTGACGTTGATAAGCCACGGAATTTGGCGAAGAGCGTGACTGTTGAATAAGGAATAAATACTAATTTTGGCTGGTGTCCGAACAAAATAAAGATGGAAACTAAGAAAAAAAGATGGAAACTGTGTAATCAAGATAGAAACTTTGAAACAAAGATGGAAACAAACTAAATATAAAATAACCTGAATAAAGATTTGTATAGAGCTAGCAGTTAAGTTACAAAAAACCTGCAACAAGTAAAATTAATACCTGTCTCTTATACACATCT
>NZ_SLUB01000088.1 GCF_004799755.1 Bacillus timonensis | reverse complement strand
GTACATGCTTAATTGTTTTCTGCTTTTAAGCATAAAAAATCCCCCTTTTTGGTGATAGTTTTTCGACAACTCTATTTTACCAAAATCGGGGGTTTTTTGTATTTTTTTATGAAAACCTACGGTTTTCCAGTTATTTGGAAACGTTTTTCAGTGACCTCGAACCGTCCCTGTGGCGCCCGTGTGGCGCCTGAGGGAACCCTTTGGTTACTTACTGGTTTCGTTGACGGTGCCCATGCCTTTGATGTCAATTTCGACGGATACGTTGATGTCGGCTTGGGATAGGGCTTCCCCCCAATTATCTTGGACTTTCTTGAAATGTTCGTATTCATAGGCTCTGGCGTAGATGCCAAATCCTATTGGGTCGATTTTATGTGTTTGGATCTTTTTAAACAGTTTTTCATATTCCGTTTTCAACCGTTCCTCAATGATTTCCTTGATTTTCGCTTCATTTGTTTTCATATCCATAGATAATAGGCTTTCGAGAATAAGAATGGACATGGAGACTTTGACATCAAATGTAAACTTGTCCTTTTCGTGCGATGTTTTAATTTTGGACTTCACATTTGTTACCTCAAAACTCAAATCGTGCTTATGAAAAATTCCGTCCTCCTTATCAGTCGGTATTGTGATTGTTGTGTAACTAATTTGATGTTTCCCATTATGTTTTAAAAACAGGAATAACGTTGATTCCGATAAATCTAGTGAATCTGCATATTTCCCACGATTATCGAGCAACACGTTTCCAATCACTTCAACCCTTTCATCCTTTTTCACGTTGGATAAAGCTGGTGTCACTCCCTTATCATAAAACTCAGAATGGAGCTGTTGAAGCGTCCCTTTTTCCGTCCGCGTTCGTTTATGATTTTTATCAATGACATTCTTCAAATACATGACAAGATAGGCATTGCTTTTCGGCTGATAGTTGATAACTTCTGATACCTGACCGTCCACAACGACAACTCTTGTATTAAGCGAAAAATTACTGTTCCTGTACAACGTATCTAATATTGGAAACCAATTTTCATGTTCCACAACCTTTTTTCCCAATAAGAGGATCTGGATTTTGGCACCTGACACCTCGCCACTTTCTACTGCATCAAAATACTTTTTAGAATCTCGTATCGTATCGGCTTTTGTACGATAGGTCTCGGTTTGAACCTTCGCTCCCTTATTAAATACAGGGCTGGATTCATAGAAAATAAGATTATTGTCTTCATCAAGATCAATCCCTAAGATGAGGACAATCGTCGTATCTTCTAAAGGAACTTGGTATCCACAGCTAGTGAGCATCATTAAAAGTGGAATAATCATAAAAGTATGGAACCAACGTTTCATTACTTGCTCCTCCTTTTAAAAAAGCCATGGATGAGGACATATCCCCAAAAACAAATAGGGAATGCGTAGGTAAAGAGGAAACTTAGTTTCTCTAATTTATTACTCCATATCAAACTAATATTTACGGAAGGAGGAAACAAAGTAACATAAATCACACTAAATACGAGTAACCAAAATAACGGTTTTGTGTGTTCCTCTTTACCAAATAACCAACTTGTACTAAAGACAGATACAAACATAAGTGGGAGGACTTTTGTAGACATGACAAATATATATAAAGCGAACAAAACAATTTCTAATCGCTCGATAATTGTAAGCTCAATGACCTTCAAAATGGTGATGGTTGGTTCATTATATTTTGCAATTTCATCAGGACTAAAAACGACAAATGCCACAAGCGTAATCATCAAGTAGGCAAACATTGTTATTGTATTCGCAATAACGACCCCGATTGAAGCGTATTCCTTCTTTTGTAAAAAAGGATAAAGGAAAAAGGCGATTTCAAAGCCAACAAATGTGATGATGGTTATTTTTACAGTTTTAATAACTGGATGCCAGCCTTCCTTTAGGAGGGGAAGTAGATTCAGAAATTGGGCTTCTTTTAAAGAGAGCAAATATAGGAAAACGATCCAAATCGTCATAAAAAAAACAACCACAGAATATCTGCCTATAATTTGAATATTGTTACGGACCAATAAATACGAAGGGATCGCTAACAATATCACCAGTAAAGAGATGGATGCTCGAGGTAGGACCCAGGCTTGGATAAACATCGCTTCTGTAATAAACGAGTAGAGGGCTAAAAGAGCAAAATACAATCCCAGGACCACCCCACCCACTTTACCTCCCCACTTTCCAAAGTAAAATGTCAGTAGGTCAAGAATCGTTCCATTCGGGTGTTTTTTCATAACTTGAATAATAATTAAACTTGTAGTTGTAGCGATGAACCACCCTAAAATAATGCCAATCCACCCATCAGTTCCTGCCTTTACTGCTAAATCTCGAGGTAAGGTAAGGACGCCAACCCCAACTTGAACACCATGAATTAATAAGATGAACTGTAACAATGTAATTTGTTTTCCTTGAACATTCATCATTTATTGTCACCCTTTGGACGACTGGAATCGGCCCTTCTCAATTGAATCGCCAAAGAACTAACTGGGCGTTTGAGAATTGACCATTGTGGAAAACGAATAAACAAATCCCTCCAATCCTGAATTCGTAACGGGGATACGGGACTAGCATAGGAGATGCCCAGTGATTTCAACTCAATAAAATGGATGATTAAAATCATTAAACCTACACTTAATCCAACAAAACCAAATAAAGAGGCCATAATCATCATCGGAAATCGAATAAGCCTGATGGAGGCTCCCATTTGATAATTGGGGATGATAAAAGAGGCAACGGCGGTTAATGCGACAACAATAACCATAATATTGCTGACAATTCCGGCCTGTACCGCAGCCTGTCCAATGACAATACCACCGACGATTCCAACGGTTTGCCCAATCTTTGCGGGGAGTCGAATTCCGGCCTCACGAAGCATCTCTAGGGCAATCTCCATAATTAATGCTTCAATGAACGGCGGAAATGGCACTTTTTCCCTTGAAACTCCAATGGACATAAGCAATTTCAATGGAATGACTTCGAAATGAAACGCAATCACAGCGATATAAGTCGCCGGTAAAAAGATGGCCATAAAAAAACCAAGGTATCTTAATAGGCGGATAAAGGATGCGACCAACCAACGTGAGGTATAATCATCCATGCTTTTAAAAAAGGAAAAAAAATTCGTTGGAGCCACTAAGACATTTGGTGCTCCATCCACCACCATGACCATTCTTCCAGCTAAAATTTCCGAAGCTGCAAAATCAGTTCGCTCCGTTATAAGAAATTGTGGAAATGGTGAATAAGGGTTATCCTCAATGTATTCTTCTAACACCACACAATTTGTAATACTATCCACCTTAATTTTTTTAAGACGGGTTTCAAGTTCCTTAATCAACTCCGGGTTGGCAACATCGTCTAAATATAAAATGGAGACCTTTGTTTTCCCTCTTTCTCCAAAAATGTATTCTTTTATTTTCAAGTTTTGATTTTGAATATGCTTGCGTATGAGCGCTATATTTTTGCTTCCCGATTCAGTAAACCCGATATGTTCTGCATAAATGGAAGATTCAATCGGAGTATCTTCAATCGAACGTTCTGGCCATTTTCCAGTATCTAAAAGGAATGACACTTCAGATTGGTCCACAAATAATATACTTTTTCCTTGTAAAATTCCATCTGTAATTTGTGACCATGTTTTTACTTCCTTGATTTGGGCGATTGAAACCTTTGGTGTGGGATTCTCATTTTTCACATCAACCTGAAATAACAATGGTTGTAATACATGCTCATTGACCATCGTAGAATCAGTAAGTTCACTTAAATAGACGAGTGTAGCGTTAGTATTTGTTTGTTTAATCACAAGGTTTGTCACAACTAAATCAGGTGTTTTACTGAAAATGTTTTTTACATGAGTAAGATTCTCTTCAAGTTGTGTGCTAATTAGGTCCTCGTTAGGTTGTACATTTCTAATAGGGTTGGATTGTTGCTGTTGAGGTTCCTTCTTATTTTTTTTGAAAAAAGACATGCGAATACCCACCTATGATATGATGGTTTAGTTTGCTTCATAAATTGGAAAAACATGCATATAAAGCTAAAAAGAACCGGGCGTATATGCACGGTTCTTCGGTCTGACAGTAGACGAATATTTCTATCCTAACGCCACATCCAGAATCATCATCACGACAAAACCTATCATGAGGCTCATTGAGGCGAGATCTTTATTTCCTTTTTCCAGTGAGCTTGGAATCACTTCTTCCGCGACAACGAAAATCATGGCACCTGCTGCAAAACTTAAAGCATACGGAAGCAAGGGTTCAATGAAGGAAACAGCAATTGCTCCGATAACAGCAGCGATTGGTTCAACCATTCCTGAAAATTGTCCGTAGAAAAAGCTTTTTCTCTGCGACATACCATCTCCTCTTAATGGCATCGAAACCGCAATACCCTCAGGGAAGTTTTGAATTCCGATTCCCAGCGCCAATGTTAACGCACCTGCTAAGGATGCTTCTGTTCCCCCATTTGCAAGGGCACCAAACGCAATTCCCACCGCAAGACCCTCAGGAATATTATGTAACGTGATTGCGAGGACTAGAAGGGTACTTCTTTTTTGACCTTTTGAATGAAGTCCTTCTGCATCTTTAATTGGTGCATTTGGATGTAAATGAGGCAGAATCTTATCGATCCCCCATAGAAAAATGCCTCCTAATAAGAATCCGAAGGCGGCTGGAAACCATGCACCAATTGGGTTGTTGCTTGACATCTCAATCGCCGGTCCTAATAGTGACCAATAACTGGCGGCAATCATCACACCCCCAGCAAAACCTAACATACTATCTAAAAGCCGCTGATTGATGGTCTTCGTAGCAAAAACAAGGGTGGCCCCAAGCGCTGTCATCCCCCACGTAAACAACGTAGCAAGTAAGGCTTGCATAACCGGATGAAAACTTTCGAAAAATGCAACCATGTGAAAGAACTCCTTTTCGTTCAACTACATTAAAGTTTAGCATAACCAACGTTAAGGTAAAATATGGAGTGTGATTTGGATAGGACTCAACAAAAAGCGTATGAAAGTTCGGTGACTCTGCTATAATCAGAGGAAGAAGAGGTGAGCACATGCAAAAACTAGTATTTGAAGATGCGTGGGATCGGACGATTGCGCAGAAGGACAGAGAAGAAATTGAACGAATTTTTCAAGAGGCTGTTGCACACTTAGATACGGGAGTTACATTCACAACCATCCGAATTGCAGTAAACCATAAGAACGAACGTCTAGTTACAGCAATCATTCATAATAGAACGGAGCGAACTCTCATTTTTGAAAATACACCACTGGACATTTGGGTCGGGGATAATCGGTTAGCCGAGCACAAATTTACCTACCCTACACTTCAGGTACCACCTAAAACCAGCATGCCGTGGACATTTATTTTTCCTGAGACCATTGAGGTTCCCACTGACCAAGCCACACTAATACTAAAAAAAGAGAAGTAGACTCTAATTAGAATCAACTTCTCCTGTTTCATTTTACCGGACCTTTCGTGATCTCGGTTAGTTTGGAATTGATAGCAAAGATTTTTCCGTTTACCCCTTTTATTCCAAAACCACCTAATCGTTTCGTATGCATGTCAAGATATTGTTCAGCGGTTTCTTTTGTCTCGAACAAATATATCCCACCCGCTTCTTTTGCTTCGGGATTCTCTGTCCAGATTTTCCAGATGAACCCTGGTTCCTCCGTAATGCTTTTCGCTAAATCTATAAATGCATTTGCCATTTCATCTCCAAATGGTCCTTCCATTTTAAAATCTACCTGTAATACATACGGCATGGTGATTTCTCCTTTTTTATGAATCGTTATACTAAAACGCCTTGTCTAATTCCTTTCAATGCAGTCGACCAAGCGACAACATCGTCTAGTGTATTATTTAAGGAATCCACGTGGTATGGTGCTGGATGAAATTTACTCATATCTTGAAAATCAGTGAACAGGCTCATTGCTACAGAAGGTCCCACGGTTGCTACCTTTGGTACCGTTAAAATGAGACGTAAATTGTTTGCCGCTGTTACACCCAATGTCGATCCGTAGCTTACAATTCCTGCGGCTTTATGGTTCCACTCCACGTATAAATAATCAATTGCATCCTTTAATCCTGACGTCACAGCCTTATTATACTCTGGCGTAACAAAAATAAATCCGTCAAGACTGTCAATTTTTTTAGACCAAGCATGTGCTTCTGGTGCTTGATAATCCTGAGACATAATCGCCGGAATCGGTTCATTGAATTTTGGTAAGTTATAATCCTTAATATCGACCAATTCAAATTCTGCGTCTGTTCGTTTGTCCGCGATCGATTTCACCCATTCTGCAACTTGTAGGTTTACCCTTGAATCTCTTGTACTTCCCGTAATAATACCGATTTTAACCATTCTTAATTCCTCCTATTATGTATGTTGTATCTTAACTATAACAAGGACAAAAACAGGAGGACACCAACAGTATGTTGGATTCGTTGCTTATCCGACACTTTTGAAAAAGTGTATAAAAAATGACCCCGAATTACAATTGGGATCATGTAAACAGGTGTTGTCTGTTTTCACTTACTCATGCTGTTTTGCAGAGAGATCATTTCCTCAGCCAGTTTGTTTATTCGTTTTAGTAGTCCTTTATTGGTAATTTCGTTGTCATCATCGAATTCGTCATTGTGAATAAAAACTTGATGCACAGGTACTGTGCCTTTTAAATACGAAAGGATAGGCTTTAGATGGTATTCTGAAACAAGGAAGTGTTTTTCTGTTCCACCGGTTGTAATGATCCCGGTCACTTTATTTTTGAAGGAATCGACCGGAAAAAAGTCTAGTAGATTTTTCAGTACCCCTGAAATCGACGCCTGATAAATCGGCGATCCGAAGACAAGCATGTCTGCCTCTAACATTTTATTGACTACTTTAATGGTATCATCATTGTAAAAGCTTAGTGGACTTCCATTTACAAAATCCATTTCGAAATCCTTTAGATCAAGTAATTCTATTTGAACAGAGAAATCCTGTGATTTAATCGCCGCTAACACTTCGTAGACGGCCTTCGATGTTTTTGCACCAATCAGTGAACCTGATATCCCAACAACTTTCATATAAGGCAACCTCCTAAATTCATTTTCTCAATATAGCGTTTGCTCCTAATTGTTCATTTATGTGAGAATCTGTTTGAACTGATACGATACCATTCAACATACGAAAAAAAAACGAGGGAAAAGAAATCCCTCGTTACTTTTTTACAATAAGAATAGCACAAATGTTAAAGGTAAAATCAGTATAGGCAACCAAGAAATCGACAGAAATGCGTTCTTTTTATATCCCACTTCAGGGAACGGAATCGAAACCGGATTAAAAAACCAGTTCGCCATTCGGCTCAGTCGTGACTTTTTCATCGGAAAGTCAGGTACTTCAACGGTAAATTGATCGAGCTTTTCTTTTAATTCTTTTTCAAATTGATCGTGATTCAATCCTCATTCACCTCTAATTCTTCTCGTAATTTTCTTAAGGCACGATGCAGCTTGGATTTTACCGTTCCGACCGGGATGTGCAGAATCATGGAGATTTCTTTTTGTGTAAGATCATGGTAGTAGGTTAGCAACACAATAGCCCGTAAATCCTCCGGCAGCGATTGAATGGCAGATTGAACGGTCATTTTTTCATCGGAGTTTTCGTGATGTGGATGTCGGTCCGCCAGAATCGGTAATAAAGTACGAAATACGTTTTGTCGCCTCAGCCTCGTCATCATTGCATTATAGGCAATCTGATAGAGGTAGGTTTTAAATTTTCCTTTTTCCTGATCAAATTGTTGAAAGTTGCGTTGGAGTTTTTCAAAGGTGTCCTGAACAAGGTCAATGCTGAGCTGTTCGTTGTTCGTATACCGAAAAATAAACTGATACAAAGGGGCCCTGTAGACATTGTAAATAACCTCGAGTGCTTCCTTGTCCCCTTTTTGAAATTTCAGGATTGCCTCCTCCGCCCTACTGTAACTCATCAGACCACCGCTCTTTTATTCCTTTATATACATAAGCAAGCTTCGTAATGAACCATAAAAATGTAATCAAGCTAAAAACAAAAGTTTGATGAATGAAAAACTGGATGATAGGACTGTTGATGTTGTCCCCTCGTAAAAGGAAAACCAAAAGCCCAGTGATACATAAAAAGGTATACACAGCCGCTATTGTAATAATCGTATCCCATCTTGACCAATAAAAATAGATGTTTGATTTCGTAAAATCAATTTTCCCATTATGATCACGGACAACCTTCTTATTCATTGAACCAATCACCATCGCGAAAACCGTTCCAAGAATTGCAACAACAATAGAACTCACAACCATCCCCGTGATTGTCGTCATCTCTAACACTCCCTCATTTTTTGTTCTTACTTCTTATACCAATGAGGGGAGGGAAAGGTTCATTTTTTATTTCAAATTTTGGAATATCACAATGGTGAGACAACTTAAAAAGATAATATTATATGTATGTTGCACTCTAATACCAGAAAAAGAGTGCTACTTATTGGAAAGTAGCACTCTCAATACTAGACGTTTTTACTTATCTGCCAAACCCTGGATAGAATCCGCCGTGGCCGTGGTGATAGCCATGTCCTGGATAGAATCCACCGTGACCATGGTGATAGCCATAGCCTGGATAGAATCCGCCGTGACCATGGTGATAGCCATAGCCTGGGTAAAATCCGCCATGACCATAGCCATAACCTGGGTAAAAACCACCTTGACCATAGCCATAACCTGGGAACATTCCAAACATTTGTCTGTCCATATGATCTCTCCTCCTCAAATAGGCTGCACCATAGTGTATGTGTCCCTATTCAAGGTGGTGCCAATCCAAATGGATTCCAATAAGGTGAGAAGTGGAATCACTGTCCCACTAAAAAGCGTGCATGTTTCCTCTCACCTTATATTTTATGAAAATCATACATTTGTATTTTCCTCTGAATGCAGAGTTAATTTGGAATCCATACCTTTGTATAGTCGATATGTCCAAAGGAATGCGATTCAACATCCCTTATGTTAGAGTCTAAGTTTCTAGTTATAATAGGATGATATAAAAAGAACATCGCAAGCTCAGATTGTAGATAGAGTTCGACTTCATCCATTATTTGTGTCCTCTTTACAATATCACTTTCAAGCTCAAATAATCTTATTTTTCTATGTACAAGTTCCTCAATCTTCTTTGAAAACAACCTATTAAACATAAATGATTTATTCATAAAAGCATATGAGAATGCAAGGTGTTTATCAAAAGAAAGTGACAAACCCATGATTAACATATCAATCTCTTCCTCAATTCCCTCTTTTAAAACGTCAGGGTATGAAGTTGGATAGACATTCATGTGAACACCATATTTATTTGCTTCCTTTTTTAACCACTCTCCTTCTCTACGAGCGCGTTCGTGATCAAAGCAATAGAGATTTAGAATTTCTCCTCCATAGCCAGATAATTGAATGAGTGTTTGAATATCATTTGATGACTTTGATCTTGATTTTGAACGTTCTATGTCAAGGCTACTTGCCTCAACCAAATCTATTTCTAAGTCCTTTGCCATTTTTTGTACGTCAAATAAATGGAATATGGCTTCTCTGAAGGTTTTCTGCTGGATAATATTCTTTCGATTTAGGTTAAAAGATAATAGTTGCACTCCGGAATTCGTAATCTTATGCCTGGTTGGTTTTATCTGAGACATATCCTCCTCACTTGAAAGATAAAGCATTTTTACAGCTTCATTCGATACATGGTAGAACTGAATCTCGTCTATTAATGGACGTTCTTTGAAATAGAAATCGTTCGCTTGTAATACCAATTTTATATTTGTTCTTTCCTTTACAAGGAATGGACCCGTACCACTCCACTCTAATTCTTCAAACTCAACATTGCTTGGTAAGATACAAAATATTGGTGCAGAAAGATATCGTAAAAGAAACGGATTGGGCTCATCAAGATGGATTTCCACCTTATATGGGTGAGGACACTCCACCTTTTGTATATTTCGAACAAGCCACGAATAAGAGGGAGGAGTGTTCTTAAATCGATTAATCGTGTAAGCTACGTCAGTGCTCGTAACATAGTCATGGTTATGGAAAAATACACCCTTCCTTAAATAGAACGTCCAAACTTTGCCTGAGGTGTCTACATCAAAATGGTGGGCAATATGCGGTATAAAACAATTGTTCTCGTTGTCGTATCGAATGAGTGTATCTCCTAAATACTCTAAAAGATGTGTTTCTAACGCAAAGGAAACGCGTAATGGATCCAGCGACTTGATGTCTCTCGCCTTAAATGCATACAATACATCTTTTAACTCTGTTTGATCGTGTTTAATTCCCAACAAACCCCTAATTTCATTTGAGAAATTCACAACCTAGAAATGCTACATTAAATATGTACAGTAACGCTTGGATAAATATGTACAAAGTTGCTTTCATTCTACATACTAGTCATGAGGTGACTAGCTATGTATATATCATTGAATGTCGATGTTGATTTTGAGATTAATAGTCTTTTAGACTTACCAAAATTCAAGCAAATAATGGAGCATATGAAAATGAAAATTAATAAGAGCAAATTGGCAGAGGAATTAGGGGTAGATCGCCGAACAGTCGAAAAATACCTGAATGGTTTTGTTCCTAAAAGGACGAGAAAAAAGTCTTCAAAAATTGA
>NZ_SLUB01000087.1 GCF_004799755.1 Bacillus timonensis | reverse complement strand
TTCTATAGGTATGTTTTTCATTAAATAGGTATAATGTAAGAATTCTACAGAAAGTTCTTCCATGTATTTAATGACATATTCATTTAGAATCTCTGGTTTAATTAAATTCTTCATGAAAATAATATGAATCCCCTCTTGTCCAGCTTCAATCTTTCGACAATTCAAGTCGGGCGATTCATTAAGAATCGATTTAATTTTTTCATAACCTGGGAAGTTATCATTATTATGACGCTCTGTCATGATTAACATATCCTTCAACCGTTTTTAATAGTGTCTGTAAAAACAATTAATTTATACAGAATATGGATTGAAGGACAGTAAACTATTTCATCATCATGGACAGCTTAAACCATTATTGTGTCTAGATTAAGTAAGGTATCTAATAACCTCTATTTCCAATCTAAGAAATTCAGACCACCCATTCCAGAAGGCAGAATTAAGTGTCTCTCCATGGTTAGTCTAAAGGTAACAGATATTTTTAATTTCAACCTCTTTGATCTGCCTTTTTAGCATTTCTGATTTTTGGTAATGAAATTCCATCGTAAATAGGAAAAAAACCATGTTGGAAGTTCTTATAACACGGATTTTAGCCTTTTTAAAAAAAAACAGAAATATTTTTAAAACAAAAATTTGTTAAATCTAGATTTAAGCATAGAACAAAAGAATAAGATTCATCAACTTATAATAATGGAGAAAGCAGGCGAGCACCCTGTTCAACAATGCGCTCGGTTCTGGTACAGAGATATTCCAATGAGCTTCGAAGAGCCTTTGCAAGTCAACTGAGGCTTCACCCACAATTCTTACATGGGTATCACGCCAGTATCCTACGTCGGGCTTTAATCCAGTATATTCATCCCCAACATTAATACCGCCAGTAAAAGCTTCCATATTATCGATAACGACAATCTTACAATGATCCCGGTTATTCAACGTCAATAATGAATAAAATAATTAATTACCGTGAAATATTGAGTTTGGAACCCATTAAGTAGACCAAACTTTAAGTAACATGGAACTCATAAACTATAATGGACAGTTAGATGTAACGCGGATGACGGGAAACTGTCGCGTTCCGTGTGGAGCAGGGAAAAGCTGAAGATAACATCAAATGCTTACCTATTGCTAACTTATCTTGAATAAAATTTAAGCAATGATCTTCAGCAATCGGAGGCGTCTTTTTGATATGCCCCTATATATTAAGATTAAGGGATTTGATATTGTTAAGGTAATGTGAAGGTATTCGCTTAACTTACGGGTGCGTTGATCCAAGAAGGATTAATGCACTTTTTTGTTGAATTTATTCTACAAACGGTGTAGGTTAGTTTAACAAAAAAAATTATCCTTTATAAGGAGAGGGAGAAGATTTAATGGAAGTCGCTATTGTTGCATTTGATGATTTTACGGATATTGATGTTTTTTTACCTTGGGACATATTAAATCGTGTTAATCATCCTGAATGGAATGTTCAAATTTATGGGACTAAAGAAACTCATAGTTCGGTTACTGGTCTTACAGTTCCAATCCATTCATCTATTGATGAACTAAGAAATGCAGATGCAATTTTATTTGCCAGTGGTCCAGGTACGAGGAGACTATATAAGGATGAAAATTATCTTAAAAGACTAAAAATAAATCCATCGAAACAGTTAGTAGGTTCTATGTGTTCTGGAGCACTTATTTTAGGAGCTCTTGGTTTATTAGACGGTATGACTGCAACCACTTACCCAACAGCGAAAAAGGAATTACAAAAATTTAATGTTACCGTTGTCGAAGAATCATTTATTGTTGAAAAAAATATCGCAACTGCGGCTGGTTGCTTAGCCGCACAATATTTAGTTGGATGGATAATTGAAAGATTGATAAGTAAGAAAGTAGGAGAAGCAGTAATAAATTCAATTCAACCTGTTGGAAAGGGCTTATCTTTTACAAAGTAATGTTATTAATCTATCCTGAAAGAACGTAAATAACTTTTATTTTCTGTGGTGAATCTCTGCTTTATGGATGAAAAACAGGTGCATTAGTTTTATAAGATAATACCAAAAAGGCTTAGGGTTGAAAATAACTCTAAGCCTTTTTGACTGTGAAATATACTGTGATTTGTCTGTGATTAGGTTTGTGATTTAACGTTTAGCACCTCACAAGTGAACCTGTTAGGGAACATACTTGGGGGTTCCTTTTTCAAAAACATGCCTAGTTGAGAAGCGTCGTAGTCCAAGGGACCACAAGAACCGTCCCCTTGGCACCCTTGGTACCCTGGCACCCCAGGTACCTATAGCACGTTGGTCCTTAATAAATTCGGTCGCCGTTGAAGATTGAGTTTTTGACGACGACGTAGTCGACGTGGCGGATGGAATCTAGTTTGTTTCCGCCGGAGTAAGAGATAGCAGATTGTAAGTCTTGCTCCATTTCTTTAAGTGTATCTTTTAGTGAGCCTTTGTGCTCAACGTAGATTTTCTTACCTTCCACATTCTTCTTTTCGCCTTTTTGGAATTCAGAAGCGGAACCGAAATATTCTTTCACTAGTTTACCTTCAACTTCTTTTGTTTCACCAGGTGATTCTTCATGTCCAGCGAATAGGGAACCGATCATGACCATTTTCGCACCGAAGCGGACTGATTTTGCGATATCACCGTGAGTACGAATACCCCCATCTGCAATTACAGGCTTTGTTGCAGCTTTTGCACACCAACGAAGTGCTGCTAGCTGCCAGCCACCAGTTCCGAAACCAGTTTTGATTTTCGTGATACACACCTTACCAGGTCCAATCCCAACCTTTGTTGCGTCAGCTCCAGCATTTTCTAATTCTCTTACCGCTTCTGGAGTACCAACGTTACCAGCGATGACAAAGCTCTTTGGCAGGTGAGCCTTAATATGCTTTATCATTTCAATGACTGAGTTTGAATGACCGTGAGCAATATCAATCGTGATAAATTCTGGTACAAGGTTTTCTTCAACAAGTTGTTCGATGAACGCATATTCCTCAGGCTTAACACCGACGCTGATTGAGGCGATTAACCCGCGGGATTGCATATCTTTAATAAAACCAACACGTTTTTCTGGGTTGAAACGGTGCATAATATAGAAATAGCCATTTTCAGCTAAAAATAATGCGATTTTCTCATCTATAATGGTCTGCATATTAGCAGGAACGACCGGAAGTTTAAAGGTGTGTCCACCAAATTCAACTGTTGTGTCACACTCTGAACGACTGTTTACAATACATTTTGCTGGGATTAATTGAATATCTTCGTAATCAAATACATTATCCATTAAAAACACTCCTAAAACCGAATATTGTTTTCTTTGTTATTTAATAATGTTCGTACATTAGATAATGTACATGATTTTTAAAACGATGTCAAAGTTTTTTTCTTAATGGTAGCCGAACAAACGTTAACAAAGAAAAAAAGCCTGCGATTTCCGCAGACTTAAAACAAACTTATAAAATATCATTTAATTCCGAATCGGAGTAGACAGAGATCAAAATCACTGCCGTTGTTTCTCCGATGTTTTTTACAAAATGAGGAACACTGGCATTCCAGCTGAAGGAGTCTCCTTCTTCTACGATAACGGAATCCTCTCCTTGTTCAGCGAGAATTTTTCCTTTTAAGACTAAATGACATTCTTCGCCTTCATGAGCGTTCGGTTCTCCCATGGAAGCACCTGGCGGACATTCGACAATCATCATGCGCAAGCCACCCTTGGAGGTGAGATGTTCCACTTGTAAATGATTAAAAGATGTTTTTGTACGAGCATCCTTACGAACAACCCGCATATGTTCTTTCTTTTCTAATAATAAGTAGGGAAGAGGAACTTCTAAGAAATCCGAAATTGTTTTTAATGTATTAATTGATGGAGAGGTATTGTTATTTTCAACATTGCTGATGAATCCCTTGGAAAGGCCAGTACCTTCACACATTTGGGCGATGGTTATTTTTTTGCGATTTCGTATTGCGCGAATTTTAGTGCCAATATCCATAATTTGTACCTCACTTGTATTCTAGTAGGAAACATATTTTTATATTAGCAAAAAAACTGTTGACAATCTACCATAGGTCTTGTTATCTTATAAACAACAAATATTCATATTAAGAAACAAACCCTAGAGGTTTTCTTTTTTGCCTTCGTGTTTCTTCATACGAATATTTTATTTCTATATAAATACTACGCTGTGGGGATACTTTAACTAAATATGATGAAGGAAGGACTGATTTGAATTGAATTCACCTTTTGTTTATGAACTACGTAATCCTTCAACAATTGAACCGAATAAAAAATACCCTGCGTTGTTTTTAATGCATGGGATGGGGAGCAATGAACAAGATCTCCTCTCATTAACAAAAGGCTTGGAGGAGTTATTTTATATTTTTAGTATTCGTGGGCCTTTACCACAACCACCAGGCTATGCCTTTTTTACAATTGAAGGTTATGGCAAACCGCACAGAGAAGTATTTGACCAGAGCATTGATCAACTCACACATTTTCTTGATTATACTGCGCAAAGCTATCCGATTGATCAAGAAAACGTCTATTTACTAGGATTCAGTCAAGGAGCAATCGTTTCGATGACTTTAGGGCTTTCATTAGGAGACAGAATTAAGGGCATTGTCGCTTTGAGCGGGTATATTCCTCGATTTGTAAAAGAGGAATATGACATTCAATCTGTCGAAAATCTTTCAATCTTTATTTCGCATGGGCAACAAGACCCTGTGTTGCCGTATCAATGGGGAGTGGAGAGCAAGGAGTTTTTTGAAAAGCTTGGAGCGAATGTGAGCTTTCATTCATATCCAGAAGGACACACCGTATCACTACAAAATTATCGTGATTTGAGGGAATGGATCACGAACGAATTAAAAAATGGAGGAATTGGAAATGGAAAATAAAATTGAATTAGGTAGTTTAATTATAAGAGTTGTGTTAGGGATTACATTTTTTATTCATGGACTTGTGAAATTTCAAGACGGAATTGAAAACACAGTTGTTTGGTTTGACAGCATTGGACTACCAGGTGTTTTAGCATATGGCGTAGCAGGTATTGAACTTGTTGGTGGAATTATGTTAGTTCTTGGATTATTTAGTAGAATTGTGTCAATCCTATTTGCAATCGTAATGGTTGGTGCCATTGTTAAAGTGAAACTTGCAATAGGCTTTTTAGGGAATGGACAAATGGCAGGTTATGAATTAGATTTAGCGTTTCTAGCAATGGCTGTGATGCTTGCTATCACAGGTTCGAAGGCATTTGCTCTTGATCAACTGATTTCTAAAGGAAAAGAAAATACAACAACTTCTATTAATTAAGGAAAAAAAGCATTACCTTTAAAAATAAGGTAATGCTTTTTTACTTGAATTCTACATTAATCACCACAACCTCAGATCTCGTTCCAAGTCGAAGGGGAGGTCCCCAAGTTCCAAATCCAGAAGAAACGATGGAATGCATATTTCCTTTTTTCAATAAACCGTAGTCATTCTCATAAAGCATGTTAGTGATTAGATTTCCAGGAAAGACTTGTCCACGATGGGTATGTCCTGACAGAAGTATGTCGATCCCGTTTGCCTGTGCAGCATCTAATTCATTCGGCTGATGATCGAGCATAATCATCGGTTTGGATGAATCAAGTGTTGAAACTAGCTTCGTCATTTCGACACGATTTTTATCTGTATCATCATTTCTTCCTATTATATAGATTTCGTTTTCAATCATCGTCACTTCATCAGTTAAAACCTCAATCCCGAGCTCCTCCATTTCTTCGACAATTTTTTTGTTATCCTGCCCGTAGTAGTCATGATTTCCAAGTGTGGCATAGACGCCAAGTGGTGCGTCGATTTTTCGCATCATCTCACCCATGTTTTCTTTCAAAAATGGCTCAATGTGATCATCGATAAGATCTCCAGGGATCAACACAATATCTGGACGAGTTTCTTCTACTAAATGGACAAATTTTTCAAGATGGTTTTTACCGACGATACTCCCGAGGTGAAAATCAGAAGCCATTAAAATTTTCAACCGATCCCGTTCGACATTTTTGTCGATCGAAAGTTGATACGTTTGTACAACAGGACTCCAAGCATAGAAAGTTCCGAAACTAAAGATCAAGATGTACACCGAGAGTAGCACGAATCCAATTGCACGAATGCCTTTCTTTTTTAATAGAAAAAAGAGAAGGGTAGCGATTGGTAGGAGGATAAGTCCAAATCCTGCGAGGATGAGCCAATAATACCCGATTGTTTGCAGAATAGCTGATGATGTAGAGTACCCTACAAAAATGCTTAAGGATAAAACCAGAATGACTAAGCTATATGTCTTTTTATGTCGAAAAGAAAATGAATATTTGAGCCATACCCATCCCATATACCCAAAATAAAAGCTCATACCACTATAAAGCAAGAGAAATAGGAGAATTGCTAGAATAAACATAGTTCGAATAGCCCTTTCCATTTTAGTAATTCCTTTTATAGTAGTATAATTGAAAGCAATCGATTCGTCTTTGTTTTTGCTTTCTTTTGTAAAGAAAAATTGTTCATAAATGAGAAGGATGTAACGTATTTTATAAAAGTTTGTAAATACGGTGTACAGGCTAGTGTGTAAGGGAATACATAAGTTGCAAGAAAATTTCGGGGTTTTCTAGAACTATTGACTTTTTGACGAAACGTAGTAAAGTAAGTGAATGTATCGCTTATGTAAATTAAATTACATTTGTTAATAATTTGTTCATATTTGCTTGGTAAAATAGTTTTTACGATTTTAGTTATTGAAATAATTTTTGTTTAGATTGAAGGTAGGTGCAATCATGAAAAAGAATTTTCTAAAACGTGGTCAAAATATCTTCACTAGCTTTTTTGGCTTCTACTTATTAGCAGTGTTATTGCTTTGGATTAAAACATTCATTTCACAATCAACCGAATTTAACTTAAATATTGATAATTCATTACAGACTTTTTTATTGATTTTGAATCCTCTTGGATCGGCTTTATTCTTTTTAGGTCTAGCATTCTTAGGGAAAGAGAAAAAGAGAAATAGACGACTTCTCATTCTTTATTTTCTAATGTCTTTCCTTTTATACGCGAATATTGTTTATTACCGTTTCTTTAGTGACTTCATTACATTGCCAACATTGTTCCAAACACAGAACTTTGGTGATGTGAGTGGAAGTGTTGTTTCACTTTTAAAACCATATGATTTCTTATTCTTTATTGACTTTTTCGTCCTTCTAGGACTGGTTTTATTTAAAAAAGTGAAGTCTGAGACGACAGCAAGTAGTATGAAAGGTTTAAAAGTAGCTGCATTATTTGCATTTGCGATTTTAATTTCAGCTGTTAACCTTACTCTTGCAGAGGCTGATCGTCCACAGCTATTAACACGTGGATTTGACCGCCATTATATCGTGAAATATTTAGGTATGTATAACTACACGATTTACGATGCAGTTCAAAGTACAAAGGCTTCTACACAAAGAGCATTAGCGGATAGTAATGATAGCATTGAAGTAATTAACTATACAAAAGCAAACTATGCTGAGCCAAATCCAGAATATTTTGGAGCAGGTAAAGGCATGAACGTTATTTATCTTCACCTTGAGTCCATGCAAAATTTCTTAATCAATTACAAGCTATACGGGGAAGAGGTAACACCTTTCTTAAATTCATTAGTGAATGAAGGAAATACACTTTACTTTGATAATTTCTTCCATCAGACTGCACAAGGTAAGACAGCTGATGCGGAATTTCTTCTTGAAAACTCATTATATGGTTTACCGCAAGGATCAGCTTTTACAACGAAAGGCTTGAACACATATCAAGCTGCTCCAGCAATCCTTGGACAAGAAGGTTATACATCTGCTGTATTCCACGGAAACTCAGGAAGTTTCTGGAATCGAAATGAAATTTATAAGTCATTTGGTTATGATCATTTCTTTGATTCAAGTTATTATCAAATGAATCCAGAAGACCTTGCTGAATATGGACTAATGGATAAACCATTTTATGAGCAATCAGCAGATTTATTAGACACATTACCACAGCCGTTTTATACAAAATTTATTACTGTAACGCATCACTACCCATATAAAATTAATGAAGAGGATGCAACGATTGCGCCTCATACAACAGGTGATCGTTCTGTTGATGGATATTTCCAAACGGCTCGATATGCAGATGAAGCATTAGAGCAATTCTTCAATGATTTAAAAGAAAAAGGCTTATACGATAATTCAATTATCATTATGTACGGTGACCATTATGGTATTTCCGAAAACCATAATAAAGCCATGAGGCAAGTGCTGGAAAAAGAAGAAATTACACCATTTGATAGTGCTTCCCTTCAACGGGTACCATTGTTCATCCGAGTTCCAGGTATGGAAGGTGGGGTTCAACACCAATATGGTGGACAAATTGACCTTCTGCCAACACTCCTACACTTACTTGGAATTGATACGAAGGATTATATGCAATTCGGAACAGACTTACTTTCTGAACAACATGATCAAGTGATTCCATTCCGTAATGGTGATTTCGTAAGTCCAACTATTTCCGCAGTTGATGGAAAGTTTTATGATTCAACAACAGGTGTTGAAATCACAGAAGACCAGCTAGACACTGCGAAAAAGCTTCAGGACATCGTAGAAGAAAAGTTAGCAACTTCTGATAAGGTTGTAAATGGTGACTTGTTACGATTCTACACACCACAAGGATTTGAGCCGGTTAATCGTTCAGATTACAATTATTTGATTGATGGTGAGGAATCAGCCGAATAATGATTAAAAAGCTACCTAAGGATGTTTCTTAGGTAGCTTTTTTGATGGGCAGACACCATTTTGGGGCAGGATAGGTAAATAAGAACACGATTCGACGTGTAGTAAGGGGAAATTGGCATGGAGAAAAATAAACATACGGGTGACCGCAGATATAAGGTCGCTAAAAAGGAAGCATTACTTGGAATCGGTTTAGCGGTTTTCAATTTCATATGGTGGTTTGGCTTTGCATATGGATTCGGGTCAGAGCCAGTTTCAGAATATACATATATCGCAGGATTACCAAGCTGGTTTTTTTACAGTTGTGTTGTTGGTTTTATTGTGGTGGTCTTGTTGGTGATTATTCTTGTAAAAATGGTCTTTAAAGAGGTACCGTTTGATGAAGAAGAAGGAGGGGACTCGTTATGAATTGGGAAGTATTAATCCCTTTCCTTGGTTTACTAGTGATTATTTTTATAATTGGAATTTATGCAGCAGGACATTTAAAGAATAGCTCCGGATTTCTTCAAGATTATTTTTTAGGGAGCCGTGAGTTAGGTGGTTTTGTACTGGCTATGACAATGGTAGCGACGTATGGAAGTGCAAGTAGTTTCATCGGTGGTCCTGGTGCTGCGTACACGATTGGGCTTGGGTGGGTACTTCTTGCCATGATTCAAGTGGTCACAGGGTATTTTGTTCTAGCGGTGTTAGGGAAAAAATTTGCGATTGTTGCCCGTAAAATAAATGCTGTCACCATCATTGACTTTTTAAAGGAGCGCTATAACTCGAAGTGGGTTGTTTTACTATCAGCGGGAAGTATTATCATTTTTCTATTTGCTTCAATGATTGCCCAATGGGTTGGGGGAGGCAGATTAATTGAGTCCTTAACAGGCTTGTCGTATACGAGTTCATTATTCATTTTTGCAATTTCCATTTTAGTTTATGTGACGATTGGTGGTTTTCGTGCCGTTGCTCTAACAGAGACGATACAAGGCATCATCATGTTTATTGGGACGTTGATTATCCTCATTGGAACGATTATTGCAGGTGGAGGAATCCCAGCCATTATCAAAGAACTTATTGGGCAAAATCCAAATCTCATATCCCCGTTTGGACATGATCAATCTCTTACTCCCATCTATTTATCTTCGTTTTGGATTCTTGTTGGGGTAGGCGTTGTTGGGTTGCCTCAAATTGCCGTAAGAGCGATGTCGTATCGTCATGCAAAAGCGATGCACCAGGCGATGATTATCGGAACCATTGTTGTTGGATTTATTATGCTTGGCATGCATTTATCAGGAGTTTTTGCAAGAGCTATCATTCCAGGGATTGAAGTTCCTGATACCGTTATGCCGTTGTTAGCCATGGAAGTATTACCCCCATGGTTGGCTGGAATTGTTCTTTCCGCACCAATGGCGGCGATCATGTCTACTGTTAACTCGTTATTATTAATTGTAGGCTCTTCCATTGTGAAGGATGTGTATTTAAATTACATAAAGCCTGATGCAACAGATCAAGCTGTAAAAAGAATAAGTATGAGTGTTACAGGGCTCGTGGGTATTTTGGTGTTTTTTCTATCCATCAATCCCCCTGACTTATTGATTTGGTTAAATCTGTTTGCGTTCGGCGGGCTTGAGGCTGCCTTTATTTGGCCGGTTGTACTAGGCTTATATTGGCGAAGGGGGAATAAGTATGGAGCCATCTCCTCAATCATCGTTGGAGTAGGTAGCTATATCCTGATCCATACCACGAATCCAGAGCCCTTTGGTATGCATTCCGTTGTTTTGCCTGTGTTTTTCTCGCTTATTAGTTTTGTGGTCGTAAGCCTGCTGGTGAAGGAAAAAGACCTTGAACATTTACGGAATATTGATGCGAAGTTTTCATAATCGACAAGTGCAAAGCGCTTGTCATTTTTTTTATGATAGATCGGCCTCTAGCCAATTTTCTCGGTTGGTGAAGGCAGTTAAAGGATAAAGTTAAAATATAAAAACGGGGCTGTCCAAAAAGTCATTGAAAAGTGACTTTTGAGGACAGCCCCTCATTTTTTATATTTATTGGGTCAACTAAAACTAGGTTGTTGATTTCCGCTGCAGGTACTCGCTTTCCGCGGGCGGTCCCGGAGCCTCCTCGTCGCAAGCTCCTGCGGGGTCTCCCCTGGCCACGCTTTGCCCGCAGGAGTCTCGTACCTTCCGCTCCAATCAACAAGGTTACAAGATTCAGTAGTCTTTACACCAAAATTTTTTAAAAAAACGCACAAAAAAATCATCCTTTTTAGTAAAATGAAGTTACCACACAACATTCCAG
>NZ_SLUB01000086.1 GCF_004799755.1 Bacillus timonensis | reverse complement strand
GTCCAAATATCCTATTTCACTTCTAAAAATACCCAATAATTAGTTGTAAAATCCTGTCTTTTTTTGTAGAATATAAGAATGAATTCCATATTCATCTAGTAATTTACTAGGTATATAAAAAAACAGATAGGAGGGATAGGGTGATTAAGAAATTATCTTTTTTTAGTGTGGCTTTTGTTCTACTGCTAACACTACTATCACCACAGGTTGGCAATGCTGCTTCAACCTATAAGGTTACGGCAACAATCAGCGGTCAAGAATATTCATTGACTAATAGTAACAATCAGTATGTATTCAATATTGATAATTTTGTCAAGCAACACGGAATTCAAGAAACAGATAAGCTTGAAAAAATTTCAATTAGCACTCCGAATGGTGTGAAATCAGTATCATTTGATTTTGCAGGTCTAGATTACATACTTTGGGATCAAGAGCTTACCGTTGTTAATGGCAAAGCTGAGTATGTTCTTTCTGACGTACTAGGAAGCTATGACAATGGAAAAGACGGCGTTTCTATTGTAAATCTTCGTCAGCTACTTTATCCACTGAACAATAAGGTAACAGGAAAAGCAACAGTTAATTTTACAAATGGAAACAGCGAGGTACTGACACTTTCAATTGTTTCCACTAAGAATGTAGATTTAGCTGGTTCAAAAAACGTTGCTGTTTCAAAACTAGAACTATTAACAAACAAAGGTAATATTGTTGCAACAGGTGCAAATAACAACTTTACACTTAATTTGACTAAGCTTCCTGGTGATGTTCAAATTTCTGGTGTTTCATTAGAATCAACTACTGCCAAAACAGCATCTGTTTTTTCACAGAATTCGTATTTATACAAGGATGCAACAGATCTGCAATTTGTAAATGGTAAGGCAACTCTTGATGCTTCAATGCTAAGCTTTGATAATTTACCGGAAGAATTTGTAGATCCAAACCCTTATTTTGTAACAGTACAGGAAGTTAGAGATGCAGTTGTTGAATATGGCTACTATACCTACAAAGGAATTGTCGCTGATGCTAGTGGCAATGAATCTCTTGTTTCAGTTACATTTAAGGTAAATGGCTGGGAGCAGGATGCTGGAAATTGGTATTATTACAATCATAAAGCGACTAAGCACACTGGCTGGCTTCAAGATGGTAGCAAACGCTACTACTTCGATTTAAAAACTGGGGCAATGAAAAAAGGTTGGCAAACAATCAGTGGCAAAGGCTACTATTTTAATGCTGACGGTTCAATGCATACAGGTTGGTTAAAAGCAAATAACAGATGGTACTTCTTCGATGTGAACTCAGGTATCTTAAGTGACGGATGGGTTCAGCAAGATGGTACTTGGTACTATTTACATGAAAATGGCATATACCAAACTGGTTGGTTCCAACAAGGTGGTAAGTGGTACTTCTTTAATGGTGCTGGCGCTATGCAAACTGGCTTAGTAAAGGCCGGCGCAACATACTATTTCAATAAATCAGGTGTCATGCAAACAGGTTGGGTGAATGACAACGGTACTTGGTATTATTTCAATCCGGATGGTGCAATGAAGACTGGTTGGTTTGCTCAAGGTAACAAGTGGTATCTACTACAAAATAATGGGGCTATGGCTACTGGCTGGGCGCGTGATGGTGGCACTTGGTATTACTTCAACAAGAGTGGACATATGCAAACAGGTTGGGTAAATGATGGTGGTACTTGGTACTATTTCAATCCTAGCGGTGCTATGAAAACTGGATGGATGAAGGACGGTAACTCTTGGTACTTCTTTAATAAGAGTGGGGCTATGGCTACTGGATTCGTTCGTGATGGTGGCGCCTGGTACTACTTCAACAACAGTGGCGCTATGGCTACTGGTTGGGTAAATGATGGTGGTACTTGGTACTACTTTAACCCAAGCGGCGTAATGAAAACTGGATGGATGAAGGACGGTAACTCTTGGTACTTCTTTAACAATAGTGGGGCTATGGCTACTGGATTCATTCTTAATGGTGGCACTTGGTATTACTTCAACAACAGTGGCGCTATGGCTACTGGTTGGGTACAAGATGCTGGTTCTTGGTACTACTTCAATCCTAGTGGAACAATGAAAACTGGTTGGTTGCAAAGTGGCAACACTTGGTACTATTTCAACAAAGGTGGAGCTATGCAAACTGGTTGGGTTCAGGCTGGCAGCTGGTACTACTTCAACAATAGTGGCGCAATGCTTACTGGTTGGGTGAAGGACAATGGTGATTGGTACTACTTAAATACGAGTGGTACGATGAAAACTGGCTGGCTCCTAGATCGAGGTAATTGGTATTACCTATACGATTCAGGTAAAATGGCAGCTAACACTGTTGTAAATGGATACAAATTTGGGCCAAGTGGCGTTTGGATTCAATAAGTCTAGTTTAGGTTGATTGCTATATTTCTAGCAATC
Organism: Bacillus timonensis; assembly: GCF_004799755.1. Classification (GTDB taxonomy): domain Bacteria; phylum Bacillota; class Bacilli; order Bacillales; family Bacillaceae_L; genus Ferdinandcohnia; species Ferdinandcohnia timonensis_A. The sequence goes on along the minus strand of NZ_SLUB01000086.1, from coordinate 8,681 downwards.
AACCTTTTATTTTCAAACTATCTACTAATAATCTATTAAACATCAAGAGAAATTGAATGGAGCAAAGAAAATGAAAAATAAGCTGTTTATATGTAGTTTCTTTCTTTTTATTCTTATATTCCCTGCACAAGTGTTAGGAAATAGTAATGAATCATCCCCTTCTATTACTCAAAACAAAGACGGGTGGGTGCTTGTTAATCAGAATTGGTATTATTCAAATGATGGCGCTTATGTGACCGGATGGCTACGTAATCATAATAAGTGGTATTTTCTTGATTCCAACGGCGTAATGAAAACCGGGTGGATTTATGACAAAAACCAATGGTACTTCCTAGACAAAAATGGGGCAATGCTTACTGGTTGGGTGAAGGATCAAAATTCCTGGTATTTTCTTGACAAAAATGGGGCAATGAAAACCGGCTGGATAAAATCCGCAAATAACTGGTATTACCTCAAAGGTAATGGAGCCATGCAAACGGGTTGGCTCAAGCTGGACCAGAAATGGTACTACCTCCAACCGTCTGGTAAAATGGCAACAGGTTGGTATCAGGTTCAATCGGAATGGTATTATTCCTTGGGTAGTGGAGCTCTAGCTACGAACACTACAATTGATGGATACTATGTCAATAATTATGGTGTATGGGTTCAACCTTATTATGTAAACGGCGTTTTACTAGTTAATAAGACTCATAGTTTACCTTCTACTTATTCACCTGGTGAAAATAGTACAGCCCGTGCTGCTTTTGAAACGATGAAAAGGGCAGCAGCAAAGGATGGAATTGTCTTAGAAGCTTTTAGTACCTATCGTTCGTATTCTTATCAGGGTTCACTCTACAATCGCTATGTTGCTCGCAATGGACAAGCTGAAGCGGATACGTTCTCAGCAAGACCAGGGAATAGTGAACACCAAACCGGTCTAGCATTTGATATCGGCGGAAAGAACAAGGGACTGTGGGCTGAGGATGAGTTTGCTAATACAGCAGAAGCCAAATGGCTTGCTAATAATGCCCATCATTACGGTTTTATTTTACGATATCTTAAAGGGAAAGAGCATATTACTGGCTACATATTTGAACCATGGCACTACAGATACGTTGGTACTGAGTTAGCTCCTAAAATTCACCAAAGTGGCTTGACGTTAGAAGAGTACTTAGGCGTAAACTAGATTAAGAATCTGTGGCACATTTAGGTTTAGACCAAAATAAAAAACCAGCCTTAAAACGCTGGTTTTTGTATTGCTAAAATTTAGGTTGATAGGTTTTTCGTAACGCCTCAAGTGATTCTGTAAAATTATCGTATTTCTTTTGGTTTTCCGTTATCATTTCATTGGCCTTTTCATTTTCACCCATACTTTCTAGTGAAAGAATGGCGAGAGCCATTAAATCATGATTCTTTTCGTTCACTACCTGTTCAGATATGTTCAAAACCTGTTCATATTGTTCTAAATGGAAGTATGCAAGTGCAGCATTATAATGTGTTAAATAACTTACTTTAAAATCTCTTCCATTAAAGGCATCCAGATCCTTTATTGGTTGACTTAAGAAATATTCATACCAATATATATTATCCTTGTAATCATCGATTGCACTTTGTAAAAGGGGTTCAACCTCAGTATTACTATTTTTTTCATGTATCATTTGATTTACTAAATGATTTTTCGACCTAATGCTGGACGTATATAAACCAGTGTTATAACGATCTAGTTTTAATCCCTCATCGTAATAATAAACCGCGGCCTCTAAATTACCAATTTTTTCAGAGAGAATCCCGGCATTTCGAAAAACCTCAGAATTATTTGGCTCTAGATTTATCATTTTCTTAATGACCTTCTCAACTTTTTCTTTAGTTGCGGAGTTCTGCTGATGTCCTTTGACATAAATGTCACTTAATTTCATCCAATACTCAATATTAGTAGGATCTAATGTTACTGCACGTTCCATCTCTTGTTCTAAAATTGCTGGATTCATTGAAGATTTTACATTTTTCACAATTTTATCAGCTTCCATAAAGCGGTATGAAAAAATAAAACATATAACAACAACCGCCGAAAAGATACTATATACAGAAATTGAAAAATAATCTTTCTCTGGTTTGATATCTGTTTTTTGGCTTTTCTTTTTCTTCTGATGGCTTAAATTTGTGTCTGAATTTCTGTTTATACCCAAAATAAAAAGCCAAAAAACGAAGAACCAAACAGTTCCATAGGAAAAATTAAAATCGATAAAACTATGAATAAATATAACTAAGGTTGAAAGGAAAACGGCTAGTTGTGTTTCATTTTCTTCTTTAAAATACAATTTTAATATTCTTAAATAAAAATAGATTATTACACCTATTAAAATTGAAAAACCAATCCAGCCTGTATCCACCAACCATTCAAAAAATCCATTATGGATTTTATTAGATCTATAGGGTAATTCCTGATATTTCTTAAATATGACTCGAAAGGCTTCACCACCTAACCCAATTAATGGAGACTCCTTACTTATCTTTAACGCATCTTCATTAAATATTAATCTTTCCTTCGCTGTACCGGAAGTTATATCAATACTTTCAATACGTTCTTGCAAACGAATAGGCAATTGTTGAAATGCAATCCCTTGATGCGTTATATCTAAGATTCCAAGTATAAAAATCATTAAAACGATGGAGGGAATTAACATTCGAAAAATACCCTTTTCCTCCATCCACTTCGTATGACTTTCCCACTTTTCCAATAATAGCCTTATAAATAAAACACATCCAAAAAAAGCAATACATACAACAATAAGCACTATTAGTTTTAATACACTGGAAAAGCTTCTCACCAAAACAATATATGTTAGTAAAGAAAAAGCAATACTTATCAATGAGTATAGGCAATAATCTATCTGTTTTTTTGCTTTAAGGAGAAATAATCCTATTAACCATACAATCGGAAATACGAGGATCATGCCTCTAGAGTATGCCAAAATAAAACAAACAAGGTAAGACACTAATGGAAGTGAATACATAATTACCTGGATACGCGTTGTTTCTCTTCGAATCAACATTAAAAGCGCAAAAAAGTAAAACATAATCATAGCCATTCCAAAAGTATTTGGATACTTAAAAATACTGCCTAGTCTTCCTGCAATAATAGCACCAGGGAGTTCTGCAATGTTTAAATAAACTAACAATGAATATATGGAAATCCAAATTCCTGTTAATTGAAATGTTATTGGAATCCACTTTTTAATATTTCGATCTAGAGAAACCCAATAGATAAGTAAAAAAAACGATATGTAAGTAACCCATTGTATCAATGAATCCCATGCTCCCTTTGGATTTTCAGCAAAAGGAAATGAAATAATATAGCACAATGGTAGTAAAAGGATTATACTTACCTTTTTAAATAAATAAATCTCCTTTTTATATAACTCCCTTATAATGAATAAAAGGTATAAAATAAAAATCAATAGACTAAGACTATAAAAACTACTATTTGTATATAGTCCAGTTGTATAGGGTGAAACAACAAAAATTATTGCAATAAATACAAATACAAACCACTTCATAACGGACCCTCCAAAAAATCACAAAAACTACTGCTATATTCCCATTGTAAATGGTTTATTTCAACAATTAAATACAAATTTCGGCATTTTAACTAAATTATCCAATTTTTATATACCAAAAGTACTATTTTTATAGTATGATAGTAAAGTAAATTCAGAAACTTGGTTATATACTACCATTTCTGTAATAATATAAAAGGAGAGGCTATTATATGAAGAAGTACAGTTTTATTAACTTTTTAGTAATCTTCTCGCTTATCGTGACTTTTTTACTACCAGTCACAACTTTTGCAGCGGAAGATGATGCTGCTCTCTTAGCAGCAAACACTAATCCAACAGGTGATTCTTATCCTGCAGATGATACATATCCTGTTGACGATACTTATCCAACTGATGACACTTATCCTGTCGACGATACATATCCGACTGATGATACTTATCCTGTTGAAGACACTTATGAAATTAACAACCCATATAACTGGGTAAATCAAAACGGTCAATGGATTTATGCAGACCAAGATGGTAAGAAAAAAACTGGTTGGGTTAACGACAATAACACCTGGTACTACTTAAATAATAGTGGTGTTATGCAAACTGGTTGGCAATTTCTATCAGGTAAATGGTACCTATTAAATACAAACGGTGCCATGAAAACTGGTTGGGTTAAAGATGGAGCTACTTGGTATTATTTAAATCCACAATCTGGTGCAATGAGTACTGGTTGGGTTAACGACAATGGTACATGGTATTTCTTAGATAACAAAGGATTATATCAAACTGGTTGGGTTAAAAGTGGTGCTACTTGGTATTATTTAAATGCTAGCGGCGCTATGAAAACTGGCTGGCTAAAGGATGGAGCTACTTGGTATTATCTAAATGCAAATGGTGCGATGAGTACTGGTTGGGTTAAAGAAGGTGCTACTTGGTACTATTTAGATGCTAGCGGTGTTATGAAAACTGGTTGGGTAAAAGATGGAGCTACTTGGTATTATTTAAATGCTGGTGGCGCAATGAAAACTGGTTGGGTAAAAGATGGAGCTACTTGGTTCTATTTAGAAGCTAACGGTGCTATGAAAACTGGCTGGAAGCTAGTTAACAATAAATGGTATTTCTTCTTTAGTAACGGTAAAATGGCAGCAAACACAACAGTTGGCGGATATAAGCTAGCTGCTGATGGTTCATGGGTAAAATAACTTTTTCATTCGAAGGGTCAGGTGTTTTGAACACCTGACCTTTCATTTTACTTACATTGGATTATTTTGCCCAAATAAACGGAAACAATTCCATTTGCCACCAATTAGTACCCTACCCCATTCTCATAGTTTCACTTTAATCTACGTATTACCATTTTCTTCTTATTAGAAGTTAACCTATCTTCCAATATCCGTTACTGTCGTAATAATACCATTTACCAAAGTTAGTAAAAATAAAAAAGAGCCCCCAAAAGGATTTACCTTCGAGAACTCTTCTTATCATCTAATCCATGCACCGTCACTGCCTAATCGGTAGCCACCTATTGTAGTATTGGCAGCCATTTTTCCACTACCGTAAAAATAATACCACTTGTTTCCGATTACTCTCCATCCCGTTTGCATTGCACCACTTGAAGCTAAATAATACCAACTATTACTTTCTTTTAACCATCCTGTCTTCATGGCTCCGCTATTATCTAAAAAGTACCACTTATTATTATCCCATAACCAGCCTGTTTTCATGGCTCCACTACTATTCATGAAATACCATTTATTGCTAACTTTGACCCACCCTGTTTGCATCGCACCACTTGGATTAAGATAATACCATGTGCCTCTTTCATATAACCAACCTGTCTTCATTCGCCCTGTAGACGGGTCTAAATAATACCATTTTCCTCCGTCCCTGATCCATCCCTTATCTAGTTGGCCATAAATGTTGTAAAAATACCAAGATGTTCCTTCTTTAACCCATCCTTTTTTCGAAACGGATGTGGATGGTAAAGGAGTAACCGGGGATGGAGTGCTTACAACTGTTTGAAGGGTTGGAACATTTAATTTTTGACCAACAAATATCATGTCTGAAGTTAAATTATTTAGAGCTTTGATTGAATCTACAGTTGTATTATAGCGCCTCGCAATCGCAGAAAGTGTGTCGCCTGAGACAACAGTATATACCGTTGTTGTCGCACTTGGCTTCGGTGGAGGAGTATAAGGCTCAGGGGCTGCACCATGTCCTTTAAGCCAAGCGCCATAGCTATTCCACATAACAGGGTTTTCCTGACCTAAGCTCCAACTACCTGTCCCTTTTAATCCAAACTCATGTATAAGACCAACCTTCGCCTGAATGGATGCATCATTTTCAAACCAAATATGATAGGTACCAGGGGTCATCAATTTTCCATTTACAACAGTGGTAGGATCCCCCTCCTTGATTTTAATTATTGCTTTAGGTGATTTGGCAGCCTCATCGTATATTACGGTCGATTCATATTTACTAATCATTTCATCCACTTTAATCTTTGGGATTCCAATTCCACCACTTGCTGCTCCTTCTTTCCAATAACGTCCAAAGAAAGGAATACCAAGTACGATTTTTTCATTTGGAACACCTTGGTTTAATGCATATTCAATTGACCGCTTTACCCATGGAAAGCTTGCAACTGGACCCTCTGGGCCATTTTGATAGCTCTCATCATAGGCCATAATCATGAGATAATCGCTATACTGAGCTAATTTTTGATAATCGTAGGAACCGTGCCAGCCCTTCGTCCACCCATTCGGATTTGCTGCAACTGCAACTGACACTTCCTTCTCCTTCGGAATTTTTTCGCGCAATAAGCGAACGAAATCAGTGTAATTATTACGATCAACATCTGATACATTCTCAATATCTACGTTTACACCGTCTAAATTATATTTCTCTACCGCAGCTGCAATTTCTGTAGCCAACTGTTCACGATTAGCAAGTGCTGCTCTTCCCTTGTCACGATCCCAATGATTGCTTACAAAAGGAACAACCCTAACTCCTTGTCGGTGCATTTCATTAATAAAGTTTTGGTCCAAGAGATAGGTAAACTGTAAAGAACCGTCTGAATTTAAATCAAAATAACTTGGAGAAGTAGTACTTATATTCCCTTGGGTTTGCTCAATCTGTTTCTGAAATGCAGTCTTTCCGCCAAAGTATTGGTAGGACATATTAAAATCAACTTCATGTGCATATGTCTTTTCCGCAATCGACAAACTCGTAAAGGTTGCAACAAGCATTGAGCCAGCCATGATTTTAACAGTTGCTTTTCGTATGACAGGAATATTCCTTCCAATAAAACTTTTCACTTTTTCTTGAAAATCTATTGGACCCTCCGGTTGCTTTTGGTTAAGCTCCATTGCAAATTCCGTCGAAAGAGGGTCAAGATAGAGAACAACAACCGTTTCTGATTCTTCTTGTTTAACTTCCCAGCGAGTAAATAAGTCCATTTTCATCCTCCAGGTAATTCAACATTATAATTTAGTGTATGGAGGAAACAATCTAATTATTTATGGGAATTGCTAGTCTTAAATTAACTTTATGCTTTTATTTTCAACTTAATCTTTTGTTTTACTCTAGCTACCAATACTTCAATATCCTCTACTTTCATAAAAAACATTATAACTAAATATAAAATTGCACCGAAAGCCAAAGAGATTATTAATGAAAGAGCTTCATGAATAGAAGAGTTTAATGCTTTATTTATATACCAAGAAAGAGCACCCATAAATGCGGAGGCAAATAAAATTTTAATTAGTGAAATAATGATCCGTTTTAGACCATATGATCCAATTTTCCTTCGTAAACTTATAAACAATAGTAACGCTGAGGTAGTTGTAGCAATACTTGTTGCCAACGCAAGTCCACCAATACCCATATATCTAGATAAGATAACATTTAATACGATGTTGATCACAACCGCAATTCCAGCATTAATCATGGGTGTTTTTGAGTCTTCTAATGAGTAAAAGGATTTTGAAAGAATTTGGTTTAATCCTAGTCCAAGCATCCCTAAAGAATAAAAGAACAGTGCAGTTGATGTGAGATTGACCGCATCCGAATCAAATGCACCTCTTCCTAGTAACAAGCCAATTATTTGCTCTGTAAAGATTAAAAAAACAATTGTTATTGGAATAACTAAGAAGCCTATTCCAACAATTGATTGACCTAACATTTTTTTAAAACCATCAACATTTTTTTCCAATGCCATTTTAGAGATCAGAGGGTACATTACTGTAGAAATGGACACGACAAAAATACCTTGAACAAATCCGTTTAAGCGAGTCGCGAAGTTTAGAGCTGCAATTCCCCCTTCTGTTATTTGTGATGCTAATGTCCGGTCGATCAATACATTTATAGAATTCATCGAAACACCGATAATAACAGGCATTGCTAGTAACGCCATTTTTTTTATATATTGGTCCTTTAAATCAAGTTCAAACCTGAAGCGATATCCATTTTTTCGAAGAGAAGGTATTAACAAAAATAATTGTGATAAGGTTGCTATTAATGTCCCAATAGCTAAAATAAAAATATTAAATTGATTACTTAAAAAAATTGATACTACTAACAAAATATTCATCGGAAATGCAACAAGAGCGGGGACAACATAATTACCTTTTAACTGTAAATAGCCACTGAAAATATGAATAAGGCCGGTCATATAGATAGCAAAAATACTTACTTGAGCAAATTTAACAGTAAGGGTCAGAGTCTCCCCCTTAAATCCTGAAGCGAATATTCTTACAATTGGCTCAGCAAAGACAAGAGCAATTAAAACAATTATAGTACATAGTACAAGAAGTAAATTAATTAGATTATTGGTAAATCTTATTCCTTCTTTTTCACCAAATTCTTTTTTCACTTTACTAAATATTGGTATATATCCAGTAGCTATGCCTGAAGCTATACTTGCAAAGATTAGCTCTGGTATTGTTAATGAAATTAGATAAGCATCACTTACATTTGATGTACCATAAAAATATGCCAAAGTCATATCCCTAGCAAATCCAAACAGTTTGGAAAAAATGGTTATTAACATTACTAAAACAACTGTTTTTTTCATATCATTTCCTTACCTTTGTATAAAATATATAACCATATCTTTTTATAAAAAAATTTATTTTATCCACTTCTTGTTAAAAG
>NZ_SLUB01000009.1 GCF_004799755.1 Bacillus timonensis | reverse complement strand
AGATGTGTATAAGAGACAGTGGAAAAACCTTATATCATAAAATACATGTATGTCGTGACATATTATGTGGTAACAACCTTTGATGATGTTATTACCTTCATGGGAACATCGCCTGAATACTATCAAAATGGCAATGTAGCTGAAATTGCTCTTTTGTTATTCGCACCAATCTTTATAAATAACAAGTTCTTTTTGACAGTTACAATCGCGATTATCTTGAAATATAGTTTTATTGGTCTTTTATTAGGAAATGGTATTATAATGTTAGTTCCAATCGTGCTCATTTGTGTATTTGCACTTATTGCCTATATCCTTTTAACTCGTTTTAACTCATATACAAAGGCCTTAACAGAAACACACGAGGAACTTCGAGATAAGGAGAAGCTTGCGTTTGTAGGGCAGATGGCAACGACGATTGGACATGAAATTCGGAATCCGTTGGCATCGTTAAAAGGGTTCACGCAGCTTCAACGGGAAAAGCATAAAGAGGATGATCTGCAGTATTCGATAATGGAGCAAGAAATCGACCGAATTGATTCCATCTTGACTGATTTACTTGTGATTGGAAAGCCGAGACAAATCAATGTGGCGCCTTGTAATTTGAAGGAACATCTTGGATATGTCATTTCAATCATTGAGCAATCTGAACAAGGGAAAAATATTGAGGTTGATCTGAAGATGGATGAGTCATTTCCGCTCGTTGAATGCGATGAGAAACAAATGAAACAGGTATTCTTAAATCTCATTAAAAATGGGTTTGAGTCGATGCCAGAGGGCGGGAAACTTTCGATTAAAGGTAGTCAAGTTGATGAGAATAAAGTGTCCATTAAGATTTGCGATGATGGCTGTGGAATTCCTAGTGACATACTGGAAAAGCTGTTTCAACCATTTTTTACAACAAAAGATTATGGAACTGGGCTTGGCCTGATGGTGTCTAGAAAAATCATTGAAGACCATCATGGAAAAATTGACATCGAAAGTAAAGAAGGAAAAGGAACGACGGTAGAAATACTTTTGCCAATTACCCAATAAGTCAGCTCAACCGGAGCTGGCTTATTTTTCAGAAACAAAAAAACAGGATCAACTAGGTCCTGTTTTTACGCTCTGCTTTATTTTACTCCGGTCTCTGTTTCCTTCATGCCTTTGTTTTCAATCCAGATTTTGATATGTGTTAAAATGGAGAAGGCAAAAAAGAAATTCATTGCAAGCACGCTAACTAACAGGTGGATATCTCCAAAATAAATGCCAGTATATCCTTTTAATTTGATGACAATAAAGCCTTCAAAGAGCAACAGAAAAACACTTAAGAATGCGGCTACCCCTGCACGAATCATGTCCTATTCCCCCTTTATTGATTTTTCCAATCTATATGTATCCGCGATTTGTGGATAATTTGTGAACTTACTAAAATTATACACTACTTTTGGATGGTACGTAAGATGAAAGCGCTAAAAATTGTATTCTTTTAATGGAAAAATAGGTTGCCTTCGGTTTTCGCGTATACTATAATCAAAAATACGTCTTTGTTCGGAATACTTTGTTTTTTACTGTGGGTTAGTGGCTAATTCATGGTTTTTTTTGTACGTTAACGGAGGTGGTTGGATGTCGGATGAGAAGCACCAGGACTTTGAGGTAGAGGTAGAGCGGTTAGATTTTACGAAAAAGTATATGGATATTGTTATTCAGGCTTCAGAATCAACTGAGGAAAGCTTTCGCGAAAACTTGAAGGGTGCCCTTGATGGTGTTGATTTTAAAGATAGCAGTTTGAGCTATTTAAATATGTTAACGAATTCAACCTTGCTAAGAAGGACCAATGAAGAAGTGCGAAACCTGAAGAGGAATAGGAACAAGCCTTATTTTGCCCGGATTAATTTTAAAAGAGATGACACGGAAAATGAGGAGATTCTTTATTTTGGAAAGGTTTCTCTTTTTGATAAGGAAACCCAGCTTCCGATTATTGTAGACTGGCGCTCACCGGTTGCGAATATTTATTATGATGGGCGCCTTGGGAAAGTCTCGTATGAAGCAGAGGGTGAGGAGTATAAGGGGTATTTATCCTTAAAGCGTCAGCTCATCATTGAAGAGGGTGAGCTCGAGGAAATTCGGGATGTTGATTTAACAACGACTGATGAACTTCTTCAAAAGTCATTATCTGAAAGTGCAAGCAATCGTTTAACCGATATTGTGTCAACCATTCAAGAAGAGCAAAACAACATCATCCGTGCCGATCTGAACAAGCCGATCATTGTTCAGGGAGCAGCGGGAAGTGGGAAAACAACAATTGCCTTACATCGAATCTCGTATTTTATTTATACCTACGCTGAATATTTTTCACCAGATCAACTCATGATTCTTGCACCAAACCGACTTTTCATCGATTATATTTCAGAGGTTCTGCCAGAACTCGGTGTGGATCAAATTCAACAGACAACCTATGTGGACTATGTGAAAAAGTGCATTGGAAAGCCGATTAAGCTCACAAAGCCAGATGATAAACTACTTGGTTTTATCCATAAAGAATTTATAAATCCTGACATGATGAAGTGGATTTCCGCATTCAAAGGCTCACTCGAGTACCGAGATATGCTTGAACATTTTGTGGAGGATATTTTAAGCTCCTTGCTGCCGCAGGAAGATTTCTTTGTTTCAAAGTTTCGCCTCTACAAAGCGAGGGATATTCACCATTTGATGACCTATGAATATCGCTATCTTCCTTATTATAAACGAATTGATAAGGTAAAAAAGGTGCTTCAAAATACAGTGCGGCTTCAAAAAAAGAATATGCTTCATAAGGTTACGAAGTTTTATGATGATAAGCTGGATAACGTCTTGTTTAAAACAAAAATTGATTCGGAAAAACGTCGTCGTTATGTGACGAAAGCGCTCGATAAAAAGGCTGAGCTCATCGAAGAAATCACGAAGCAGTCTCGTACCGCAGTGAATACCTATATAAAAAAACTACCACATCATGATGTCTTCTATTATTTTCAAAGATTTGTGTCGGAACTTTTTCCTACTTATGCTTCCGGGTTCCTGACAGACGAGCAAATTCAATTTTTTATGGATTATCAAAAACAGCTCCAGAAATCGAAGCAATATGAGCTCGAGGATTTAGCTGGGCTTCTTTATTTGAAGGCAAAATTGTACGGCGTGAAGAAGGAATTAAAGGCCCGCAATGTCGTCATTGATGAGGCGCAGGATTATAGTTATTTTCAGTTAGTGGCCTTAAAAACAGCTCTCGAAACGGATATGTTCACGATAGTGGGCGATTTGGCCCAAGGAATCCATTCTTATCGGGGGATCAACAATTGGCAGCCGGTTCTTGATGAAATCTTTCCTCGAGCGACCTTTAAAACCTTACAAAAAAGCTATCGGACCACCATTGAAATTATGAATACAGCAAATCAGTTACTTGAACTGCTGGAGCTAGATTTACCAATGGTCGAGCCGGTTGTTCGACATGGTGAGAAGCCTGCTTTTCATCAGATGAACGGAGTGGAAAAAGAAACCGTGAAGGCACTCACAGGGATTATAAAAAAACTTTACGATGAAAATATGAAAACAGTGGCGATCATCGGAAAGACCAATAAAGAGTGTCAAAAGCTAGCGAAAACGTTTAAAAAGTATAGTGACCTTCCAGTTCAGTTTTTGAAAGAAAATGAAGAGATTAAAAAGGAAGAAGTCGTGGTCGTGAGTTCTCATTTGTCGAAGGGGTTAGAATTTGACGCGGTGATCGTCTATTCAAATGAGGAGAAATTTTACAACAATGAAATTGACATCAAACTTCTATACGTTTCCATGACTCGACCATTGCACCGATTGCATTTTGTCGGGACCGACCTGACCAATTTCCTACTGGATAACGTGGACGAGGAATTGTATGAAAAAACGCAAACCACCTGATTAGGTGCTTTGCGTTTCTTTGATTAGAATACTTTTGTTGTCCAGGATTCAACATTCCACACATCTGTGACGACATCTTGATAAAATTCTGGCTCATGGCAGATAAGGAGGATGGTTCCTTTATATTCTTTTAGAGCTCGTTTTAGTTCATCCTTCGCGTCGACATCAAGATGGTTTGTTGGCTCGTCAAGAAGGAGGATATTTGTGTCTTTATTGATTAGTTTACAAAGACGTACCTTCGCCTTTTCGCCACCACTTAGGACTTCAACCTTGCTCTCAATATGCTTTGTTGTAAGGCCACATTTCGCAAGTGCAGCACGAACTTCATATTGGTTGAAGGAAGGGAACTCACTCCAAATTTCTTCAATACATGTATTATAGTTTGCTTCTTTAATCTCTTGTTCGAAATAGCCGATTTCTTGATTTTCTCCAAGCTCAACTGTTCCGGAAAGCGGTTTGTTCATGCCAAGAATGCTTCGAAGCAGCGTCGTTTTCCCGATTCCGTTTGCTCCTACCAATGCAATCTTTTGGCCTCTTTCCATGCGAATATTAAGCGGCTTTGAAAGTGGTTCATCATACCCGATGACAAGATCCTTCGTTTCAAAAATAAGTTTGCTTGAAGTTTTGCCTATCCTAAAATTGAATTCTGGCTTTGGCTTTTCTTTTGCCAACTCAATGACTTCCATTTTATCAAGCTTCTTCTGGCGAGACATTGCCATGTTTCGAGTGGAAACACGCGCCTTGTTACGGGCTACAAAGTCTTTAAGTTCAGAAATTTCTTGTTGCTGCTTTTTATATGCAGACTCAAGCTGTTGCTTCTTCACTTCGTACACCTTCTGGAAGTTATCATAATCCCCAACATAGCGATTAAGCTCCTGATTTTCCATGTGGTAGATCAGATTGATGACGCTATTTAAAAATGGAATATCATGTGAAATCAGGATAAACGCATTTTCATATTCTTGGAGATAACGTCTTAACCAGATAATATGCTGTTCATCTAAATAGTTAGTCGGCTCATCCAGTAATAGAATGTCTGGCTTTTCAAGCAATAGCTTCGCAAGTAAGACCTTTGTACGTTGACCACCACTTAAATCCTGAACATCACGCTCAAGACCGATATCCTCAAGGCCCAATCCACGGGCAATCTCATCGACCTTTGCATCGATGACGTAAAAATCATTGTTTGTCAGGGTGTCTTGTATGATTCCGACATCCTCAAGCATTTTTTCAAGCTCCTCAGGAGTGGCGTCACCCATTTTTCCGTAAAGCTCATTCATTTCTGCTTCCATATCGAATAAATACTGGAAAGCACTATTTAACACATCACGAATCGTCATGCCTTTTTGAAGGACAGTGTGTTGGTCAAGATATCCAATCCGTACATTCTTTGACCATTCAATCTTACCTGCATCAGGCTCAAGCTTCCCGGTGATGATATTCATAAACGTAGATTTACCTTCACCATTTGCCCCAATTAACCCGATATGCTCCCCCTTCAAAAGACGAAACGAAACATCATTAAAAATCGCACGATCACCAAAACCATGGCTCACATTAGAAACTGTCAATATACTCATCTATTTAACACCTTTTTCTAGGGACCAGGGGGACGGTTCCACTGGTCCCTTGTTTTCAAAAAATTTAAATAAATAGGGACCAATAGAACCGTCCCTATGGTTCATATACAGATTATAAACGAGAAATGAAGGGGTTGGGAAGGGTACTTTATTTAGAAGTAGAGTAAAATTTTTCTTTTGGTCAAATAATCTGCGGACTTGTCTCATATTTATATAGTACTGAAAAAAATAAATAAGGGGCTACAGGATGAAGACATTTTTTAAAGGGACATTGTTATTAGTTATTGCTGCATTTATTGGAGAGTGTGTTGAATTTTTGATCAATCTCGTTCTAGCAAAGGAACTTGGTGGGCATGGAATGGGATTATATATGACAATCCTGCCATCTATTTTTTTAGTGGTCATTTTAGCTAGTCTTGAGCTGCCTGTGTCGATTTCGAAATTTATTGCTGAAAAAGAGGACAGGTATCACCGTAGCATGTTAAAGCATGCGACCGTATTAACAACGGTATTTACAGCGATTATTATGTCCTTGGCATTTGTAATTTTACCAGTCATACCTTTATTCGACGATTACCATCCATTTGTGAAATGGTTAGTCATCATCTTTATCCCGATTGTTTCATTTTTATCGATTGCCCGTGGCTACTTTATGGGGATTCAATCAATGGGGCGCATTGCCTTTGCAAATTTCCTGCGTAAGGCCGTGCAATTAATTTTGTTAGTGTTTATTTATCAATTGCTTGAATTTGAAATCCATACGTCCATTTTAATTGCGCTGTGTACCATTGTCGCAAGTGATTTAATCGTGTTTGGCTATTTAGGTTTTGAGTATATCGTTCACTTTCGCAGGTTAGGTCAAGTGCCAACATCGTCTTTAAGTGGAAAAGCAGTCCGCCGAAACCTACTGTCTGTTTCCTTACCAACAACGGGGATGCGTATATTCCATTCCATATCACATGCGGTACAGCCATTTCTGATCAAGGCGGCTTTACTACAATCGGGAATGTCTATCGATGTGGCAACTGAGCATTTTGGATTGATGACAGGGGTCGCCTTAACAATTGGCTTTTTCCCGGCGTTCATCGCCCATTCGTTGCTCATTGTGTTAATTCCAACGGTGTCAGAAGCTTATGCAAAGCGGGACATGTCGATGCTACAATCCTTGCTCCAACAGGTAATGAGAATGACCTTCCTATATGGCATTCCAGCCTGCGTCATTTTTTATTATTTCGCAGAGCCGCTTACCCATATTTTCTTTGAATCATCATCTGCAACTGTCTATTTGCAAATGCTTTGGCCCTATTTCTTATTCCATTTCTTCTTAACTCCAATGCAGGCGTTCTTAATTGGGCTAGGACTAGTGAAGGATGCATTCATCCATAATGTATGGTCAACAGTAGTGTCCTTTGCGATTATGTTCGCTCTAGGTTCACTCCAAACACTGCAAATGGAAGGAATCATCGTCGGCATGAACATGGGTGCCGTTTTACTTGCTATGATGCATTATGTCACCATCTGCAAAAAAATCGGAGTCTCTGTGATTTCAACAAAATTCTTGGGTACCGCGGCATGATTCAATATGTTTGTTATTCAAGTAACTTCGTGATATAATGAGCAAGATTAATGTCTAGCAGTCATTAATCACGTTTTTTTATGAATCAATTAAACTAGTAAAATTTAATAATACATTTGTTTAAGAGTGGTAAATGGTAGAATACGAATAAGTCTAACCATGGCCTAACTTCTATTTGTGTAGAGGTTAGGCCATTTTTTATTGTGTTTTTAGGAGGATTAGGGTTCGCATGTCGATGAGAAACATTACAAAACAGGAAGAATTAACGCATATTAGCAGCTATGTGAGTAAACTAATAAAATCAAAATTTGGAAAAGGACCGGAAACTTGCTATACATCGATTTCGGATCAATATATTGTCATTCATATTAAAAAGTTTATGACGAAAATTGAATATGAACTCGTTAAAAATAAGGATTTTGCGACTGCTGATAAAATTCGCAAAACTATTATGGAAGACCTTTTAGACCCAATACAGGAAACGTTGGGAGAAATATGCGGGAAATCAATCACTAACTTATACCATGATTGGAATTTCCAAAAAAACTCTGGGGTCTTGCTTGCCACTGTGAAAGCAGAAAAGCCGATTGAAGTGGAAAATTCAGTTGAATTTATGTTACTTCGAAAAGAAATTAGTAAGCAAAGTGAATTTTATCAATATCAACCAAACGAACAGAGTTTAACTAAGATTGGTGATACGATTTATATCATACGAACTGAAGGATATATACTGCCAATTGAAAGAATCCTTATAGAAAAAGGAATGCACATCCTTAAGGAAAGAGAAAACAGTATCCGAAAAAGATACGATACAAGTAAAAATCGGTTTAATAAAATCATCAACAATGAAATTCATGATATTTTTATGATTTGGGATTACGAAAAAGATGAAAACTATAAAATTTTTTATTGTAAATAAGGTTGTTTTCATAATTCCCACCCAAATGGCCCAAACTAAATGGTAAACATGGAAATGGTAGGGAAATAATGCTACAATAATGAAGGCTGATGAATTTGAAGTCATTGGTTATTGTGGTGAATTCCCTAAAGGTGGGGATCACATGAATTTACAAGAAAAATTGAAATACATAAGCAGTTACACTAGCAAACTTCTCCGTAATAAATTTGGGAGGGGACCCGAGTCATGTTCTGCGGTAACATCCGATCAATTCTTAGTCCTGCATATACGTGGTTTTGTCTCTCCGATGGAAGAGGTTCTTTTACAGGAAAATCAGCGGATTCAATTAGATCATGCAAGGGATGTTGTGATTAAAAATATCCTAGCTGAATTAAAGGGTGTATACCAGGTCACCCTTGAAACGGAGATAAAGGGATTTTTTCATGATTGGAACTTCCCGAATAACACAGGTGTCATTATTGCAGTGTTGAATGATCCATTAAAGCCGATGGAGAAAAATCAAGAAGTCAATTTTTCACTTCTTGAATCTGAAGTCTCTCGGATTAGTCAACTTGTCGAAAAAACACCGGATAATGTATTCAGTTTTCAAATTACTCCGAAAATTTTTATTGTGAAGCGTGAAGGAATTTTAGTTCCAATTGAAAAAGCGTTAATCAAAGCAGGGTTTGACAAACAGCTTCATTTTACAAAAGACGAACTTGAAAAAGGTTACTTCCACCGCGATGGAAAATTTGATCAAGTTTTTCAAGGTGAGGTTATCGATATATTTATTGACTGGGATTTTAAAAATGATAACAGCTTAATTTGCTTTGTTTTAAAATAAAGATGGTAAATGTGAGGATGTCTTATGGACACGCCTTCGTCATGGCCAAACTTCTATTGAAGTTTGGCTTTTTTCATTTTTTAGGAAAAATAGAGAAAAAGGTTGGGGAATAAATGGGAGTCAGAAGATGGAAAGCGTTAAATTTTGCAGTTTTTTTATGTTGTGTGATTTTGATTTTGGGTAAAGTCTTTTACATTGGATTTTTGAATCGTTTGGAACCGTATCTGTTACTGATTACACTTGGTGCTTCACTATTATCATTTTATGAATCACGAAAAAATCGACAGTTCCGCTTTTTGGTGGAGAATGCGCCATATGCGATCCTTCTAAAACGCGATGGGAAAATCATTTATACCAATGATACAGGGAAATATCTAATTGGCGCTGATGATGAGAAGTCGGTCATGGGGCATTCCCTGAATGACTTTATTCAATACAATCCTGAAAAATCAACTAGGAAAGTTGAAAAAGGACATAAATTTAAGAAGATAACCGAGGGTAAAATTGACCATCCTGCACTTGGCGAAATCGATGTGGAAATAAAAATGATGCCGATTACGTTTCAAGGAGAAAGCTGTGAATATATCGTCATCCGAGACATAACAGAGGTAAAAAAGAGTGAGGAACTCATTCAACAAACGGATAAGCTTTCATTGGTGGGAGAGATGGCAGCTGGTATCGCCCACGAAATTCGAAACCCACTCACAAGCTTAAAAGGATTTGCCCAGCTTATGCAGGCTGAAAAAACAAACGCCTATTCTGAGATTATGGTATCTGAAATTGAACGAATTAATACGATTGTCGATGAAATGCTGTTGCTTGCAAAGCCGAAAAAGTTACAATTACGAAAGCAAAAAATCACAAATATACTAAATGAAGTTGTGTTCCTATTAGACACCCAGGCAATTCTACATAATATCCAGATTAAGACCACCTATCATGATCTTAAAGGTGCGTTCATTAATTGTGAGGAGAACAAGCTAAAACAAGTGTTTATTAACATCTTAAAAAATAGCATTGAAGCGATTGAAGATGGAGGGCTCATCGATATTTCACTGTATTCAAAAGGTGGAGATGCGATGATTCGAATTACCGACAATGGTTCTGGAATTCCGGCAGACAAGCTTTCGAGGATTGGAAATGCCTTCTTTACCACCAAGGAAAAAGGAACCGGACTCGGCCTCATGATTTGCCAAACCATCATTCAAGAACACGGCGGCCAAATGACAATCGACAGTATCGAAAACGAAGGAACAACCGTAGAAATCTCATTGCCTATTATCGAAGAAGGTCTTCAAATCAGCTGAAGACCTTTTTGCGTCGCTTTGGGGATAGAGGGTGAGGTGTATGAGAGAACTTCCGCTGGTGTGGCCGATTTTCATTGGTGTGATGAAGGACCGAACGCATGCTGAGTTTGTGCGAATGGTACTTCATCGGGTGTATGAAGACCCGAACCTGAAGCTTGTGCGGAAAGCCCCTCATCAAATTTTTGAAGAGGAAAATGTACTCAACTCACAACCAAAATCCTCTTCATCAAGGCAATGAAGAGGAAACCGAACTCAAACCTTTATCAAAATCCTTTTCATCTAGGCAATGAAAAGGAAATCGAACTCAGACCTTCATCAAAATCCTCTTCATCAAGGCAATGAAAAGGAAATCAAGCTCAGACCTTGCTCAAAGTCCTTTTCATCAAGACAATGAAGAGGAAACTGAACTCAATTCACAACCAAAATCCTCTTCACCAACGCTTGAGCACCAAACCCACCAAAACGCAACCACATCTCGAAAAAAAGTTCCACACGAGAGTAGGTGGAGTCCCGAACCCAGCACAAAAACCCTTCCCCCAACTTACTCGGCCTCTGACTCTACCGACTTCACCACTTTTAACCCACCGTCTGAACCATTCTCAGCGATATGCTTCAACATTGATAGTTTGTTGTTCCAGAATTGATCGAAATAGGAAAGCCATTCGTGTAGCTCCGACAAAGATTCAGGCTGAAGGCGATAGCGTTTTTCTCTTCCTACTTTCTGACCACTTACTAAATTTGCTTCTGAAAGAATGTGAAGATGCTTTGCGACAGCCGTTCGGCTCATTGAAAAATGCCTGGTGATTTCCGAAATAGGCAATTCCTTATTAGAGAGGAGGCGTAGTACCTCTCGACGTGTTGGGTCAGCTATTGCTTGGAATACATCATATTTTTGAGCGGATTCAGCCACTAATTTGTCGCCACCTGACGCAGCTTTTGTACGATACCTGCCCAACCGCCATTCATTGTTTCACGAACTTCAGCATTAGTTCGATTGGCTTTTCCGATGATTGCTTCGGAATCCTTCCAGCCACCATGAATGAGAGTGAATTCTGTTTTGCCGTCTATTTCTTTTAATAGGAACTCTACAAACCAGCCTTCAGTATCCCAAGAAAAGGTAAGGCGATGTGGTGGGTCTACCTCTAACACCTTACAAGGAGAAGGTCCGAATGGAGATTGGATATGAAACTCGTGTCCTTCCTCAGCAACCAAATCATTTGGCATAAACCACGTTCCGATTGCCTCGCCCGTCGACACAAGATCCCATACTTTTTGAATAGGTGCTTCAATTAATACGGTTTGTTTTATATCAGGTACAGTTGTCATAAATCATTCTCCTTTTAAAATTAAAATAAAACCATTTGGTTTCGCATTTTGATTATATGAAACCAAATGGTGTTATGTCAAGGTGATTATATTGAAATAGTATGCGCGATTATTAAAAATAACATGTTGGATAATTGTGGCGGTTTTGTAAGCAAGATTCGTAGCTCAATTATTGAAAGTAACAAAAAATAGGAGTATGCTAGATTATGGAATGAAAAATGAACTATTTTACTATATTAATTGAGGGGGAATTTCCCTATGGATATGCTAATGATTCTTGGACTAGCTATCTCTTCTGGAGCGGCAATCGCTTTATTGAAAATCATTGCAATTGATATTATTTTATCTGGAGACAACGCTGTTGTTATTGCAATGGCAACTAGAAACCTTCCGAAAGATCAGCAAAATAAAGCAATCTTTTGGGGAACAGCAGGGGCTGTTATTTTACGTATTTTATTTGCAGCCATCATTGTTTACTTATTAAAAATTCCATTTGTGAATGTGATCGGTGGAGTACTGCTTCTATTCATCGCCTACAAGGTATTGGTTGAAGAAGAGGGAGAAGCACATGTGAAGTCTTCAAATGGTATTATGGCAGCGATTGGTACGATTATCATGGCAGATGCGGTAATGAGCCTGGATAATGTTGTTGCGGTAGCAGGTGCAGCAGACGGACACATTGGCATGATTGCACTTGGTGTTCTTATCAGTATTCCGATTATGATCTTTGGATCTAAGTTCATTGTAAAAGCCATGAACAGATTTTCTTGGATTGCTTATATTGGAGCAGGTATCCTTGCCTGGACTGCAGGAGAAATGGTGTTCAAGGACAAAGGGCTAACAAACTTCCTTCACATTGAACATGGACCCGTAACATACCTAATTGCTGCAGTATTAACCATCCTTGTCCTAGGACTTGGCTATGCAAAAAACAAAAAAATCGCAGCAAAACGAGAAGCATTACAACATACAGCATAATAAAATACAAGTAGCCACAGGGACGGTTCCTGTGGCTACTTTTTTTTATACTTGAACAGGTACAGCAGGGGACCAGTAGAACCGTCCAACCGTCCCTCTGGTCCTTATTTAGCGATTTTGTGAAGTTTGTGGATGATGCTTAGGGAACGTCCTGTTCCGACTGCAACTGATTCAAGCGGGTTTGGTGCAAGGTGGACAGGGACAAAGATTTCCTGGCTTAGCCACTCCTGTAGACCGTTTAATAACGCACTGCCGCCTGTTAAAATGATCCCGCGGTCGACAATATCACCACTTAGTTCTGGTGGACAATCCTCTAATGTTGCGCGGATTGCTTCTAAA
This sequence comes from Bacillus timonensis, assembly GCF_004799755.1. GTDB lineage: Bacteria > Bacillota > Bacilli > Bacillales > Bacillaceae_L > Ferdinandcohnia > Ferdinandcohnia timonensis_A. The sequence continues at coordinate 124,502 of NZ_SLUB01000009.1, read as the reverse complement.
ATATGAAGTAATGATTCTTTTAATGTTTCTTGCACTTCAGTTGAACGTAAGGTAATGGTTTTAGGAAGACCTGTAACAAGGTCACGACCACGAATTTCCATTGTCTTTACTTCATGATCAATAAGGGCATAGCCGATTTCAAATTTAATCTGTTCAGCGGTATGTTCCCCAATCAAGACATTGTATTTTTTTCGTACATATTGAATGATATCTTCATCAAACTGGTCGCCACCAATTCTTACTGAGTTACACGTTACGACGCCGCCAAAGGAAATAATCGCGACTTCTGTATTCCCCCCGCCAATATCAACGACTACGTTGGCTACTGGCTCATCAACAGGTAAATCTGAACCAACTGCTGCGGCAACTGGCTCTTCGATTAAGTAAACCTGCTTTGCACCACATTGTCTAATTGCGTCCTGGATTGCACGTCGTTCAACTGAGGTTGACCCAGAAGGTGTACAAACGACCACATTCGGTTTACGAATCGAGTACCCAATTTTTTGACTAACTTTTTTCATAATATGGCGAAGCATGTCAGCAGTCACGTTGAAGTCTGCAATCACGCCTTTTCGTAAAGGGCGAATTGTCACGATTTTTTCAGGTGTTTTCCCAATCATTCTTTTTGCTTCTGTACCAACAGCGATGACATTATTCGTTTCCGTGTCAAGAGCCACAACGGATGGCTCATTAATGATGATGCCTTTATTTTTAGTGTATACCAAAATATTTGCAGTTCCTAAATCAATTCCTATTTCCGTATTTGAAAACATATTATCTCCATCCTTCAAAGAGTTTGGTGGTTATATACTAATAGCCATAAACATTCGTCCGAAATATTTAAGCTATTCCTTTTAAAATTGATGAGTAGTCATATTAACCCACTTCACCTTATAAGGATTCATGAAAATGTGTCGATTTTTGGGGGTTGTTGTCATATTGTAAAGAATGAAACATAGGAGAAATATAAGTGAAGAATGGCAATTTGTTCAAAATACACGTAAAATAGTAGTAGATGAAACACTCCAAAAAAGGAGGGCGAAGACAATCGATTTTTCAACTATTATTTCAGAGGATAAAATTCGCAAGGCCTATAAGGATGGAGAATTTGACAACCTTCCTGGTTACGGGAAGCCGCTGAAGCTTGATGATGATTCCGCGATTCCAGAGGATCTTCGCATGGCTTATCGCGTCATGAAAAACTCCGGCTTCATTAATGAGGAAACCGAGATTAAAAAAGAGCTACTCACCATAGAGAATTTACTTGATAATTGTGAAGATGAGGAGCAGCGAGTGATCTATCAGAAAAAATTAAACGAAAAACAGTTTCGCTTAAATCAAATCTTAAAAAATAGAAAGACCTCGCATTCAGCGGTTTTCAAAGACTATCAAATGAAAATGCATAACAAATTCAAATAAAGTAGAAGGGGCTAAAACATTGCGTTTTGCCCTTTTTTTGGAGGGAAAACAGTTTTGAACGAAAATCTAGTAGTAAAACGAATTTATGAGCCTGCTAGTGAGGAGGACGGAATACGGATATTGGTGGATCGCATCTGGCCACGAGGGATTTCAAAGGACAAAGCACAGCTTGATAGGTGGATGAAGGAAATCGCCCCAAGCACGGAGCTTCGCAAGGAATTTAACCACAAACCTGAACGCTTTGAAGAGTTTAAAGAGCAGTACATAAAAGAATTACAGGGTGACGACGAGAAAAAAGTGGCAATTCAAGAATTACTGCACATGATCGGGGAAGAAAAAGTAACTCTTCTTTTTGGTGCAAAGGATGAAGTACATAACCAGGCGGTTGTCCTGAAGGAAGTGTTGGAGTGTGAAGTGGAAATATAAAATTGAAAATGGGTTAGTGGCAGTAAATTTTATTTAGCGGCAGTATTTTTAAAATAGTGGCAGTAAATCTCAGATAGCGGCAGTATTTTTACAATAGCGGCAGTAAATGAGGAACCACAGCTTCCCACAATACCAAGGTACTATCTCTACTGTATTAAATTTGACCAACTTGTATATACAAGTTACACTACTATTATAAATAAAGTTTTTTATTTATGAAATACTACAAGAAATTACTATTTATGGTGGTGTAGCAGTTGAAACAGCCTTGGTGGAAGAAGTCTGTCGTTTATCAAATTTATCCAAAGAGTTTTAATGACACAACTGGAAATGGTCTTGGTGACCTACAAGGGATCATCGAAAAACTCGACTATTTGAAAGCATTAGGTATTGATGTTATTTGGTTAACGCCAATTTACAAATCCCCGCAACGTGATAACGGGTATGATATTAGTGACTATTTTGCGATTCAAGAAGAATACGGCACGATGGAGGATTTTGACCGCTTGCTTGAAGAAGCTCATTCTCGCGGCATTAAACTCATTATGGACATCGTCGTCAACCATACTTCAACTGAAAACGAATGGTTCAAGAAATCTCGTGAATCAAAGGATAATCCATACCGAGATTTTTATATTTGGAAGGACCCAAAAGACGGGCAACCGCCAAACAATTGGGAATCAAAATTTGGAGGAAATGCTTGGGAGTATGACGAAAAAACGGGCCAATACTACCTCCATCTTTTTGATGTGACACAGGCCGATCTGAATTGGGAAAACGAAGAAGTTCGTCAAAAAGTCTATGATATGATGACGTTTTGGTTTGAAAAAGGGGTGGATGGCTTCCGTCTGGATGTCATCAATTTAATTTCAAAAGACCAACGCTTCCCAGATGATGATGGTTCAGTTGCTCCTGGGGATGGTCGAAAGTTTTATACAGACGGTCCGCGCGTTCATGAATTCATGCATGAAATGAATCAGCAGGTTTTTTCGAAATACGATAGTATGACGGTTGGTGAAATGTCGTCAACAACCATTGATGATTGTATCAATTATTCGAATCCTGAACGCGAAGAGCTAAGTATGACCTTTAATTTCCACCATTTAAAAGTCGATTACCCAAATGGCGATAAATGGACGGTTGCGGATTTTGATTTCCAGGCGTTAAAAAGAATACTTTCAACTTGGCAGGTGGAAATGCATAATGGTGGGGGCTGGAATGCACTATTCTGGTGCAACCATGACCAACCGCGCATCGTTTCGAGATATGGAGATGATGGCAAGTATTTAACAGAATCAGCAAAAATGCTTGCAACAACGATTCATATGATGCAAGGGACTCCTTATATTTATCAGGGGGAAGAAATCGGAATGACCAATCCGAAATTCGAGGATATCTCCGAATATCGCGATGTCGAGTCCCTAAATATATACAATATTAAAAAAGAACAGGGTATGAGCAACGAACAAATCATTGAGATTTTGAAACATAAATCACGTGATAATTCACGTACACCTGTACAATGGGATGCATCTGAGCATGCTGGCTTCACAAGTGGAACACCGTGGATTAATGTCGCTGACAACTTCAAAACCATTAACGTGGAAAATGCGTTAGAGGACAAAAACTCAGTCTTTTATCATTATCAAAAATTGATTAAGCTTCGTAAGGAATACGATATTATCACATACGGGGATTATGAGCTATTACTTGAAGAAGACCCGCAAATCTTTGCATATGTAAGAAACGGAGAAAATGAGAAACTCCTTGTTGTGAATAATTTTTATGGGAAGGAAGCAACATTCGAGATTCCTGAAAAAATTGAGTTGGAAAAATACACAACGGATCTTCTTGTTTCAAATTATGGAGACTCCCAAACTGATATTTCAAAAGGGATCAGCTTACGTCCATACGAATCCGTGGTGTATCATTTAACTGCAAAATAAAAAGTGTAGACGTTTTGCCTACACTGTGAAAGCCATGCCCACAAATCGGGTGTGGCTTTTTTAAAAGTCTTGATCTTTGGGTAGCGGGTCAATTTTGGTGGAATCGTCGTTATCCATCGAGGTTGCAACAAAGTAAAACCAGAATCCAGCGGAGATAAAATACAATACAGCTATACCAATAAGCGTTAGCCATAGTCCTAACATGTGTATTCCCCCTTTAGATTGGGGCTGGAGAATATAGAAAGATGAAGTCTGGGACAATGTACCTGTCCCCATGTCCCTACTGTGCCCCTTTGTATACGTATATGCAGGGGGGAGTGGTTATTGACTGAAATTTTAGAAATTTAGTGATCCCGTACGTATGGGATATGCGTCTCGCCGCAGATATTTGCGTCTTAAAATCACCACAAACAAAAAAGCGGCCATCTTGGCCGCCATACTATGTATTATTTATTTTTGCGTAAGCTTCCGAGTTCTTCGACGAGTGCTTGCATTTCGTTCGGGCTGAATGAGTTCTTTTTCATGGTGAGGTCATAGATGTCCTTTAATTCCTCGTACATTTCTTCATCAAAATGAGAAGGCTTAATGGCACCGATGTTAAGCACTTTCAGCTTTTCTTTGATTTTTTCTATCATAAACTCTACATTTTCGACCGACTTTTGTGAGAGATCCATGTTTTCATCCTTTCAATTTTCAGTGTATTCTTATTGTATCACGTTTCTGCTATTATTTAATATGGCAAGGTACGGAAATATATGACATAAGGGAGAATGGACAAAAATGATTAAAGTTTTATTCGTGTGTTTAGGGAATATTTGCAGATCACCGATGGCGGAGGCCATTTTTCGAGATATGGTTAAAAAGGAAGGGCTCACCAATGATATTCAGGTGGATTCAGCAGGTACCGGGGATTGGCATATTGGACATCCACCACATAAGGGGACGCAAACCATTTTAACTAAATATAAAGTGTCTTTTGAAGGGATTAAGGCGCGCAAGGTTATCCAAGAGGATCTTGAACAATTTGATTATATTATCGCGATGGACTCTGACAATTTAAAGAATCTAAAAAAAATGACCAGTACCACTAAAACCGGTCAGATTAAAAGGCTTCTCGATTTCGTTGAAGACAGCAAGGTTACAGATGTACCTGACCCATATTACACGGGGAACTTTGATGAAACGTATGAGCTTGTGAGCAATGGGTGCAAGCGTCTTTTAGACGTCATTAAAAAAGAAAATTTTGTTGGGAAGGAGTAATCCAAAATGGCAAAACGCAATAAAATGGTGGAAGGCATGGTCGTTGGGGCTGTCCTTGGAGCAGCGATTTCTTTATTTGATAAGGAAACAAGAGAGCAGTTTTTACATACTAGTAAAAGAGTTAGTCGAAAAGCAGTAGATGTGATGAAAAATCCACAGGGATATACAGAGCTTGTTAAGGACCGATTTAATACGGTTCGTACAACGATTGAGCAGGTAGCGGAGGACGTTCGCATCGTGACCTCAAGGGTAAATGAAATCGTCGAAACGACACCGGAAATCGTTGAAGCAGTGAAAGAAACGAAAGACGCAATTTCTAATAAAACGGATGATGTGAGGGACGATAATATAGAGAGGTGAAAAGATGACCCAAATTCGAACGTTAGATTTGCGGTTTATTAAGGAATTAATTTTGCGATATAAGGAAGATGAAGTAGGTGGTCTTTCAGCAGAGCTTGCCTATTTTTTCTTACTATCTCTATTCCCGTTTTTAATCTTTCTTGTGACACTTATTGGGTATTTGCCCATTTCCCAAATTGATGTGTTGGAGTTTGTAGCGCAGTACGCACCAGAGGGTACTGTTTCTATGATTGAAGAAAACTTAAATTACATTGTGGGTTCGCAAAAAGGCGGGCTGTTATCCATAGGGATCATCGGTACATTATGGTCCTCCTCCAATGGGATTAATGCGGTCGTTCGTGCGTTTAACAAGGCCTACGATGTGAAGGAAACACGGAACTTCTTTTTCACAAGAGGGATCTCAATCTTATTAACGTTTGGGATGATTTTTGTCATCATTGTGGCTTTGTTATTACCGGTCTTCGGAAAACAAATTGGGATTTTTATCTTTTCATCGTTTGGCCTGTCTGATGAATTTTTAGATATATGGAACGGAATTCGTTGGATTGTGAGTGCTGCGATTCTATTTATCGTGTTTACCTTTTTGTACTGGGTCGCGCCTAACCGTCCGTTAAAGATAAAAGAAATTATTTCTGGAGCCTTTTTTGCGACCTTTGGATGGATGTTTGTTTCGCTTGCATTTTCCTATTATGTGAACAGCTTCGGGCATTACTCAACAACTTATGGAAGCCTAGGAGCCATCATTGTGCTGATGATTTGGTTTTATTTATCGGCGATGATCATTATCATCGGTGGTGAAATCAACGCGATACTAAATTGCCATCGCATCAGGGACGGCCGCTGATTTTACCGGAAGTTACCTTCATGAAAAGAAGGTAGCGAGAGATAATAGAGGGTGTAAGTATCATACAAGGAGGCCTCTATCATGTCTAAAAAAGACGGCGGCACAAAACAAAAGGGAAAGAAAAATAGCCCAAAACAAAAAACAAGCAGTTCTGCTAATGGCAGCAACGGCTACCATTAGAACCAGAGGTAGAACCAAAGGGACGGTTCCATTGGTCCCCAAGGACCACAGGGACGGTTCCATTGGTCCCCAAAAATCAAAAAAGGACTTGGACGCAGGGGTCAAGTCCTTTCCTTCTATTTATGACTTCAACAATCGAAGCCCGTTTAAGATAACAAGTATGGTGCTTCCTTCGTGACCGATGACTCCAAATGGGAGGTCAATGATTTGAAAGAAGTTTGAAACAATCAGCAGCATAATCACAGCGATTGAAAAAACGACATTTTGTTTGATAATCCGATTCATACGTTTTGAAAGCTTAACGGCTTCCGCGATTCGAGGCAGGTCGTTTTTCATTAGAACGACATCGGCTGTTTCAAGGGCCACGTCGGTTCCCTGACCCATCGCAATCCCAACGTTTGCCGTTGCTAAAGCAGGCGCATCATTGATTCCATCTCCGACCATCGCAACGGTATCGTATTTCGAAATCAGATCTTTAATGTGGTCAACCTTTGTTTCCGGTAAACATTCAGCAATGTATTGGTCAACATGGCTTTCCTTCGAAATGGCTTCAGCTGTTTTCTCACCATCACCGGTTAGCATCACAGTGTAAATTCCTAAATCTTGTAAAGCTGAAATAGCTGAAACTGTATCATCACGGACAACATCCTTAAGCGCAAGAATTCCAGCAATGTCGTCCCCACATTTTACATAAACAATCGTTTTCCCTTCAGAAGCCAATTGTTTCGAAACCCCATTTTTAAAAGCAGCGGCTGCTTCTTTCCCGACAAGATCGGCTTTACCAATAAGCCAATTGGCATCACCAAAAGTTGCTTTTACTCCATAACCAGGTATATCCTCGATTCCATCAATTGAAAGCAATTCCTGGCCATTTGATTTAGCGTGTGCCGCCACAATAGCTCCTGCTAATGGGTGAGTCGATTGATTTTCAATCGAAGCAACCACCTGTAAAAATTCACTTTGTTCCATTGAATCTGCCACAATGACATCTGTTACGACGGGTTTTCCTTTTGTTAATGTTCCGGTTTTATCAAGCGCAATCGCTTTTAAGTTACCAAGTTGCTCGAGGTGTACACCGCCTTTAAAAAGTATTCCGCGTCTTGCACCATTTGAAATCGCCGAAAGAGTCGCCGGCATAATCGAAGCAACAAGTGCACATGGGGAGGCAACAACTAGTAATACCATCGCCCGGTAAAAGGTTTCAGTCCATGACCAATCTAAAAGAAAGTGGGGAAGAAACATCATGAAACCGACCGCGATTAAAACAATTTTCACATATTTACCTTCAAATTTTTCGATAAAAAGCTGTGAAGGTGATTTTTCACTTTGTGCGGATTGAACAAGATTAATAATTTTTTGGAACAACGAATCTTCATTTGGCTTTGTCACTTCAATGGTAATCGAACCACGCAGGTTAACAGTACCTGCAAAAACCTCGTCACCTAGGGATTTTTGAACCGGAATCGATTCACCGGTAATGGCTGCCTGGTCCACGTTTGTCTCACCTTTTAAAAGCTTTCCATCTGCTGGAATACGCTCGCCTGGTTTAACTAAAATGGTATCCCCGATCTGAAGGGATGAAACATGGACAATATGCTCGATCCCGTTTTGGATAAGTGTTGCTTCCTCAGGCTGCATTCCCATGAGAGAAGAGATTTCCTTATGGCTCTTGTTCATTGTATAGGTTTCAAGAGCGCCACTTAAGGCAAAGATGAAGATTAAAATCGCCCCTTCATTCCAGTAGCCAATAATGGCAGAGCCAATTGCAGCAAAAATCATCAGCATTTCCACATTTAATTCTTTTTCAGTGATTGTATCAGTAATGCCTTCCTTTGCTTTTGCATAACCACCAATAATAAAAGCAAGAAGATACAACATAATCGAAGCCGTATTTTGTTCAAAATGACCTAAAGACCATGCGACCGCGATTAATACACCACTCGTTAAAGCCGCAATCAATTCTCCGTGAAGCTTTACTTTTTCAAGGAAAGGAGAAGGTTCTTTTTCTGTTTTATATAGTTGTTGGCCTGGAGCTGCTTTTACTTCTGTACTCATTTCATTCGCCTCCGTTTTCTAATTGAGAAAAATAATCATTTATTGGTATCTAATTGAGAATTAAAATCAACTTCATTTTGCTAATTGAGAAAGGGAATCACACTCATTAAGCCATTTAAACAAGAAAACTGCAATCGTTTTGATAGCAGCGCTTTGTTTTAGTGATTTTTACTTTATAATTATTATTAATTATAACACACCGCTCGGATTTTAAAAGTCTTTTTTATAATTATTTTAAATAAGTTCACAAATAGCGGAAAATGATAATAATTTATTGAAAAACAATAAACAATCATGTACACTAATCAAAGAGAAAAAATAGGTGAGGTGTTTTTGATGGAGGGAATCATGAGGCTAAAAGAACGAGGGAATACACTCTTTTTAAAAGGAGCCATCTTTTTTATGGGTATCGTTGTCTTGGCTTTATGTATGTATTGGCTACCTTGGGCTGCAAATGATTTAGCAGTCAAAAATCCAGAATTTGCGTATTTAAAATATCCTTTGTTAATTGGCATCGAAGTGACCTTGATCCCGTTTTTATTTGCGCTTTTTCAGGGTTTTAAACTACTAAGTTATATTGATAAAAACAATGCCTTCTCTCATAAATCGGTGCATTCCTTAACTATCATAAAGTATTGTGCAGCGATCATAAGTGCATGGTACGTCATTGGCTTCTTTTTCGTAATCTCACAAAATGCAGGCCACCCAGGTGTCCTGCTGATTGCATTGGTCATTATTTGTGCATGCTTTGTTATTTCAGTTTTTGCAGCCGTGCTTCAAAAGCTATTGAAAAATGCCATTGAAATCCAAGAAGAAAACGACTTAACGGTTTGAGGTGAATACAATGGCAATTATTATTAACATAGACGTCATGCTCGCAAAACGAAAAATGAGTGTAACAGAGCTATCTGAGAGAGTTGGAATCACGATGGCCAATCTGTCCATTTTAAAAAATGGAAAGGCAAAGGCGGTTCGCTTTTCTACATTAGAGGGGATTTGCAAAGCGCTCGACTGCCAGCCTGGAGACATATTAGAATACAGACCAGACGAACAAGAATAAAAAACTCGCCAAGCGGCGAGTTTTTTCTATACCATTATTCTGCAATTTCCTCGAAGTAATAATATGTTGTGTCATAGATATGCTCGATATCTGCATCTGTCATATACATAAGCTCCGTTTTATCGATACCTTTAACCTTCTCAATAAACTCAATCATGTTTTTGCGTTCTTGCCTACTCATTCCAATCATCTCCCTTTTCATTTTTCGTCCTACACATCTGTTTTAATACAGTATATTATAATTAATTGTATTATATAACAGTCCTTTAAAAAACGTCAACGAAATTCTGAAAAATAGGCTAAAAATCATAGGGAAAGAAGAAAAGCGCAGGTGTTCACTGATTATCGCTAAAAGCGCACAAAAAAGACTCCCTTACATAAGGAAGTCTCAACTTTCAACCGTTTTAGGAGCTGTTTTCGAACCAAAAACACCTATCACAATAAAGATGACAAACAAAATGGTCCCGATGACATTGAAAAAGCTAATGTTTTCAAAGTATTGAATAAACAAGCCACCGAAAAACGGTCCCACCAGGCTACCAATGCTAAAAAAGATGCCACAAAGAAGGTTACCCGTTGGAAGTAAATTTCTTGGCATTAAATCTGTCATATAAGAGATACCGAGTGAAAATGTGGATCCAACCGCCATCCCCGCAAACGTAATGCAGAGCCAAAGTCCAACATGAGAGTGTTCTAGAAAGCTTGCAGCAGTAAAGCTTACAAATCCAAAAAATAGAACAATCGTTAAAATATTTCTTCGTCCATATTTGTCGCTCAGAATTCCCAAAGGAAGCTGGGTGATGATGCTACCAAGAGCAAATGACGTTAATAAAATGGATACAAATGTAACCTGTAAATCAATTCGTAACCCGTACACAGGGAAGCTTCCGTTTAAGGATGACTCTAAAAATCCGTAGGCCATTGGTGGCAAAAAAGCAACCCATGCATATTTCCAGGCTTTAGAAAACCGGTTGATCGTTTCTTTAAAGGAGTTCACACCCAACTCTGTTTCAGGAAACTCATTTTTTAATAGGAATAAAAAGAACCATCCGAATAAACAAAGGACTGAAGACAGGATAAATGGCAATGCTTCATTGATATGGATCAATGGTGTCATTAATGGACCTGTGGCAAACCCTAGCCCAAAGAACAAGCCGTATAACGAGATGTTCCTTCCGCGCTTTTCCTCTGGCGAAAACGACGTAATCCATGTTTGAGTTCCAAAGTGCAAGGCATGGTCCCCAATCCCAATCAAGAGTCGCAATGCAAACCAAAACCAAAACGACTTCCATAGTGGGAATAAGGCGAGGGAGATAACCACAAGCAATCCGCCAAATAGAATAACAGGTTTATAGCCATATTTGCGCAATGGGTATTCCATAAAGGGTGATACAAATAAGATTCCAATATAGAGGGCGGTTGCATTTAATCCATTTAAGGTGGATGATAGTCCGCTATTTTCAAAGATAACCGCAATTAAAGGCAACAGCATTCCCTGGCTGAACCCCGAGACCGCCACTATACTTACTAATATCCAAAAACGCAATTTCATGTTGTTTTCCCCCAGTTCATTTTCCAATCTAATCATACAAAAATATTCCAGGGTTGGGAATTGAAAAGATTTAACAATATTCAGAAGGGCAAAAAATTCTAAGCAAGTTGAAAAAACTAATTTAATAGTGGTCAAGAGTCTTCATAATTACATTGACAGGTAAGTAAGAGTAGTTTTATATTTAAAATAATATTCATAATTTTATGAATAATAATTTGTTTTGGTTACATAATATCCTACTTCATCGCAGACGTCCTGGTTTTATAAGTGTTGTGCTCCAACCTATTTTGAAAGGGGACTGAAAATAAGATGAGAACAAGCACTATTGCTGAGGCGGTCCGTCGTACGGCCGCACGCGTGCCACGTAATACTGCCGTTGTATTTGATAACCGGGAATGGAGTTACCGTGAACTCGACATGGCGGTCACCCGTATCGCGCGCCAACTGCGTGAACATGGGGTGGTAAAGGGAGACCGAGTGGCCGCTTACGGTAAAAACTCCGATATGTACGTGCTGCTGTTTTTGGCTACTGCACGTATGGGAGCGATCCACGTTCCGGTAAATTTCCAGCTCCGAGCCGGAGAACTCGATTACATTTTAAGTGATTCCGATCCAGCTCTCATCATCGCTGACCGAGAACTCGCCGATGCAATCTCTCAGACAAAGTCAAACAGTCATCGCAAGATCCTGCAATTCGAGGACGAACTCATGGACTGGGTTTCCAGTAACGATAACGGTCCTTTAAAAGATGATGAATTCGATGTTGAGGATACGGATGTCGCTCAATTACTCTATACGTCGGGCACCACTTCGGATCCAAAGGGAGCCATAATGACACATCGTGCCCTGATGCACCACTACATGAGCTGCATCCATGGGCTAGACATCAAGGGGTCAGACCGTGCGCTCCACTGCTTGCCACTCTATCATTCCGCGCAGATGCATGTGTTCATGCTGCCGGCACTGTTGGTAGGCGGCTGGAACAAGGTACTGCCTGCTCCCGTGGCTGGTGCTGTCCTTGAAACCATGGAACAGGACGCAATTACATCGTTCTTCGCCGCGCCAACCGTTTGGGTTTCAATCGCGAATCACCCTGAACTAACCTCTCGAAATCTCGGGAATCTACGGAAGGCCTATTACGGAGCTTCAATTATGCCTGGACCAATACTCGAACGGCTGCAGAAATGTCTGCCAGAGCTCGGTTTTTATAACGTGTTCGGCCAATCTGAAATGGGTCCTGCCTGTACGGTCCTACGTCCTGAGGAGCACGCAGACCACCCAGGTTCCGCAGGAAGACCAATGCTTTTCGTTGAGGCGCGCGTCGTGGATGCCGAGGGTAATCCTGTGCCAACTGGTGAACTCGGAGAAATTGTATACCGTTCACCCCAGCTTTGCCTTGGGTATTGGAACAAAAGTGAAGCGACGGAAAAGGCGTTCGCCGGTGGTTGGTTCCATTCTGGGGATCTCGTGAAGATGGACGAGAATGGATATATCGAGGTAATTGATCGAGTGAAGGATGTCATCAACACTGGCGGTGTGCTTGTAGCCTCCCGTGAGATAGAGGACTGTATCTACGAGCTACCACAGGTTGCAGAGGTTGCAGTTGTCGGTGTACCGGATGAAAAATGGATCGAGGCAGTCACTGCTTTCGTTGTCATCAAAGCTCCAGTGTCCGAAGAGGAGATCCTCCAGCATGTCAGGAACAATTTAGCTAGCTTCAAGGTCCCGAAACAGGTCGAAATCGTGAAAGAATTGCCGCGCAACGCCAGTGGCAAAATTCTTAAACGTCAGCTGCGTAATGTCAAAGGATCAAAGAGCGCTACGTAAGTCTTTGTTTATTTGGGAGCAATGTCAGTAAAGACATTGCTCCTATTAATTTTGCTATTGTTCCTAATGCGATCTACTCTGACTTCAAAGATTTTCATAGGCGTAAAATACCATGAACCATTTGATTTTCTTTTCATTTGGGGTAAAACAAGAGTAAACTAATGATAACTTAAGAGAATGGGGGAATTTTTCATGATCTTTAAAATGAAGGAAGTTGGCTTTTACACAGACTTGGAGTACGGGGAATTACATGTTGCGGGGGATGAAGCATATGGGTTTAGGCCCTATCAGCTTTTAGTGTCTTCAATCGCAGTTTGTAGTGGGGGCACGCTTCGGAAAATTCTCGAAAAAAAGAGAATGCAGGTGGAGGACATCGCCATTCATACAGAGGTTGAAAGAAATGAGGCGCAAGCGAATCGAGTTGAAAAAATTCATCTCCACTACATCATAAAAGGCACCGATTTAAATGAACAAAAAATTGAGCGTTCGATCGAGATTGCTTCTCGCAATTGTCCAATGGCACAATCGGTAAAGGGAAGCATTGAAATTACAGAGACATTTGAAATCATTCATGAATAAAAACACCATAAAAGTACATAATTTTTATAGAGAGTAAAACTACGCAAATTCTGGGCGTAGTTTTTTTAGGTTAAAGGAAGGTTGTGGCACGATGAATCGTCTTTTTTTGATTATGGTTGTGATTGGTGTTCCACTTTCAGTGATTGGTAGCCTCATGCATTGGCCAGCTGTCATCATGTTTGTTGTCTACTGTTTGACCATTATTGCCCTTGCTGGTTTTATGGGAAGAGCGACCGAAAGCCTTGCGATAGTTGCCGGGCCAAGGATTGGTGGTTTGTTAAACGCCACGTTCGGGAATGCAGTCGAACTTATTATTTCTATTTTTGCATTAAAGGCTGGGCTTGTTACAGTTGTACTTGCCTCGCTAACTGGTTCAGTGCTTGGCAACCTCTTACTCGTTGCAGGACTTTCGTTTTTCGTTGGGGGTATAAAGTTTAAGCGACAAAGATTTAATGTCCATGATGCCCGCCATAACTCAGGGCTGCTGATTTTTTCCATCATTTTAGCGTTTGTAGTTCCAGAGGTTTTTTCAATGGAGATGAATGATCAGGATACATTTACGTTAAGTATCGGTATTTCGGTTATTTTAATCCTCTTATATTTAGCTGGGTTGTTCTTTAAGCTTGTTTCCCATCGCGGGATTTATCAACAGGATTCCGAACAGGTGGAAAAGGAAAATGAAGAGCATGAGGAGCCCGAATGGGGAAAGTGGAAGGCGCTTATTATCTTAGCGTTAGCGACGGTTGCTGTTGGGTATGTATCTGAAAATCTCGTTCATACCTTTGAGGTTGTGGCGGAAAGCTTTGGCTGGAGTGAAATTTTTATCGGGATTATTATTGTAGCAATTGTTGGTAACGCGGCTGAACATGCTTCTGCCGTTATGATGGCGTATAAAAATAAAATGAATGTTGCCATCGAAATTGCCATTGGCTCAACCTTACAGGTCGCCATGTTTGTGGCACCACTCTTAGTCTTGATTTCATTGTTCCTCGATACTCAAATGGCGCTTGTGTTTTCAATGCCAGAATTAATTGCCATGATTACCGCAGTATTTTTAACGATTTCCTTAACGAATGATGGGGAGACAAACTGGTTTGAAGGTGGTACATTGTTAGCGGCATACGCCATTATGGGGATTGGGTTTTATCTATTATAAGTACAAAAAAACGACTCTGTGCAGTTTTAATCTACACAGAGTCGTCTGTCTTTTATGGCTTTCTTCTAAGTACTTTTTAAGGGATAACTCTCAATGGTGTTTTCTTCGTCCGTCAATTCGATAGCATACCCCCTGTCGCTAAGGTTAAGGTATGGTCTCTTTATCCCTCCTTCAAGTAAGGTATACTTCATTATATTTACCTAAGATTAAAAATATTCAGTTAAAAATAAAAATATCGATTAATTTTTTGGTGTCCATTATAATAAAGTACAATGTTTTCAATATCTGAAATTAAGGGAGCACCTCTATGTTGACTAGACGAATTGCATTTTTTGGTATTGGGTTGTTTATTTTGGCACTGGGAATCAGTTTAATGATAATTGCAGATATTGGGGCAGGTGCTTGGGATGCGCTTAATGTCGGGCTATCCGAAACAATTGGCCTCACTGTCGGCACCTGGGTCATGATTGTAGGTATATTAGTCATGTTTGTAAATGCATTATTGCTACGTGCACGACCTGTATTTTTATCGATTGGAACCATCATTTTAATCGGCTTTTTTATTGATTTTTGGTTATTAATCGCGTTGGACGAATGGAATTTAGAAGGCTTAGCCGTGAAGATTGTAACTCTGCTAGGGGGATTAGTGATCGCCTCGCTTGGGATCGCCATTTATTTGCAGGCAAAGTTTCCACTTTCGCCACTCGATAATTTGATGCTTGCGATCAGTTCACGATTTAAACTAAAGTTTGGGATTGCAAAAACAATAGCAGAAGCAACAGGGCTGATTTTGGCACTTTTGGTTGGAGGTCCGATCGGGATTGGAACTTTGGTCGTTACTTTTGGGATTGGTCCCATTATCCAGTTCTTTTTTCCGTATTTCGAGAGGTTGATGGAGAAAGGACTTAGTGGTTCCAGGGGGAATTTGGGCTAAAATCGATAGACGATCCAAAACTGCATGAATGTTCCTTAAGAAATGGCCAGAAACTCTTCTGGCATTTCCCTTTTTTACCAAAACCCTCAAAAATTTTCTAATAAAAGGATGGATAATCTACAAAACCTTCGAAAACACTAAGCACAAAGCCAAGGAAAGGAGTACCATCTATGAAACGAAAATTAGTTTTTATAGTTGCCGTCATGTTGATATTTGGTTTATTTGCAGGAACCGTAATGGCGGAAGGTACCAATAAATCGAAGGGTGAAAAAGCAGATAAATTTAAAATTCCTAGTTCTGTTTTAGACATTTCACAGGATAACACCTATCCGAACCCAACACAGGATTTGCCATATCTCCAGCCAAGTAAGCTCACAAAAGAGCTTATTAATAGTGCTGATGTAGAAATAGAAAATCCAGACCTTATTCGTATTTTAAATGAGTCGGCCATCCAAACGTCGCCACTTGCGCTAGGATACCGTGCCACCATTTACTTAGGTCAGTGGCCACTAAACTATGAATCGTCTGAGACAAGCACGAATTGGGAGTATGAAAAAATCAATACAAACTACTATGACAATCGTGGTGGAAAGACTCCATTTAAAATCCATTACAAACAAGAAATGCAGAAGATTGTCAGAGGTGGATTAACTGCAGAAATTCAGGATGCAGACGAAGTAAAGAAAATGATGTTAATCGAGGCGTCAAAAAAGACCAAGCTTCCACTCTCTTTTACAACGATTATTGGTGGTGCAACCAAAAAGGATCAAGTTTATAATGTACCTCCAAAAAGGCTAGGATATTTATATGCTTATGCGCCGGCAGTCAATGAAAAAGGGAAGGTTACATATGGAGAAGTTTACCTTGTTTTGAAAGGGAGCAAAAAGTCCATTGTTGTTAAAAACGTAACCCACCAAGGAATTGGCGCCTGGATACCCGTCCAAGACCACGTTTCCTACGGATTCCTCGTTTCAGAAACTCCGAGATAGAAAGAAAATCGGGCGTTAAGTAGGCGCCCGACTTTTTACATTTTTGCACGACGTTTTATGAAGTCGTCTTTTTTATAATACGCATTTTTCACGAGAATGTTTGGACCAAGGCATTTTACGGCTGGGCAGTGACAGCTAATTTCCTTCGCTATTTTTGTTTCCGACCAGATGTCATATGCATCTTGAAGTGAAGTTGTTTGAATGTTACCGAGTGGAGGAGTATCCCCAAAATCAGTCACGATAATATCTCCATTGAAAATATTCACATTGAGACGCGATCGACCATCAGGGTCATTCCTCACGGTTACATTTTTACTGGCATAGAGTCTTTTAAGTAATACGAGATCTTCCTCATTGTCGCTACACGCATAAAATGGCAAAGTACCAAATAACATCCATACATCCTCATTGCGGATATCAAGTAAATGATGAATCGCACTCTGAATTTCTTGTAGTGTAAGTACTTCGAGATTACTTGCGAAATCACTTGGGTACATGGGGTGCACCTCATGCCTGCCGCACTCCATGTCCTCCACAATTTGTTTATGAATGGTTTCTAAATGTGGGAGAGTTCGTTTGTTCAGCATGGTCTCCGCCGCAACCATCACACCCGCCCTTGATAAAGCTTTGCTATTCTCAATCATTCGCTGGAAATAGCGCTCGCGCTGTTCGAATGAAGGCTTTTTCTCCATCATTGCAAATCCGCCCTCAACAAAATCATCGATCGTTCCCCAGTTATGTGATATATGAAGCACATCTAAGTACGGGACAATTTTTTCATATCGTGCCAGGTCGAGTGTGAGATTCGAGTTGATTTGAGTACGAACCCCTCTCTCATGGGCATACTTAAGAAGAGGAATCACATAATGGTCCACAGATTTTGTTGAAAGCATTGGTTCGCCACCGGTTATGCTTATGGAACGGAGCTTCGGAATTTCGTCAAGGCGTTTTAGCAAAAGCTCAATCGGTAAGCCCTTAGGATCCTTCGGTTGTAATGTGTAGCCAACTGCGCAATGTTCACATCTCATATTGCAGAGATAGGTCGTTGTAAATTCAATATTGGTTAGCTGCATTGAGCCATATTGCTCAACGTCTAAATAGGCCTCCCACGGGTCATATGCGGGAGAAATTCGAATAGAAGATTGTAAATTTGTCATTTTGTAGCTCCTTTTTACGGATTTGCTAAAACACAAATCGCCATTAGGCATTGTATTGAAAAGAATAATAGTTGTCAATGTAGATACATTTTTATAAGATAAAAAAGATCGAAATACGAAAGGAACGTTGTAGCTTGGGAAATGCGATACATGATAAAGACTCACAAATATCTTATTTAAAAAATCGCCTAAATATGTTTTTAGAGGTGATTGATTCGATGGACCCTGAATCCACCGATTTAGAGGACATTGACCGCCTCATTGAGATGATCGATGACTTGGAAGGCAAATATGAACGGTTTAGGAAGGATTGGAAGGAATAATTATGTTTGATGGACGCTCAGGTCAGTGCTGGGCGTTTTTGTTTTTCAGGGTGGAGCGGTTGCCTAAGAAGGGGTGAATAGTGCCCGATTGGCAGAGTGGAGGAGGGGCAAAGGTAACGCAAAAGGTGGAAACGTACCCGATTGGCACCGGAAAAGAAGTAAAGGGTAACGTAAAAGTCGGAATCATGCCCGATTGGCAAAGGAGGAGAGGCGAAAGGTAACGTAAAAGTCGGAATCGTGCCCGATTGGTAAAGGAGAAGAAGCAAATGGTAACGCAAAAGTCGTAATCATACCTGATTGGCAAAAGAAAAGGAGTAAAGGGTAACGAAAAAGGTGAAATCGTAGAGATGAGTGGAGGCTGGCCTTATGGTTGGCTACGCCAAACAAAAACAATGGATTCTGATGTAGAATCCACTGTTTTTCGCAGGACGGGACCACAAGAACCGTCCCCTTGGCCCCCTTGGCCCTCTTGGCCCCCTTGGTCGCCTGGCCCCGCGGTCACTGGTTACCACTGTCACTGCGGTCGCCTTGATTCTTGGTCTCGAGTGTTAGGCCTTCGACGACGACGTCTTCGTCGATTTCGAGTAGCAAGCAGCGTTTGCCTTGGTACATGATGTATTTGACGTATCGTAATTCTTTTGGACTTAATGTAAGCTTGGCCACTTTTGTGTTGATTTTGATTGATTTTGGAACAAGGTTCGCTGCTTTGAATTCGTGATGCTCATCATCAATTACACTTTTAAACGCATGTTCCACCTTTGCTGTGTCCACATCTTCTACGCCACTCACCTTCAAGATGCGCTCAACGTCTTGATAGTTAATCATAGGTGGCTCGCTATCTTCCTGTTCCTCTTCTTCTTTTTCTTGAACAAAACGGTCGATTTCCTCGTACACGTTCGAAATAACTTCAGATTCTACCGTTTCCCCAATAACATTTTTCAAGATCATCTCGAAGCCGATCTTATCATCTTCTGCGGTCATGATATCTTCACAATTTAATACATCGGAAATGAAACTATAACTAGGCTCGTTTGCTTTCCCGGCCGCATAAAGAATATGATTCACGTCTGCGGCATTGTCGTTAAACGCCGGAAAAAGGAAACCTGTTAACGGAGCGGTCAAGTTAATAACAGGATCCAGCTCAGTATTTGATTTAAATGTCCGTTCAATATAATCAAACACCAACGTCTTTTTCGGTTGATCAATTTTATTTAAGGTGCATAGAATGAGGGGGCTAAAATAAACCTCGTCAGAGCCGCCTTGTTCTGATTCAGGGTCGCGTTTTCGTGTCGGCTTACGGTATTCTGCACGGATGAATGTAACCACTGTGTCAAACTCATAAACCTTAGTAGCATACATTTTCTCCACAATCTGCAGCATTTGCTCGATCCAATCTTCTGTGTCTTCCAGTTGCAGCCCATCATACAAAAGGTCACGCGTACTATTCTCAACATCGTGCTGGAATTTCAATTCAAACAATTTCGTATCGAGTTGTCCAGCCAAAGTCTTTTTAAAGTTATCTAAAAATAGTTCCTGAGCTTCCTGCTCCAACAGCTCGAACGGCTGACAAATATGGTGATAAATCTCATTGGATTCTTTTTTAACATACACATTGAAAATTTCTTTGATGTGTAAGTATTGATTATTTAACTTAAATTGCTTGCGGATGTTTGCGATGTCTTTTTTATTCATTTGATCTCAACTCCCATTTTTTGATTATACATGTATGACTTCAAAATTGTAATGATTGATTTTTTACCAGGTGTATGAGCACGACTGAGTCACAAACCCATATACATAACATAAAAAAAACAAACAGGGGTAGATATCAGTGGGCATACAAAATAGTAAATTTAGGTGGGTTATTTTTGCTTCTGTCTTGTTTACATATGTAGTGATGTCAGCCCAACGCACCGCACCCGGACTGATTACAGACCAATTGATGACGGACTTTCAGGTCACGGCAACAACAATCGGGCTCTTGACCAGCATCCAATTTTTCGTATACACAGGTTTGCAAATGCCGATGGGAATCTTGGCGGATCGCTACGGCCCTAATTTTTTCCTCATTATTGGTGCTATCCTAACAGGTGTTGGAACGATCATGTATAGCCTTGGAACCTATGAATTTGTCCTCTTTTTTGCACGAATCCTAACGGGAATAGGAGATGCGACGATTTGGGTGAATTTAGTCCTCATTTTAAGCAAGTGGTTTAACGAAAAAGAGTTCACCCGGCTTATTGGAGTAGCGGGAATGACCGGGAGCCTCGGTTTCCTGATGGCAACTGTTCCTTTTTCAGCATTGATTGTCTTACTTGGCTGGCGTGGAGCCTTTCTTTCAGGGGGAATCCTGTTGTGTTTGTGTGGGATTTTTCTTTATTTTGTCCTCGTAAAAAAACCAAACCACCCAATGATTGAGAAAAATGAAGTCCACCGTGAGAAAACATCGGTACTGCTGCGTCGAATTTTTTCAAGTCGGCAAGCATGGGCATTGTTTCTTTGTCACTTCGGGCTTGTTGGAGGGTATTTAGGTTTTATCGGTTCATGGGCAGTGCCTTACGGGATGGATGTGTACGGCTTGACCCGTTTAGGCGCAAGTCAGCTTATTATGTATAGTTTAATTGGGGCACTATTGGGTGCTCCGTTGATTGGTTGGATCTCAAGTAGATTAGGGATGATTAAAGGACCGTATCTCTTTTTTCATATGGTTACTGTTTTGTGTTGGTCAACTTTCCTTTTATTTCGTGAGGGACCTCCATTATTCTTGCTCATTCCTCTTTTTATTATCATTGGATTTGCGTTTGGCTCTAATTCCTTAACCTTTGCAACTGTGCGCAAAACCTTTCCGATAAGCGAATCAGGCATGGTGTCTGGATTTGCGAACACGGGCGGGTTTTTAAGTGCGGTCCTACTGCCAGCCTTCTTTGGAATTGTGTTAGACCATTTTACGTCTGGATATTATTTCGGTTTCATCATTCCCTTGATATTTTCCATCGCGGGTTTAATTGGGGTGAATTTAATAAAGGAATAAAAACTGGAATCGTTTGCAAATCCCTTTCCGAAAAAAACTTCTAGGAGTATAATGAAAATTGTGATTATAGATAATATCGGGGATATAAGGGAAAGGGGAATACAGATGGATAAGCTACAACAAAGTATGTACAAGTTAATTGTAGAGACATCAACAAGACTTCCAAAGGATGTACGTAGAGCGGTTGCTCGTGCAAAGGCGAGTGAAAGTGCCGGTACTCGTGCTGCTATGTCTCTTTCAACCATCACCAACAATATTTCAATGGCAGACGTAAACGTATCACCAATCTGTCAGGATACAGGTCTACCAACTTTTAAAGTGAAAACGCCTGTTGGGGTGAACCAATTAAAAATTAAAGCGGCTATTCGTGAAGCGATTGTCGAAGCAACAAAGGACGGGAAGCTACGTCCAAACGCTGTAGATTCATTAACTGGTAAAAATAGCGGGGACAACCTTGGCGAAGGTGTGCCAGTAATTAAGTTTGAACAATGGGAAAAGGATTACATCGATGTTCGCCTTATTTTAAAAGGTGGCGGATGTGAAAATAAAAACATTCAATACAGCTTACCATGTGAATTAGAAGGACTTGGTCGTGCTGGCCGTGACTTAGATGGAATTCGCAAGTGTATCATGCATTCTGTGTATCAAGCCCAAGGACAAGGCTGTAGTGCAGGCTTCATCGGAGTTGGAATCGGTGGAGACCGTACGTCTGGCTACGAATTAGCGAAAGAACAGCTTTTCCGTTCAGTTGAGGATGAAAATCCAAACGAAGATCTTCGCAAGCTTGAAGAATATGTGATGGAAAATGCGAATAAGCTTGGAATCGGAACAATGGGCTTCGGCGGTGAAACAACTCTACTTGGTTGTAAAGTGGGTGTTATGCACCGTATCCCAGCAAGTTTCTTCGTATCTGTTGCCTACAACTGCTGGGCATATCGCCGTCTAGGTGTCACTCTTGATGCCCAAACAGGTGACATTAACGAGTGGTTATACCAAGATGGAGAAGAAATTGATTTCTCTAAAGAAAAAGAAGAAGTGCAAGAAGTAAAATCAGAAACCCGTGAAGTCGTGCTTCAAGCACCAATCACTGAAGAACAAATCCGTGAACTTAAAGTTGGAGATGTAGTGCGAATCAATGGTCGGATGTACACAGGCCGTGACGCCATCCATAAGCATCTTTCAGAAAATGATGTACCAGTAGATTTAGATGGTCAAATCATTTATCACTGTGGTCCCGTTATGCTTAAGGATGAAGATGGCAACTGGCACGTGAAAGCGGCTGGTCCAACAACGAGTATTCGTGAGGAGCCTTACCAAGGCGATATCATGAAAAAGTTTGGCATCCGAGCGGTCATTGGTAAAGGTGGAATGGGGCCTAAGACACTTGCTGCACTTAAGGAGCATGGTGGAGTGTACTTGAATGCGATCGGTGGAGCTGCCCAGTATTATGCAGACTGCATCAAGTCTGTTGATGGTGTGGACCTCATGCAGTTTGGTATTCCTGAAGCAATGTGGCATCTATCTGTTGAAGGCTTCACAGCCGTTGTCACTATGGATTCACACGGAAACAGCCTTCACGAGGATGTTGACAAATCCTCATTAGAAAAACTAGAACAATTCAAAGAACGTGTATTTGCATAAAAATGGATTGTGGCCCGTTACGTTTTGGCGTAGCGGGTTTTTTATGGTTACATTTTGGCAATCTATTCCTGCATGAACTCCCTTAATGTGGTAAAAACTAACTCTACTACTAACGGAGTTTTAGGAGGTTTTATTTTTGAAAAGGCTTTGTGGCATACTTCTTCTTTTGACTGTTACCTTTTCATTGACTGTTGCTCCACATGCTGCAGCAGCTTATTCAAACACACCCATCCATTGGGGCTTCAAAAAGAGCAAAAACCATGAACCTGCCTCAGCAGGTGAGGAGTATGATAAACTACTCGCAAAATATGGCGCTTTTTATTTGGGGGATACTTCAAAAAGAGACATCTACCTTACGTTTGATAACGGCTATGAGAATGGCTATACCGAACAAGTTCTTGATGTGCTAAAAAAGAAAAAGGTTCCCGCGACATTCTTCGTCACAGGGCATTATTTAAAAGATCAAGCTGACCTCGTCAAACGAATGGCAAAAGAAGGGCATATCGTTGGGAATCATTCATGGTATCATCCGGATTTAACAAGAGTAAGTGACGAACGACTCAGAAAAGAATTAGACTCAGTTCGGGAGGAAACAAAAAAGCTTACCGGTCAGGACGTGACGTATCTTCGTCCACCACGAGGTATCTTTAGTGAACGAACATTAGCTTTATCCAACAATCTTGGTTATCAAAATGTGTTTTGGTCGCTCGCCTTCGTCGACTGGCACATCAATAGCCAAAAAGGGTGGGAGTATGCTTACAACAACATCATGAGGCAAATTCATCCAGGTGCGATTCTTTTGCTACATACTGTATCGAGGGACAATGCCGAAGCCCTTGGGAAGGTAATCGATGACCTGCGTGAAGAAGGTTATACTTTCCGAAGCTTAGATCAATTAATGGCGGAAAAAACGATTAGGGAAGAGCTATTATTTGACTTGGACTAACAAAAAAGGACTTAGAATCGCATCTAAGTCCTTTTCCCACTACATATACTTTTCAACTAATTCATAGCATCTTTCTTTGGTGACCTTTGCTTGTGCGGTTACTTTTACTAAAGACTCCATTGTGCCGCCTTTGTATTGTTCCGCTTCTTCACTTGCAATCCGATATTTTTCTCTAATCCATTGGCGTTGATCTTCCCGCAGTTTATCCATTTTCTCTGTTGGAAGTTGTTTCTCAAGTTCCTTCCAAATTTTATTAAGTTCGTCGTCCCATATTTCATAAATTCCTGCAGCGATATCTTCCATCTCAATTTGTGTTTCGCCCTCAGGCTTGTTTTCAATTTCTTCTTCAATCGCAGCGAGTTCGTTTAAATATTGCTCCTTAAGAGCACTATTTTCCGATGCTCCTTGGACGCTAGTATCCGGCGACTCGGTATCCGCGCTTTCATCTGAAGCATTTGTCTCTTTACTCTCTTCCGCAACATCAGCCTTGTCACTTACCTTTTCAGAGTCCGCCTCAGCAACCGCACTCTTAGCTGGTTCTTCCGGCTGAGAACTGGTCTCCTTATCTGGTTTCCCACACGCGGCCAACAACACGAACAAAATAGTCAACAGTACTACCTTTTTCATTGCAAAAACTCCTTGTCATTTTGTTCTTATGTATAACTACTTAACATTATCTTCAAATTATAGCCTAAAAACAATAAAAGAGCTGTAGATTCAGCTCTTTTTACGTATTTCCTTTTTCTTCCGCCAAGGTTTTATATATGAAATGATGAAAATAAAAATGGTAACAGCTATCTGAAAATAGACTGCATATTGTCTGATTACGTGATTTTGAATGAATTCAGGATTGGTCAGGGCTAATTCTCGTTGAGTTTCAAGCAACTCCATATTTGTGATCATAAGCTTGTCTATAATAAAAATCCCGACAATCGTTTGAATGATATAGAGTACGATTTTCGTGCCAACCCAGCGATGCTTGAAGAATCCCCAATTTGTAAAAAATCCATAGATGAGTCCCACTAGTAAAGTGCCAATTGCCCCCCAGCGAACAATATGATCACTAATAATAACGATCGTTTTATATCCTAGATATGACTCATTAAATTCAGTAAAATCAAGATAGAGATTTAATGAAAGAGAACTTAAAATTCCTCCGAAAAATAAAACGACTAGAAAAACGTGGATAATTTTTAACCATTTCATCCCTTTAGGTCCGATTTTTTTCATGTTACATTACCTCCTCATGTTATCTGACCAGCAACATTTATTTTACGCTGAGGAAGATCTTTGAAAAATGTGCTACAGATGTAATTTTCACTACAACGGAGGTCCTATATTCCGCAAAATTGAAATAGAAGGTAAAATGGAGAAAGAGACTTTTTTAGGCAGGGGGAATCACCATGAATGCATACATCCTTTTACTGATAGCCATTATGAGTGAAGTATTCGGTAGCTCGCTACTTAAAGCAACAGATGGCTTTAAAAAATTCCTGCCTTCAATGGGAGTCATGATCGGATATGGTCTAGCATTCTATGCTTTATCACTATCACTAAAGACATTGCCACTTGGGATGGCATATGCAATCTGGGCCGGAGTCGGGACAGCGCTAACCGCATTAGTCGGCATTATCATCTATAAAGAAACGATTGATATGAAAAAAATCCTAGGATTCCTGCTAATTATTGGTGGCGTCATTTTACTCAATATTGGAGGGGGTCATTAAATGAAGGGATATCTAGCATTAACGATTTCGATAATATGTGAGATCTTTGCAACCGCCATGCTAAAAATGTCAGATGGATTTACCATTCTAGTTCCGTCGATCGGTGTCATCGTGGGATACGGACTCGCGTTCTACTGTTTATCCATATGTCTTAATACTCTTCCACTAAGTTTGGCATATGCGATTTGGTCTGGAGTAGGAACCGCACTAACGGCCGTCATTGGAGCGCTTGTGTGGGATGAGGTGTTTACCGCTCTTAAACTAGCAGGCATTGTCTTAATTATCGGCGGTGTCATTTTATTAAACACTTCGGAAAAAGAAGAAGTGGAAAAAAATCCGAAAGCCAAAGCGCTTTAATAAAGGCGCATTTCCTTATATAATGTAAGTCAGGTCGGCTACGCATCGTTTCCTTGATGAGCCGTTACGTTGTAGCGTTAGAAGAAGGTATTTTGCTAGATACCTTTACACCGCCTCGTGAAGATCTATTAAACAAATAAACATACGAATCCTCTTGCGTGCAGGGGGATTTTTTTGGCGCTCAAATGGTATAATGTGTACTAACACTTATGAATTGAGGTTGGTACCATGTGGGAGAAAACAGTGCATGTACAGCCGCCATACAATTTTGATCGCGTCCTAGACCGGCTATCAATAAATCCACTTATAAAATTAAATAAAGACGAACGCTCGGTGAAAGTACCGTTTTATTTTGAAAATGAACCCGTGGTTGTCACCGTGAAAGCAGCAGGAACAACGGATGATCCAAGTTTCGTAGTAACGGGGTCTCATAAAGATTCAATGGAATATGCATTGCAACGAGTGTCACATATTTTTCAATGGGACGTATCGTTGGGGGAAATCCAAGACCATTTTTTACAAACAGACCTTCGAGATATTTTCACAGAGCATCGTGGAACGCCATTGATCTTAGATTTCGATCCGTATTTTTGCTTGATGAAATGTATCATCCATCAACAACTCAATATGACGTTCGCCTATACCCTGACATCAAGGTTTGTAACCACATTTGGCGAAGAAATCGAAGGAACGTGGACCCATCCTCGCCCCGAAAAAATAGCTGAGTTGTCTGTTTCAGACTTGAGGGAGTTGCAGTTCAGCGGTCGGAAGGCGGAATATGTCATTGATACATCGAAGTTGATTGCCTCTGGGGAGTTAACTCTTCCGGATCTTCAATCAAAAACTGATGAAGAGGTCATGGACACGCTCGTAAAAATCCGCGGAATTGGCAAATGGACCGCAGAAAATTTTCTTTTATTCGCATTGGGACGACCGAACCTGTTCCCGATGGCAGATATCGGAATCCAAAATGCCATCAAAAAATTATACAATCTGGAAAAAAAGCCAACCTATGAACAAATGGAAGAATACAGCAAGCCATGGGAGCCATACTTAAGCTATGCCTCCTTGTATTTATGGCGAAGCATCGAATAGAAAGTTGTGTGTAATGAATGAAACAACAAAAAGAAAACCAAGCAAAATTACAGGTGGGACAAACCTTTCCCCTTACAATAAAGAGACTCGGAATCAACGGAGAAGGTGTCGGCTATTTTAAAAGACAGGTCGTCTTCGTACCGGGGGCGCTACCTGGTGAAGAGGTAGTTGTCGAAGCAACGAAGGTTCATCCGAAATTTTCTGAAGGCAGGATTAAAAAAATCCGTAAAAAATCAGAGCATCGGGTAAAGCCACCATGTCCAATCTACGATTTATGTGGAGGCTGCCAGCTGCAGCATTTGGACTATCGTCAGCAATTAAAAGAGAAGCGGGACATCGTCGTCCAAGCGTTTGAACGATATAGTAAAACACCCATTGAAAAGCTCAATATTAAAGAAACAATTGGTATGGAAAACCCATGGAACTACCGAAACAAGAGTCAGTTCCAGGTCGGATTGGAAAAGACAAAGGTGATAGCGGGACTTTATGGACTGAATTCACACAAACTGATTGATATCGCGGACTGTATGATCCAACATCCAGCAACAAGCAAAGTCACTCAAACGGTAAAAATGATCCTTCAGGATTTAAAAATATCAATTTATAATGAACAAAATCGAAAAGGGCTCGTCCGCACAATTGTTACAAGAGTCGGCGTTCAATCGGGAGAAGTACAGCTCGTCTTAATTACAGCTAAAAAAGAAATCCCACGAAAAAGCTTATTGATAGACGAAATTACAAAGCGTTTGCCTGAAGTAAAATCAATCATCCAAAACATCAATGGACAAAAAACATCACTCATTTTTGGCGACGAATCGATTCATCTACACGGAAGCGAGGTTATCCAAGAAACTCTTGGAGACCTATCATTCGAGTTATCTGCTCGTGCATTCTTCCAGCTAAACCCAGAGCAAACCGTTAAATTATATGAAGAAGTAAAAAAGGCAGCTCAATTAACAGGTAAGGAAAAGATCGTCGATGCGTACTGTGGAGTGGGAACGATTGGGTTGTGGCTTGCAGACGGTGCAGCAGAAATCCGCGGAATCGAAATCATACCAGAAGCCATCGAGGACGCAAGAAAAAATGCAAAAAAACATGGCTTCGAGAATGCAACCTACGCAGTAGGAAAAGCCGAAAAGCTCCTTCCAAAATGGGTAAACGAAGGCTGGCGTCCAGACGTCATCGTCGTCGACCCACCGAGAACAGGCTGTGACGATCAATTCTTACAAACTGTATTGAAAGTGAAACCGAAGAAAATGGTGTATGTGTCTTGTAATCCATCGACTTTAGCGAAGGATATTCAAGTATTGTCTAAGCTCTATCGTGTGGAGTATGTGCAGCCGGTGGATATGTTTCCTCATACGGCGCATGTAGAGGCAGTTGCGCAATTGGTACTAAGATAAATCACTATTCAAACCTTGTGAGTGCGTCTCGAAGAAAGTTTTAAAAGATGCAGCAGGCCCAGAATAGGAAGGTCTGCTGCATTTATTTGCTGCCCCACTAATTTATTAATTTTAATACTTTTAACCTGAACATCCTCACGCTATAATTCTTGAGGAATGGTTTTTAAACATTAAGCAAATTATGATGAAAGAATAATCATCAATAATATTATGAGAAAATCCTCGTTTGAATGTAGAACGGGGGTTTTTTTTTATATTAAATTCCAAGTATATGAACTACTATGCTCATTTCCATTCAAATTATTTAGAAAGTCTCTCAAATAGCAAGATAATAGAGATTTTAAATGAACATA
Organism: Bacillus timonensis; assembly: GCF_004799755.1. Classification (GTDB taxonomy): domain Bacteria; phylum Bacillota; class Bacilli; order Bacillales; family Bacillaceae_L; genus Ferdinandcohnia; species Ferdinandcohnia timonensis_A. The sequence continues at coordinate 95,882 of NZ_SLUB01000009.1, read as the reverse complement.
GCAAGAATCTTAATTGTATAAACACTATGTCGATAGTATTATTCAACTAATCAGAACAGTATCAAAATTTTGATTAGAACTTACTTAAATGAAGGGGTGACGTTTAGGGGTGGTAGAGAAAAATGTGTATGCACTTGAAATGAAAAATATATCTAAGTCATTTCCAGGTGTAAAAGCACTAAATCATGTTTCACTTAATGTAAAAAAAGGAAGCGTTCATGCACTCATGGGGGAAAATGGCGCAGGTAAATCTACACTGATGAAAATACTAGCTGGAATTTATCAACCAGATGAGGGGGAACTTTTTTTAAAAGGAGAAAAAATTGTGTTAAACAGTCCTAGTGAGGCACTACATCATGGAATCAGTATGATTCACCAAGAGTTAAGCTTTGTATCAGAACTAACTGTTGCGGAAAATGTCTTTCTTGGCAGAGAACCCCGCATTGGTAAAAGTAGGATTATAAACAAAAAGAAGCAAAATGAAGACACCCGTGAGCTATTACAACGATTAAATATTGACTTGGATACGAAAGTAAAGATGTCCACACTTTCTGTATCAGATAGACAAATGGTGGAAATTGTGAAAGCGGTTTCTAATAATGCGGATATTATTGTAATGGATGAACCAACTTCAGCCATTACAGATAGAGAAGTCGAAAAACTGTTTAGCATTATTAAAATGCTAACTTCCCAAGGAAAGTCAATCATATATATTTCTCATAAAATGGACGAAATTTTTAAAATCGCAGATGATATTACGATTTTACGAGATGGGTGTTATATCGATAGTAAACCAGCTACGGATTTAAATCATGACATGCTGATTTCCTTAATGGTTGGCAGAGAGTTAAAAGATGTCTATCAAACTAGAACTTCCAAAAGGGAAGAAGTATTTATGGAAGTGAAAAATTTAACAAGAAAGGGTAGTTTTGAAAATATCTCTTTTACCATGCATCGAGGTGAAGTGTTTGGTATTGCAGGGCTTGTAGGTGCAGGAAGAACGGAGTTAGTGGAAAGTATTTTTGGGATTAACCCTCCACAAACGGGAGAAATACATATGAATCAAAGAAAGGTGGTTCATAAACATCCCTCAGAAGCGATTAAGAATGGCATAGCACTAGTGACAGAAGATCGTAAACAGACAGGACTAAATTTAGCTGGAAATGTAAGAGATAATATTAGTTTAGTGTACCTAAGGAAGTTATCCTTTTTTAACCATATTATTTCTAGAAAAAAAGAAAGCAGTACTGTTGATGCACAAATAAAATCATTTAAAATCAAAACACCTAATCGGAACATGTTGGTAAAAAATCTAAGCGGTGGAAATCAGCAAAAAATTGTCATTGCTAAATGGCTTTTAAATAAGCCAGATATTTTAATATTGGATGAACCAACTAGAGGCATTGATATCGGAGCCAAATCCGAAATTTATAAAATCATTTACGATTTTGCTAGTTTAGGTAAGGCAGTAATTGTTATCTCTTCAGAAATGCCTGAGCTGTTTGGGATCTGTGACCGGATCATGGTCATGTGTGAGGGAGTAAAGACTGGAGAATTTCTCCGAGAAGAATTTGACCAAGAAAAAGTTATGGCGTGCTGTGCGGGAATGACGAAGGGAGAAAAGGTCGGATGAATGTTCAAAAACCAGCTGCAAAAATGAATGGACTGGATATGGTTAATGCTCGTTCAGTAATGAAAACAGTAAGTAAGGGTAACTTTATTGCTAAATACGGAATTTATATGGCTTTTGCAATTCTATTTATCGTTTTATCTATCACATCTGATTCATTTTTGACTTCTACAAATATGATTAATATATTACGGCAAGTATCCATTATCGGTATTGTTTCTATTGGAATGTCATTCGTAATTATTACGGGAGGTATTGACCTATCTGTCGGATCGATAATGGCACTATCAGCAGTTGTTGCTGCAAGCTTTGCCCAGGCGGACAGTGGTTATTCTATTATCATACCAATTCTCGCCGGAATAACCGTTGGTTTAGCTTGTGGAATCGTTAATGGTGTCTTAGTTGCAAAGTGGAAGGTAGCTCCATTTATTGCTACTTTAGGAATGATGACTGCAGCTAGAGGCTTGGCGATGGTATATACGGATGGTCGCCCAGTTATCGGACTAAGTAATTCTTTTAACAATATTGGAAGCGGTCACATAATTGGCCTTCCAATTCCTATAATTGTATTCAATTTCATAGCCATCGTAGGGATTTTTCTTCTTAGATTTACTGTATTTGGAAGACATGTTTTTGCAACTGGTGGGAATGAACAGTCTGCGAGATTATCAGGTATTAATGTAACTTCAGTCAAGATTGGTGTATACGCGATTGCTGGATTATTAGCCGGCATCGGAGGAATGATTCTATCCTCTCGGATCATGTCAGGTTCGCCAGTGTTAGGTCAGGGCTATGAACTTGACGCTATTGCAGCAGTTGTTATTGGAGGAACAAGTCTTTTTGGTGGAGTGGGCAGCATTGTTGGAACACTTATGGGTGTATTAATTATTGGTGTAATGAATAATGGACTCGACTTGCTAAATGTTTCTTCCTACTATCAGCAAATTTTAAAAGGGGCAATTATCGTTATTGCAGTACTTCTTGATAGAAAAAACAATCATTGAAAATAAATAAATCTATAGGAGTGGGGATATGAAAAAGGTAAAGGGAATAGCATTCGTGTTGCTAATGTTTCTGGGGATATTAAGTGGATGTGCTGGTAATACAGAAGAAAAGGTTAGTGGAGCAGCAGAAGGAAAGGTGAAGATCGGAGTTTTATATCAAAACCTACAAAATGAATATATTGTTAATTTGCAAGATTCAATTAGAAAGTATGCTGAATCAGCTGGGGCTGAATTAATAGAATCAGATGGCGAAGGTAAGGCTGAAAATCAAGTTAGTCAGGTTGAAAATCTCATTAATCAACAGGTGGATGCCATCATTTTAAATCCGGCTGATAAAGATGGAAGTGCAGCAGTTGCAGAAAAGGCTGCGGCAGCAAACATTCCGATTATTACTGTTCTAGCAACGGTTTCGAATATAGATAAATTGACAGCACATGTTGGCTCAGACGATGTAGAGGCTGGGATAATTGAGATGAAGCATGCAGCAGAATTATTGGAAGGTAAAGGAACAATAGGTATTATTCGCGGACCAAACGGGAATTCAGCAGAGGTCAATAGAACAGCAGGAATCATGGAAGTGTTAAAAGACTACCCTGATATAGAGATTGCTGCAGACCAGACGGCAAATTTCTCAAGAGAGGAAGCACTATCTTTAACCGAAAACTGGCTACAATCGCAAGAACTAGATGCAATTATTGCACAAAATGATGAAATGGCATTAGGTGCAATCAAAGCGATAAGTGCTGCTGGAAAATTAAACGAGATCAAAGTACTTGGAATCGATGCCATTCCGGACGCACTAAATTCTATTGAAGCTGGTGAGTTAGCCGCTACTGTCTTTCAGGATGTGGATGCGCAAGGGAAAATGGCAGTTGATGTAGCGTTTAAAGCAGCAAAGGGAGAATCAGTTGAAAAAGATAATATGATACCGTTCCAATTGGTAACAAAAGAAAATTTAAATCAATTTAAGTAATAAAATCCTTAAGTTATAAAAAGGAATATAAGGAGGAGTACTAAATGAAAGCTGAAAAGAAATTAAATAATATTTTAGAAATTCAAACACCGTTAAACGAACGCCGTAATAATGAACCGCTTCGTGTATTAAGTGAAGAAAATTGGAAGTTTTGGAAGGAAAATGGGTATGTCATTATTCGCGATGCCGTTCCAAAGGAGCACATTGATCGCTTAGTGAATTTGATCTGGGAGTTTGAAGAAAAAGACCCTAATGATTCATCAACTTGGTACACAGCACCACGCCGTGAAATGGCAATGAAAGAGTTAATGAATACTGGAATGGTTGAATTATATAATCATCAGTACCTTTGGGATAACCGCATGTATGAAAAAGTTTATAATGCGTTTGTTGATATCTGGGGAATAGAAAAACTTTGGGTGAGCATTGACCGTTGTAATCTAAATCTACCAATCCGTCCTGGCCATGAATATAAAGGTTTTATCCATTGGGATGTCGATTCCTCGTTGGATCCAAAACCAGTCAATGTTCAAGGAGTATTATCCTTATGTGATACCACAGAAGAGATGGGTGGATTCCAGTGTATCCCTGAGCTTTACAGAACGTTTGATGACTGGGTAAAAACACAGCCAGCAGATAGAGACCCGTATAAACCGGATACGAAAGGCTTTACGCCAACTAAAGTAGTGACAAAAGCGGGAGATTTACTTATCTTTAACGCGATGCAGCCTCATGGGATTCGTCCAAATCATTCGGATAAGCCACGATTGGCTCAATATATCTCCATGTTCCCAGCACAGGAAAATAATGAAGAATTGAGAGATACTAGGATTCATTCCTGGAGCGAGAGAATTAAACCTGAGGGAGCGGCATTCCCAGGGGATCCTCGTAATTGGGAACAAGTAAAATATAAAAGAGCAGAACTTACTGAATTAGGAGAGAAACTATTAGGTTTAAAGAAATGGTAATGAAAGAAATTGAGTCGCTTCTATTCTTTTCTTTCTAATTGAAACTCAAAAAAGCTGCGTACTTAGCAGCTTTTTTTGTGTGCATAACGATTCAGTGGAGAAGTCCTTGGTCTATGTTTTCTTATTATAGTAAAGATTTTTCTTATGGTTTTCTTTAAATTGTCTCGGTGTTTCCCCTGTAGTTTTCTTAAATAGAAGAGAAAAATAATTAGGGTTCTCATACCCTAAAATTTTTGCGATTTCTCCTACTTTTAATTCTGTTGATACCAACATGTTTTTGGCCTCTCCTATACGTCGGTTAATTAAGTAATTAATAGGAGAGATTTGCATATGCTCTTTAAAAACATGGGATAAGTAATATTTGTTGATAAAGAGTTCATCTGCAATGTCCTCAAGTTTTATATTTGTTTTATAGTTTTTATCAATAAATTCTTTTATTCGTATGGCCAATTGATTGGTCTCGGTGCTTTCATTCTTCACATGCTTCGATTGAATCGCCCTGTGAATTAAAGCAATAGAGGACATGAGTAAACCCTTACAAAGGGTTTGATAGTTCGTATCTTGAAGGGACGATTCTTCGAATATTGTCGAAAAATAAGTTCCAATGAGATCGGAATATTTATTTTTGCGAATTACTGGCTCAATATCTAACGGAGTAATGCAAAGTTTATCTAAATGTTTTATCGCTACATTGGTAATCCCACAAAAGAATGTCTCAAGAGGATTCATTGGATTTGAATGTTCCTCATGGATGACTCCCGAATTGTAAATAAGGATATCTCCTTCATTAGCTGTATAGAGTTGATTGTTAATCAAAAAGGTTCCTTCACCACTACGAATATAAATCATTTCAGATAAATCATCATGTTTATGGCTAGGAAAGTTCCAATTGGGATTTCCTCTAACCTGACCAGCATATGCTAGGACAGGAGGGGTGATAAACGTTAATGGTTGTTGTAAATATAATTCCATTTCTTTAGTAGTGTTCTCCATTATCTGTCTACTTCCTTTAAATTAATTTCTTAGTTTAATAACCAAATAAGCAAGATATTATATTTTTATATATTTTATACCTCTTCTTCCATCCATAGTAGCAAATAATCGGTTTTTGAAGAGTTTTTTGAGTATAAAAAGCAAGATATTATAGTTTTATTGAAAATAGAGCACAATATTTAATAGTATTAACACTATGAAAATATTATCATTAAACAACGTTGATGATTAATTAATTGAATTTTTATCATGATTGTAAGCGTTTAATAAGAATTCTACAAATTTTCGGAGGTATTATGCGAAAATTAAATGTTGGGATAATTGGCTGTGGTGTCATTGCGATGCAAAAACACTTTCCAGCTTTAATGAAGTTAGGTGAAAAGGTAGAAGTAGACGCGTTTTGTAGTGGAAATAAACAGAATGCAAAAAGTCTGCTGAAACTTTTAATAAAAATGGAAAGGTTTACACGGATTATCGGGAGTTGCTAAAGGACACAGAGAGTGATTGACATTGAAAATAGAAAGAAAATAAACGGGTCTTGACCGAGATAAAAGTGTTTTCGCGTTTTTACGTAATTGAAAGGAATTTATTGAAATGTTTAATCAGGCAGCGGGGGGAAAATAAAATGCAAATGAACTCTTTCGTTATTTCACGTCTTTCAACCATGATGTTCCTTCAATATTTTGTGTTAGGATCATGGTTTGCTACTTTGGGATTAATTCTTAGTGAAAATGGGATGTCTTCTATAATAGGAACTGCTTTTGCGGTTGGTGGAATTGCGGCTATTATTTCCCCTGTATTTTTAGGGATGATTACTGACCGCTTTATCTCTTCACAAAAAGTGTTAGGTCTTGTGAACCTCATTGGTTCTATTTTATTATGGTTACTCCCAGTACAAATACATGAGGAAAATGGGACAGCCTTTATCTTATTCATGTCTCTGTACATGCTTTTATTTAATCCAACTTATTCCTTAACCAATAATATAAGCATGAGCAATGTGAAGAACTCTGTAAAATATTTTCCGGTTATCCGTGTATGTGGAACCGTTGGTTTTATTGCAGCAGGTATTCTCGTTGGCAGTCTCGGGCTTTCAGGTAGTCCATCCGCCTTTTATGTAGGTGCCATCATGTCTATTATACTTGGAATATATAGCTTTACTTTACCGAACACTCCTGCACCAGGTAAAGGGAAACCGTTTTCCTTTCGGGATGCATTATGTCTTGATGCATTTAAGCTATTGAAGGATCGTTACTATTTAGTCTTTATCATTTGCACGACCGTACTATTTATTGATCACGCAGCTTATATTTCTTTTGCCTCCGTCTTTGTTGGTGACGCTGGGATTGAAAACGTATCATCTTTTATGACAATTGGCCAGTTTTCTGAAGTTGTTTTTATGCTGCTGATTCCTTTCTTTTTTAAACGATTAGGCTACAAATGGATGTTTTTTATTGGAATGCTGGCATGGGTACTAAGAATGACATTGTTCTCTGTAGGAGCACCTGATGCAATGATTAGCATGATTTATATTGGGATTGCATTGCATGGACTTTGTTGGGATTTTTTCTTCGTAACAGGATATCTTTACACGGATTCGGTAGCAGATGAAAAAATAAAGGGACAAGCGCAAGGGCTAATTATCATGTTTACGCAAGGAATTGGAATGCTTGTCGGTTCTTTTTTAGCCGGAGAGCTGTTTAATCAAACAGTAACGAATCAAGGAGCACGAGCTTTGGAACAATGGCAAGTATTTTGGTTTTATCCAGGTGTAATTGCGAGCGTTGTGGCAGTAGTATTCTTTTTCTTCTTTAAAAATTCGAAACAAGGATCGGAATCAGTTAAGAAAAAGGAAGAAAAAGAATTGGAACTTAATGAGAAAGTTATCTAAAAATTTTAGAAGAGATACTAAGAGATCAAGACGTGGATCTCGGTATCTCTTTTTTGCGTTTAAAAGCATTTGTAATGGATAAGTATAGCTTGGGTTTTTAACCTCAATAACAATATAATGTATTTTTTATATGGTGATAACAATATAATTATAGTTTTAATTCGGCCATAAACATGAAGGGATTTGGTTTGTAAAGCGCTTATATTTGTCGGTTATGGTATAAAATGTTTCTAATATCCAACAAATCTCTTTAGAATTCTTTAAAAAAAGTGAAGAAAAAGCAATATATTATCTTTTATAATACAACAAAGCACGTTAGTTTATAGTATTACCCCTATGTAAATAGTACATTAATATTGTCAGGTGGTTGAGAAAGTAGAAATGCAGGTTAACAATAGAGTCCTTGAGTTACAACTGTTAGTAAACGCTTTCTATAACTAAGAAATCGTGACCTGATGATTAAAAACAAAGGAGGAATTAGCATGGCAAAAACAAAAGTAAATAATATTTTAGAGATTAATATTCCTTTAAATGAACGTCTAAATAATGAACCGCTAAGGGTATTAACAGAGGAACAATTTCAGTTTTGGAAAGAAAATGGGTATGTAGTGGTTCCTAATGTGGTTCCACAAGAAAACATTGAACGTACAAAAAAGTTAATTTGGGAATTTGAAGAAAAGAACCCTAATGATCCTTCTACATGGTATTCAAAACCTGCTCGTGAACATGTAATGCCTGAGCTTCGTGGAGCAGGAATGGTGGAATTATATAACCATCAATACTTCTGGGATAACCGTATGCACCAAAAAGTATATGATGCATTCGTTGATATTTGGGGAACCAAAAAATTATGGTGCAGCATTGACCGTTGTAATATGAGCTTCCCAAGCAAACCAGGAGTTTTCGAATTTGAAGGCTTTATTCATTGGGATGCTGATACATCCTTACAACCTCGTCCCGAGAATGTTCAAGGTATTCTTTTCTTAACGGATACACAAGTAGGAAGCGGTGGCTTAAGCGTCATTCCTGAATTATACCGAGACTTTGAAGAATGGGTGAAAACACAACCGGAAGACCGTGATCCATATCACCCAGATTATACGGGATATACGCCAACTCCAGTCACATTAAAAGCTGGTGACCTATTAATCTTCCATGTTATGCAAGCTCACGGCTTACGTAAAAACACATTGGACACACCAAATATTCATCAGTATATTTCCATGTTCCCGGCACAGGAAGAGAATGAAGAATTAAGGGATTGGAGAATTACACAATGGAGAGACCGTGAAATTCCAGAGGGGATTGCATTCCTTGGAGATCCTCGAAATTGGGAAAAGGAAAAATATGAACGAGCACAGTTGACAGAACTTGGTGAAAAATTACTAGGTCTTAAAAAGTGGTAAACGATTCATTTTACTTATTAAAGAGGAGGAATTTTTTATGAAAAAGCAGCTAAATAATATTCTTGAAATTCAAACTCCGCTGAATGAACGCTCAAATAATGAGCCGCTTCGTGTATTAAGTGAAGAGGATTGGAAGTTTTGGAAGGAAAACGGTTATGTCATTATTCGCAATGCAATTCCTCAGGAGCATATTGACCACTTAGTGAGTTTAGTCTGGGAGTTTGAAGAAAAAGACCCTAATGATCCATCAACATGGTACACAGCACCACGGCGTGAAATGCAAATGAAAGAGCTAAATAACACGGGAATGGTTGAATTGTATAACCATCAGTACCTGTGGGATAACCGTATGTACGAAAGAATCTATAACGCGTTTGTAGATATTTGGGGAACGGAAAAACTATGGACCAGTATTGACCGTTGTAATCTAAATCTACCAATCCGTCCTGGTCATGAATATGATGGATTTATTCATTGGGATGTAGATTCCTCGTTGGATCCAAAACCAGTCAATGTTCAAGGAGTATTATCCTTATGTGATACTACAGAAGAGATGGGTGGATTCCAGTGTATCCCTGAACTTTACAGAACTTTTGATGACTGGGTAAAAACACAGCCAGCTGATAGAGATCCGTATAAACCGGATACAACTGGCTTTACGCCAACTAAAATAGTGACAAAAGCAGGGGATTTGCTAATTTTTAACGCGATGCAGCCGCATGGAATCCGTCCAAACAATTCAGATAAGCCACGATTGGCACAATATATCTCCATGTTCCCAGCTCAGGAAGGAAATGAGGAATTGCGAAAATCAAGAATTAAGTCATGGAGTGAAAGGATTAAGCCAGAGGGAGCCGCATTCCCTGGAGACCCTCGTAATTGGGAGCAAGTGAAGTATGAAAGAGCGGAACTTACTGAACTAGGGGAAAAACTTTTAGGCTTAAAAAATTGGTAATTTTAAAGAAGGGCTACCTGGAATCTACTATTCCAGGAGCTCTCCTAAATAATCTAATTAGGAGGTTAATAACATGGATACTTGTGTTTTTTGTGAAAAGGAGTTATGCAAAATGGAAAGAAATCGAGTTGTATGTTGGGATTGCAGTGAAGAAACTTCAGAAGCTTATGATGAAGAGTATGAAGAGTCCTAGCCGTATTTAGTACTGAGGTAAATAATTCATGACATCTTAATAAAATGTAAGAGAGGGATTGTAATGATAACGGTTTGTGAAAAGCATATAAAAGAGGCAATAACGTTACTAAATGTCCCACATATTCAAAAACTATCCCAAAAATATTGGGAACACCGCTGTTTTTTCTGCAACCAACTTGCTCACTTTAAATTAATTGATGGTATTCCAGCGAGAAAGCCCATAAAAGTAAAGACTGAATCTAATGTTTCCTAATGATTTGAGAACCTTTAAAGTTGCTTATAAAGATTTTAAAAAACCAGAAAAAGTCCCCGTAAGTAAAAAAAGGTATCATTTCTCAATATTTTTGAGAAATTGATACCTTTTTTCATTGTATAATTATAGTATCAATTTAATGTGGGTGGATACTATGATTCAAAAACAACAATCAATGACTTTTAGTCCGTTTATGCAGATTTATGATATAGTCGTTCCGAAAGATAATATGCTGCGGAAAATTAATGAACTTGTGGACTTCTCTTTCGTATATGAAGAGCTTAAGGGAAATTATTGTCATGATAACGGTCGAAATGCTGTCGACCCTATTCGCATGTTCAAATATTTATTGCTAAAGACTATCCATGACTTGTCTGATGTTGATATTGTTGGAGCGTTCTAAATATGACATGTCCTTTAAGTATTTTCTGGATATGGCTCCTGAAGAGCCTGTGATCGACCCAAGTTCTTTAACTAAGTTTCGAAAACTGCGTTTAAAAAATGTTGACCTATTAGATTTATTAATCAATAAAACCGTAGAAATCGCGATTGAAAAGGAAATCATCAAAAGTAAAAGTATTATAGTAGATGCTACCCACACAAAAGCACGGTATAACCAAAAATCACCTAAAGAAATCTTAATGGATCGTTCAAGAAAACTAAGAAAATCTATCTATAAAATAGACGAAACAATGAAAGAGAAGTTCCCTGCGAAAACTACGACTAATTCTCTTGAGGATGAAATTGAGTATAGCCAAAAGCTTATTGATGTAATCGAAAAAGAGGAAACTTTAACTCAATACCCAAAAGTTAAGGAACAATTAAACCTCTTGAAGGAAACTGTTGCCGATGACATTGAACATTTACAGATCTCCGAGGATCAAGATGCGAAAGTTGGGCACAAAAGTGCCGACACCGCTTTTTTGGGGTTCAAGACGCATATAGCCATGAGTGAAGAACGTCTTATAACAGCTGCGACAGTAACTTCAGGCGAGAAAAACGACGGTAAACAACTAGAAACACTAATTGAAAAAAGTAAAAAGGCTGGAATAGATGTTGAAGCAGTTAAGGTGATACAGCTTACTCTGAAAAGGGAAATATCGAATACACTGGAAAGAATGAAATAAAACTAGTTGCTAAATTAAACCCATCTGTTACTCAAGGTACTCGGAAGAAAGAGGATGAATTTGAATTTAATAAAGATGCTGGAATGTATGTCTGTAAGGCAGGACATATGGCTATTCGAAAAGCTCGACAAGGTAAAAAAGGGGTCGCTGCCAATCAAGTTGACACCTATTATTTTGATATCGAAAAGTGTAAACACTGTCCATTTAAAGAAGGATGTTATAAGGAAGGTGCTAAAAGTAAAACCTATTCTGTCATTATTAAATCAAATGTACATACTGAACAGATGAATTTCCAAGAGAGTGAATACTTCAAGGAAAAGTCCAAAGAACGTTATAAAATAGAAGCTAAAAATAGTGAACTAAAACATAGACACGGGTATGATGTTGCGAAATCCTCGGGTCTAATTGGTATGGAATTACAAGGTGCCATGGCGATATTTACAGTAAATATAAAACGGATTTTAAAACTACTAGGCTTATAACCAGGAATGAAATGGTATGATACGGATAAAAAAGACGACTTTAAATTCAAAAAATGAATTTGAGTCGTCTTTTTTGTTACAGAAATTTAGATACCTATAAAAAACGCCAGTTTTTCAGCGGCCTCCTTCTATGAAGGGTATCTTTTTGTGTATAATCCAAAGCTTCTTGACCAAATTCAAGATTGATTTGTCCTATTTTAAATTCATTAAGCTAAATGTTTATCCTATCTGTTTTTTGCCTCTTAAATAACCACGCTGAACCATATCATAATTAATTTCAAGTTAAAAAGGTAAACACCACTACATCAATATGTCTGCGATCACTACTCAAGCCATGTGGAGTGCTGTTCACTACTTGTAAGGAAAGATAATTAAAGATGTAACAGTGAGTAAAGAGCCTTTCCTGAGTTGGACGGCTCTTATTTTACGTATACGAAGAAATGGTACTTAGAATTAAAAAAATTGGAAAAAATCTTTCTGAAATACTGTAAAATTAAAATTTATCCATTTGTCCTTTAAGATTCTTTACACAATAATTATTGAATCTTTCTACATGTGAATTTGTACTATGTTTTTGAAATGAATTTAAATCTTTATAATCCCCGCCAATATAGTTGATTAGGGAAAAGAGCACAACTTGATAATCAAAATAGACTCCACTGAAACCAGTCCAGTAGATATTTTTTCGCTCGGCAAATATGTTATATAGTGCTTTATACAATAAAAAGGGCTTTTCACTATTGAATTTAAACCAATTGGGATTTAAAACATGTTTGGTTTCATAATCAAATGAATTTGAATCATAGAATTCATTCTCCTTTAATGATTCATATAGCGCGTAGGATAAACGATTAAAAAAGTTGCTTAAAAGATCTGAAAGTCTAACACAAGGATCTACCTTGGAATCTATTTCAATCTCTTTTTTAAAGCCTTGTTTTCTTGCTGTCTCTAGTATTTTTCCTGTTCCTTCCTTATCAAGAGTTAAATTAATTCTATTAGATTTAATAGATAATTCATCTAAAAATAAATTAAAACCATCAAAGAGGATTTGATAATCCCAATTAAATTTATTACTTGGGGATGATACGATATCAGATTGTTCTAAGATGAATAATAGTTCTTCCAGAACAGGTAATTCCATTTGTTTTCGTTTCACTTTTTGAATTTTGAGGATTATTTCCTTCAACATATTTTTTAACTCGGTTAGAAAATCCTCAGTGGATAGGGGATTTTCAGAAAATATTTTTTGCAATAGCTTTGTATTTCGATAATTAAATAAGAATTTTATTATTGAATAGATGAGGGAGTGGTAATTGACGATTATATATTTTGGAAATTTAATTCTTCGAAAATAATGGACAATCAAGAATTCAGTTTTACTAAAGAGACTGATATGGAGCATTACATTGTTATCAATGAGATTGAAAATTTTACTATATAAATCCAGTGCATTCTTATTGAACGATGTAATTCCATATTTAAAATTAGACTTATTAATATTCGTTCCCTTTAATTCCTGATCTTCAGTTAATCCGAGAAGCTCCTTTCCGTGGTTTTCAATGGCTATATAGTTTTCTTTATATTTTTTTTCAAAACGGTTATCTACTCCCCAAAACACTCCTACGAAAAGATCATTGTTTCCCTCGCGATATATATTAATTCCTTTATCTGTGTTAGTTACTTTTCGATCATGAGAAGATTCATCAAAAAAGAAATTATATGTCTTTTTATGTTTCAAATTAATCACCATCTTTATTTCAAAATAAACTTAGATGCTATCTGTTATTCTTGAACATATAAAACATTCATAAGTTTATTACAATCATAGTCGTAAAATGCAATTTGTTACAACTAGATTTAAGTAATCATTAATAAATTCTCTCTTTTCTTTGGATAAATAGCATTACGTATAAAAATAGAATACTAATTTTTCATCCGCACATGTATCTAATACTAAAAATAGAAGTAGATTTAATGAAAGTGTCGAAAAATGCAGTTTAGTTATTATATACTGTATATATGGTTGGATTTTCCAATAACTAAATTGTAAGGAGTGTTCCAAATGTATTCCATTGAGATAGAGCACAAAGGTTTACATAAGTATCGTGTAATTAAAGGTAATGATAGGTATGTAGTTGATCAAAAGGCTTATGTACAATTGAAACAATGGGACGAAATGTGGGAGAAAAAGCAAGCAGCAGAACGAAAAAAGCGGGAACGTGAAAATGCAGCGATGGAAAAGGCTCAAAAGAAAGCTATGGCAGAGCAACAGACACAAGATGCATTAAATGAACTTGAATTAATTGACCAGACATTAGTACATACTTTAGACATAGATGACAAGATCGACTGGGATTCTTTAAAAGATGTATCTAATTTTTCGGTACCAAAGCCACTATCACCTAAGGAGCCGACGTTCCCCAAAGAGCCAGATGGAAAAAACTTTGCGCCTAAATTAGGTTTGTGGGATAAAATTTCTTCCTCAAGCAAACAGAAGAAAATTGGGATATCTAAAAAGATATTTGAAGACGCTTTAAATAACTGGAGACAAGAAACAGAAGACTTAAAGTCAATGCATGAAAAAGAACTAGAAGTTTTTGAGGAACAGCTTAGAGTATGGGAGGAGAAAAATCAAGAGTTTGAACTTGAGAAGAAAGAGAAAAATGATGCTATTGAAAAGAAAAAGGAACAATATTTAGCCGGTGAAAGTGAATCAATAATTGAGTATTGTGATATGGTTTTGTCTAATTCTGACTATCCTGATTATTTCCCTCAAGATTTTGATATTGATTATAATTCGAATAACAGAACGGTAATTGTAGAGTACATACTACCTGATATGTCAGATTTACCAACCTTGAAAGAGGTTAAATATATTGCTTCAAAGGACGAGTATAAAGAATCCTTTTTATCCGAGGCTGCAGTTAGAAAGATGTATGATAAATTACTCTATGATATTACTTTGCGTACTTTGCATGAACTTTTTGAAGCAGATGCAATAAATGCGATAGATTCTATAGTGTTTAATGGATGGGTGAATACTATTAACAAGGCAACTGGTAATAAGGAGAATATATGCATATTATCAGTTCAAACACAAAAAGATGAGTTTAATAAAATAAATTTAAAAATGGTAGATTCAAAAACTTGTTTTAAGAATCTGAAAGGTATCGGTAGCAGTAAATTATCTAGTCTTACCCCAATTGCACCTATTCAAAAAATTAATAGGGAAGATAGCCGTTTTGTTGATTCATATAATGTAACAGGAGACATTGATGAAGAAACCAATCTAGCGGCAATGGATTGGCAGGACTTTGAGCATTTAATAAGAGAACTTTTCGAGAAAGAATTTAATACATCTGGTGGAGAAGTTAAAATCACAAGAGCGAGTAAAGATGGTGGAGTAGACGCAGTTGCGTTCGATCCAGACCCTATTAGGGGAGGGAAAATTGTCATACAGGCAAAGCGGTATACAAATGTTGTAGGAGTATCAGCGGTTCGAGATTTATATGGAACAGTTATGAATGAGGGAGCAACAAAGGGGATATTAGTCTCTACTGCAGATTTCGGTCCTGATGCATACAATTTTACCAAAGATAAACCATTAACTTTACTTAACGGCAATAATCTATTGCATTTACTCCATAAACATGGACATAAGGCAAAAATAGATTTAAAAGAGGCAAAGTTATTGATGAAGGAGAAATAACGAGAGAAAAAAGTGTGAAAATTGATGCAAAAAATGGTGTGAGTTTATGTTTCTGGCGAACGGTGGTATATGGGTTTGAGTGGGATAAAAGGAGAAAGAGTTTTTCACAGCACAAAAGAGAAAGGCAACTAACCTGAGGGGTTGCCTTTTTAAAGTTCCTGTAACTATGAATATAATCTATATCAGTTGGTTAGCGAACATCATGGTAAAGTAGAGACCGTAGTGATTTTAATATGGGATTGTCCCCTATTATGACGAGTGGAAATAATGCCGTTTTAAGCTTTAGAGGTAACCAATACAGAATAACGTAAAACGAATTATGCTAGTTTTATGTCTTTTTAAGCAACAGTTACTACATAGTTTATTTACAGGAATTGATAAAAAGATAATGAATTTATCACTTGTATAAATTAAAAATTTAATAGGGTAATTATGAAATAAAAAACACAAACGTTTGTTCCTTTTTATGTCTGTTAATCAGAAATATGTAGTAAAATAATTATAACGAACTTCTAAATTTAGGTGGTGTTTTGAGTATTGAGAAATGAAGAGAATTTTAAAATTTTATCTATAGACGGGGGTGGTATAAAAGGGTTGTATTCAGCAGTAATCTTAGCAGATTTTGAAGAAAAGTATGGGAAGTTAAGTAAGCATTTTGATTTAATTTGTGGTACTTCAACAGGTGGTATTATTGCTTTAGCATTAGCAGCGGGAATTCCAGCAAAAGAAATTGTAAATTTATACATTGAATATGGACCAAAGATATTTCCGTATAGAACAAAACCATTTAGATTTTGGGGCATGATAAAACAGGCTTTTTTTAGTTCAAAATACCCCGAAAGTAGATTAAGAGAAGCACTCACTAATGTATTTGGCAATAAAACCTTGGCAGAGTGTGAAACAAATGTATTAATACCTGTATCGAACATAACAACAGGGCTGCCTCGTATAATTAAAAACGATCATAGCCCGAATTTAACCTTAGACAATGGACACACATTAGTAGATGTTGCACTTGCTACTACTGCTGCTCCTACATATTTTCCAATTCAGAGCATAACAACCATGCCAAATCCTGAACATCAATTTGTGGATGGTGGGCTATTCGCTAACAATCCTTCTTTACATGGAATTCAAGAAGCGTATCGTTATTTTATTAATAAACCAGATACTAATTATAAGAAATACAGTCTTTTTTCTATTCCCACTTTACATGAGAATTTTTCATATAAAAGAAGATTAAAAGTTTTTAAACGTCCTGTAATACTGTGGGGAACTAAGTTACTTCCCTTAATGATGGATTTACTGAGCGTATCAACCGACTTTCACATTAAATATCTAAATGAAACATTAAAAGGAAATTATCTAAGAATTTCAACACCTATACTTACGAAAAAAGAAAATAAATTAATCGCATTAGATAAATCAAGTAAAAAATCTCTTGATTTATTAATCAAGAAGGGACATCAAAGTGCAATAGAATATATAAACAGTTCAGAAATTCAGGAGTTTTTTAATCAAAATAATAAATTAGGAGAGTGAATTAAATGGCAGAATGTAATGATTTATTTTTAAAGTTTAATGATGAAATTAAACTGGGTTCAGAAAAAAAGAAATCTTTACGTAAATCTAGAAATGCTGTAGGGAAAGATATTCAGAAATATTTCGATGAGACTCTAAAAGTAACGAAGCCGAAATTCTGGGGACAAGGTTCATATATGATGAATACAATAATTAATCCAATTGAGGGAGAATACGATTTGGATAGTGGTGTTTATCTAATGCATTTATCGGATGTAGAAGAAGAAGACTGGCCAGCAACAAGTACGGTACATAATTGGATTAAGAATGCTGTTAAAAATCGAACTTCCACCCCACCACAAGATAAAAATACATGTATACGTGTAATTTATAAAGATGATTATCATGTGGATTTACCTATTTATATAAAAAATAAGGATATGGAACATCCGAAATTAGCCCATAAATCTAAAGGTTGGATTGATAGTGACCCTAAAGAATTAACTAAGTGGTTTACAGATGAAGTAAAAGAAAAAAGTGATCAATTGAAGCGGATCGTACGTTATTTTAAAGCATGGAAGGATTTCAAGGCTAACGGAGATAAATTCCCAAGTGGAATGATTTTCACAATACTTACCGCTAATCATTATGTAGAAGGTTATGAAGAAAATGACGATTCTGCTTTTGTAGCTGTTGCTAAGGAAATTTATGATACCTTGGATGAGAATTTTTCATTAGATAGACCTGTATTTCCCAAAGAGGAATTACTAGAAGGTTGGTCTGAAACAGCAAAAAACAATTTTTTAAGTAAACTATCTACATTAATTACAAATGGTCAGAAGGCTTTAGAGGAAGAAAATAAGGAAGAAGCGTCTAAAATTTGGATTAAAGTATTTGGAGACAGATTACCTAAATATACACCTCCAAAGGAAGAAAATAGGATGGATAAAGGATACGCATTGCAAACTACTGAACCTCCTGTGTTAGGAAACTATGGAAGATCTTCATAGATTAACTAATATTTATGAAAAGTATAGGGAAGTTGCGATAAATTACTTGCAAACTAATTATGGTGCAGTGCTTATAGAGTCTGAAAATAAAGTTAAATATCCAGCCTCCCTACTACTTAAGCTACAAGTGCAAAATTTAGTAGTATCCTTAATTATTAATATCCCATTTAATTTTCCAGACGTTTTTCCGCAAGTTAAGTTAGATAAACTTTCTTTCGAAAAAGTTTTTCCGATACCCCATTTAGATATTTTTAAAACGCTATGCCTTTTTGATGATGTAGTGGCTAGTCCCAATCCTCGAAACCCTATAGGTTTATTAGAGATAACAATGGAAAAATCATTAGAAATTTTGAGTAAAGGTATTGCAAAACAAAATGGTAATGAATATATAGAAGAGTTCAATTCATATTGGTTGCAAGAAAGCGAGGTTGGTTTGTTTTTATCACTAGTGGAACCGTCAGAAGAAATAAAAACAATATTTTTAATTCCGTGTGATTTGAAACGCCCAAATCGAAGAGGTATTTTTTCTGATAAAGCAAGTGAAGCGATAAAATGGATTCAAAATATAGGCGGAAGATATGATGAAGAAGAAATTACTGAAACATTATATGTACCTATAAAAAAGCCAATGTCATTTCCGTTTCCTAAAAATAATAAGGAAATATATCATTTATTAAAAGAAAATGAGTTACCTAATTTAAATGAGTATTTTAATTATCTCAATAAAAAAAACAGACCATCAAAAGTATTGTTTTCAATTGAAATAGACGGTATTAATACATGGGGCATTTGGGAACATACTGAACCATTTAAAAGGAGTACTCTTTTATATAAGGGTAGGAAAAGAACCCAAAGAAATTTAAAAGGATTTAGAAAGAAAACTCGAAATGGGAGGTTAGAATTAATTAGAGATTTTCCTGAACAAGAAATTAATAAATATTTTGTTGAGGATGTTAGAGCTTCAAGATTAAAAATACGTGGTGGAGATGGCGATTTAAAGAACCATGAAAGGAAAGTCGTTGTTATAGGTTGCGGTGCAGTAGGAAGTCAATTAATTCAAGGGCTTTTTGATATAGGTGTACAACATATGCTTTTAATAGATTACGATACGTTAAGTTTTGAAAATATTAATAGGCATATTTGTGGTGCTAGTGACGTAGGAACAAAAAAAACGGAAGCGATAAAAAACAAATTGAGAAGGCATTATCCTACTAGTCAAATTCATGTATGCAATGAAGATATTACGACATTTTTGACGTTATATCCTGAAGGATTAAATTCATATGACTTAATAATTTCTGCTATTAGTAATGCACCAATTGAGCAAAGAATGAATGAGTTACAGTTAAAAGGAGTTATAACGCCACCCGTATTAAATATTTGGGTAGAACCTTATTTGGCAGCAGGACATGCAATATGGATTGAATCTACCAGTGAAATTAATATAAGTTCGCTTTTCGATAAAGGTAAATTTAAATATCAGGTACTTAAAAATGGAAATCAATATACAAAATATGAACTGGGATGTAGCACTTCCTATGTTCCGTATGGTGCATTAGAATTAAAGAAATTTACTACTGATACATTATTATTTATTTGCCAACAATGGGAAAAGGATAGGAAGGAAAATATTGTGTTTACATGGCTGGGTAATTTAACAAAGCAGCGAAAAAATAAAAGATACTTAGAACCACGATGGGTGGGGGCTTCTGATTTTTCAATACGACACAATTATCTAGAAACTTTTAAAGAAAGTGTAGAAAACAATGATATATAAGTATGGAGACAAATTTGTTGTATTTACCGATGAAGTTACTAAGGTTTTTGATAAGTATAAGCAATTAAATCACACACAACATGAGTCGGGAGGTATTTTATTAGGTAAAGTTTATAATGATTTATTTATTATTGATCAAATATCAGAGCCATCTATAGAAGATAAGTCCGGACGTTTCTACTTTGTTAGAAATGTAGAAAGGGCTCAAAAAATCGTAGAACAGGCATGGAAAGAGTCAAAAGGTGAAAGAATATATCTCGGAGAATGGCATTCACATCCAGAAGATGTTCCAACACCATCAAGAGACGATAAGATACTACTTAAAAATATGTTGAAACATTCACGTATGGAAATTGATTTTTTATTTATGGTTATTATAGGGAGAATTAGCCCCTATATTGCGGTTATACAAAAAGGAATGAAAGAAATGATTCCGATAGAAAGAATCCAATCGGAAAATGGTTTGAAAATTATCATTTATAAAAACCAATATAAACAAATTTATGGATATCAAGTAAGTGGATATTTAAATCTTGCTCGAAAAGGTTATGACATTTACAATGCCGTTTTTTCACAAATTTTCATTGGTACTATAAATTCGATAATGGCACTAACTAATATAAAGGATTATATTTTGGAGAAAGAGCCTGCTTTTATAAGGTTTATTATTCCTGATATCGAAACTGCTGATGAAAAGGTTAAAACGCTATTGGATGCGATGGAAGTACAAGTAGCAATGATAATTGAAGAGATGAAAAATAAAGGACTTTATCATCGTATTCATTTAGAAATTAAAGGTTAGATTTAATAAAATAATTAAGATAAGAGCATTGCGGTAATCTGAATATATAGTGAACCTGTTATAACTTGGCAATCTGTCCATTATTAGAGCGATTCAGTAGGATTGCTCTTTTACTATTTAATAGATTTTAAATTAACAAGATGTATAAAGTATTTAAGTTGAAAAAGAAATTAAATCATTCGTTGAAACTACTAGGGAAACTGGAATATCTGTCGTATCATAAAGGTAAACACTACTACATCGAGTTATCTGCGATCACCACTCAAGCCATGTGGAGGCGGTTGCGATGTTGGTGTTGAAATAGATGGAGTTATTATTTTAACTTTGGTCAAAGTGATTTGGAGTTGGTGATGAATGGCTCACAATCAAGTAATCTTTACGTGTTTAATCGTTACCCTAAAATGACTTCAACTCATCATGAACCACCTAAAAAGGAAATTTTGAACCACCATAATGAAACTAGTAATCCTTTTAAAACTAAACAAAATATAAAAGAACGTAAAGACGCTCCTCTAGATTTCACATTTACGAGTGATCGGGTTCCTGTTTCTTTTGTGGAAGCAGTAAAACCATTTTTTCCTGAAGCAAGCATAATCGAAGAGTACTGGAAAATGTCGACCATTGCAGCTAGTAAAAACAACCGTGACGGAAAATGTCTAGATATGATTGAGCTATCAATCAAAGCCTTTAAACAAATGGTTATCAAGCTAAAGAGGAATACAGTTGATAATCCATTTGCCTATTTTTACGGGGTATTAACCAGAAAAATTGGAGGAGTTATACTATCAGGAATTAGAAGAAGAAGAGGAATATTTCGCGGAAAGTATTAGCAAGCAGCGAAAAGAAACATCCAAAAAATCTGAGCTATTTTCGTTGCTTTAGGAAGTATTGCCACTTGCTTAGACGTTTCTCTAGGTTCTCAATACAACTTCATCGTGCTAGCAGATGACACTATGGAGACTACAATGTCAATATCCTAACATCTCTTAGACTATCAAAAAATCTAATATTTCAATTTCATTGAAATGGTACTGGAAACAAATGTAGGAAAAGAATCAAGTCTTTATGTGAAGTGATTATAAAAGAAGAAGCAGGTTCCTGTTAAGTGGAAATCCTGCTTCTGGTGATAAAAAAGATGGTGACTAAATTTATTGTTTGTTTCGTGTCCATGGTGTACCTAAACGTGGTAATGCCCAGCGGTCTAGTCCATACCAGCCTGCTACCTTCCAAGCTAGAACTAGCCAGGTTGCAAGAATAAAGAGTACAGGGTTTGCACTTAATGTACCTGCAAATAAAAATGTAGCATTCATAATACTTCCGAAGAAAGCAGCAATTCCTGTGAGCAGTCCTAAGATTAATCCTAAGCCAACTGCTATTTCTCCAAATACAACCATATAGGAAAAGACAGTTGCATTTGGCAGTACCATGTTTTCTAAAAACATTGCATACCAGCCTACAACATCACCGCTAGTTTCTGATTTTTCAATCGCTCCACCAACAAAGCCTTTAATGGCTGTACCGGCATTTTCTCCTGTCCAAGCTGGGTTTCCAAATTTACCTAATCCTGAAGTCAACCAAATGTATCCAACATACAAACGGATAATTAACCAAATCCAAGCAGAACGTGTGTTGTTAAATAAATACGAGGATACAGGATTTTCTGGAATAATAATTTCATTTCCTGTTTTAATGCTATTTCTTCCCATCAAACTTCCTCCTTTCCTAATCACATAGATTATAACAGGAAAATATCTCCATTGGGGGCCATTCTTAATTTGTTTGAGATTAGGCGCCTTTTTTCCGTCATCCCAACCAAATCATCAATAGTCTCTTTTAATAACAACGCCTACCGTTTTCCTAAACTTTTTAGTTTTATTGTACAAAATATTCCATTGATACAAGTTACAGTAGGGTTAAAATATGGTTAATTATATGAAGAAAATGAACATCATATTCATATTTGCAGTTCGCCAATTGATCCCAAATGTTTTTAAATTTCATTTATAGGTTGAGAGTTATGAGTTGTAATATTTTGATACAATTAACTTCAGACATTGCTAGCATTCCTTTCAACCTCCACTGCTTTTGCTTCGACACACTAACGGCAGGGAAGATATTGGATGATTTTTTATGCTAAGTATGTGTTATGGTTCTTTGTATAAATCATTTTGGTCAATTACGGAGAACCTCATCATAAGTAAATACAAGTGAAAAAGGTAAACACTACTACATCAATGTGTCTGCAATCACCACTCAAGCCATGTGGAGTGTGTGTTGCAGTTAGTTTTAAAATAATCTGGGAATTAGCACTCAAGCCAAGTCGAAGCGGTAGCGCAGTTGGAGTTATCATAATTACATTAAAAGAACGAATTCCAATTTTTGGTGGAATTCGTTCTTTTTACTTATAAAGGTGAGTATATCTCCCAACTAATTTTAAATGATGATATAAGAAATATCGTATGAATTGGCAAACGTCATTTTCTTTAATTTACAAGGTTATTAATAATCATCTATTCACGCAACATATGAAAATACATATTTCTAACGTTTGTTAAGTGTCAATTTCTTTTATAACAAACCCTCTTGCAAAGGTATTTAAAATACGTATGAGACGATCTGTCATTTCACCGGGTGTCACATCAAAATCATGCGCAATCCAGTCCGTAATTAGCCCCGCCGTACCATATGCCATATAACGTTTTTGGTGGTAATCATCAACAGAAGACACATCGTATTGAATATCAAATTTATTTTTCAATAAATTAAATATCGCTTCAGGCAGTTGCTGGTGAATATGTGGCAAGGTATCTTCTAAAAATAATAATGTAAAGTAATCACGGTGATCGTAAATATAATACAACAAATCGAAGGAGTTTGTTGTTAACTCTTCTACTTTTACCCGACTCTCGCTTTGGTATTTAGACATGCTGTAATACTGAATGGATTCAAACATCTCATCCATTAACTCTTCAACAAGCTCGTATATGTTTTGATAATACACATAATAGGTTGTTCGATTATATTGCGCATAATCAACGATGTCCTTCACCGTAACAGCACTAAATCCCTTTTTATGTACCATTTCAATAAATGCCTTTTTTAAGAAATTCTTTGTCCGTATCGCTTGGGTGGAATTGGATTTCATCATATTCCTCTCCTATTAGACAGATTTGATGAAAATGTTGGTTTCTTCAACATTATAGCAAATATTAAGGATGGTTTACAGAAAGCGAAACCTAGTAAACTATAAGTGTAGATAGAATTATTAAAAAATAATATTTGAACAATTTGGAGGAGATAGTATGAGAGGTTGGCTATTTTCAGGTACAAATAAACCACTAGAATTGATTGAAAAAGAAGATCCGAAAGCGATTCCAGGTCACGTTGTGATTGACGTTAAAGCTGCTGGTCTATGCCATTCAGACGTTGCAGCATTACAAGATCCAGGCTGGATGCCACTTTTCCCAAATGGTCCTGTTATTATGGGGCATGAGTTTGCTGGGGTTGTTATTGAAGTGGGTGAAGGCGTTGAAAGTATTAAAGTTGGTGACCGCGTTGGGGCTAACCCAATGAATAGAGAAACAAAAGTAACTGCTGGGTATAACTATGACGGTGGGTATGCAGAAAAAGTACGTGTTCCAGCAGATCAATTAGTGATCATTCCTGAAGGCGTTTCCTTTGTAGAAGGGGCAGCTTCAACAGATGCTGGAATCACAGCGTATCGTGCTCTTTTCAGTATTGGACAAGCAAAAGAAGGTACGAAATTAGGAATTATCGGTATCGGTGGACTTGGTCAATTTGCTCTACAAATGGCATTGATTAAAGGTTGCGAAGTATACGCTACAGATGTATCTCCAGAAGCTCGAAAACTTGCTGAAGAACTAGGAGCTAATAAAGTTTACGATACTGTTCTAGATATGAAAGAAGCAGAATGTGACGTCATTGTTGACTTTGCTGGATTTGGACAAACAACTTCTGACGCACTAGAAGCTGTAAGACCAAAAGGAACAGTTGTCATTGTTGGTATGGGTAAATTAGAATCTACTATCAATACTTACTTAATGATTACAAAAGAAATTAAGCTTTTAGGAAGCAATGGTGGTTCCGTAGAAGACTTAAAAGGTGTATATGATTGCTTCGCTACTGGAAAAATGAGTCCAGCTCTTATCACAATCCCGTTTGAAGAGGTCGACAAAGGGATTGAAAAACTGAAAAATCATGAAGTAAAAGGACGCTTAGTAGC
The DNA here is from genome assembly GCF_004799755.1 of Bacillus timonensis. Taxonomy (GTDB): domain Bacteria; phylum Bacillota; class Bacilli; order Bacillales; family Bacillaceae_L; genus Ferdinandcohnia; species Ferdinandcohnia timonensis_A. Next base: position 70,943 of record NZ_SLUB01000009.1, on the reverse strand, counting down.
AGTATTTGAATAAATGTACGTTTACTTTTTATAAAGATAGAGGTTGGGATAAAACAATCCTCTAAAATGAAAAAGCCTGTGAAATTTTGTCGTAAATTTCACAGGCTTTTATATTTTCAGTACACAAAACTAAAAATATCATAAAAGCAAATAATTAAAGGGACTCCCCCCCTTTGTATTAGAGCATTAGCGTACTGGGGGTCAGGCCTTACTTTCGATGTCTTTATTGAATGTGAACGTCTTAATCCAGCGCCACTGATAACAGGGGTTGCTGCAAAAAAACATGTTAGTTTGAGGTGTTATTTTACAACATATGACGTATACTAATTATAAGGGGATGTGACTATGACAAATATTAAGCCGGTTTCAGATTTAAGAAATTACACAGAGGTACTCAATGAAGTTGCAGAAGGTAGTCCAGTTTACTTAACTAGAAACGGACGTGGAGAATACGCAATAGTAAAACTTGAGGAATTAGATAAATTAAAAGCTGCAGTCAAATTATTGACAAAACTAGAGGCCGGAGAGAAATTAGCCAGAGAACAAGGATGGTTGTCTTCAGATGATGTTGAAACGCACTTAGGTTTATAACTATGCTAAAGGTAGAATATTCACCAGCTGCATTGGAAGACTTACAACAAAATATCCGTAATTATATATCTAATGATTGGGGAGAGGATGTTACGATAAAAGTCCTGAAAAAGATTACATCCGATATTAGAAGACTCGAACAATATCCGTTTTCAGGTATTGATTTGGGAAAGGTCATTAATGTTCCAACAGAATACAGATACTTGTTTTCGGAAAAGAATTATGTATTTTACCGTCTTGAGTTAGATAAAATTCGAATTATACGTGTGTTAAATGAAAGGCAGAATTACATGCAGCAATTATTTGGAATTAGTTCTGAACCTATTAAAGATTATAAGAATAACAATGAATAATTTTAGTAAAAGCAGTCAATAAGGACTGCTTTGTTTAATAGGGTAGAGGTGCCTGATCCCCAGTAAGCTAAAGTAGTAACGCACTTGGGGTCAGGCTGCTTCCAAGCGAAGCGTAAATACCGTTTATATTTTATTTAAAGCAGAAAGAGGAATATGAATGACAGTTGGAAGAAATGATCCATGTCCTTGTGGGAGTGGGAAAAAGTATAAGAAATGTTGTATGAAAAAGAATAACGTCGTGCAGTTACGAGAATTTAAAGTAGAGCAATTTTATCAACAAAAGCTTAGTCTAGTGAATCTACTCAGTGACTTTATCTATGAGAATGTTTCAGGTAATCTTTATTACCGATTGAAATCCGAATTTAAAGATAGAGCAAAATTGAAGTCTGATAAAGACCTAGGTGGACTTTTTGACTTTTGGCTCTATTTTTTCTACCGTTATGAAAATGGTATGCGTGGGATTGAGTGGTTTTTAACCGAAAAAGGGCAGCGACTCTCAGGGGAAGAGCTAGTAATGGCTAAAAGATGGGACGAGCTTAGACCAAGGCTTGTTCAAGCTATTGATAAAACGGATTCTCAGGTAGTTTTTCTGGACTTTTTCACAAAAGAAAAGTTTCTAGTATCTGCCTATCATGAAAATATTCAATTCCTTACTCCCTGGTATAGTACGTTAGCTTTACTTGAACTATTCGAAGACGAATTTTATTTTAATGGTGTTAGAACTCTTGCAAGTCCAAATGGATTTCATAAAGCGACAATTTTAGTACAAAGTCTAATGAAGCAAACAGGACTGGATCACGAACAAATATTTATTGAGTACTATCCTGAATTACTGGTAGCTTTACGAGATGAAAGAGACGAAGATTTAGGTGAAAAGGAATTGGTTCAATATACTTATAAATTCCTACTTAATGACAAAGTGGTTGGGGAGAATTTCTTATATAACGAAGAATGTTTGATGATTGATACTTGGGAGGATTCTAATAAAAAACTAGTTTGGCTGGATAATATACAAATTTATAAAGATAGTGAACTAGAGGGCAATCTTCATATTGGGGAAGTTCTGGCCAGCATGGAACTTAAAAACAAATCATTAACCTTTGTCTCTACTAACCTGAGTATCGTTAACCAGTTTCTAAAAAAACTGCAAAAGGCTAGAGGAGCATTTCAGTTGGTAGATGATCAAGAGGAACGAATTACCTTACCGTTAAATGCTGAAGTGCAACAACTATCACTTTCTTTTGAAAAGGGTGTACCAGAATATTTTGCAATAATTGCTCAAAATAAATGGAATTTACAAGTAGATGAGCCGATTCCAATGTTTGATAATTTGTCATTAAGGCAATTAGTTGAAAAGGGAAAGGAAGATTTAGCTGAAGTATGGTTAAAACAATCGGAATATGCCTCATATCTCCTTGTTTATCAACAATATGGAAATGTAGAGATCACAGCTGATTTTAATACTGTAAGAAGAGAATTAGGCTTGGAGTTTTCACCTTTTGTTACAGGCGGAAAGCAGCGTCATTCAAAACTTCTTCCGGTACTTAATGAGGAACAACGTAAAACGGTTATTTTGGAACAGGATATACCGATTTATGAAAACTTAGGCTTTACTCCGAAAACGATTGATAACTTCTATACAAAGGATCTCATTAATTTTTATAAAGAAAAAACCGATGGGATGTCTGAAGGTACTAAAAGAAAATACCAAAATAGTCTTTATGATATAAGAGAAGTTTTGGAAAGAAGCAAAGTAAAGAATTGGGACGAGTGTAATTTTTCTTTTTGGCAAGAGTTTCTTTCAAATGGAATATATAAGATAAATGATAGAGTCAGTAAAACAAAGCTACAAGATATGGCCTCTACGATAAAAGCATTAACAAAATGGTTGGAAAAAGAAAAGAAGTTTCAACATGCTAAACAAATGGCTACGCTTGGAAGGGAAACCGAAATGATAAAGTAAATAACAAACTACTGTAGATAACTAAGCAATAAAGTAATTACACAAGGAGAAAGCAATGAACAATTATAAATTAACCATTCAGTATGATGGCGGCCGTTATAAGGGGTGGCAGCGACTGGGTGATGGTGACAATACGATTCAAGGGAAAATTGAAAATGTATTAACAGAGCTGGCAGGAGAAAAGATTGAAATCATTGGATCTGGAAGAACGGATGCAGGTGTACATGCTTTTGCTCAGATCGCTAATTTTAAGATGCGCAAACACGCAACGGAAGATGAAGTGATGCAGTATTTAAACAGATATCTTCCCAATGACATTAGCGTTGTGGATGTAACGTTCGTTCACGATCGTTTTCATGCACGCTATAATGCGAAAGATAAAACCTATTTATATAAGATTTGGAACGAGCCATATACACATCCCTTCATGCGAAAGTACAGTATGCATGTAGAGGAAAAGCTGGATATCGAAAAAATGAGAAAAGCATCTCAACATTTTTTAGGAAAGCATGACTTTACTTCTTATTCAAATGCCAAGTCGAAGAAAAAGTCGATGGTGCGAGAAATATACTCACTTGAGATAAAGAAAAATGCGGGTTTTATCGAAATCAAAGTGCGAGGCAATGGCTTCCTTTACAATATGGTGAGAAAAATTGTAGGAACGTTAATTGAAGTAGGGTTAGGTGAAAAAGACGCTACTGCAATACCAAGTATTCTTGAATCTAAAGAAAGAATTCAAACAGGTCGTATGGCAGATGCTGAGGGGTTGTATTTGGAGAAGGTTGGATTTTAAACCTTCTCCTTCTTTTTTTACGTGCTATAGTCACCAGCACTCCATGTAATGCTACATACAATCCGGACATGTTGAGGCAGTTGCAAAGTTGGTGATGAATAAGTAAATTACAGTGCCTGACCTTCAGTAAACTAAAGCGTTCATGCATTGGTGGTCATGCACTTTTTTATGTCTGAATAGTCAAATTAAGTACGTGTTATACGACTGAATATTGAGAAAAGTTAATTTTGTTGATATTATATTCATAGACTTTAATAAATTGTTAGAACTAGCCGCCAATTTTAGATAGTAGTTTTTTCGAGGGGGAGAAAGCCATTTGAAAAAGATTGTCAGGTTCCTTAGTTATTTGGTTTTGTGTATTGCTGTAGTTATGATCTTTTTTTATTTTGGAAAAGACGATAGCCCAAAGCAAGATGATGAGGTTTGGCATGTAACGGATCCTACTGAAGCTGGGGTTGATCAATTACCTGAGGCTGAAGTTGAGGCTGATAAGTTACCAGAGGATGAAGTTTCAACCAGTCTTAAAGGAGGCATAATGGACTCGTATTCATTTATAGAAAAACAAATGGAGTTGGTTGAAACGAGTTCCGTTTCCCGTGAATATGTACTTGATGATATAAAAGTCAATTGTTTAGGGGATAATGGAATCTGTGTAAAATCTACGTATTACTTTCAGGGAGAAGAAAATCCTACCACACCAGAGGAGGCATTCCAATTATTAAAGGATCATTTACCAAAAGACTCTGTTGTGCAGGAAGAATTTAAATTAGATGAAAAGCGTTATGTATACAATGTAACGAGTGACTTATTGAAGGAGAATTTTTCGGGGTTGGGAGGTTTTTATGATGTAGGTGTTCAAGGTAAATTTCATTTGATTTTTACTTTCCATCCTGGAACTAAGGAAATAATTTTAGTAGTTGCTGATCTTTTGTATCACATTTAGCCAACCTGAGTTGTGGATTTAGACCAATCATTTTAGCTAACTGTACCCTGTAGAGTAGACATTCAAAAAGCGTCTACCTAAAGGGTACTTTATTAATTTTGTGGAAATTTACTTGCAAAATTTATGTGTATAATACGTTCTTCTCTCTATAAACTGAACTCGTTAGACTTTGTCTCTATGCAAATTTTTTGCCTCTCAAATATGATTGTGAACCATATCGGTGTGACCCACAGTACTATCCTTCATTCTCAAAATTTCCACTATTTAAAAATATATGGTATATTATAAAAATATTTGACTAACAAAATATGATTCTAAAAAAGTAAAAACGTATAATAGGTTAAGTTCACCTCTTGAGAACAAAGCGAGGCTAACCTACCTGGGGTTTAGTGAGCGCGACAATCAGGTGAAGTGCATCCAGACTTTTCAGAAAAGGAGGAATAGTAGAATCAATTATTGGAAGAAGATAGTTTATACTATTTCCTAATATTTATGAAATATGTACTACTTAGAAAAGGATTCAAGCAAATTGAGACATTAAAAGAGAAAGGCTGACTTACATATGAAAAAAACTCTAAAAGATAGTAGTATTATTGGGCTTGCGCTTTTTGCCACATTTTTTGGGGCAGGGAATTTAATTTTTCCACCATTTTTAGGGCTACAGTCCGGGACGGGCTGGCTTAGCGGGAACATCGGATTCATTATTACAGGGGTCTTTTTCCCTATAATGGCGATTTATATTATCGCTTATGCAGGTGGTACTGTAGATCAACTGACTAAAAAAGTGCATCCTAAATTTTCGCAATGGATACTCCTGGGCATCATGTTATTTTCAAGCTTTATCGCCATACCGAGAACGGGGGCTGTTACCCATGAATTAGGTTTTCAGGCAGTTTTCCCATCGATTCCAGCAGCACCTATTGTTATCATTTTCTTCGCGTTAACTTATTATTTTGTAAATGACAGGAACAATGTTATCGATAAAGTGGGAACTTTTTTAACACCTGCATTAGTTGTCATTTTAATTGCTATCATCATAAGTGGAGTCATTAATCCAGTTGGACAACCAGTGGACACAGAAATTTCAAGTAGTTTTGTTAATGCATTTCTTGGCGGATATCAAACAGGAGACTTATTAGTAAGTTTTATGGTTGCAAGTGTGTTTATTTCACATATTGTTGGCAAAGGATACCGGTCTGTAAAGGAAAGAAATAAAATGACCGCATTTGCCGGGCTTATCGCCTTTATCTTTTTAGTTATCATCTATTCGGGTCTTTTATATTTAGGGGCTTCAGTTAGTGGGATGTATCCTCAAAACGTAGATAGGGCTGAACTATTATTAGGAATTGTAGAATCGATATTAGGTACAGGCGGGCTCTACGGATTAGGGATTGTGGTGGCATTAGCATGTCTGACTACTGCGATTGGCTTGACTACAGCTGTTGCTCAATTTTTTGATGGTTTCACAAATGGAAAGCTAAGTTATAAAACAACAGCGGCCATCGTTTGCGTCCTTGGCATTGCCATTGCATTATTAGGTGTAGATCGAATCGTATTTTTAGCAACTCCGCTTTATGAGGCAATCTATCCGATTTGTATCGTGGTCATATTGGTTGGGATTTTCCATAAGCACTTACCAAACGCTGCCTCCTTTCAAGGTGCCGTGTTATTAACAGTGATTATTAGCGTTGCTCAAGCATTGACAGCGGCTATAAATATACCATTTATATCTCGTTTAATTGGGATGATTCCATTGAGCAGTAATGGGTTCGCATGGTTAATTCCAGCAATAATTGGATTCATCGGTGGAGCAATCATTGGAAGGTTTATAGAGAAGGAGAAATCTACAAAGCAGTCGATTGCTAGTTAAAAAAATAAACCAATCTTGCCTGACAACAGTGTTTAACTGGTTATGTTACACTGTTTGCCAGGCATCTTTTTTTTCGTGGAGGCTTCTGTGAAACAAAAAATTGGGGAGTGCCGAGCACTCTTAAAATTCGATGTTCCCTTGGTATTCCCAAAAACATACATTGCCAAAACCCTGACAATGCAATAGGATATACTTATTTGTGGAATGATTTTTTAGGAGTTGACACCATCCTGTCTGCTATTTTCATACCGGGTGAAAGAATAACTAGTGGCTATTGCCATGGTCGCAATCGGTATTATTGTTTTGAATCATCGTGGAAAAGGGAATAAAGCTACTAAGACAGCCGAAAGAATGGCTTCATAACCAAAGTTGAATGACTACTAATTGAAAAAAAGGGAGCTCAAAGAATGGATAATAACGATATATTAATTCGGTTGAGGTATGCATTAGAAATAAAAAATAAAGAAATGGTTGAGATTTTTAAACTTGGTGGCGTGGAAGTAACCGTACCAGAGGTGATAAAAATCCTTACAAAGACATACGACGATGATGATTATGAGAACGAAGATCAAATAAAATGTACTCACAGTATGTTAGACTCCTTTTTAAATGGGCTTATTATTTACAAAAGGGGAAAACAAGAGCCTAAACCAGGACAGCCGAATCTACCAGAACCTCCTCTAAAGACAAGTGGAAACGTGAATAACCTCCTTTTAAAGAAAGTCAAAATCGCACTGGCGTTAACGACTGAGGATATGCTAGATATTTTTGACTGTGCAGGGTTAAGGGTAACAAAAGGAGAACTAGGTGCTTTATTACGAAAAGAAGGACATAAGAATTATAAAGAATGCGGAGATAATTTCGCCAGAAACTTCTTAAAAGGGCTAGCAATTAAATACAGGGGATAAAATGCTGCCATTTTAGAAGTTTCTTCATTAGGAAAACTATGAGTCATATTCCATTACGATCTTTATCGGAAATTCTCTTTATTTCGCTTATAATGATAAAAGGGGTGATAGGATGGGACGTGAAAGTAAATTTACAAAAAGCGATTTGTATCAGGCAACCAATCAACTATTATTGCAATATGGCTATAATGGATTTCATTTTGGCTTGCTGGCTGAACAATTGAATGTAACAAGGGCAGCATTATATAAGTACTTTGATAATAAAGATGAATTGATTACGGAATATATGGTCGAAGAAATGGAACGATTCTTGCTGGATCTTCAAAAAATGAAGGAGTATCCTCTCTTCAAGGATCAATTGGATTATTTACTTGGGGTAATTTTTAAATATAGTAGAATCCATCAAATTCTTTCAATGATCTTTCAAATTCAAAAATCCAATCATGTAAAAGTGAATGAGGCTCTTGAACTGTTAGAGACCCAACATGAAAAAATGTATTCCTATTTAAATGATTTTGTCCAATTGGGAAAAAGAGACAAATTGTTAAAATCTGAATTTCCCAATCACCTTATTTTAGGGTTTATTTTTCAAACGGTTAATATCCCTAATTATTCTCAATTACCCGAACAAGACTGGAAGAATTTAGTTATGGAATTTCTATGTAGTGGAATGTTTAATGAAAAATAATTGACACTTGTGTTACTTTTGATTACACTGAACAAGTAGCACATTTGTCCTACTATTATCAAAAGTTACACTTCTGTAACTTCTGGGCTTCAAGTACATTTTCAAAAATCTAGTAAATTAAACAAAGAGGTGAAAATATGTTTCTTGCATTAAGAGAATTAAAGCATGCAAAATTACGTTTTTTTATGATTGGTATGATTCTAGTGTTAATCTCCTGGCTTGTTTTTATTTTATCGGGACTAGGGAATGGCCTTTCTTCACTAAGTGCTTCAGCTTTCAAAAATATGGAGGCTAATTATGTTGTCTTTGAAGACGGTGCGCGTCATTCTATGCTAAGGTCGGTCATATCTGAAGATTTAACCGAAGAACTCAAAAATCAGGAACATGTAAACGATGTAGCACCAATGGGCACTCGTACAGCAGTGGTGCTTAAAGAAAATGCAACATCTGATGATGAAAAAATCGATGTCTCCCTTCTTGGTATCAATCCAGGAACATTCTTAGAACCTGAAGTTATTGAGGGGAATCCACTCACAAAAGGAAAAGACAAAGAGGTTATCGTCAATAATGTGTTACAGAATAAAGGTATTAAACTAGGCGATACCCTTGAAATTGAAGGCACAACTGAAGTCATTAAAGTCATTGGTTTTGTTGAAGACCAATCCTTTAACCATTTGCCAGCTATTTTTATGAAGATGGACTTATGGCGTACGATTCATTTTGCTGCACCAGGTTCAGATATGGGCATCAACAGCCCGGTTAATGCCATTATGCTTCAAGGGAAAAATATTATTCCAGAAGACATTGATCAATCAGTAGAAGGAATTGAAACAACAACGAAACAAGAAGCAATTAATGGACTACCTGGCTACACGGCTGAAAATGGAACGATCATGATGATGCTTACTTTTCTCCTGGCAATCTCAGCTGTTGTCATAACCGTTTTCTTCTATGTCATCACGTTGCAGAAATCGAATCAGTTTGGAATTATGAAAGCGATCGGCGCAAGTAATTCATTTCTTGGACGAGCTGTCGTTTCCCAAGTATTCTTGCTAGCTATTATTAGTATTGGTTTAGGAGTTTTACTCACGTATGGAACAGCAGCGATTTTACCAGAAGCGATGCCTTTTGCGCTTGATCCTATGCTCGTATTCATCTATGCGCTTGTATTATTAGTCGTGTCTGTATTGAGTACTCTTCTTTCTGTTCGAAAAATAACAAAGATAGATCCACTTCAAGCGATTGGGAGGGTTGAGTAATGAATGGAATTCAGTTTGAAAATGTATCCAAGTATTATAAAGAAGGAGACAATACGTTTATAGCTTTAAACGATGTTTCCATCTCGGTTAACCCCGGCGAATTTGTGGCTGTAATTGGTCCTTCAGGATCTGGAAAGAGTACTTTCCTTTCGATTGCAGGTGCCCTTCTTCAACCTTCTGAAGGAAACGTCACAATTAATGGGGTCCATTTATCCGATTTGAAGCAGAAGGACCTTTCTAAATTGCGATTGGAGCAAATTGGTTTTATCTTACAAACCTCAAATCTAGTTCCATATTTAACGGTTCTTGATCAACTTTTGGTTGTAAAGAAAATGAAAGGCTCTATTACAAATGAAGATAAGCTTTTTGCTAAAGAGTTGTTAGAGGAAGTAGGATTAGGAGATAAACTGAAAAAATTTCCTGATCAACTATCAGGTGGAGAACGGCAGCGAACAGCGGTGGCTCGTGCTTTCATGAATGATCCGAACATCATTCTTGCTGACGAACCTACCGCAAGTCTTGATACACAGCGTGCCTTTGAAATTGTCGAGCTTATTTCTAAAGGTGTGAAGTCTCGAAACAAAGCTGCAATCATGGTCACCCATGATGAACGCTTATTAAAATATTGCGACAAAGTTTATCAAATGAATGATGGAAATTTGAAGCTACTTGAAGAACCTGTTGCAGTTCGTTAAATAAAAGGGTCAGTCCTCACTTTAAATACTAATGAAAGTGGGGGCTGACCTTTTTTGATTTAGTTGATTTTGGAATGTTGCTGGTTTGGCTAAAGTATATTGAGGGTCTTAGAAAAATGGTCAGGATTTATTTTACAGTTACTACCAATGTTATAGAACACTAATCATCTAGGTGAATATCTTGGTATGGGAGGTGTTTTATTTGAGGGACTCAATCAAGAAAATAGCTCAACAGTTTATCGTTTCCCACTATCCTGAATCCGATATCGTCTGGGTAGGTGGTAGTGCAGTTTCTGGAAATGTAACGACAGAATCTGATATAGATTTAATTATTATTGATGAAAAAGAAACACCAAGACTTGAATGTTATCATTTTCTTGGGTGGAAAATAGAAGCATTTATTTACACGCCTTTATCTTTAGAGTTTGAATTTCAAACAGCTAGATATAGAGGGATGCCCACCATCATTAAAATGTGTGCCGAGGGTCTGCTTATAGAAGATAAACAAGGGAATGGAAAGGGACTCCAAAAAGAGGCAAAAGCACTGTATGAACAGGGTCCACAGCCATGGGATGAAGACAAAATAAATGATGTAAGGTATCAAATTACAGATTTTTTGTCAGACTTTAAAAGCTCAGAAGACTTTGCCGAAAGTTTATTTATTTTAAATAAGGTAATAAATACGCTAACTGAACTGATTTTAAGGGCAAATGGAAAATGGCTTGGTGAAGGAAAGTGGATGGTAAGAAACCTTAAATCCTATGATAAAGATATGTGTGAAAAACTGGTGGAATCTACAAAGACATACATGAATACAAATGATAAAACTGAACTCATTTCATTCATTCAATCTACACTTGATGATTATGGTGGAGAATTGTTTGTGGGTTACAGAGGATTTTTTTAGATTCTCAATATGAAATAATTCACCTGATTTTTAGATTTCTCCATGTTTGTCTCAGTCCCCGAACCCCTTTGTGGCATAACCTACATTATCATTTGATAAAGGAGGAGTTTTATTATGCCATTTTTCGTAGGTGGTCCTCGTTTCCGTTTCCGTCGAGGTCCCTTTTTTGGTCCTCGCTTTGGTTTTCGTCGTGGCCCTGGTTTTCGTTTTCGCCGTGGCCGATTTTTTTATTAAGTAAACAAGCGGACAGTTCTCTCGTTCTTTTACATTTTCCATCCCAATAACAAGATATCTAAAAAGTCCAATCAAAGGAGAAAAGAAGTTGATTCCCTACCCTATATAGAGAATCAACTTCTTTTCATTTAATACCTTGCTGGTTGCTATCCGGAGCCTATGCGTAGGTTACCCCATTTATCTTGATAAAGCTTTAAGCTCCATTTGGATCTTGACCAGGATACTTACGGTCTTTCCTTTGGGTTTTAGGTTTTCTCGTCAACAAAAGCAAAATCACAATAACGACCACTAGGATACCAATTATTACAGTTGTCCATGGGAATGTTTTAGGTGCAACCGTTACTTCTCCACGTTCTTCCATCTTCTGTTGGGTTTCTTTTATTTCTTCATTTTTAATGGTTAGGGATTGTTCATAGGTTTGAGTGTTTCCGTTCACATCAAGTGTAAACGTGACATGGTAATCACCGCTCTCTAAAGCTTCTCCTGACCATCTTATCGGGTAATGAAAGGCTGTCATCGGAGCCATTTTAAATGATGGAATGTCCCCTGTAAGGGAAAAGGCTTCATCTTTACTCTTTGTAACCTTATACGTTCCTGTTATATTAGGCACGATAACAGGGTGAGAATTGTCAATAGGAACCATGATAGCCATTTGTTCGGGAGAGTATAATGGATCCTCTAGCGCTAGAGTCTGTGTTTCTTTATAATCTGTTACATCCACTTGTACTCCAAGATTAACTGCTTTATATTGATCAATTAATAGCTGGGAATTTTCTTCTTTTTGTGTCAATTCTTCTGTTCCTTGAAAGACTCGAAATTCCATACTACCAAGTAGAGTTCCGTTTATTTCAGGGATTTTTATCGTAAACTCCACAACTTTTGATTCCAAAGGACCAACGGTTACTTCAGAAGAAGGGTTTGTGGTTGCCTTTTTAAATTGAAAGGAGTCATTTGTGATTGAGGCTCCTTCTAAAATAGGTTCTTCTTGATAGATAATGCCCTGATTTCCACTATAAGCATTCAAACTGCGGATATTAACTATCAACTCATTTTTACTGTCATTAATTATTCTTGCTTGTAACGTAATCGTCTCATTCGGTTTACCTTTGAAGTGGTAATAACCTTGATTTCCAATTTGGGATTCAGGAAAAATAGGTTCCACCCGAAATTCAAAATCATTTCCTTCAGCATAAATCATAAAAGAAGGGAAAAATATGATTATTAGGGGAAACAATATCGAAAGGATTTTTCGGTATTTCATATAACCACTCCTATAAAAAAAGTCCCCCTTAGTATTGGAGGACTTTAAGAAAATTAACCGTTTATTAAGGAGCAGTGTTTAAAGTAACAGTTGCATCTGTTTTGTAAGTTTTTGCATATGCATCAGCACGAATTGTTAATTGTACACCTAAATCACCGAACGTGTAAGATCCCATACCGCCATCTACAGCAGCAGATAATAGGTTTACAGGGCTTCCAGTATCAAGTTCTTTTTCTAAACCAACAGGCGTGATTGTTGTTATTTCAGAAGAAGTAGAATCTTTCTTTGAAATTGTAGGAGCTGTTGATACTTTCAGAGAACCAGCAGGCAATACTTTACCATTAGTTACATAATCGTTGGCTACTGTGTCATATTCCTTGAATTGTTTTAAAGTCATGGTTAGGTTCCAACCATCACCAGTACCACGAGCATCAATTATTTCACCGATTTTCCAATCTGCAGCTGTTGTAACTTTAGAACCATCAAGTGTAGCGGTGAGTGGAGCAAAAGTAACTCCTCCACCTGTTAATGATCCACCTGAAACAGTTGCATCAGTAGCAGCGAATGACTGTGTGCTAAGTGCAGTTGCAGCGATACCGAAAGCCACAGCACTTACAACGATTTTTTTGAAAAATGATTTATTCATTTTGTTTCCTCCCTTAGATTGATTGTTTGATTGATTTATAGAAACGAACTTGATTTTACCCATAAAAAAAACCCCTCCAACACAAATTTTGGTTTGAATCGGAAGAATCTTGAATTTCAACTCATAGTACGAGTATCATTCTCCATTCTTCAGCGGCCCAGCCACCATAGTGATTACCATCACAGTAGGTCTGTAGCTTTGCGTCCTAATTTTTCAACTAGTTTGCCTTTGTTGCAGAATGAGAACGATTTTTGACTCTCTCTATCTTTGTCGAATTGCGTCGTCCATCACTCTCTGAAACTCATAATACAATGCAAATCAAAAAAAGGGTACACATCAAATTTTACCAATGGAGATTTTGTTTTATTAAAAAGAAAGAGTTCAAGTCTAAAATGGATTTTTTGCGTAAACTTACGAAGTTGCAGAAAAAAACGATTCCAAATGAGATAAATGAGTAACGTTTTGGAGACAGTAAAATTAATATCAGTTCATCAATGAGGAGGGTTTTGATTGGCTAACGACCCAAATAATAATAGCCGAAAGTTGAAAAGAAAATCGAAACCAAAGCTGAAAAAAGATGATATCACAGTTGTTGACTCAAAATCCGCACGTAAAGCTGTTGTAGCAACAGCTGTGGGCAATGGAATGGAATGGTTTGATTTTGGCATCTATTCTTATTTAGCTGCTACAATTGGACAAGTATTCTTTCCTGAAGTAAGTGGTCCCATGCAGTTGGTCTATTCTTTTGCCACATTTGCGGTGGCCTTTATTGCTCGACCCATTGGTGGGATTTTCTTTGGGATGCTCGGGGACCGTTTAGGTCGTAAAAAAGTTTTAGCGATTACCTTAATCATGATGGCTCTGGCGACTTTAAGTATTGGCTTGATTCCAGGTCATGCCTCCATTGGATCAACTGCTACGGTGCTTTTACTCATTGCCCGTTTAGTCCAAGGATTTTCAACGGGTGGAGAATATTCGGGAGCCATGACGTTTATAGCTGAATCCACACCTGATAAGAAAAGAGGCTTCATGTCAAGCGGCTTAGAGGTTGGTACCTTAATTGGCTATATTGCTGGAGCAGGTCTTGTGACGTTGCTCACCTTTATTTTAGGGGACGATACCATGTTAGAGTGGGGATGGCGTATTCCCTTTTTCTTATCAGCCCCAATTGGCTTAGTTGGATTTTATTTGCGGAATAACTTAGAAGAAACACCTGCTTTTGAAGCGATGGAAGAAAAGAGATCAGATGATGAAAATATAACTGTAAAAGATATTCTACAGTATCATTGGAGAGCCATACTGATCGGTATGTTTGTTGTTTTCTTTTATATTGTTGTTAACTATGCCGTTTTATCTTACATGCCATCACATTTAACTGCTGTTCTTGGGTACGGAGAAGCAGAAGGGCTGTTATTAATCGTGATTGTGATGGTCATTATGATTCCAATTGTTCTGTTAATGGGATATTTGAGTGACCGGATTGGAGCAAAAAAGATTATACAATTTGGTTTAGTAGGGTTAATCCTGTTAAGTATACCTTCATTTAATCTTATTGGTAGCGGAAACACTCTCCTGGTATTTTTTGGCTTAATGATTCTTGCCGTCTTTTCCGCTTCTTTTCAGGGGACAATGCCTGCGCTATTGCCTTCCTTATTTTTCACGAATGTTCGTAACGGGGCATTGGCGATTACATTTAATATTTCAGCATCATTGTTCGGTGGTACGACCCCATTAGTCGTATCTTGGTTTATTAGCAAAACGGGGAATGAAATGGTACCTGCCTACTATCTCATATTCGCATCAATTATAGGGATAGTTGTTGTAAGCATCTTTCTAAAAGAGACTGCAGGAAAAGCACTTCGGGGATCACCACCAGCTGTTGAAGAGAAAGCTGAAATAAAAGAAATTTTAGAAGAACCCGAAGAGGCATTATGGTGGCATGACGAAAAGAAAGAAATCCAAGATCGGATTGAAAATAGTTCAGAAGATCAGAAGTAAATTTGTAAAAAATCTTTTTCGTTTCAGACTCGGCACTTGAAAACCAGTAATAGTTAAAATAAGCGGAGAATTTCCGGTAAGACTGTAGAATAGAGCCCGATTTGGGGTAATAGGCGGAAGTTCTCCGATTAAGTAAAACAAAGTGAGCCATTTTCACGTTTTTTGAGTAGATAGACGGAACTCTTCCGTCTATTTAAGCCGTTTTCACTGCTAACTTCTTATTTAGAGGAAATTTCTCAGCGTATTTATCAAATTCGATTTAGCGGCTAATGAACTGGTAATACTTACGGGGCTTTATTAAAAGAATTCAAATAAGGGCTTAGAGATATTTGCATCTCTAAGCCTATTTTATGTGATATATGATTTGGTCTACGCCCATTATTTTGTCCATTAATGGACAGGTTTGGAAAAATACGAGTAATCTTTTAAACATGTTATGTAACATGTATAAATCATATATTTTCTTATATAATTTAGAGACGAAAGATTCTATAAATTCTAATAATTAGGAGGGGTTTTAATAATTTTACAAGCGCTGACAATACATTCTTTGTTGGTTGGAGTAACGTATTTAATGACCTTGCACAGATTTAAAGGATTGGTGAAACAGGGGTTGTAATGGAATTATTCTTTATAGATGCATTTCACGCACCTCTACTAATATTTAAGAAAAGGGGATGAAGTATGAGTAAACAGAAATTTACCACACTATATGTATTATTTAGTGTAGTTCCTTTTTTGATGTTAGTCTTTCCTCTATTTGAAATTGGAAATCGGGCAACACCTATCATAATGGGATTACCATTTTCTTTTTTTTGGGTCATTCTATGGATTGTTATTACGTTCGTAGCACTAATAGTTTTATACAGAATGGATCCTGATAATGAGGAGGAAGATGCCTGATGCCCGGTTATCAAATGGCTCTAATAATGATGATTGGTTATTTAGTTATTGCGTTAATCGTTGGAATAATGGCCGGAAGAGGGCGAGATAGCGGGTCTCTAGATGAATTTGCGGTGGCAGGCAGAGGAATAAGCCTGTTTGTAATGTGGTTTCTTATGGGTGGTGCCGTTTTCAGTGCATTTTCCTTTTTAGGAGCTCCTGGATGGGCATATTCAAAAGGTGCTCCTGCCTTATACATTATTACGTATACGGCATTTGCTATTTTACCGTGGTATATTATTGGACCCAAAATTGGGAAAATTGGGAAGAAACATAATTTTTATACAGTTGCTGCATTTCTTAAAGGAAGATTTAAAAGTCCTGCAATCGCTGTTATTGTAGGATTGATTGCGTTGTTTGCCTCTGTTCAATATTTAGCGACTCAAATGTCGGGTATGGCGATTATTTTTGATATCATGACAGAAGGACGAATCCCTATCTGGTTAGGTGCACTAATTTCTTATGGAATTGTGGTTATTTATGTGGCTACAGGTGGATTGCGTGCTGCGGCCTGGTCAGATGTTTTCCAGGGATTATTAATGATTATCGTTTCCTGGGTCGTTGGTATGGCGATTGTCTATCAATTACATGGCGGGCCAACTGATATGTTTACAAAAATGGTAGCGGAAACGCCTGAGTTTTTGCAAATTGGTAAAGAAGGATCGTCGATGGGTGCAATCGCTTATACAACCACGATATTAATATCTGTAATCGGATTTTTAATGTGGCCACATTTATTTTCCAAATCGTACGCATCGAATTCAAGAACAATTAAAAAGACCGTACTTGCCTATCCTGTATTTGCCTTGTTCCTTGTTCCGCTCTTACTGGTGGGATTTGCAGCCAAAGGAGTAGTAGATTCGGGTGAACTTGCAAACTCAGATCAAATTTTACCATACTTAATTACAGTTGTTATGAATTTACCTGGTTGGCTTTATGGACTGGTTGGTGCCGGGGCTCTTGCAGCAGCAATGTCAACTGCAGATGCAATTACCCATAGTGCATCTTTAGAGGTTACCGACGGAATTATTAAAAATATTTGGAAGAATTTATCTGATAAAAAGACATTATTAATCATGCGAATTGGTGTTTTTGTTATTGGTGCGTTGGCTTATTATATCACTGTTTTTGGAGGTCAGGGTCTAATTGCCTTGTTGCTCGGTGCATATGGTTCAATTGCACAGTTCGCACCGGGTATATATAGCGCATTATATTGGAGACGCGCCAATGCAAAGGGAGTCATTTCAGGTCTTGTCGTTGGAACATTAGTAAACTATTATTATCAGCTTGTTGCCACCTCGACACCATTTGAGATCCACGCTGGTATTTTAGGATTAATCGCAAATATCGTAGTTATGGTTACTGTCAGCTACTTAACAAAACCACAAGACGAAGAAGATGTTAAGAAATATGTAGATGCTGCATAAAAAAATGATATCGTCGGTTTCTCAAACCAAAGAGACCGACGATTCTTTGTTAAAAGTAGAGAGTGTTTCCTAATATATGGTAACTGTTACGAAAGGAAGGGGCTATGTATGAAGGCGGATATTGTTTTTATGAACGGTGAAGTTGTTACGGTTGACGATGATAATAGTGTTGTAGAAAGTGTTGCTGTGAAAGGGAATCATATAATAGCAGTTGGTTCAAATCAAGAGATTCAAGAATATATTTCTCATGAAACAAATGTGATTGATCTCCATGGGAAATCGGTGCTGCCTGGTTTTATTGATGCCCATCTGCATCTAACGATTTATGGAACGAACCTATTAGGCGTAAGTTGCATAGAACCTCATATTCAATCATTGGAAGATATATTTATTGATTTACAAAAAAAAGCGGAAGAGGCACCAAAGGGTCAGTGGGTACGGGCATGGGGATTTAATGAATCTAAATTAAAAGAAAATCGTTTTCCAACAAGGCAGGAATTAGATAAGGTTTCCACTGATCACCCAATTGTAATTATTCGTACATGTAATCACACTTCGATTGCAAACAGTAGAGCATTAGAAATTGCGGGGATTACAGAAGACACGGTAAACCCTGAAGGTGGGATCATTGGACGCGATGAGAATGGTGCTCTAACAGGGACATTAATTGAAAATGCACATATGCAGCTTTTTGAATATGCGAGTTATACGGATGAAGAAATACGTAAAGGTATGAAGCTTGCATCAGATGAATTTATTCAAGCAGGTATTACAAGTATACATGATGCCGGAGCATATGGGGATGGGGCGGAATCCCTTCGAATTATGCAGCAGGCAATTAAAGAGCAGGAAATTCGAGTACGCGTGTACGCAATTATTGGTTCATTAACGAACTCTCATGACTTCGTCGAAAGAGTGGTGAAAGCGGGTCTAATTTCAGGACTTGGCGATGATTATTTTAAGATTGGTCCTGCTAAATTGTTTACCGATGGAAGCAGTGTTGGGCCTACAATTGCAACGCGTGAACCATACTCTCATAATTCAAATGATTATGGTATTACATATTATAGTCAAGATGAGTTGAACCGAATTTTAGGAGAAGCCCATAAAAAAGGTTTTCAAATCACGGCACATGCCCAGGGAGACCGTGCTGTTGAAATGGTACTGGATTGCATTGAAAAAGCATTGGAGGAGCATCCGAGAATAGATCACCGTCACCGGGTCGAGCATGCTGGCATTTCATCCGCTGATTTGCAGAATAGGATGCAGAAACTTGGTGTTATCCCAATCCCTAACCCTGTTTTTATGTATGTAAATGGGGATAAGTATCTTGAATATTATGCTGAACGGGTGAATGTTATGTATCCGCTTCGCGATTATATCGACAAAGGAATCATTGCTGCAATCGGTTCGGATGCACCTGTAACATTTGTTAATCCTCTACTTGGGATTCACGCTGCAGTAAACAGAAAATCTTGGAAAGATCAATTGGTTGGGGAAAACCAGCGTATTGATGTTCTAGAAGCAATCCGTGCATATACCTATAATGGAGCCTATGCCAGTTTCGAGGAAGATAAAAAAGGAAGCATTGAGGTTGGAAAACTAGCTGATCTTGTTGTTTTAGATTCAAGTATCTTACATGCGGAATCCGAAAAATTAAAAGATATTAAGGTTGAGTTAACCATGGTTGATGGAGACATAGTATTCCAATCGAAGCAATTAGTTAGTAAATAGATAGTTTCTATTTCACAACGTTCCTTTAAGGCCATTGTTGGTGTTTGTAAACTTTACCTTTGTCACTGCACCAGCACCCCATGTGTTGCCACATACACGGCAAGTCACCGTTTGGGGTATGTCAAATCATTTTTAACTTTGATATATCTAGAGTTTCCTCAGAATAGGGTAATTCAATCCCGGTTTCCCCAAAAGGAATCCGGGTTTTTTTTGTCAATTTCCAATAAACTCTGTATTTTTCGCCGTATCTATGTTTATGTATAACTATTCAAATATATTATTGTGCACTGAAATTTGCAGGGGGAAAAAGAGATGAATTTAAAACTACCAAAAAAAACAATTGTAACAGCAGCAACTATTATTATCTTTGTTTTCGTTATTTCTGGAGGATTGTTTGCATACGACCATTACAATTACAAACAAAACATGGCTAAGGCTGAGGATCGTTTATCGGATTTACATAAGGAATTAACTTTAATCAAAGATCAAGCAGACCTTCTTAAATCGGATACGCCTGATTTTTTAAAAGCAGATTTAACACAAAAGGAAATTGACGGAGTAAACAGTTCATTAAATACATTTAAGAGTCCAAAATTCGACTTTGATACCAAGGGAAATGAACTAACAATTAAAATCGAGAAAATGAATACGGAGAAAGAATCATTAAAGATAGAACTAGAAGAAATTAATCACAAATTTTTTATTCAAGAAAAAGTCAATTCGTTGTTTGGTGGAGATGAGAAAGCAATAAATGGAGATACAGTTTCTCAAAACTTAGTGATTGCTGATGATTTACATGCAGAAAAAGTAATAGAGATTAAAAACATGGTGTTTGTTGAGGATAAAGAAGGAGATGTAAATGAGTGGCAAACTACAATAAACGACTTGGTAAAAGAAGCAGAAACACAAATAAATCAAATTGGAGCAGTTACAAAATCGTTAGAAATTTATAAAGATGGCCAAGTAGCAGAAGGAGTAACAAGAAAAGACTATGATTCGATGAAATTAGAGGTAGAAAAGGTGAAGAATCATAAAGCTAAAAATCGCTTATCTGAAACACTAGCAAAAATAGACCTTCACCTTAAAGAACAAGAGGAAGCGGCGAAAGCAAAAGCAGAAGCAAAGGCAAAAGCCGAAGCTGAGAAACAAAAAAGAGAAAAAGAGAGTATAACAGAGCAAAAATCCAATAAATCTTCGGCAAAGTCCAACAACACTTCAACATCCAGCAATTTAAAAATAGTGGAGTTAAAAGTACCTTATCTAAATCAGTATCTAGCTAATGCTCCTATGGGGTGTGAAGCTGCTGCTTTATTGCAGGCATTACAGTATAAAGGATATGCGAAAAATTATACACTAGAAAGATTTTTAGAGGAGATGCCTGTTGATCAAGAAGGCAATCCAAATAATGGATTTGGTGGAACACCTTATAAAGTAGTAAGTGGGGTTTACCAATCGATTTATCCGGCTCCATTAAGTAAATGGGGAAGTAAGTACGGTAGTGTTTCCAATATGACAGGAAGTTCAATAGAGAATCTTAAAAAACAATTAGAAAATGGAAATCCAGTGATTGTTTATGTAACCATGAATTGGGGTTCACCACAATATGGTCAATATTTTTGGGGAACAGGTATCGATAATGCGCACGTTATGACATTAAGTGGTTATAAGGAAGGTTATTATCATGTAACAGACCCAGCGGCCGGGAAATATTGGGTAAAAGCAAGTGCATTTGAAGCGAGTTATAATTTAACCAAATATGCGGTTGTAGTTTATTAATATAAACCAATGCTTTAGTAGAGATTGCTAGGTTGGGTATGTTTAGTGAATGTTAAGTGGTAACTCTATAGAGGCCATTCAAAAGTTTCGTTACTTTTGGAGGTCTTTTTTTTAGCTGTCTTTTAATAGTTTGAGAGAATAAAATTTAATTTTACCTCACAATAAAATATGATGTCAACAAGAAAATTGTGATATTTTCAAAAAAATGTTATAATAGTTTTACAATTATTAATTCAATCTCCTTTTTTAAAAAAACGTAGAAAAATTCAAACAGTCATGTGAGCTTTAAAAGTATGTTAGTTGAATAAAATGATCCATTTACGATCTAAAAGTAACGGGTTTTTTATTCTACAAGGAGGACTAGAAAATGAATTTAATCAATAAGAAAGTTTCACACAAGCGTTTTGGCATGGGTAGTATAGTAAATCATAATGATTCTAGTATTGAAGTGCATTTTGATTCGGAAAATAAAAAGTTTGTTTTCCCTGATGTATTTGAAAAGCACCTAAAGCTGCATGATAAAAGTATTGCTAATTCACTTGAAAAAATGATACAAGAGAAGGAAATGGAACGAAAGCAAGAAGAATGGAAGAAGGAAGAGGAAAAAAAGCTATACCGAAAAAGACTGGAACTTCGCTTGGAACATGAAAAACTTATGAAAAATCATAAACTTCATCCCGAATCACAAATGGTTTTTTGGTGTGATCCAGAAGAACAGGAAACTTCTTTTTCAGAGTGGAAGGTATTTTCGGGCGAAATCAAAAGTGGGAATAACAAGGGGAAGCCAAACAAACCCATCCGTTTGCACCAAAATAGCGCTGTTCTATTAACATCAGTTGATCCTGGAATGCCTGAAAAAGACAGACGTATCTTAGGTGTTTATATGGTGGATGAAGGTTTTATCGGTAAGCTTTGTGAAGATGGAAATATTCCTGCTCATTCACAATACAGACTCCAACTGACAAAACAGGAATCGGATCAGATGCTATTCTGGGATTATTATGTGAATCAAAAATTCCCTCACAAAATGACATGGAACACAGGTAAATACCGTTACTTTGAAAATTCATGGATGGCCCAAATTTTGCTTGATATTGTTTCGTTGAAAAATGACCCAAAGGAACGAGAGCTTGCACAACAATTCTTTGAGCACTTTTGTAAAATGAATCAAATAATCGAGCAAGAGTTACCCAAGCCTAATGGCGCATTAAAGCGTATTTAGACGTTAGTACAAAGATAATAAGAATGACAGGAACGTACCCGCGTTGGGTGTTGGTATAATAAAAGCAGTTGTTATAGAAAATCTCTATACCATCTGCTTTTTTGTAGTTTCTTTTTTTAGAAAAATGGACAAAAAGCGGAAGAAAAGGAAAGACTTTATGTTAAGAAGGTTGTACGCAGGATTCGGAGGATGAAAAGGAATGACAGATGTAAAATTAAGACCGTTAGAACGGGTTGACTTAGGATTTGTCCATAAATTAAATATTAATGCAAACATCATGTCCTATTGGTTTGAGGAGCCGTATGAGTCATTTGTTGAATTACAGGACTTGTATGATAAACATATTCACGATCAAGGTGAAAGAAGATTTATTGTCCAAAAAGGCGATGAAATGGTGGGCCTGGTTGAATTAGTAGAGATTGATTATATTCATCGTCGGGCAGAATTCCAAATTATTATTGATCCGAATCATCAAGGACATGGATATGCGAAGTCTGCAACATATCTCGCAATGGATTATGCGTTTTCTGTATTAAATATGTACAAATTATATTTAATCGTGGATAAAACGAATGAAAAAGCCATTCATATTTATAAAAGGCTAGGTTTTCAGTTTGAAGGAGAATTAATCGATGAGTTTTTTGTTGGCGGTGAATATCATAATGCAATAAGAATGTGTATGTTTCAACACCAACATTTTAATAGAGGTTCATGAGATTCTACGAGTATCCACATATTACATAGAATCGAATTTAATTTAAATTCGAGTGAAAACAATTTTATCGAACAGGTAAAAAGCCCAATCATAAAAAAGATTGGGCTTTTTGCTCTTCATTTTTGTGACGGATATTATTTTTTGGACAACTGCTTAAACGCAAAACTTTATTTTCAGGAGTATCATTTCTATAATGTAGGTATCACAGAAGAGAGAGAAGAGGGATTTACATTAATATTCTATGGGATTTTGACGGAACATTGTTTAACACGTATCCAGCACTTGTCAAAGGGTTTATCCATTTAAGTGGCAAGGATTTGGATCCAAATGAAGTTCTGAAGTGGCTCAAGGTCAACTCGAAAGTGGCCTTTCAGCATTATGGAATTGAGGAAAGTCAACGTCAGGAATACATCAAACTCTATAATCAGTATTCCTTTAACAGCCAGCCATTTGAGCATTTAGAAGAAGTTTTACAAGTGGCCGATGACAATTTTATCGTCACGCATCGCGACAAGGAGTCCACTTTGTTTCTTCTGGAAAAATTCAAGCTATTGCATTACTTTAAGGTGATAGTTTCGGTTGAGGAAGAAGGCTTTACCCGAAAACCACATGCAGCATCATATCAACATGTAATCAAGGACTATCCAATTGATTTGGTGATTGGCGACCGCGAATTAGACTTAATACCAGCGAGGGAATTAGGTATCAAAACTGTTGCCTTCGAAAATCCGGATATTGAGGCGGACTTTCACCTCGACAGTTATGCTGATTTCAAGATGAATGTTCTACCTTTTTTATAAAATAGCACTACGAATAATAATGTGGGGGATAAATCAATGATTAAAATTGGAGTTATTGGACTTGGAGACATTGCAAAAAAAGCGTATCTACCAGTTTATAGCGAATTAAAAGAGATTGAGTTTCACTTTTACACACGAAACCAAGAAAAGTTACGATCAATTGCTGGCCAGTATCGGTTTGAACATATTCACTCCGACCTCGAATCCCTGGTTAATAGTGGGATTACGGGTGCATTCGTCCATTCGTCAACAGCCACTCATGAAGAGATTGTTGAGTGGCTTCTCCATAGCGGAATCAATGTGTTTGTAGACAAGCCCATTACGGACAATTATGAAGGTGCCAAAAGGCTTGTTGAACTGGCGGAAGATCAAGGACTTATTCTGATGGCGGGATTTAATCGCAGATTTGCCCCTTCATATGTAAGATTGAAGGAAGTTGCTCAGCCAAATATGGTGGTTGTCCAAAAGAACCGCAATAATCTTCCAGGTGAGCCAAGGACGTTTATTTTTGATGATTTTATCCATGTTGTGGATACAATGAGGTACTTGTTTCCTCACCCGATTGAGGATATTATCGTGAACGGTCGCATGGAAAATGAAGCGTTATACCACGTTGTGATTCAATTTATTTCCCAATCTGGAACAGCGATCGGCATCATGAATAGGGATAATGGAACCACTGAGGAAATGGCTCAGGTTATGGGTCCATTGGAGAAGAGGACAGTCACAAACGTATCGACTTTAGTCATTTCGAAAGGGATGAAAAATAGTGAGATCCGGAGCAGTGATTGGGAACCTACTTTGGTTAAAAGAGGGTTTGAGCAAATGGTGAAAGATTTTATTCAGGCCGTCAGCACAAATTCAGAACCTGCAATTTCAGCGTGGGATGCACTTGAAACCCATGAAATTTGCGAAGAGATTCTATCGAAACTAGTGGAAAAGAAAGAATAGTACACAAATATACTTTCAGTTGGAAACGATTTCTTGGCAGATAACTTGGCATGCGTTTCCAGGAAAGGAGGATAAAATGTCAAAAGTGAAAGATGAAATCACTTTAAGAGGGCTTAAAGAACATAATTTAAAAAATATCGATTTAAATATACCGAAAGAAAAAATCATCGTATTTACTGGTCTTTCAGGTTCAGGAAAGAGTTCGGTTGTTTTTGATACATTGGCAACTGAAAGTAGAAGACAAATGACGTTGAATTATCCTCTTTATGTCCGAAATCAAATGCCAAGGTACGAAAGACCCCACGCTGACCTTATGCAAAACTTAAGCCCGGTTGTTGTAGTGGAACAACGACAGATAGGGGGCAATACACGTTCGACAGTTGGTACCTATATGGATATCAATCCATTACTTAGACTTTTGTTCTCGAGAATAGGAAAGCCATCAATCGGTTCTGCCACCGATTTTTCGAGTCAAAGTTCTTTTGGGAGATGTCCAGAATGTGGTGGATTTGGAGAGGTCATTGCACCAGACTTACATAAGATGGTCGATTTTGATAAATCACTTCGAGAGTATGCGGTGAGATTTAAGCCATTATCTCCTTCAGGTTGGCAAGGGAGATGGATGATGACGGGCGGATTATTTGATTCAGATAAACCAATCAAGGACTACTTAGATGAAAAACGCCGCCTGCTCTTATATGGTCCCCCGGAAGGTGAAAAAGTCTATGCACCGTTCCATACAAAAAATGGACCACAGGATCATGAGTGGGATGGGCTATTGCCTCGATTTACGCGCCTTTATATCAATAGAGACATCTCAAAGCTGAAAGAAGTATCCCAAGATGATGTTTTAGCAGTGACAACTCAATCCTTATGCCCAACCTGCCATGGCTCTGGCCTAAATCCAAAAGTATTAGAATGTAGAATAAATGGATTGAATATCGCAGAATATGATCAACTAGAGCTTCCAGAATTACTAGCAGAACTCAAAAACATTAAAGAGCCGATGGGGGAGTCGATCGCGCAACAAGCAATCCCGCATGTAAAACAACTCATTGACATGGGACTCGGATATTTAAGTCTGGCAAGAAAAATGGGCACCCTGTCCAGTGGGGAAGCTCAAAGGGTTAAAATCGCTCGTCATTTAGGGAGTAGCCTAAATAACATTACATACATTTTTGACGAACCAAGTGCAGGACTTCATCCAGAAGAAGTCAATTTGTTGATCCAGATGCTAAAAAGATTAAAAGACCAACATAATACGGTAATCGTAATTGAACATAATCTATCAGTCATAAAAATAGCGGATCAAATCATAGAAATGGGACCAGGGGCAGGAGTAAATGGTGGAGAAGTTGTCTATCAAGGCAAATTAGAAGGCCTCAAAAACTCTCCAACTGCAGCGGCCCTAACCCGCAAGCTAAACATTAATAAAAATCCAAGGGAAATTAAAAGTTATTTTCCACTTAATAACGCAAACATCAATAACTTAAAAAATATTAGCGTCCAGATTCCCAAAAATGTCTTAGTCTCTGTATGTGGGGTGTCAGGCTCAGGTAAGAGCTCCTTATTATTGGAAGCATTCACGAACAAGTATCCTGAAACGATCAAGGTAGGGCAAGGAAGCATCGGAATTTCTAACCGTTCGACTTTAGCTACATATATGGGAATAATGGATGATATTCGTGCAATATTTTCAAAAGAAACAGGACAACCAGCGGGTTTGTTCAGCTTTAACTCCCTAGGGGCATGCCCTATCTGCAAAGGAAAAGGAGTCATAAAGCCTGACGTAGCCTTTGCAGATCCGGTGACAATCCCTTGTGAGACATGTGGCGGCACGAGATATTCAGATGAAGCGCTTGTCTATCGCTATCAGGATAAAAATATAGTAGACATTTTAGATTTAACCATCGACGAAGCTAATCAATATTTTAAACTACCAAAGATCATAAAAAGAGTGCATACGTTAAAGGAAGTAGGATTAGGATATTTAACCTTAGGCCAGACGACAAGTTCGCTAAGTGGAGGAGAAATCCAACGTCTAAAACTCGCAAGCCACCTGCAAAAAGAAGGACAAATCTACCTGTTAGACGAGCCATCCTTAGGACTGCACACAGAAGATAATGAAAAACTCTTAGACGTATTTCAAAATCTCGTAAACAGAGGAAACTCTGTTATCATCATCGAACACAATCTAAACTTTATAGCGGCAAGTGACTGGGTAATCGAATTGGGTCCATCAGGAGGAAAACAAGGCGGACAAGTTATATTTGAAGGCACACCAGAAGAGATATTAGATGCAGACACATTAACAGCGAAATGGGTAAAGGATGGAGTTATTACGCATATCACATAAAATGGGGAGGTAACTATGAAGATCGGTGTAATTGGAGCGGGGGCAATTGCTACTTTTTTATTGAAAGAAATCAATCAAAATCAACATGAAAATCTAGAGATTAATAGTATTTTGGTACGGAATAAGGAAAAGTATGGGGTGTTGGAGTCAAACTTTGGGGTGAAGTTGTTTACTGACCTCCAAGCTTTTCTTGATTCGGAAATCGATATTGTGGTGGAGGCAGCGAATATAGATGCAGTGAAAACCTTGTTACCATCGGTTATGAAGAAAAAAGATGTAGTGTTAATAAGTATAGGCGCTCTTGCAGATGAAGCGCTTTTGACAGAACTAAGTACTCTTGTAAAAGAATATAAGAATGTAGTTCACTTGCCTTCTGGTGCAATTGGTGGTTTGGACTTATTGCAAAATGCACACGCTCTTGGTGCAGTTAAAAGCGTTTTGCTGACTACCCGGAAACCTGCTAGCTCACTAATCGACGGGCCTATCGATGAAGCAAAGGTTGTTTTTGAGGGAAAAGCGATTGATGCCATTAAGCAGTTTCCGAAAAACATGAATGTCTCCATTGTCTTGTCGTTGGCTGGGGTAGGCATAGAGAAGACGAGTGTGTGTCTAGTGGCCGATCCACATATTGAAAAAAACATTCATCAAGTGGAGATAGTAGGAGATTTTGGGGAAGCAACATTTTCGATTACGAACAATCCACTACCAGATAATCCAAAGACAAGCTATTTAGCAGCAATGAGTATCCTCGGGACATTAAATAGAATGAATGACAAACTAAGAATCGGTGGATAACTTAGAGCGAGCCTTAAAGGTTCGTTCTTTTTTCACTATTTTAAAGGTTTTAATTAAAATATGATCACCGGCTTAATTGATGGAGCAACCGCGCAGAAGGCTGTAAATGAATTTAAAAAATTAGTTCACGAACCTGATTTGTTAGTAGCATATTAATCTAAAGAGTAGTCTAAAGAGAACTGTCCTCAAAAAACGAGGGCAGTTTTTCTTTGAACAAGTAATACTTGTTACGACATGCATTCTCGATATTAAGAGTCAAGTAACTCAAATTGTTTTTCCATGGAACAACCGGTCAAACAAGAATACTCAGGTCTTCTCTATTACTTTCAAAACCTACATTTGATAAAAAGTACCTAAGCATGGTATAAGTGTAAAAGGAGCAAAAACATTTTTGCTTTTTAATTTTGGGACAAGAGTTAGGCTTAGTATCCCATTATGAAAGGATTTGTAGTGGAACATGACAGAAAATTTTTGGCGTGAATTACCACGACCATTTTTTATACTAGCACCAATGGAAGATGTGACAGATGTTGTTTTCCGACATGTTGTGAGTGAAGCAGCTAGACCCGATGTGTTTTTTACTGAGTTTACAAACACGGTGAGTTATTGTCACCCTGAGGGAAACCAAAGTGTGCGTGGGCGATTGACTTTTACAGAAGATGAGCAGCCTATTGTGGCTCATATATGGGGCGACAAGCCCGAATACTTCCGACAAATGAGTATTGGAATGGCGGAGCTTGGCTTTCGGGGAATAGATATCAATATGGGCTGCCCTGTCCATAATGTGGCATCGAAAGGGAAAGGAGCTGGTCTGATTCTCCGTGCGGAAGTGGCAGCAGAGTTAATCCAAGCAGCAAAAGCAGGAGGATTACCTGTAAGTGTAAAGACAAGGCTGGGCTACACGGATATAGACGAATGGCGAGACTGGCTAAAACATGTATTGAAACAAGACATTGCGAATCTTTCTATTCATCTCCGTACAAGAAAGGAAATGAGTAAAGTAGATGCGCATTGGGAGCTGATTCCGGAGATTAAGAAACTTCGTGATGAAGTGGCGCCCGATACCCTTTTAACGATCAATGGGGATATTCCTGACCGTCAAAAGGGCCTAGAGCTGGCTAATCAATATGGTGTTGATGGGGTTATGATTGGGCGTGGTATTTTTAAAAATCCATTTGCCTTTGAAAAAGAGCCAAGAGAGCACAGTAGTCAGGAATTACTCGATCTCTTAAGATTGCATCTGGACCTCCATGATAAATATTCAAAAATAGAGCCACGTTCATTCAAGCCTCTTCATCGCTTTTTCAAAATCTATGTCAAAGGATTTCGAGGGGCAAGTGAATTAAGAGTTCAATTGATGAACACAGAGTCAACAGATGAAGTTCGTGCTTTGCTCGATAACTTTGATTTAGAGAAAGTTGATGGGACTTTAGAATAGTAGATGTAGCTTCAAAAATTATCGTTTATAGAAAGTAGTGAATTGGCGGGTGTGAACGGTATTGAACCGAATTCATCCCGCCGATTTTTGTTTGATTTGGTCCTAACCGTACTTTAGCTATATTAACGGGTTGGGATTATACCGTTTATGCCGCTTGCGGTATACCATTTATCGTTTTGCGGTTGAGCGATATACCGATAAAGCCGCTTGCGGTATACCATTTATCGTTTTACGGTTGAGTGGTATACCGATAAAGCCGCTTGCGGTATATCATTTATCGTTTTGCGGTTGAGTGGTATACCGGTAAAGCCGCTTGCGGTATACCATTTATCGTTTTGCGGTTGAGTGGTATACCGAAAAAGCCGCTTGCGGTATACCATTTATCGTTTTACGGTTGAGTGGTATACCGAAAAAGCCGCTTGCGGTATACCATTTATCGTTTTGCGGTTGAGTGGTATACCGATAAAGCCGCTTGCGGTATACCATTTATCGTTTTGCGGTTGAGTGGTATACCGATAAAGCCGCTTGCGGTATACCATTTATTGTTTTGCGGTTTAGTGGTATACCGGTAATGCTTTATGCACATCTATTAAATTGCAAATATACCCACAAGGGTATATAATGAGTATAAGAATAACAATAGAATTTTTTCAATAAAAGTAACAAAAGAAGGGAGGTCTTAACATGTCTGATAACCCTAATCAAAAAAAGGATTGCGCCACAACGGGTTCCTGAGGAATTAGTCGACCTAACGTTTCTGAAGAAGGAAAACCGGTAAGAAAACCGATTCCCATATGACCAGGGACATTAGTCTGGCTCCTGGGAGGAGCCATTTACCTTATTTATTTAGTAATTCGAGAACACACTTGACTTTAGTCATAAGATGAATTGAACCTTTTTTGTTGTCATAACCGTACATACGTTCTGTAATTAGAGTAACTATTTTCCAAAGGAGGTGTACATTTTGAATCGACATAAAGCCTATAAATTTCGCATCTATCCAACGAATGAACAAGCAGTTTTAATCAATAAAACCATTGGTTGTACTCGTTTCGTGTTTAATCATTTCTTAGGGAAGCAAAAAGAAAAAGATGCTTATTGGTATATAGTTGAACTGATGGTTCAAAATGGTCAACTTCCCACTAACAACTGGAAAGGCTCATTTTTTAATAAAAATGAGTCGATTAAAGCTGTCAAAGAATTAAAACAGCATTACTCCTTCTTAAAAGAAGTAGACAGCATTGCCTTGCAGAAATCCGTTGAAAATCTCAATGATGCTTATACTCGTAATTACAAGAAACAGAATGGCTCACCGCGTTT
This sequence comes from Bacillus timonensis, assembly GCF_004799755.1. Lineage (GTDB taxonomy): Bacteria > Bacillota > Bacilli > Bacillales > Bacillaceae_L > Ferdinandcohnia > Ferdinandcohnia timonensis_A. The sequence goes on along the minus strand of NZ_SLUB01000009.1, from coordinate 40,358 downwards.
TAAAAGCAAAAAGAACCCTGTGCAATCCTATACAACAAAATATACGAATGGAAACATTGCGATTGTCGGCAATAAAGTAAAATTGCCAAAATTGGGCTGGGTTCGTTTTGCCAAATCAAGAGACGTGGAAGGTAAAATCCTGAATGCAACGATTAGACTCAACTCTTCGGACAAATACTTTGTATCCATAGTTTCAGAAGTAAACATTAAACACCTTCCAAAAACCCAAAAGGAAGTCGGTATTGATCTTGGGTTGAAGGATTTTGCTGTGTTTTCTCATAAGGAACAAATTGAAAACCGCCATTTCCTACGGAGCATGGAACAAAAATTAATCAAGGAACAACGTACCCTTTCTCGTAGAATAGAAGGTTCTTCGAAGTGGCAACAACAAAAAGTCAAAGTCGCTCGACTTCATGAGAAAATCTCCAATCGAAGAAATGATTACTTGCACAATACTTCTACACAATTGGTCAAAAACCACGACCTGATTGTTATAGAAGATTTACAAGTAGCCAATATGCTGAAAAACCACAAATTAGCCAAAGCCATTAGCGATGTCTCATGGGCTGAATTTCGTACGATGTTGGAATACAAATGCAACTGGTATGGGAAGAAACTTGTTGTCGTTTCGAAGAACTTTCCAAGCAGTCAGCTATGCTCTTGCTGTGGCTATCAACATAAAGAAGTGAAGAATCTTCAAGTACGTCAGTGGGTATGCCCATCTTGTCATGCACAACATGACCGAGACCACAATGCAAGTATCAATATACTTGCCGAAGGGAAACGTCTCATAACAGCATAAACATTATAGAACCGTAGGGACTACGGGGATAGCCTACTTACCTTGCTCCATAAGGAGTAATAGCGTAGGAATCCTATGTCTTTAGTCATGGGAGGTTCAAAAAGCATTCAGCTAAAGGTAACCTTAAGTATCAAAAACACCATTAAAAAGGAGATCTTTTTATGAACCAAATTACAGTCTATACAACAAACACATGTCCTTACTGTGTTATGATGAAAAACTTTTTAAAGGAGAATGGATTTTCTTTTAAAGAGGTAAACGTCCAACAAGATCCGATTGCTGCAAATCGTTTAGTTAAAACGACAGGACAGATGGGAGTTCCCCAAACCGAAATTAATGGCCAATGGGTATTAGGATTTGATCCCGAAAAAGTAATGCAATTGGTAAAGCATTAAGAAATACCTTCGCTTGCGTTATAAAACGTATCGGATTGCAAACTCTATCCTTATAAGGAGAAGGAGGTGAATTCATGCTTCAAATTACGCATGCTGCTATATCAGTGATTAAAGATGAAGTGAAGGATGTTCTTGAAGAAGGTAAAAAGCCATTTATTCGCTTAGCAATGGGAATTGGCTGAGGGGGTCCACAGCTTCGTCTGACTCTGGAAGAGTCGGCTTTAGATAGTGATGAAATCACTGAACAGGATGGAATTCAATTTTTAGTGAACGAAAGAGACAAAGTGTATTTCGAAAATACAAAACTTGATTACGTCAAAGCATTATTTGGCGGCGGACAATTTAAGGTCCTCCGAGTGTAGGAACTTTAAAAATCACACTTTAAATTATATCCCGATCGAGTTATGAATAGTAGGCCAGACCCCAGTTGAGTAAAGTGAGCACTTGGGCTGGTCTTTTTGCATTTTGCGTGAAACAAGCAAATTACGAGCTATGATCCATTTTTATCTTTGAAGAAAAAATCAGGTCTACCCCTATTGGAGTAAAGTGTGTATCCAATAGGGTAAAGGGTTCTGATTTTTGGTGCTTTTACTCTCAGAGTAATTCTGTACTCATATTTTTTATTTAACGAAATCAAAATATCTTGAATTCAAGAATCTTAAATTGACGCAAAATACATTAAATGCTAATATAAAGTGAAGTCTCACGATTCCTTAATTCAATCGAATGAAGGTAATTGCAAACATTAAAGGAGTTTAATGATATGGAAAACATGAATAGTACCCTAAATTATGTAAATAAATCCATAAGCTCTGATATAGCAAAACAAAAACAAATTGAAGAACAAAACGAAAAATATAGATTGATAGCTGAAAACACTACAGATTTAATTAGTCTCATTGAAGTAGACGGCTCTTTTCAATATGCGTCACCTTCCTTTGAAGCTATATTAAACTATGACCTATCCCACATCGGGCATCTTAACTTTTTTGAAATGATCCATCCAGACGATCAAGAGATGGTGAACAAGGAAATAAGGATCTTTTGCAAGAGGAAGAAAACAGTCCGACATATTGAGATTCGTATCCGCGATAATAATGGAGAATACATAGATATAGAGGCGAGTTTTAGTGTCATTGACCAATCATCATTTTCTAAAAATGATTTAATTCTCGTTGTCATGCGTGATATTCGATATAGAAAGATGTTTGAACAAAAAATATACCATCTGGCTTTTCATGATACATTAACCAATCTGCCGAATCGACGTTCTTTTATGAACGAATTGAATAGGGAAGTTCTCGACAGGAAAAAGTTGAACACGCCATCTAAAATGTCGGTTCTATTTATTGACCTTGATAATTTTAAATCGATTAACGATCAGTGGGGCCATGATGTAGGCGATCAAGTTTTAATTGAAGCTGCAAGAATCATAAAGGATTCGATTCGCCCAAGCGATCTTGTAGGCCGTGTTGGTGGGGATGAATTTATCGTATTGCTAAAGGATATAAAAGATGAAGAGGATTTAAAAAAATATGTGAATCACATCCTAACAAAATTCAACTCTCCGATTTCTATTTCCGGACAGGACTATATCTTGACATGTAGTATTGGGGTCGCTACTTATCCTAAAGACGGCACTACTTCGAGAGAATTAATTAAGAATGCAGATGATGCTCTTTATAATGTCAAAAATACAGGGAAGAATCATTATTTACTGTTTAATAATAAAATTAAAAATGAATCGTTAGAACGCAGATTACTTGAAAATGCATTGAGACATGCGATAAAAGAAGAACAATTTTATGTAGAATACCAGCCTAAACTAAATATATCTACCAAACAACTAATTGGAATGGAGGCACTGGTTCGATGGAAACATCCCGAGTTAGGTACCATTCCACCTGGAAAATTCATATCATTGGCTGAAGAAACGGGATTGATTGTGCCATTAGGAGAATGGATCTTGCGGGAAAGCTGTAGGCAAATGAAGAAATGGCAAGCAAATGGCTATCAATCATTGGTCATTTCGGTTAACGTATCCATCCGACAGCTAGAGGATCCTCATTTCATCAAAACGGTTGAGAATATCCTAAAAGAAACAGATTTAGACCCACAATGGCTTGAAATTGAAGTGACCGAAAGTGTTTTTATGGATGTGAATGATGCTGCATCTGTTCTTGAGGAAATCCGCCAGTTAGGGATTCAAATTTCAATCGATGATTTCGGAACGGGATATAGTTCGCTTAGTTATCTTAAGCATCTTCCGATTGATACGCTGAAGGTCGATGCTTCATTCATTAAAGATATTCATGAGAATGATGAAAGCAAAGCCATTGTAAAATCTGTTTTAACACTGGCAACGACTTTAGGTTTAAATGTTATTGCAGAAGGAATCGAAACGCAGGAACATGTCAATGAACTTAACAAAGATGGCTTATTGTTTGGCCAAGGTTTTTATTTTAGCAAACCATTGAATAGTCAAGCATTTGAAGAATATTTGTTAAAAGAAGTTAATGCCTAAGATGAGTCGCAATTCCTGTCATTAAAGGAGAAGAAGCAACGTCATTTGACGTTGCTTTTGCTTAACTCATAATAAACTTGTCATCTTCAACTGGCTCAACATGCACATGGACATCCTGTACGTTATGTTCCTTCATTAACGTGACCTCTACTTTTGTTGATATTTCATGTGCTTCGGTAATGTCTAAATGACTCGGAACAGATATGACAACATCCACAACATTGCTATTTCCATATGTTCGTCCCTTAATATCTTTTACTTCAAGAACCCCGTTTATATTCAAAATGGTCTGTTTGTATTCGGCTAAATCCTCTATATCAAAGCCATCCGTTAAATAATGAGAAGATTCTCGGAAAATGTCCCATCCGGTTTTACAGATTAATAATCCTACTATAAATGCAGTCACTGGATCAAGCCAAGGTAGACCGAGTTGGGAACCTAAAATACCGATTGCGGTACCAACACTCACCCATGCATCGGAGAGATTATCTTTAGCAGCGGACATAACGGCATGACTTTTCACTTTTTTAGCTAGATTTTTATTATATCGATATACCAATAACATAATAAAGGCTGAAACAAATCCTGTCCAAGCTGCTATCATATCAGGAGATTCATGGTTACCAATGAAAATAGAAGTAGCTGCACCATATAAAACTTGAACCCCGACAACCATCATGATTAAAGAAGCAATTAAGGACGAAACGGTTTCGGCTTTCCAATGGCCATAAGGATGATCATCATCAGCGGGTTTTTGAGAAAACTTTAAACCAATTAAAACGGCAACTGAAGCAACGATATCAGTTGTGTTATTTAAACCGTCCGCCTTTAGAGCCTCTGAATCGGAAATATACCCGATCATTAATTTTAATAATGATAACAAGATATATACAGCAATGCTTAAAATCGCACCACGTTCCCCTAATTTCAGATCTTGATATCTCTGTTCCATTTTTCATCCTCCAAAAATTAACATCGAATCTTATTGTAACAAAGGGGTTTCGTGTTAGTCTATGGCAACGTTTTTGTGAAATAGCAACAATATAACTGATTAGGAAAGAGTTTTTACCCGAGGAAAAACTTTTGGGGAATGGCATAAGTAGCTGTTTGACTTTTATTCGCTCTGGAGGCTTATAAATATTTGTTCTTGTCCAGAACATATTTGAATCACTAGGCAAATATCTTTAGTAATAAAGTCAGAGCAAAGGTGGGATACCATGCAAAATCAGCCTCAACTCCCTGGTCATGTAAGTATGGGGCAGTTTAATCAAATGTTAGTTGCGCCTGAATCGTTTGCTGCAAAACCCGAATCACTTTCAGAGCAATTATTTGTTGAGCGTTCCCTCACAGAAAATAGATTTTGGCTAAGGATCATGAAGGAGCATGCCTTGTTCTTGGGGGAGGGATTTAACCGGAAAGATACTCATCTCATTCAACAAACAGATAGGTTTTACTATTACTTTGAACAACAGGAAAAAAAGGCGCACCAAATTCCAAACAATGTAACGTTAGTAAGGAAATTAAACGAAGAAAGTATTGAGTTGGTTCATGGGTTTCGAAATTTCAAAAGGAACCTCCTAATCTTAATCATCAATTGTAAGGTAAGTGGTTTCAATTTCCCATTGCTCGTTGACCATATTGCTCGTGAAGCGGAATATTTTATGAGGACACTGAAAAAGTTTAACCAGGGAGTCTTGGACCCTATCCAGGATGCGATCATCAGCGAAAATGTATTTTGGTTAAAAATTATGATGGAACACTCTCGATTTATTGCATCTTTACTTGACCAGTCAGAGAGAAATTTGGTAAAGGCTGCCTTAAAATTTGGAGATGATTTTGAAACACTTTTGAATCAAGCTAGAGATGTAGAATCCATGTTATACCGTAAGCAGCCTACTTATCCTATTATCGGAAAAATGAATAAAGATAGTGAGAGTGCTGCTCAAGAAATACGTGACTTTAAAAAGGCCGGTCTGGACCTCATTAAATCCTGCCAAATTCGGAACGTTATTAATCCATTATTAGCAGATCATGTCGTAAGGGAAGCTGACCATTTCCTTTACATGATTCATATTTTAGAAGAAAGATTAAACACAAAAATGATGAATGAACGGCACTTATAGTGGAAGAGTGTACATTTAAAAACCTTACGAAACAAAAATAATCAAGAATATCAGACGGAACTTTAAATCTGATATTCTTTTTTTGCTCAAAAGGCACTGTATTACTGTAAATATTTTGGATGATCTTGCGGTTTGTTATGACTAATTTCTTCAAAAATAGAATCCTTTTGTGTTGATTGATTTTGTTCCTGATTTTGAAGGGATGGGAAATAAGAATCTAAAAGTTTTTTAAATTCGCCAACGGTTAATGGTTTAGCCTCTTCTTTTAATTCATAACCAAGCAGTCCATTAGGCTCAATGGTTGCCGTTTTGATGTCGTTAAGAGTAGATATTCCCTGATTGCGAAACCGCATCTCCAATTGGTCAACCGTGAGACGTAGCTTTTTCAAATTCTTGATATTCAATGAACCATTCTCAATCACGATTTTAGATTTACCCGTAATGAATTTTTCCACAATGTTAAATTTTAATTCCAAATATTCAATAATAAGCATAGTAGCCACAAAGATACCTGCTCCAACAAGTGTCTTTACTAAATCTTTTTGTAACATAGGTTGTACGATAATCGTCCCAATTGAAATCATCACAATGGTTTGAGCAAGTGTCATTTGTGATACCGATTTTCTGCCTGCTATTCTTATCAAAAGAATACCACCTAAAACTAGTACAAATGATTTCCAAATAAACGATAGTTCCATGTTTAACCTCCTCCTAGTTCCATTATTCTCCTTAAAATTCCCATTTTGCCTCTTCTTTATGAGGTAACAACTTAATCTCTGTTATTAACAAACAAATAGTAACTAACAATAATTCTCATCTTATTGGGAAACATAACCACAAACCAACTTTTTGAAATCCGTAAGTTATAAAATAAAAAACATGAAGATTCGGTTTGTGATTGTGTTTTAGCTATAAAAACCTGGTTGGAGGTATTTGTTATGTCACTAACACTTACTTTTTGTTTGACCATGCTATTGGTGATCGCTTTTTTTTCGACAAAGATGCAATTGAGTATTCTTGAACAGGTATTTATATTATTTATTTTGGTGTTTATCTATACCAGTTTTGTATCGATTATTTGTGTAAACCTTGAATTGTGGGAAGTTAGTAAAAAGCTACAGGATCTTGTTGCATTTCGTCTGTACGGAGTCATCTATGTTCCTCTAACACTCTTATGGCTAATCGACCTGTGGCTGGGAACAAAACGTAATTTCTATAGATCTGGTTTCCTGTTAGTGTGCTTTTTCATTCTCTTGTACATAGGTGATTATATATTAAGACTTTATGGTGTCTATCAATTTCATGATTGGAATCATGTGATGTTAAGCATGATGTGGGGTTTTATATTTTTCTTTACTTTACTTGCTCATCAAGGATTCAGGTTGTTACTTCGTAAGGAAGGAATTTTATCATGAATTTGCTTCCGTTACCTATTGAATTTAGCAAAAATGAATGGTTTGTGATCCTATCTCTAATAGCTTCCTATTCGGTATTCTTTTTACCAAGAAGAAAGTTCTCTTTGAGTATAATTATCTTAATTCTTGTATTCTCTGCAACAATAGCAAGAATTTCTGACCATTTATTAGCCGGCCCACCCTTGGATTTATATGATCTGATGGATAGTAGCAGGTTTGAGATGTTTGATATTTTTTCCTATCTTCTATACGGTCCATTTGCTTATATATACCTTTATTTATATGAAAAATTTAAAATAAAACATATCTACACCTTTTTATATATAGTGGCGTTTTCGATATTTAGTGTGGGATATGAATGGATTACTGTCGTGTTTGGTGTTTTCACATTCAAGGAATGGAAGTCTATTTATTCTTTTCCAGTGTATTTATTTGTTACGTCCTTAACCATTTTGTATTATCGATTTCTCAGGGTATTTTTTAAGTTCCATTAACGAAAAAGATTCATAGAAAAGACGAAAAAAAGGACCAGCCCCTAAGTTGCTACTATGGGATCTGGTCCTATCTCATTATTAAATTTGTTTATTTTCGACGAGTTTTTCAACCTTTTGGTTTCGGTAAAGTCGATGACCAATCAGTGTTTGAAGTGTCAAGAAGATTCCGCCTACTGCCCAATAAAGTGGTAGTGCAGCAGGAGCATTATATGAAATGACAACAATCATAATCGGTGACAATAAGCCCATAAATTTCATTTGTTGCTGTTGGCTTTGGGACAAATTTAACTGGGAGATTCTAAATTGAGTGTAATAAATAACCCCAGCAATAATGGTTAACATTAAATCAGGCTGCCCTAGGCTAAACCATAAGAAAGTGTGTTGCGAGATTTCGGCTGAACTGCGAATTGCATAATATAGTCCGGTTAAGATCGGCATTTGAATAAGTAATGGCAAACACCCCATATTAAGTGGGTTAATTCCATGCTGTCGGTAAAGGCCCATCATTTCGCGTTGTAAGTCTTGTTTCTTTTTCGGATCGGTTTCAGCTGAGATTTTCTGCTGGATCTTTTCCATTTCAGGCTTTACTAAATCCATCTTTTCTTTCATAACAGATTGATTTTTATACTGCTTTAACATAGATGGCATCATAATCAATCGTATGCATATGGTTACAACAATGATCGCAATACCGTAACTGCCATCAAATGTATTTGCGATAAAATTTATGAACTGTGTGATAGGGTCCACTACAAATTTGTTGAAAAAGCCTACATGATTGTCACTTGAATTTATTCCGCATCCTGAAAGTAGTGCTGTTAGTACGGATAAAAGAATGATCAGTTTGGTGTGAAAACGAGAATTTTTCATGTTTCCTCCTTAAAAGTTAGATTTAACTGTTAAGATAAAAGGAAACAACACTCTCAGAATCATCACTTGTATATATTTTATTTCGAATCGATTTTGTAATTCTCCTTGTGATAAAGTACTGAATTAAAAGGCTTCGATTCCCATCAAACTTCTTACATTCACTAATTTTCGTGTCCGTGAAATTGGATAAGGGTGAACTAAAACCAATCTGAACCCTTTGTGTAGAAAGCAATAGTAACATTAATCCAATACAGACACTTACGTTAAGTGCCATTTGCGTATAAACTTCCGGATCTAATAAAAGAAAATCTATCAACAAAGGATGTTCACCCCCCAATTTCATTTTCGAATACTTTTACTATACATGAATTCTAAGTAACTCACAAAAATTAATTTTTGGAAGTTAAGCTAAAACAGATAAGTGTTGGCATTACAAACACTTTTTGGTAAAATACATTTATCATTTAAAGGCGATGGAGTTCGCCAGAAACGCCTTAAAGGGCTAATGACTCCTACCAGTAACATATATCTGGTAGGAGTCTATTTTTTTGGGGAACTTTATAGTTGAGGTGAAAAATTTTGAACTATTTATTAGTGGGGATTGCTGGCATTATTGGGGCATTGTTACGGTATTTAATAGGTATTTATTTTGGTCATTGGTGGTTTTATGACTTCCCATTAGCCACATTTGTAACCAATCTGGTCGGAAGTTTTATGTTAGGTTGGTTTACCCACTTTTTACCGAGATTTACATTTTTACAACCGCATCTCGTCACAGCATTGAGTACAGGTCTGATTGGCTCATTTACCACATTTTCAACGTTTAGTGTTGAAACCGTTCAGTTAATGAGTGCGGCCAAATGGGGAACAGCAATACTATACGTATTTCTTAGTCTTTGGGGAGGTCTTTTATTCTCATGGATGGGCTATAGACTCGGTCTTAAGGATGAAAATGTGGCAGAAGTAGGTGGGAAATCATGATATTACATATAGCTTTGGTTGCAGTTGGAGGTTTTTTGGGAGCCATCTCTCGTTTTGGGTTAAGTAATTTTATAAAAGGGAGATATCCATCTGCTTTTCCGATTGCTACTTTATTCATTAATTTGATAGGTTCATTTCTATTAGGATTAATCTTTGGAGCCCATTTAGAAAATACATGGAAATTACTCTTTGGTACTGGTTTCATGGGAGCATTTACGACGTTTTCAACATTCAAACTTGAGAATATACAACTGCTTGCCAAGAGAAATTGGAAAGAGGTTCTTTTATATTTAGGAATCAGCTATACGTTTGGAATCTTACTTGCTTTTATTGGAATTAAACTAGGCAGTTTGTTTGTTTAAAACAAAGCAAGAAAGAATGATTGATTAAAAGCCCCAAAAGGAAAATTGATTGTTAAATAAGAGAGTCTCCTTTAAAAGAGTTACACCAAATCCCCATGATATTAAATAAGCAAACACGCTGACGAATTTCAGCGTGTTTTTTTGTGAACAAGATCTTTTTTTGTGTATAAATCTTGACACAGGAGGTCAATCTTGTACTATTCTCATTTTTTACTTCACTATTCAAGATTAAATTTGTTTTAAAGCTGTAAAGATCGTATGAGTTGAAAGGATATGAGCTTAATCCAGATTGAGAAAAATACCTTGTCATTTTGATTCAAGCAGATTATAGTAAAGTGGTAATGACAACTGTCAAGACACTAGGAGGAAAAATCATGACAGAAAAAACAGTTTCAAAGAGGAGGCTTCTTGGTATTGCGGGGCTCGGCTGGATGTTTGATGCAATGGATGTCGGGATGCTTTCTTTTATAATTGCAGCACTTAAAGTAGATTGGGATTTGACACCGCAACAGATGGGATGGATCGGAAGTGTGAACTCAATCGGGATGGCTATCGGTGCTCTTCTATTTGGATTATGGGCGGATAGGATTGGTAGAAAAAATATATTTATTATTACTTTATTACTGTTTTCACTTGCGAGTGGATTTTCCGCATTAACCACTTCCCTATTTTTATTTTTAGTACTACGCTTTTTTGTTGGGATGGGCCTTGGCGGAGAATTACCGGTTGCTTCAACACTCGTTTCAGAGAGTGTGGCGGCGAAAGAACGTGGGAGAGTAGTGGTTTTACTTGAAAGCTTTTGGGCATTTGGTTGGCTTCTTGCAGCACTTATTTCATATTTTGTTATTCCGTCATATGGTTGGCGAATTGCCCTTATTATTAGTGCGCTACCTGCTCTTTATGCGATTTATTTACGACTTAATCTTCCAGATTCTCCAGCGTTTTCACCAAAGAAGGTGGAGAAACGTACAGTTTTCCAAAACGTCCGAGATGTGTGGTCGAAGAAATATGCCCGCTCCACATTCGTTCTATGGATGGTCTGGTTTACAGTTGTATTTTCATACTATGGAATGTTCCTTTGGTTACCAAGTGTGATGGTCATGAAAGGATTTAGTATGATTCAAAGTTTCGAATATGTATTAATCATGACCCTCGCTCAGCTACCGGGTTATTTTACAGCTGCCTGGCTAATTGAACGGGTAGGAAGAAAGTTTGTACTTGTTACTTATTTGCTAGGAACCGCAGCATCTGCCTTCGTTTTCGGAGAGGCAGAAACGACTGCAGTTCTCATTGTTTCAGGTATCTTTTTATCATTTTTTAACCTCGGTGCTTGGGGGGCTTTATATGCGTACACGCCAGAACAATACCCTGCTGTTATTCGTGGGACAGGTACTGGAATGGCCGCGGCGATTGGGCGTGTAGGTGGAATTCTTGGACCACTCCTCGTCGGCGCACTTGTTTCTGCAGGTCAATCCATTAGTTTCATTTTTACGCTGTTTTGCATAAGTATTGTGATTGGTGTGATTACACTTGCCCTTCTTGGGAAGGAAACAAAGCAGATTGAATTAACCTAAAAGAAAGAGTCTTCGAACGCAATAAATATAGTTTGCTAGGTATTTCCAGTAGTTAATGATTGACGGAATTATAGATATTATTGTAGTATAAAGAAATAATCGAATAAGGCCTCACTTTTACATAGTGAGGTAGAGGCGCGATATTTAACAGTCCTTAGTGGAGTTTGAGAAGCAGTGATGCTAAGGAGAAGGAAATGTCGCCGAAGTGTGTAATATTCTCGGTATTACATGCTGGGTCTGTAGTTAAGAGCTGCAGGACTGTCTCAATAAACCCTCCGTTTATTGAGTTGTGCTATCTCATTTGGGATAAAAGAGAGGACTTTAGGGAAACGATACAGCGACCTGGGTATATCTCAGGTCGTTTTTTTGTGTCGAAATCTACCAAAAAATAGGGGGAAATACATCATGAGAAACAAATTAACATTATTCGTCGTTTTATTAATTACAAGCACTCTTTTATTAGCGGGGTGTGGGACAAGCAGTAGTTCTGATTCTGGATCGTCTTCAGAGGATAATACTTTCAAGGTCGGTCTTGAAGCTGGATATGCGCCATTTAACTGGACTCAAAACGATGATTCCAACGGCGCAGTTAAAATAGAAGGGTCACAAGAATATGCGGGCGGTTATGATGTAGAAATCGCGAAAAAGGTGGCTGAAGGATTAGGAAAAGAATTAGTGATTGTTAAAACTGAGTGGGATGGACTTGTACCTGCTCTAACATCTGGAAAAATTGATGCGATCATAGCAGGTATGTCACCGACAGCAGAACGTAAAGAAGCAATCGACTTTTCGGATAATTACTATACTTCAAATCTAGTAATGGTTGTCAAGAAAGGCAGCAAGTTTGAAAATGCTACCTCTATCCAAGATTTCAAGGGAGCAAAGGTTACAGCTCAGTTAAATACGTTCCACTATTCAGTAATTGATCAAATTCAAGGTGTGGAAAAGAAAACAGCAATGGACAACTTCCCAGCAATGAGAGTTGCGCTTGAATCAGGAATGATTGATGGATATGTTTCTGAGCGCCCAGAAGGTGTGAGTGCTTCATCAGCAAATGAGAACTTTGTAATGGTAGAGTTTGAAGATGGATTTGAAACATCACCAGATGATACAGCCATCGCTGTTGGACTTCAAAAGGGCAGTGACTTAACAGATAAAATCAATGAAACTTTAACAGGTATCTCTGAAGAAGAACGTACAAGCATTATGGATACAGCAATTAAAAATCAACCAGCAGCACAATAAAAAATACTAGAAACCGGCTGTACCACTACTACAGTCGGTTTTAAAGAGCAAAGGAGGAAGAAAGATGAGTTTTGAGTGGGTTATACGAATTATCACAGAAAACTGGCCAATGTTCCTTCGTGGTGCTGGTGTAACACTATTAATTGCTCTTATTGGGACAATCTTTGGGGCAGTGATTGGATTATTAGCAGGAGTGATTCGTACCATTCCGATGCCTGAACGTGGAATGAACAAGCTATTTTTAAAAGTGGTTAATGCCATCCTCTCCATCTATATTGAATTCTTCCGTGGAACACCGATGATTGTACAAGCGATGGTTATTTATTATGGTTCTGCGTTAGCATTTGGTATAGATATGAATGTTTTTGTTGCAGCGATTATTGTTGTATCAATCAATACAGGCGCCTATATGGCTGAGTATGTTCGCGGTGGGATTGTATCGATTGACAAGGGACAGTTTGAAGCCGCACATGCAATCGGAATGAATCATTTCCAAACAATGTGGAATGTTGTATTACCACAGGTTATACGTAATATTCTCCCTGCAACAGGTAATCAATTTGTGATAAATATCAAAGATACATCGGTTCTGAATGTCATTTCCGTTACAGAATTATATTTCGTGACAAAATCAATTTCAGGGAATAATTTTAGATATTTTGAATCGTTTTTCGTAGCATGTATGATTTATTTTGTGATGACGTTTATTGTCACTAGAATCCTACTATACTTTGAAAAAAAATTAGATGGCTCTGATAACTATACGATGATTGGGAACGATCGTCCGGTACAAGTTAATCAACAACAATAGGAAGAAGGAGGAGAGAAAATGGAAAAGATTATTGATATTCAACATTTAAGCAAATCCTTTGGCACTCATGAAGTATTAAAAGATATTGATTTCTCGGTGAATAAAGGAGAAGTTGTCTCCATCATCGGTTCCTCCGGATCTGGTAAATCAACTCTTCTTCGTTGTATTAATCTATTAGAAAGACCGAGCGGCGGGCAAATTATTTATCAAGGTGAAAATATATTAGATAACAATCATGATGTCGCTACCTATCGTAGACATTTAGGGATGGTTTTCCAACAATTTAACTTATTTAATAATCATAATGTCCTTAGTAACTGTGTAGTAGGACAAGTAAAAGTATTGAAACGCTCCAAAGAAGAAGCCGAGAGAGTAGCGATGAAATATTTGAAAGTTGTGGGCATGGATCAATATATTAACGCCAAGCCGAAGCAATTATCGGGTGGGCAAAAGCAACGCGTGGCGATTGCAAGGGCACTTTCGATGGAACCAGATGTCATGTTGTTTGATGAACCAACATCAGCTCTTGATCCTGAAATGGTAGGAGAAGTTCTAAAAGTGATGAAGGAACTTGCTGAATCGGGTCTAACGATGTTGATCGTAACGCACGAAATGGAATTTGCAAAAGAAGTATCGGATCGTGTTGTCTTTATGGACAAGGGAGTTATTGCAGAAGAAGGAAGACCAGAACACATCTTCAATAACCCAACACAAGAGCGTACGAGGGAATTCTTAAAACGTACTTTAGTTCACGCATACTAAGTTGTTTATAGACAAATAGAACCGGGCGATTGCCCGGTTTTCTTAGTATGAACAAATTTTTGATTAACAAAGAAGCATTATTAAACACTTCAAAAATGATTATTAATTATTCAAATCATATAGCCCTGGAGAATGTTCATTAGGCATGACAGGCAATTCTGGGACTGGATAGCCTTTTGGTGGTTCAATAATAGATAGGTCTCCACCATTTCTACTTGGAGTTGTTCCTTGGAATATTTCACCTATCCTTGTTTCATCCAATCTAAAATTAAATTGCGCGTTGTGAAATCCCATTTCAACATATTTACGACACTCTGGATATTTATTTATATCGTAATTTGGCACTGGGAATAGTTTTCCCCAATCGACTCCTAATGTTTCTAAAGCCTTTGCAAAAGCATTCTGATGTGCGTTGTCTCTTACAATTAAAAAAGCTAATGTTTCCCTAAAAGTCTTATTGGAACTCATTTCATATATACGTGATTTTTGGAGAACACCAGTAGATTCCAAAACCAAATTGTCCAATAAATCGCTAATTAGGTTTCCGTGACTGTATACATAGTTACCATTCCACGGATTACCTGCAGCATCTACTGGCAATGACGATTGAGCAGCCATTATGAAATGATGTGGATTCGCATGTTTTATAGCCTCTTCAAGTGGGGCATCATTGCTTCCTTCTGCCCCAACAGCTTCTTCTCCTGATCCATTTAAAAGTTGATTAATAGTGGTTTGGACAAGTTCAACATGGCTGATTTCTTCTAAAAACACACCTCGTATTAAATCTCGGTACTGCTTTTGGTTTCCGCGGAAGTTTGAACTTTGGAAAAAGAATTGCATCATAGTCCGCATTTCACCGAATCTTCCTCCCAATGTTTCTTGTAAGACCTTGGCTGCGGACGGGTCAGGCTTATCAGGCACGATCAAATTTATTAAATCCTCTTTATAAAAGTACACAGTGATATCACACTCCTTTTAGTATCTTATAATGCCAAACCCTAGTGAAATTATGCGAAAAAGGAGGTAGATTCTTAAAGTGCGATTCCTTAAATGAAGGATTTAAACCGGTATAATAGAAAAATAAACTCAAGGAATCCTTTTCAACTTTGAGAATATATCCCGAATAGGAACAGGGATATTTATCTTTTCCTAAGGGTGGACTTACATGAGTAACGGACGTAGGCGGACCCTGGTTTTATTTTTATCCATCCATACTATGATTCGATATTCTTTTATACGTATCGAAAATAAGTTTTCAGATTTTGCAACTTTTTTTATAGCTGTTTCGTGGATAGATTGGGGGGGGAAGCGGTGGATTTAGATGAAGTGTTTCAAGCATATGTAAATGATCTATATCGATACTTATTTTCCCTTTCAAAAAATCACCATACGGCGGAAGATTTGGTTCAAGAGACGTTTTACCGGGCGTATTTACAGCTATCGGAAAATGATATCCAAACTATTAAACCATGGCTGTTTAAAGTGGCCTACCATGCTTTTATCGATTTTACTAGAAAACACAGTCGGCTGGTCATAACTGATGAAGTACATCATCAAATCAGTATTAAAACACCCGAAAGTTATCTTTTAGAGAAAGAAGGTTTTACCGCTCTTATGAACGATATTCATACGTTGAAAGAAACGGAAATGCATGCACTGGTTCTTTGTGATTTACACCAGTTAAGCTTAAAAGAAGCGGCTGACATTCTTCAATTAAATATAAATACGCTAAAGAGCCATTTATCAAGGGGTAGGAAAAAGGTGGTTGAAAGGGTTAAGGAAAGGATGAGGCACGATGGATAAAGAGCAAAATCAGCAAGATGAGGAACTTTATCACTCTTTTTTAAATGAATCGATGCAAGACTATGAAAAAAGTCACAAGGTACCAGAAACACAACAAAAAAGACTGCTTAAAGCGGGGAGAAATCACGCATTACAAACGAATATAATGATTAGCCTGGCAGTTTTATTATTAATTGTGCCAATCCTTACATTAAGCAGTTATTTGTATTACGCGATTGGCGGAAAAGCGAACCATCTAATTGATATCACCACAAAAACCATTTATGTGACGGAACCGAATATGAGTTTAGAAGAGATGGAAGTAGAGGAGGATATCGGATTTTTTACGATGGATCTTTATTTTGATGTGTTTAAGCGGATCGGGAAAGAGGACTATAAAGCGGGCGAGTATTCGTTTAGTTTTGCACTTGATAATCCCAACTTTCCTGAGCGGGATATGAAACTAGAGAGGCCACTTCCAATCAGGGGAGACATGGAGACTAACAAGCTTTTTCATCCGGGTGGACCATATGGAAAAACAGTTGGATCAGACTGGGATATTCTTGATCACCTTCCAGATGGAACAGTGGGGGAGATTTATCTTTCTTTGAACCAATTAATGAAGCCTGGGGAAATTGAAAAACAGCTTGGGGAAAATGTTGAAGTAAGATGGGTAGCCGTTTATACAGGTATTGAAGACAAGAGTTTATATGATGCGGGATACTCGGTTGCGCCAATTGGCTATCCGCTACAGGTTGACACAACCACATGGTCACCATTTAATGGTCGACAAAAGTCAAATGAAGAGGTATTTTTAGATATTTTACATTTCCTAGCCAAGGATGAAAAAACGGCTGAAAGAATATCGCAGGCACGATCTTTAGTTTTAAAAGAAAGAATCCCTTTTATTGAAGAAAATGGGATCCAAGTCTATGGAGCGGTGGTCACTGGACCAACTCCCGAATTAAGAAAACTAAAGGAAAATAAACAAATTAGTGTCATGAAGGTGGGGGAAGTGAAGCTATGGAACTAGAAGTAAACAATAAGAACAAAGGAAAACATAGAAAGCTACCCACCATTTCGGGTTTCCTATCCTTTCTGGTCGCGCTACTCGCATTAGCAGGGGTTAATATTTCGTTATTGATGGATTTTGATGACTTTCCTCAAATGGTTCTTGTCAACTTACCCGTTGTGGGGCTTGTCCTTGGGTTGCTTGGTTTGATCACATCTAAAAGATCAAGACTATATGCAGTATGGGGAATTGGGATTAGTTTGTTTATCTTACTTTTTACATTTTTAATGATCGGCTTATCCTGGGTTGGTATTAATCCGAAGCCTTGAATTGTTCGTGCTAGGAAAAACGAGACTTTGGATATAGGGTAAGAGCTGTCTAAACAAGACAGCCTAAGAACCAAGGTGTATGATAATAGGATTAAAGGTAACACGCTGAGGAATTTCAGCGTGTTTTTTCAAATTACAGGGTAGAATGAGTAATTACCATCAGAAGATGCCTCGACTTCGGACACATCCGCGATTTTTTCAATTTCCTTTGTCAGAAGATGTCTCGACTTCGGACACAAGCGCGATTTTTTAGCTTTGCTCTGTCAGAAGATGTCTCGACTTCGGACACAACCGCAATTTTTTCGCTTTCCTTTGTCAGAAGAAGTCTCAACTTCGGACACAACCGCAATTTTTTCGCTTTCCTCTGTCAGAAGAAGTCTCAACTTCGGACACAACCGCAATTTTTTCGCTTTCCTCTGTCAGAAGATGCCTTGACTTCGGACACAAGCGCTATTTTTTAGCTTTCCTTTGTCAGAAGATGTCTCGACTTCGGACACAACCGCGATTTTTTCGCTTTCACTTGTCCGAAAAGGGGCTTGGAATTACTTGTTAAGCACATAATAAAGAAAAAATTAGGAGGTTTGCTTTTGAAAACAATAATTCCAATTTTCGTTCTGTGCTTGTCCCTATGGTATCCAGTTGATACATCTTATGGAGCAGGAGAATCTGAATGTCGTTTGTTTGAAAATCTGTTTGCAGATCACGTAAAGCAGACGGGCAAAATTTGTAAAGTGGAGGTTAGTCGTAAAAACCTGAACGTTTCGGTAGAGGGAGTAAAAGTTTCTCCGGAACTGGCGGGGCTGTCACTTAATGCTGATTTTGAAAGGACTGAAAATACAACAATCGTCCTGGGAGAGTTTGCATTGCTTCCTCAAGAAGTCAATCCTGTCATTGATGCACTTCGAAAAGGGGGTATACAAGTTTCAGCATTGCATAATCATTGGTTTGAGAAACCAATGGTCCTTTATCTCCATTTCCAAGGTAAAGGTGAAACCGAAACACTTGCTCAAACGGTCAAGTCCGCTATAGATGTAGTTCAACAAAAGTAAAGAAAAGACCTGCCACCGTTAACACGATTGCGTTACATGGGAGCAGGTCTTTATTATTGTGCTTATATAAACATATTTACAAAAATAGCTGTAATAAAGCCTGCTAACGTTCCGGCAATGATGGCCTTAAAACTCATAGAGGCAATTTGCTTTTTCTTTGAGGGTGCTAATGAACCAAGACCAACAATTAACTGTCCAATGGATGAGAGGTTTGCGAAGTTACATAATGCAACGGTTAAAATTGCAATCGTTTGTGGTTTTAATTCGCCTTGTAATTTGAGTAGGTCCTGATAGGCAATTAGTTCATTGGCTGTAATCTTTGTTCCGATAATGGATGCTGCACGGAAAGCATCTTCAACGGGAATCCCAACAAGTAAGGCGAAAGGATAGAATACATAACCAAATATCGTAGCTAAATCCATTCCGATAATGCCTAAGATGCCATCTACTAGAGCTAGTATACTAATGAACGCAATAAGCAAACCACCAATGCTTGCAGCAAGCTTTACTCCACTCACAGCCCCTTCAGACATAGCTTCAAAAATATTTGTGTATCCTGCCTGTTCCATTTTGACATCTTCGCTCGTTTCAGATTTTTCTGTTTCAGGTTCCATCATTTTAGACATAACAATAGATACAAATGGCACGGAGAATACGGAGATAAGTAAATACCTAATGTCAATCCCCATTTGAGCATAGGATAAGAGAATTGCACCACTTGCTGAAGCTGTGCCCCCAACCATAACAGTGAATAATTCGGAACGTGTCAATTTTGCTAGATAAGGCTTGATCAGTAACGGGGATTCTACTACGCCTAACATTGTATTTGCAACTGTATTAAAAGATTCAACACGAGTGGTGCCAAATACTTTACCGACAACCCAACCGAGTCCACGTACAACAATTGGGATGATTCGTAGATAGTATAGAGCGGATACAAGTGCAGAGATAAAAATGATAACAGATAATACCTGAATCGCGAAAACAAATCCGATATTCGTTCCTTCTGCAAACAAACCACCAAATAAGAAATGAATGCCTTCTTGGCTATAGTTGAGGACGTGTTGCACACCTTGGGCAGCATTTGTCAGAACCCAACGACCAAGCGGAACATTAAGCATAAAGTAAACAAATATCCCTTCTAACACCACTCCTACTATAATCGTACGCCATTTGATGGCCTTTTTATTTTTACTTAGAAGACACGCTATAAATAGTAAACCCACTAGGGATAATAAACCGAATAAAATACCCATGAATAACCTCCTCAAAATAGCTTCTAATACGACCTTTATTATCCGTATATGTCTGAATTCTTATGTGTAAATAAACGATCAAAAAAGGCAAATAAAAAAACACATTGACATTTTACCCATAGGGGTATATCATAAGTCATGTAGAAATTCACTACGAAAAAATTTTTAAACGAAATTATACCTGTACGGGTATCTGTAGTGACTTTATTAATAAGAACAATGTTCTACCTAGCTCAACAGAGTTGAGTAGAAACATAATAAAAAAATAGGTAATGGAGGTATTTAATATGTCAAATAAAGTAGCAATTATTGCAGCAAATGGTGGAATGTTTGATGCTTACAAAGTATTTAATATCGCAACAGCAGCAGCAGCTTCAGATAAAGAGGTAGCGATCTTCTTTACGTTTGAAGGGTTAAATCTCATTCATAAACAAGCAATGCATGCATTGGAAATGCCAGCTGGAAAGGAACATTTTGCTGAAGGTTTTGCAAAAGCGAATGTACCTAGTATCCCGGAATTAGTTGAAATGGCACAAGATTTAGGTGTAAAGTTTATTGCATGTCAAATGACAATGGACGTGATGGGACTTACTAAAGAAGATTTCGTTGATGGTATAGAGGTTGGGGGAGCTGTAACATTTCTAGAATACGCAAAAGATGCATCTCCAACACTAACTTTCTAAGACATGATAATAGGACACTAATCTACAGTGGGGGATTTCCCCTCACTGTAAAAAAGTATAAAAAACATACCCCGTGGGGGTAGATGGATAAAAATGTATTGTTTTTAGGAAAGATATAGGTAGCAAATGTATTCTTGGGAGGGATATCTGTGTCAAAACGAGTATTAGTTGTTGGCGGGGTAGCTGGTGGAGCCTCAGTTGCTGCAAGGGTAAGAAGATTGGATGAAAGTGCGGAAGTGATCATGTTTGAAAAAGGACCTCATGTTTCTTTTTCGAATTGTTCTTTACCTTATCACCTAAGCGGGATTGTTGAAGATAGTGAGAAACTTGTGTTAATGTCTCCAGAAATGTTTAAAAATCGTTACAATATTGAGGCTAGGGTTCATCAAGAGGTTATCCAAATTAACCGCGATAAAAAAACAATCACTGTAAAAGATGTTTTAACTAATAAAACCTATGAAGAAAAATATGATAAATTAGTACTTTCCCCAGGGGCTACACCAATTCGTCCAAACATAGAGGGGATTAACAATTCCAATGTTTTTACGGTACGTAATGTAGTTGATATCGAAAAAATCAATTCATATATTAAACAAAGCAACATTCAAGATATAGCCGTTATTGGTGGTGGCTTTATTGGGGTTGAAGTTGCGGAAAACCTGAAGTTAGCTGGTTATCATGTAACCTTAGTTGAGTTTGCTAAGCAAGTCATGGCACCTTTTGATTATGATATGGCACAAATCCTTCATAAAGAAATGGTGGACCATGGTGTAAACCTTGTTCTGGATGATGGGTTAGCCCAGATTGGTGAGGGACATATTACAACAAACTCAGGTAAGAAAATGGATGCGCAGGCTGTCGTATTGGCGATTGGTGTACGACCTGAAACTAGTTTAGCAAAAGAAGCGGGTCTTGAAATTGGTGAAACGGGTGGTATTAAGGTGGACCACAATTATTTAACAAATGACAAAAATATTTATGCGGTTGGGGATGCCATTGAAGTGTACCATCGATTGTTACACAAGCCAACGAGATTAGCATTAGCAGGCCCTGCCCAAAAACAAGCAAGAGCGGTCGCTGACCATATATATGGAATTCCAAGTAGAAATTTGGGAGTAATCGGATCGTCATCCATCCATCTGTTTGATCTCAATGCCGCTTCAACTGGATTAAATGCTAGAACAGCTGAACAAGCTGGAATTCAGCATGATTATGTTTATCTAATGCCAGGAGATAAAGTGGGGCTCATGCCAAATAGTAATCCGATGCATTTTAAATTAATCTATGAATACCCAACAGGTCGAATTTTAGGTGCACAGGCAATTGGAAAAGGAAATGTCGATAAACGAATCGATGTCATTGCAACGATGATTACGATGAACGGTACATTGGAAGACCTAAAAGACCTTGAATTAAGCTATTCTCCAATGTTAGGTACGGCTAAAGACGTTGTAAATCATGCGGCATTAGTGGGTCTAAACCTTCTTCAAGGTAGATATAAAGAAGTGAAAGTATCACAGGTTCGAGAATTAGTAGAAAACAATGCGTTTATTATTGATGCTCGGGAAAAAGGGGAATATAGTGCAGGTCATTTTAAAAATGCAACAAACATTCCTTTAAGTGAATTTAGGAATAGACTTGATGAAATTCCAAAAGATCAACCTGTCTATGTTCACTGTCGTTCAGGGCAAAGAAGTTATAATATGGTAATGGCTTTGCAACATTTAGGCTTTGACAATGTATTCAATATTTCTGGGTCTTATTTAGGTGTTAACTTGTATGAATACTTTAATGACCTAGTAACAGGTAGAGATAAAATCGTGACTGAATATAATTTTAAATAAGTATAGAGGGTACGATAAGTGCCTAGAGATGATAAACGATTTAGGAGGAAGGACCATGAAAAAATTTACTGCAAAAGAAGTCGAAGAATTAGTAGCAGAGGGTAAAACATTAAATATTATAGATGTACGCGAAGTAGATGAAGTGGCAGCAGGTAAAATTCCAGGAGCAGTCAATATTCCGTTAAGTTTAATTGAATTTCGCATGCACGAACTTGATAAATCAAAGGAATATGTAATGGTTTGTCGTTCCGGTGGCAGAAGTGGAAGAGCATCTCAATTCCTTGAAAATCAGGGGTTCAAGGTGATCAACATGGAGGGCGGAATGCTCGCATGGGAAGGATCCGTTGAATAATTTTGTTGGTAACATTTTGAAAAAACATCAGAAGATCGATATTCAATGAAAGTGATTACTGCAGCGGCATAGGTGTATTCTGCACTGGGGAAAGTCACTGTTTATAGAAAGTAACAGAAAAAATTGGTAGTAAAGTTGTATTGAATTATCTTTCATATTATCTTAATATAATACTTTCAAGATAATTAAATCCAAGATATATGGAGGAGTTAATATATGAATCTTTTAGTAGTAAAAGCTAATAATCGTCCAGCTTCTGAAGCTGTTTCAAGTAAAATGTATGAAACTTTCATGAATAACATTGAAGGTGTAAATGTAACAACTTACGATGTGTTCGCAGAAGATATGCCTTACTTAGGACAAGATTTATTCAACGCTTTTGGTAAAATCCAATCAGGCGAAGAAATGACAGACATAGAGAAACGTATTTTAGCGGCAAAGCAAAAAGCAATGGATGCTGTTACAGCAGCAGACGTAGTTGTTTTTGTATTCCCATTATGGAATCTAACAATCCCAGCTAAATTACAAACATTCATTGACTATGTGTACCAAGCGGGTTACTCATTCAAATATGATGAAAATGGTCAATTAGTGCAATTATTGACTGATAAAAAAGCTGTTATTTTAAGTGCGCGAGGTGGTATCTACTCCACACCAGAAACAGCACCAATGGAAATGGCTGCTACTTATATTAAAAACGTTGCTGGCGGCGTATTCGGTATGGAAATCACAGATGAAGTCATTATTGAAGGTCATGCTTCAGCACCAGATCAAGCCGACAAGATTGTTGCTGAAGGACTAGAAAAAGTTGAAGCCGTAGCTAAAAAATTATCAGGCGTATTGGTTTAAGAACCAAAGGGACGGTTCTCCTGGTCCCTTTTTTGGAAAATGAACGAAGAGGCCAACCCCCTAACAGAACTGAGGGGATGGCCTCTTTTTTATGAATGGTTCCAGAACACTTTTGACTTTAGTCATGATATGAATGGAACCGATTTCCCCTTTACAAATAGGCACATATGTTCTATAATAAAGGTAATCATTCCAAGGGAGGAGTACCGTTTGAAACAGCATAAAGCCTATAAATTTCGCATCTATCCAACGAAAGAACAAGCGACATTAATCAATTAGACCATCGGCTGTACTCGTTTTGTCTTTAACCATTTCTTAGGGAAACAAAAACAAATTGATGCGTATTGGCGTACTGTGGAAGAAATGGTTCAAAATGGTCAACTACCTCAAAACAATTGGAAAGGCGATTTCTTTAACAAATATGAAGCGATTAAAGTAGTAAAAGAACTAAAGCAACATTATACATTCCTCAAAGAAGTAGACAGTATTTCTCTACAAAAATCGGTTGAAATCCTCCATGATGCCTACACCCGCTATTACAAAAAGCAAAATAAAGTACCACGATTTTATATTCTTCAAGAAGGAAAAAGACTCCTAAGTACATAGAAGTCTTAAACCGTAGGAACTACGGGGTTAGCCTGTTATATAACTGGTGGTTACACTGGTGTTCGCAGGAATCTCGTTACTTTAGTGACGAATAGTTCAATTCTTTTTCGTTTTATTTGCTACTTCAATCGCACGGTCGGTTTCCGCAGCTGCTTTATCAAGTACTTCTTGAGGATCCTGACCTTGATATAAGTTTTCTAATGCCGTTACCACTTGTTGCCTTGATTCTGGGAATACAGAAATCAACGCACCTTGTGTGGCGACAGACGGCTTCGTTGCTTGAAGCTGTTCGACCGTTACTTTTAATTGTGGTAGCTCTTCCCATTGATCTTTTACGATTTGTTCTTCATATGCTGCAGGATTGATTGCGAAATATCCTGTCTTCACATGCCATTTCGCTTGTGCTGCTGGAGTTGCCATATACTTCATAAACTCCCATGCTGCGTCTTGCTTTGCTTCATCAATTCCTTTTGACATCCATAAGGAGGCCCCACCAATGATTACCCCATTGCTATCAACCTCATCCGCATGTGGAATGAAAGCAGCACCTACTTCAAATGGAGCCGTTTTAACAGCGTTTGTCGTTCCAGCAGAGGAGTCCATATACATGGCTACTTTTCCAGTTTGGAAGGCAGCACGAATGTCATCCCAATTTGTGCCGAAATTACCAAATGTACCAGCCTTATTCATCTCATCTAAAAACTTGAATACGCGTAATCCTTCTTCCCCATTAAAAACGGCTTTTGTCGCATCATCTGAACGACCATTATCATTGTTTACATATAAACCGCCTTGGGTAGCTACGAGTTCTTCAAAGAACCAGCCGTAGGTTAACATAGAAAAACCGTATTGCTCTGTATTGTCCCCATTTTTCTTTGTTAATTTTTCTGCTGCAGCTTTCACTTCGCTAAAGGTTTTTGGTGGATTTTCAGGGTCTAGACCGGCTTCTTTAAAAGCGTCTTTGTTATACAGCAAAATCGGTGTAGAAGAGTTAAACGGCATTGAATACAATTTATCATCAACGGTATAGTAGTTTAAGATGTTTTTTTCAAGCTGTGAAAGATCATAGTTATCCTTATCTATGAATGATTGCATGGGTTCAATAAAACCACTGTCAATCATATATTTTGTTCCAACTTCAAAGGTTTGAATAATAGCTGGAGCATCATTCGTGCCTCCAACCGCTCTAAATTTAGTTAATGATTCTTCGTAAGTACCTTGGAATTCGGCGTTCACCTTTACTTTATCTTGTGATGTATTGAAGTCATTCACAATCTCGTCAAGCGCTTCTTGACCAGCACCTGACATTGCATGCCAAAAGACAATTTCTGTTGGTCCTGTTGATTCCGATCCTTCATCTTTAGGCTCATTATCTTTATTAGCACTATTCGTGCAAGCCGTGGTAAAAAGTAAGCCAATGATGAATAACACAGCAAAAAACTTTGTGGATTTCTTCACTCTTTTAACCTCCCTCTTATTTTAATGCCCCTTGTGATAAACCTTTCTGTAACTGCTTTTGTCCTAAGAATAATAAAATTAACGTTGGGATAATTACTACCATAACCCCTGCCATTACCACCCCCCAATCTGTCGCCATTTCTTGTGTTTGCAACTGCTTTAAGCCTATTTGTACGGTTCTTACAGAATCGTTGTTTGTGACTAAAAGTGGCCATAAATACATATTCCATGTTGTTAAAAATCCATAAGCCCCCAAGGTAACCAAACTAGTTCGAGAAACAGGAAGGATCACCCGAATAAAAAATTGGAATCTACTTAAACCGGCAACCTGCGCAGCTTCATGCAGTTCCTTTGGAATGGTCTTGAAATGCTGACGCAGTAAGAACGTCCCGAATGCTAGAGCGAAAAAGGGGACATTTAATCCCTGATACGTGTTAATCCAATCTAACTTTTGAATTGTTAAAAAGTTTGGAATCATCGTTGCTTCCCATGGAATCATCATGGTAGAGATGAATAGAAAGAAAACGAAATTTCTACCTTTGAATGGGATGAAAACAAAAGCATAGGCTGCCATACTTGAAACAATTAATTGGCCTAACATTACAGTTGCGGAGACGATAAAACTATTTAATAAATATTTCATCAAGGGTAATCGGTCAAATGCTTTGGCATAGTTATCAAAGTTAATGGACTCGGGGAAGAAGCTTCCTTGTAAGATTTCCTTACTGCCCATGAAACTGATCATGAGTGCATATAAAATCGGAAAAAATACTAAGAAAGCAGCCAATACTAAAAGAACATAAAATAAAATTTTCGTGGGCTTGTTCATTGATAGTGCACCTTCTTTTCTCCAAACTTAAACTGAAGAATTGTAACGATTAAAATCGTAATGAATAAAAAGACTGCTTGTGCACTAGCTGTTCCAAATTGATAGTTGATAAACGCCTCCTTGTAGATTGAATAAACAATAAGGTTGGTAGATTCTGAAGGACCACCTTTTGTTAAGATGTCAATCTGGCCAAACGTTTGAAAGGCATTAATCATCGTGATGGTGATGATAAAAAACAAAGTAGGAGAGAGCATAGGGATCGTAATTCTTCTTAACCGATAAAAATAACCGGCACCATCAATTTTTGAACTCTCATACAAATGTTCATCTATGTTTTGCAACCCACCAAGAATAATTAAAAACGAGAATCCAAGATTAAGCCAAATGGTTGAAATGGAGACAGATAGTAAGGCCCATTCGGGGTCTAATAACCATTGAATGTCCTTTAAACCAAAGATTCCTAAAAAACGATTAAACATTCCAATACTAGGATGAAAAAGAAACAACCAAACAACAGAAGAGGCTGCAACTGAAATCCCCATCGTCGATGAAAAAATCGTTCTGAAAAAACCAATCCCTTTCAATTTTTCATTGGCTAATAATGCTAGAAATAAGGCAAGAATGATGGTTGCTGGTACCGTGTAAAGTACAAATAATATGGTTGCTTTTGTACTTTGTTTAAAGCTATCTGACTCAAATAAATAGCTGTAGTTTTCTAGTCCAACAAAAAGGGCTGCCTGACCTTGTTGATCGGTAAGGAAAAAACTTAAGTATATCGTTCGAAACATCGGATAGAAAACAAACACACTAAATAAGACAATAGAGGGTAATAAGTACAAAAGCGCAGTTCGTGCATTCAGGGACCGTCTCCAAAAACTTATTTTTGGAGGTTTGTATTCTTTGCTGTCTAAAGCAGAACTCATTCGATGATCACCTCACGATCAATCACATAATTTTCAATGTTAGAAGGTGACTTGAGTAACTCATGAGTCTCACCGTCAAACAAACAAATAGAGTCATAGTCTACTGCAATCCGTATGACTTGATTTAATTGAACTTTCCATTGCCCATTCCATTTTGCCAACCATCCCTTGTCCTCTAAAGCAAAAGCGAGGATCGTTTCATTTCCTAAAACCTCAACATTTTTTACTTCTGCAAAAATATGATTCATGTTTGTTGCTTCCTTAACGGCAGGCTTTAAATGCTCTGGTCGAATTCCAACAATGATTTGTTCAGAGGTTAATAGATGTGTATCTTTTTCTGGAACTTTGATAGTAACATGGTCTCCGAATGAAATTTCTCTTTTTTCCTTATGTACAGTTCCCCTTGCTAAATTCATTGGGGGAGATCCAATAAAGGTGGCTACAAAAGGGTTTGCAGGCTGGTTATAGATTTCAATCGGCTCTCCAATTTGTTGGATTTTTCCGTTGTGTAAAATCATAATTCTATCACCCATTGTCATGGCTTCAACCTGGTCATGTGTGACGTAAATCATCGTAATACCAAGCTTTCGCTGGATCTGTCTAATTTCAGATCTCATATGTGCACGTAATTTCGCATCAAGGTTTGATAAAGGTTCATCCATTAAACATATCGGCGCCTGATTCACTATTGCCCTTGCTAATGCTACCCTTTGTCTTTGACCTCCAGAGAGTTCTCTTGGCTTTCGCTTAAGTAATTCTGATAGACCTAGCATGTCTGCTACTTCCGTACAGCGTTTCTTTCGTTCATCCTTTGAAACCTTTTTAACATGTAAACCAAACACGATGTTTTCCTCGACAGAGAGATGAGGATACAAGGCATAGTTTTGAAAGACCATTGAAATATCTCTTTTACTTGGTGGCAATAGATTTGCTTCTTTATCACCTATCTTTAAAACGCCTCCTGTTATATCTTCCAATCCAGCAATCATTCGAAGCATCGTACTTTTTCCACAACCTGAAGGTCCTACTAATACAAAAAACTCTCCAGGGTTTATCGTGACAGTGATATCTGAAATGACTTCTGTTGTCTTATCATAGGATTTCGAAATATTAATGAGTTCGACTTTTTTCATTCGATCAATCCTTTCTTTTACGAAAAAGCTAACTTGGAAATTTTAGGGTTAAATAGTAATTACTTATAAAATATTCATCTGGCAATGTAAAAATTCGAAAATAAGGACAATTGTAAATATTGTTTGTGCGATTTGATTTAGTAACCTTATGAATAACGAACAATTGACTAATAAAAGCCACAAAAAAAGAGCCAGACCCCATCAATCTGGGAAGCTGGCCCTTTCTATTACAAAACGATATGAACAAACACAATAAGAAGTGTAAAAGCAATCAAAGTCATATGTGTATTTCGCAGACTTTTTCCTTTTTTGTTCTTGGATAAAATAAAGCCGAATAGGCTAGCAACTATCATTAATAGAACGGCTGCCAATCCAATAATCCCGTCACTCTCCAATTCCCCTTCACTTCCATACATGGTTATTCCATGAATGATACTTATAGCCAAGGCAAGAATCCCAATTGAGATATGATATTTTCCCAAAAACTTAGAAAGTGAAATAAACGTTTTTTTATACTTTGGATAATGACTGATTAGCCATTTCATGGATCGTCTAATCGGAAAAATGAACCCAGCAGCACCTAGTGTAATGACTGTCCCCCAGCCAACAGCTTTACCTACATCCTCATATATTCCATCCTCGTCATCATCGTGTTCATATGTTTCGTTAAAATCATGGTCTGCCGAAACAGTGGGGTTTCCTACGATTAAGAAACTAAGTGTAAAAACCATAAAAAATGGGAGTAGCAAGATTTTAATGTATTTCATAAAATTCTCCTTCTTAAATTAAGATTTATGGTTACTAGACTAAACTTGGAAAATGAAAAATAACTGAAAAACTAATTGAATGCTTTTTTGTATAAAAAAGTAATCGGTCTTTCATTATTTTTTCAGAAATGATGATTAATATGTTTTTACAAGGAGGCGAAAAGTGTGAAAACAAGAAAATTTGTATGGATCTTATCGGTGGTTTTGCTCTTGTTCATTTTTCATTCTGTCAATATTGTAAAAGCCGATGATGACGATTATGAACGAGACGAACATGAAAGGTATGAACGATACGAAGACGATGATGATGATCATGATGAATGGGAGGAAGAGGGGGAATATGAAAATCGAAACTATATCCAAGAAAATCAGATTCAACCATCTTATTGGAATATTTGGACGAGAGACACCGTTGCTTCTCTACCTGAAACCCTTCCTTTTCAAGAGGCAAAAGAAGTAACAGTTGTACTGAATGGAAAAAGTGAACGTTTTTATATTGTACCTATGGACGGTCAATTGCTCATTTCTGGTGAGAAAATGGCTGAGTTTTTTGGAGCGGAATACACATTTTATCAAGAAAGTAGAATCTTCGAAGCTTCAACTAATCAGGATGAGCTGATTGTTCGTGCAGGTTCCAATGTAGTCTATGAGAATATGGTGAAAACACCGATGCCAACGAAGGCTCAGTACTTTGAGAAGTCTGTCTTTCTGCCAATTTCGGTAATGGCAAATGCTTTCGGTTATAGAGTGAACTGGGATGAAGCTAGCAGTACTATTACGATGAATAAAATCATGTAAGAGGTGATGATAGATGAAAGCGAACAATAAAGCAAAATGGATTGTTGGTATCACAGGTGCTGCATTTTCTGCAATCGTAATTGGTCAAATAAATGATTCCGATGTGGATACAAAGAATTCAACTGCAATGGCTGTTGAAATAAATGATTCAATGAGTGAACGGGAAAAAGAGTTAATCCAGCTTGACTGGAGTGACTTTTCCATTCAAGTAAATGACAATCAAGAGGTGGTTAAACGTGATCGTACCACCAGAAGATCTTAATGAGATTGATTCTGTAGAAGTAAATGTGATGAACACTTCCTTCTATATTGCCATTTCGAATGAGTACAACACGAATTGGAAGGAAACCATTCTTTCTTTTCTCCAATACATGGAACGGGAATTTTCAAGATTTCTTAGCAACAATGAACTAAGCCGCTTGAATGAAGCTAAAAGGGACTCAATCATTGTTGTTTCGCCAATCCTTTTTGACATCTTAAAAAAGGCAGAAGAATATCGGTTGAAAACAGAGGACCGTTTTTCACCCTATCTGTTGATACGGCTAGAGGTTCATGGATATAAGCAATCATTTCCCTTTGAGGTTGCACAACACGAAGAAACGATTCCGAGATTCAAAAATGAAGATAAGCCACTTATTTTTACAGAAGGTTATCAGGTTATGAAAAAGACAGATCAAAAAGTGGACCTTGGTGGAATTGCGAAAGGCTATGCCGTGGAAGCTATCTCAAAGTGGTTGCAGAACCACACGCGTAGCACATATGGAATTGTCGATGGTGGCGGTGATATGGCGATGTGGTCAAAAGGGGATAAAGCATGGACGATTGGAATTAGGGACCCTTTTTATGAAGAAATAGAAATCGGATCCTTTTCGATTCGAAATGGAGGCGTTGCGACATCCAATACCATCTATAGAAGCTGGCTGCAGGGGGAAACCAAGAAACATCATATTTTGGACGGAAGAACCGGAATGCCTACAGTATCAGAGGTCGTTCAGGCAACAGTTGTAACGGAACGTTGTCTAGATGCCGAAATCAGTGCGAAACTATTTTTTATGGACGATGTGACAACAGTAAAATCAGTGCTCTCTAACATCAACCGGAAATTTAGTTATGTTCTTGTTGAATCTAATGGGAAAATAGAAATTGGGGGAAGTAGAGAAAATGAACATTGATTGGCTTTCCACTTGGAGTTTAATTCGTATATCCGGTTTCTTAGCATACTTTCTTTTTACACTCTCAATTGCAGCCGGTTTGATGAACCGTCTATCTCTTTTCAAAAAGCAAAAGCCACTAATGCTTGAATTGCATAAATTAAGCGGGTGGATTGGAATGCTGACAGTTGTTTTTCATGCAACATTACTTTTGGTAGATTCATATATGCCATACACTATCTTTGAAATATTGATTCCATTTTCATCCGAAAATGACCCATTCTTTTCAGGACTTGGAACGATATCCTTTTATTTCTTTTTGGTGACCCTAGGGACTTCAGATTTTTTCATCAAAGCGTTAGGACGTACATTGTGGAAAAAAATTCACTTTCTTGTCATACCCGCATGGATTCTAATGGTCCTTCATGGCATCATCATCGGGACAGACTCTGCCCAACCATGGGCTGCTTTTATATATGGTAGCGGGACTGTACTGGTCATAATGTTACTGGTCTTTCGTTATGTGGAAGGTCTCCTTGAGTCTACTGGTAACAACAAAAGAAAGATAGTGAAAAAAACGCCGTAATACATAACGGCGTTTATTTTACTTGAAAGCTTATCACAAATTCAGTTCCTTGATCTATTTCACTTTTTACTTCAATTTTTCCTCTGTGTGCATCTACGATGGCTTTTGCAATCGAGAGTCCCAGACCTGACCCATCTCTTTTTCTTGATGAATCCCCTCGATAAAACCGGTCGAAAATATGATGGATTTCATCCTGAGGTATACCTGGCCCAGTGTCTTTAATACTAATCACAATTTCTGGTCCATGATTTGCTAATGAACACGTAATTTTACCTTCCTTTGAATATCGAACAGCATTATCTAAAAGGATATAGACCAATTGCTCGATTCTGACCTTGTCTGCCTTCATTGAAATACCATTTTGAATATGCTCTTCAAGCGAAAGATGTGATGGAACAATCCGTCTAAATCTATTTACTAAAGAGTGAAGTAAAAGGGAAAGATCCAACTCTTCTATATCTAATTCAAAATTCTTCTGATCATTTCTTGCCAAAAACAATAAATCATTAAGCAGTTTTTTCATCATTTCAGACTCATTTTTGACATCCTCTAAAATCTCCCTGCCAAATGGACTTAAATGTTCGCTTTCCTCTCTGGCCAGAACATCTATTGAACTATAAAAGATACTCAGCGGGGTCCTTAGTTCGTGTGAAGCATCTGAGACAAATTTTCGTTGTGTTTGAAAAGCCATTTGTATAGGCTTCATTGCTTGCCCTGCAAAAAAATTACCCGCCCAAGCAAATAGGATACTAAACAAGAGAGTGAGCAACAGAAGTATCCAAATAATACGTTGAATTAAGTGCTTCTCATCTGTAATATCCATCCCGATGATTACACTTCCGAGGTTATTTTCTTGAACATGGAGAGGATATTGGATTAAAAGCACATGTGTCTCCTTCAATTCCATTTCTTTCGTAAATTTCATAGGTAATGAATCGAGATCTTTTCTGGTGAGAAATTGCGCTAACCCTTCTACAGTCTCTTCACCCTCTACCAGATTTGCACTGCTATCAAATATATAATAAAAGATATTCTTACCCGGTTGATATTCTAAACGTTCATGTTCACGTTCATCGTCTTTATCAATCCTATGGCCATGTTCCTGTATCTCCTCAACAAAATCGTGTTTTTCCTTTTCAAAAAATCGATTTAACTGTTCGATTTCTTCGTTTTTTATCGCTCCAGAAATAAAAAGATACAGCACCACGATAAAAATACTTAAAATAATCAGAAGTGATCCTGTATAAATGAGGTTGAGTTTTGATTTTACGGGATTAAATTCCATGATCACCCCTCAATTTATAGCCAACTCCTCTTACATTTTTGATGATAGAAGGCTTGCCGGGTAGGTCTACTTTTTTTCGAACGAGCTTAACCAATGCATCTAATGCGTTTTCTGTTACATCCACATCGAATCCCCAGATTCTTTCAATCAGGATTTCCCTAGTTAGAATTTGATGTTTGTTGCGAAGCAATAATTCGAGCAGCAAAAATTCTTTCTTTGAAAGCTCAATCACCTGTCCATTACGTTGCACAACATGTGTATTAAGATTCAACTGCAAATCATCCACAGATAGGATCTCTTCAAAAGGCTTCTCTGTCCGACGCGACAGTGCCCGAAGCCTTGCTGCTAGTTCCTCAAATTTAAACGGTTTGATTAGGTAATCATCTGCCCCGGAGTCCAATCCTTTGACGACATCCGCCAATGCATCCTTAGCGGTTAGAAATAAAATGCTGCCTTTATATCCTTTTTTTCTAAGCTTTTCACAGGCTTCAATTCCATTTAATTTTGGCATCATCCAATCCAGAATAATCACTTCATAATTAGTCAACATGGCATATTCATAAGCACTCTGGCCGTCTTTTACCCAATCGACTCTGAGAAATTCCTTCTGCAGTAAATGAAAAATCAATTTTCCTAGACTTTCATCATCCTCTGCAAATAAGATATTCATTACGTTTTTACACCTTCTTTAATAGCGTCTTTTAACTCTAATAATATCAATTGAATCTGAAAAAAGAGTGAAAAATTTAAGACACTTTGTGGACGTATTCATATACTTTCATTTAAATAGGGTAAACCTATGATATGTGTTAATAATCTCTTAGCCGCTTTAAAAGGGGACAAAAACCAAAATGGACTTTATAACGACATATCTTGATCAACATGGTTACGTGGTATTATTTTTTGCATTATTATTAGAGCTTTTGGCACTGCCTATACCTGGAGAAGTGGTAATGGGGTATACAGGATATCTCGTCTATCAAGGACGTCTTAATTGGTTTTTCAGTATTTTAGTTGCAGGACTTGGAAGTTCGATTGGGATGACCATTTCATACTGGATTGGCTTTAAATTAGGCTCGCCGTTTTTTGAAAAACATGGTCACCGAATCCATCTAGGTCCAGAAAGACTAAAAATGGTATCACAATGGTTTACAACCTATGGAAATAAAGTGATTATGATAGCCTATTATATTCCTGGTGTTCGTCACATTACGGGTTATTTTTCAGGAATTACACAAATACCAATTCGAAGCTATGCACTTTTTGCATATGGAGGCGCATTTATTTGGGTTAGTGTTTTTATTTCGTTAGGGAAAATATTAGGTCCACAGTGGGAGCAGTTTCATGGAGCTGTTAAGAAATATCTAGTGATTGCAGGGATAATTGCTGCAATATTGATAGGTATTATTTATGTGATAAAAAAATACAAAACTCAAATCAAGGAAGGTACGATGGTGTGGATCAATAAAGGAATCGATTTATTTCACACACAAAGACGTACCGGGGTATTTATAGTAGGAATTCTACTGGTTACTTTAGGATTTGTTTTAGTAATGATTGGTATGATACAAGACTATCTCGCAAATGAGTTTGTTGATTTCAATGACATCGTCGTTTTATTAGTACCTCTCATTTTCGATGAAAATTGGGAGCCATTTATGGCAATCCTTTCCAATGTAGGTATGCAGAAAGTACTCATCAGTCTAACAATTGTAACCCTTCTTTTTATATTGTGGAAAGGAAGAGACAAAATGCTAGAAAGTGTGTTTTTAATGATCGTTTTAGTGGGAGGTGAACTTTATGAAGAGAGTTTAAGACGGATTTTTCATCAACTCGCTCCAAATCATGTTAAACAAACGGAACCCATTTCTTATTCCTTTCCTAGTGAACAGTCCTTAATGGCGTTTGTCATTTATGGATTCTTGATATATATGCTCGTACGCCACATTAAGAGTGTTCGGGTTCAAACAGGAGTAGTCATTGGTGCTCTTATCCTTTTTCTTTTTATGGCGATTAGTAGAGTCTATTTTGACATTCAACTTCCAAGTGATATAGTTGCGGGCTACGTTTTTGGAGGACTATGGCTAAGTATGAGCATTTTATTATTGGAAAGTTTTCGATTAATGCGTGTTGTTGCAAGAAGGTAAAAAGTCGTGTCATGATCTTTTGAAAATTGCGGAGAAAGTCCCATAGGTATTGCATAAAATCTGCAAATTTTATTGATAATTTAAGATGGAATTAAATAAGTTTTGGAGGTTGGTAATAGTGAAAAACAAAAAAATGGTATGGACCCTAACATCTTTATTGTTGGTATTCTTTTTGGCAGCATGTGGCGGTAATGATGAAACTACTAATGAAAATGCTGATACTGACTCGGGTGCACATGAGAATATGGATATGAACGAGGAAGAATCTGAAACGAAGGAAGATATGGATCATACAGGTATGAATCACTCAGGTTCGGGCGAAATTCCAGAAGGTTTGGCTAAGGCAGAAAATCCAACCTATCCAGTTGGTACTAATGTGATGATGCATGCTGATCATATGCCAGGAATGAATGGAGCTGAAGCAACCGTTTCGGGAGCTTTTACGACAACAGTCTATTCAGTTACTTATACCCCGACAACTGGTGGTGAACCTGTGGAAAACCACAAGTGGGTAATTCATGAAGAAATCGAAAATGCAGGTGTTGAGTCGTACAAGCCGGGCGATGAAGTGGTTTTAAATGCTGATCATATGGAAGGGATGAAGGGTGCGACTGCAACAATCGATACAGCTAAACAAACGACTGTGTATATGGTGGATTTCACCGATACAAAAACAGGAGAAAAGATAACAAATCATAAGTGGGTAACCGAAGATGAGCTTTCACCTGTTGAATAATGACTATGGATTTACTAAGGGATTGGCGAACGAGACCAATCTCTTTTTTTATGAAGAAATTTCGAAACAACATCTAGAATGTTGTAATTTATTTTTCTTTTTTGAAACTACAAAAAAGAACAGTTCAATCCACAGTTTCTGCAAATTTTTAAATTATACTATTAGAAGGGACTTCAATAACTTAGTTTTTTAAAGGAAGTGATTCATGTGTCCAAAATCTTACTAATAGATGATGAATTAAGAATGCTGCAATTACTAACATTATATATAGAGCATCATGGTTTTACGTGTATTTCAGCCAATTCCGGTGAGGAAGGAATGAAGTATCTCGAACATAATCATGTTGATTTAATTCTATTGGATGTTATGATGCCCCATCTAAATGGTTGGGAGACGGCTGCAGAAATCAGAAAGTTTTCTGATGTACCCATTATCATGTTAACTGCAAGAGATACTAGTACAGACATCGTTAGAGGATTGAGTATAGGAGCCGATGATTATATTACGAAACCATTTGATGAGAGTGTATTAATTGCTCGCATTCAAGCGGTCCTAAGAAGAACGAAACAATCTCCCAAAATTGAAATGTACGGATTGGTTTGGGATGAAAATAATCACTCCCTGTATTTTAATGAAGAAAGTATTATTCTAACTCCAAAAGAATTCGAAATGGTGGGTCTGTTGATGAATAACAAGAATATTGTTTTTAGTCGAGAGAAACTATTAGAAACCGTATGGGGGTATGATGCCAGTATTGAGGATCGAACAGTAGACTCACATGTTCGAAATATACGGGATAAATTTAGAAAAACGGGTTTTCCGATTGAAAGCCATTTAAAAACAGTTTGGGGTATTGGGTATAAGTGGGAATAGGCGTCACAATTATTTCAAAAAATAGTGCCACTTCTTACTTTACATACCTAACAGGGGTATGGTAAGATGAAATCAGGTTAGGAGGTTGTGCTATGGAAAATAAAACCGAAGATGTAGCTTGTCATACAGATTGTGAAACGTCCGGACGTAAAAGCCATCATCCTGAGCGAGTCAAAAAGGATTTAACAAATCGCTTAAATCGTATCGAAGGTCAAATTCGAGGCATTAAGGGAATGATTGATAAGGACGTCTACTGTGACGATGTGATTACCCAAATTTCTGCAACACAATCCGCATTAAATAGTGTGGCTAAAATTCTTTTAGAAGGTCATTTAAAAGGGTGTGTCGTGGACCGTTTATCAGAGGGTGACAACGAGGTTTTAGATGAATTAGTTGTAACTATCCAAAAACTTATGAAAAAATAAAACTTTTTAAGTCATATATACCCCACTGGAGTATGAAACAATATAATAAAAGGAGAGAAAAAATATGCAAACAGTAACATTAAACGTACAAGGAATGTCATGTGGTCATTGTGTAAAGGCTGTAGAAGGCAGCGTTGGTAAATTAGACGGTGTTGATCAAGTAAGCGTAAAATTAGATGAAGCTTTAGTTGAAGTATCCTTTAATGAATCACAAGTTTCTCTTGATACAATTAAAGAAACAATTGAAGATCAAGGATATGACGTAGAGTAAGAGTGCTTCCATAGCACTCTCTCATTTTCGTAAAAATATACCCCTATGAGGTATGAGGGAGGTAGGACAGATCATGAGTACCGAAGCCACAGAAGCTAGTAAGTTGAAAGAAGCGAGTCTACAAATATCTGGTATGACTTGTGCTGCGTGTGCAACACGTATCGAAAAAGGGCTAAATAAAATGGAAGGTGTCGAGCAGGCCTCCGTTAACTTAGCACTTGAAAAGTCATCGATTAAATATGATCCTTCAAAATTGAGTGAAGCCGATTTTGAAAAGAAAATTGAAGCATTAGGCTATGGTGTTGTGAAACAAAAAGCTGAGTTTGATATTACAGGAATGACTTGTGCAGCGTGTGCAACGCGCATTGAAAAAGGGCTAAATCGGATGGATGGTGTTGCAACAGCAAATGTCAATTTAGCTCTCGAAAAAGCAACGATTGAATTTAATCCTTCTGAAGTAGCGATTGCAGACATTATTGCAAAGGTAGAAAAACTAGGTTATGGGGCACACCAAAAGCAAGAGGATAAAGAGCAGGTAGACTACCGCGAGAAGCATATTAAAGATCAACAACGAAAATTCATCATTTCAGCCATTTTATCGTTACCACTTTTATGGACGATGGTTGGGCACTTTTCATTTACATCGTTTTTATATGTCCCAGACTTCTTAATGAATCCTTGGATTCAACTGATCTTGGCGACACCGGTCCAATTTATTATCGGCAAACAGTTTTATGTAGGTGCGTATAAAGCGCTTCGCAATGGAAGTGCGAACATGGATGTGCTGGTTGCCATGGGTACATCAGCAGCCTACTTTTATAGCGTATATCAAGCAATTGTTACAGCAGGAACACATCACATGCCACACCTATACTTTGAAACTAGTGCGGTTCTGATTACACTTATACTTTTAGGAAAATTATTTGAAGCAAAAGCAAAAGGGCGTTCATCTGAAGCGATTAAAAAATTAATGGG
Source organism: Bacillus timonensis (assembly GCF_004799755.1). Taxonomy (GTDB): domain Bacteria; phylum Bacillota; class Bacilli; order Bacillales; family Bacillaceae_L; genus Ferdinandcohnia; species Ferdinandcohnia timonensis_A. The sequence goes on along the minus strand of NZ_SLUB01000009.1, from coordinate 1,881 downwards.
GCTTCAGGCAAAAACAGCGATTGTCATTCGTGATGGAGTTGAAAAAGAGGTTCCGTTAGAGGAAGTTGTTATCGGCGATACTATTTTAGTGAAGCCTGGTGAAAAAATTCCTGTTGATGGCGAAGTAGTTGAAGGAGCAACAGCTGTCGATGAATCCATGTTAACAGGTGAAAGCTTACCAGTCGATAAAACGTCAGGTGACGTCTTATATGGCTCAACGATTAACAAAAATGGTTTCATTAAAATGAAAGCAACAAAAGTGGGGCGCGACACAGCCTTAGCCCAAATCATTAAAGTAGTTGAGGATGCACAAGGTTCAAAAGCACCGATCCAGCGTTTAGCGGACCAAATTTCAGGTATTTTCGTTCCGATTGTAGTAGGAATTGCCATTCTTGCATTCTTAGTGTGGATCATTTGGGTAAGTCCGGGAGAATTTACACCAGCACTTGAGGTGTTAATTGCGATCCTTGTGATTGCCTGTCCATGTGCCCTTGGGCTAGCAACGCCGACCTCCATCATGGCAGGAAGTGGTCGTGCGGCTGAATTTGGGATTTTATTTAAAGGTGGCGAGCACTTAGAACAAACACAAGGTGTAGATACAGTTGTTGTCGACAAAACAGGTACGGTAACCCATGGTAAACCTGTTTTAACAGATATATTAGTAGCAGATGGTCAGAATGAAGAGAAATTTTTATCACTAATTGGGGCAGCAGAAAAACAATCTGAGCATCCACTTGCACAAGCGATTGTTGAAGGTATCCAGGAAAAAGGTATTGAACTTGGAAATGTTCAATTCTTTGAAGCGATTCCAGGTCATGGTGTCATTGCAACAGTTTCAGGTCAAGGGATTGTTATTGGTACACGGAAGCTTATGCAACAATACGGGATTGACATCCAAACGGTTTTACCGGAGATGGAAAAATTAGAGATTGATGGTAAGACTGCGATGCTAGCAGGAATCAACGGACAGTATGCTGGCTTAGTTGCAGTAGCGGATACGATTAAAGAAACCTCTAGAGAAGCAATCCGTCGCTTACATGACATGGGCATTCAAGTCATTATGATGACTGGTGATAACGAGCATACAGCACAAGCCATTGGGAAAGAGGTAGGCGTTGATTCCGTTATTGCCGAAGTACTTCCTGAAGGCAAAGCAGAAGAGGTGAAAAAGCTACAGCAACAGGGTAAAAAGGTGGCGATGGTTGGTGACGGTATAAATGACGCACCAGCACTAGCTACTGCGGATATTGGGATGGCCATTGGAACAGGTACGGATGTGGCCATGGAAGCTGCAGACATCACACTCATTCGTGGTGACCTTAACAGCATTGCGGATGCGATCTTAATGAGCCGTAAAACAATGCGTAATATTAAACAAAACTTATTCTGGGCATTCGCATATAACACAATTGGGATTCCAATTGCTGCAGCAGGATTCCTTGCACCATGGGTAGCAGGCGCCGCAATGGCGTTTAGCTCCGTGTCGGTTGTCTTAAACGCATTACGATTACAACGAGTTAAATTAAATAAATAAAGGGACAAGGGGACAGGTTCACTAGCTTTGCATAATTGCATTTATTTTGATAAAAAGTAATATATTTACAGTTAGTTTTTTTGCTTGGGAGCTAAAACAACAATCATGAATAAAATTGTTGTTTGTTCCCATTTTTTGGTATTTTCTTTACTTTATTTTCCTTTTAATACGTTTCTTTTTCTCACCAATTAGCGCAACACTTCCGTAGAATATTTCTTTCGTCGGTTTATCTGGAACCTTTTGTCTTCCTTTTGATGTCTTTACTGGTTTATATTCTAATGCAGAGATAAACTTTTCCCATGTTTTATCGAAATACACTCGAATATTTGTAAGAATAAACTTCTGGC
>NZ_SLUB01000085.1 GCF_004799755.1 Bacillus timonensis | reverse complement strand
AACATCAAACATTATCTGTCCAATCACACAAATCAAACCACCTACTGTAAATGCCCAAAAATAGGTCATCTTATTGTTCACCTCCATATTCAATCGATACCGCATGTGCAATACAAGGAATCGTTTCATTTTGCTGAAAAGAAAGAGGAGATAATAAAGCACCTGTTGCAACGACTAACATTCTTTTAAATTCACCTTTTTTCATCCGGTTTAACAGATGACCATAAACTACCGTTGCTGAACATCCCGCTCCACTTGCTCCTGCAAGAACCGGTTGCCCCTCCCGATAAATCATAAGACCACAATCTTGGTATTGCTCTTTACGAATAGGAATTCCATGCTTTTTAAATAGATCCAAAGAAACTTCATGCCCAATTTGCCCAAGGTCTCCTGTTACAATTAAGTCATAATAAGACGGATCGACGTTTCGTTCTTTTAAATGTGCTTCAATGGTATCAACCGCTGCAGGAGCCATAGCCCCTCCCATATTAAAAGGATCGGTCAGACCCATATCAATTACACGACCTATTGTGGCAGAAGTGACACGAGGCCCATCCCCAGAATCACTTAAAAGGGCCACACCGGCACCAGTAACCGTCCATTGTGCCGTAGGAGGTTTTTGTCCACCATACTCTGTAGGATACCGAAATTGTTTTTCAACAGCTGTATCATGACTGGAAGCTCCTGTTAACAAATATTTAGCCCCTTTTGTATTAACGATATAAGCACCTAGAGCCAATCCTTCCATAGAGGTTGAACAGGCGCCGAACAATCCCAAATAAGGAGCTCCAATGGTTCGGCTGGCAAAACTTGTCGGAGTAATCTGGTTAATCAGATCGCCTGCAAGTATAAATTGAACTTGGGCCTTTTGAATTCCCCCTTTTTCCATGGCCTTTTGACAGGCTTCTTCCAAAAGAACACTATGCGCTTTTTCATAGGAGTCTTGTCCAAGCCATAAATCAGCATGAAGAGTATCGAAGTCATCTGGAATAGCCCCATTAGCTTCAAATGGGCCACCAATTGTCCCAGTTGAGATTATGACAGGCTTTTGTTCGAAGATCCAAGTCCGATAACCCGTAAGCATTATAAACCACCCCACTTGATTAAAATGGTTTTAATGAGTGCAATGACAAAAGCAGAAAAAACACCAAATAAAATTACCGATCCTGCCAATTTAAATATATTGCCGCCTACTCCTAGAACAAATCCTTCTGATCGGTGCTCAATGGCAGGTGATATCACCGCATTGCCAAAACCAGTTACGGGTACTGCTGTTCCAGCACCTCCAAATTGGGCCATTCGATCATATACACCAAAACCAGTAAGAAGCATTGTCATAAAAATCAACGTACCTACCGTCGGATTTCCTGCCGTTTGCTCAGTAAAATCAAAATAATAAATGTAAAAGTCTGTAATACACTGACCAATCAGACAAATAAGACCACCAGTTAAAAAGGCCTTTATGCAATTTTGAACAAAAGGTCTTTTGATCTCTCGTTGTTTTTGCAACTTTTGGTATTCCTGTTGTACAGGAGTGAGTTTTTTCTTTTGATTGTTAGACATAACTCTACCCTTCCTCCTAGGTTTGTTCTTTCATAAGACTTTTCAGTTTGTTCAAATCCTTTTTTAGGTTCTTCTTATTCGTATCATTTTGTTGTAACCTTTGTTCGATTTTTTCAAGTTCCCAGAACATTTTTTTATCACTCGACACAAATACTTTATGATCTGGATACATTTCTTCCAAGTCAGACTTGACTGACTTCTCGATCTTTTTTAATCGGAGACGGTTGAAATTTTTGACTTTTACCGCTACTAAAAGCTCCTTATCTGTATTCACTGCTTTTACATCCGAAATTTCTTCCTTGGTAATAATCTTTTCTTTAGCATGATTGGCAACAGATTGTTCATTTGGTTTACTTGTATGTATTTGTGAAATACTCGAATCATTATTATCACCTAACTGATTCTCGTTTCCGTTACACCCTGAACCCAGTCCGATAAGGATTAAAATGAAAAATAACATTTTTACTTTCATGAAATCACCTCCATGTTTTACCAGTATTGGGATGCTAAAAAAAGGTTGGCCTCTCAACCAACCTTTTCGCCATACTCATTATTGTTGTTTGTATTGAGGTTCTTCTTGTTCGATTTGTTGAACACGTGGTTCAACATTATCAATAACAGATTGGGTTTGGGTAGCAGCATCTTGATAAAGTTGCTTAGCTTGTTTATTTTCCGTACTAAGAGCAAATGTTTCAAAACTAGCTTGTGCGCTTTTTAATCCAGCTAAAGCTGTTTTAACGTCATTTATGACTGTCATGAATAACACCTCCTATGATTTGACATTAATATGGTGCTAAATAAAATATATATTTATTCATTTAGTTTTATAAATATATATGAATATTTAAAAATTCAAATATGAAATATTTTAATATTTTTTGGTAAAAATACATTATGTAATTAAAACTCTGCGAGAGGAAGGGGAGTGAAAATTGAAATTACTGGGATTTTTGTCCAAACATAGTCATATTTGCTTTTTGTTTTAGAAATGGAGTAATAGTTGCAGGTTTGTGTTAATAAATTATTTAACAAGTGGAAAATGATCAAAGGAGAATAGGAAATATGCATAAAAATTATAGCGAAATAGTTTTAGGGCCAATACCACGAGCTAGACAAAAGAATTTTTTTGGAAGTTTAGAGGAGAGTTTTAAAAATCCTATTATACATAAGGAAATTCATGGCAATAAAGTGTATGTTCCCTTAGATCTAAGTAGGATTTGGGACAGGATACATTAAAATAAGCATATTCATTTTATAGCAACTTCTAGGATAATTGAGGGACAAGGTGAAAGGAACTTTCGTTTCAGGATTATACTCAAATTAAGAAAGGGAGTTAAAAAGTGCAAAAATATCATAATCACATATCTAATTATCACCCTCAATATTCCATCTAGTTTCTGCTATATCCTGAGTCTGAAATTTGGGCAGAACAACAATCAAACAACCATTTGAAAACACAAGTGTTAAAAATTATTGCCCTTTTGTAAAATATGGATTAGAAAAAGCAAAAGATGCGTATATGTCCATGCATTGGAGGAAGTTGCTACAATGCCCTATTTAATTGGTAAGGCTATGGATCCACAGACCACGTATATAACGAATCGAACCTTGGGAAACCAATGAAATGTTTAAAAAATGACTGGTTGATATGATCCATGCTATAGAGAAAAAACTAGTAAAATAATTTAAAATGTTTTAAAGATTTTTAAACTATCAACTCGAAAAAACAGTGGAGTTTGAGGTTTATTAGGAGGACATTTTTTTATCTGGACCTAAGGAGAATTACATAATAAATAGAGTAATTGGCAGTTTTAAAGCTGTCTATTACTCTATTTCCCACTCTGTCATCTTCCCCCACAAGAGGTAATTTTTAACGAAAATCTAAACAAACGGTGTTGAAACTTATAAGGTCTTATACCTTTTTAAATCATTATTCATCTATATCATCTGTGTCGTTTACATCTTTAGGATCTTCAATTAGTTCTTCTGCATCAGGCACTAAATCAGCTTCATCATCTTTATTTTCATCTACACTATCTGGGTCATTTACATCTGCAGAATCTTCAATTGGTTCTTCTGTATCAGGCACTAAATCAGCTTCATCATCTTTATTTTCATCTACATTATCTGGGTCATTTACATCTGCAGGATCTTCAATTAGTTCTTCTGTATCAGGTGGTGGTGGATCATTATCCTCTTCTACATTATTACACCCCATTAACATGATGGCAGATAGAAAAACTGCTGTTATTAGTCTTAACCACTTTAGATTCATTTTTTCCACCCTTTCTATGGTCATTTATATTCTAAATTATTATCTCCGTTTATTTTTTTTTTATTCTAATTTTTATATTTTCCGAAAAGAACACCCGTGCAGGGCAAAGCCCGTCTTTAGACATGGGATGTACTCAACGGTTTCATTTGTCAATTCAGTTACTTTCGCTAAAAGAGAAGTGATTTTATCAATTTCATCTGTCATGGTATTAACGACTTGTTGCGAATTGAAAATCAATCCTTTTTTTAAGTTCCTCAAACAGTTCTAACATATTCCCAGATAAATCAGAGAAATCATTAATCATAAAAATTACGTTCTCACCCTCATTCGCCCTTTTCTTATATTTGCTACCACATCTTCAGACAGTTCTGGATAGCTCCAAACTAAAATTACGTGTTCAGCAAGTCTCTTACCTCTATTCACAATTACTTGCTCATTCCAAATTTAAGCTGACCTAGCCTTTTATTTAATCGTAATGAACTATCTGCAAAACACCATCCATATCCCTTTTTTCTTTAATGGTTTATCACTCAACTCGGAATTATATCTTGTTAACGTCAAATTTCCTAAAGTATGGAGATGGATCCTCTGAACTTCTTCCCAATTTTGCCTAGGTCTTTTCGCCATTGGGTAGATAAATTCTTGTTTTGAGGCATTATATGTTCAGGATTATGACAAGCTTTTTGTTATTTATAGTTTTAAATTATGTACTGATACATTTTTGATTAAAGGAAATAAAAATGGGTAAATTAAGGAAGGATAAGAGAATCTTCAAATCAATCCGAGATCTGCGATCTGCATTAAGCCATAGGTTCAGCTGATGAAAACTGATTATAGAGGTGAGGATACCAGTGTATAAAAAACAAGAACGCAGATTAATTTTCCTAACTTTCATTGTTGCAATAACTTTGGGTTTATCTTTATTTAGACACATCTTAGCTGGTTAAGAAAGGGGAGGGGGGCGTGTCGAATAGTGAATCTGTCTTTTTTAGCCGCGTTTTGACTGAATTGACATTATCTTTTCATATCATTTATGCAACTATCGGGGTAGGAATCCCGCTTATGATTATGATTGCCCAGTGGGTCGGGATTAAGAAACAGGATAAACACTACATATTATTGGCACGGCGATGGACCAGGGGATTTGTGATTACAGTGGCAGTCGGTGTCGTTACAGGGACCGCCATTGGATTGCAGCTTTCTCTTCTCTGGCCAAATTTCATGTCACTCGCTGGAAACGTTATTGCTCTGCCATTGTTTATGGAAACCTTTGCGTTTTTTTTAGAAGCTATTTTTTTGGGTATTTATTTATATACATGGGACCGATTTGAAAATCAGAAAAAGCACTTGCTGCTACTCATTCCAGTAGCTATAGGAGCATCTTTCTCGGCAGTTTTTATCACCATCGTAAATGCTTTTATGAATGCTCCACGGGGTTTTGATATAGAAAATGGGCAGCTTGTGAATATTGATCCCTTATTATCGATGTTTAATCCTGCAATGCCCAGCAAGGTTTCACACGTTCTGGCAACTTCGTATATGACATCCGCTTTTGTACTTGCATCGATTGGGGCATTTAGGCTATTGAAGGGGTCAGACCATATTTATCACAAAAAAGGATTGTATCTTATGATGAAGCTTGGACTCATCTTTTCTATAGCCTCAGCCCTCATTGGGGACTTCTCAGGAAAATATTTAGCAGAACACCAGCCTGTGAAATTGGCAGCAGCTGAGTGGCATTTTGAAACAAAAACAGGGGCGCCGATTCTTATGTTTGGTATCCTCGATGACGGTGAAGTGAAATATGCCATAAAAGTCCCTTATGGACTCAGCTATTTATCTCATAGTGACCTGGATGCGGAGGTTATCGGTCTGAATGAATTTCCGGAAGATGAATGGCCCCCACTTTATATCCACTATTTATTTGATAGTATGGTTATGATTGGAATGTGGATGGTCTTGTTATCTTTAATGTATGTGTTAGGCTTGTGGCGAAAATGGCGATTCGTTATGTCGAAAACATACAAATGGCTAATAGTGCTTGGTGGGCCGCTGTCAATTATTGCGATTGAAGCGGGATGGTGGCTAACGGAAGTCGGGCGTCAGCCATGGGTATTGCGTGGGATTCAGAGGACTGAGGATGCCGCCACAACCAGCGGCCAAGTAGACACGATGCTCCTCCTCTTTGCCGGTTTATATCTTATCCTCGGTATTGGCAGTGCTGTTGTACTAATACGGATGTTCCGTAACAATCCTGTTGAACAGGAATTGGCCGACCGGACAGCTGAGGAAGAAGGTGTACGGTTATGACGCTTGAATTTATCGGAATTTCGGTGTTGTGGTTGTTTCTGTTCGGATATATAATGATTGGTTCCATCGATTTCGGGGCTGGTTTCTTTAATGCTTACGGTACATTTACGGGTAAACAGCATATTCTAAACAAAATAATACAGAGGTATTTATCACCTGTTTGGGAAATTACAAATGTATTCTTGGTTTTCTTCTTTGTCGGCATTGTCGGTTTTTTTCCGCAAACCGCTTACTATTATGGAACCACGCTGCTGGTTCCAGCGAGTATAGCAATCATCCTACTCGCAATTCGGGGAGCTTATTATGCCTTCACCACGTATGGAGGGCTGGATAAAAGATTTACATATATATACGGGCTGGCCGGGTTAATCATTCCTGCCTCACTGTCAATTGTGCTCACGATTTCAGAGGGAGGTTTTGTCGCCATAGAAGAATCAGGTCCAGTGCTGGATTACTGGGGCCTGTTTACAAGTCCGTTGACTTGGAGTATTGTTGTGCTCAGCCTTACTGCAGTCTTATATATTTCTGCCGTGTTTTTGACATGGTATGCCAATCTTGCTAAGGATGAGCCTGCGACCAATTTGCTTCGGAAATACGCACTCTTTTGGGCGTTACCGTCCATTGTTACTGCGACCGGTATTATTATTGAATTACGGACGCATAACTTTTTACATTACCAACGGTTAATTGATGTTTGGTGGATGTTCGGTGTGTCTTTTATCTTGTTTTTAGGGACAGTGTTTTTAATTTTAAAAAGACGTTCATATGGACTTGCTTTTATATTATTAATTGGGCAATTTTTGCTGGCTTTTTTTGGCTACGGTGTATCACATTATCCCTATCTTCTTTATCCTTATTTAACCATTTATGACAGCTTTACGAATAAAGCGATGGCGATTGCGTTGATTTTTGCATTTATCGCCGGATTGGCATTGCTAATTCCGTCACTGATTCTCGTGCTTAAGCTGTTTGTGTTCAATAAAGAATATGTACAAGGGAAACGAAACGATCATGCTTGAGGAGGATGCTGATGTTAAGGGGATTTTTTGTCTATTATGCGCCATTTATTGTGATTATCGCTTCTATTGCAGCTGCATTTTGGCTGGCTTTAAAAGATGAAATTTTTAATAACGAGAATGATTAGACTTGGATCTCCTCTTTTATAGAATATTTCTCCGAATTTCCAACTAAGCGGTGAAGAGTTTTATAACAATATTATAATAATCGGGTCAGATAATGCCAAATAATTTTTATATCTGACCTAATTAGAGAACCACCGGAATAAAACGAGTTAAATTAATGGTTTCCTTTCGATTCAATAAATTACCTACCTTTCGTTAAATCTTCATGCATTCCTTAAACCGTTTTGGTTACAATTGGGTTATGAAATACCCTTAGACTGTAATTAATGTAGTAATGGTACTTGTTCGCTTTGATAAAAATGAAGGTTTCTTTTAGGTACATTTATAGCTGGTAAAATGATATGCAATTAAAGGTTGGAATCATGTTTGTATCCCCCACTCCTCCTTTCTGCAGAAACAGAACAAGCACTAGATCAATTAAATTTTGAAAATTAGAAATTTTCGACTGCTGCCATTACATTTCTTCTTTAAAGCTTTTACAAAACTGATTCATTCTTTTCATCCATAAAAGAATCCGTCCGAGGTTATCGGGCGGATTCTTTAAACTGAAAATAGGTGAGCAAGGAATTTATTGCATATAGCTATTCATTTGATTCTGCTGGTTACCCTGGTTAAGATCACGAGAAATATCTTGTCTTACCTGCTGAGCATCGGTTCCAGCAAAACCGGCCTGCATCATGCCTTGGGAACCGCCAAAACCTCCACCCTGCTGGGAGTAACCACCTTGTCCGCCAAATTGTTGAGAATATCCGCTCTGCTGGCTTCCTTGGTTACTCTGCATCATGCCTTGAGAACCGCCAAAACCTCCACCCTGTCCGCCGAATTGTTGAGAATATCCGCCTTGCTGGCTTCCTTGGTTACGCTGCATCATGCCTTGAGAACCGCCAAAACCTCCACCCTGCTGCGAGAAACCACCCTGTCCGCCAAATTGTTGAGAATATCCGCCTTGCTGGCTTCCTTGGTTACGCTGCATCATGCCTTGAGAACCGCTAAAACCTCCGGCCTGCTGCGAGTAACCACCCTGTCCGCCAAACTGCTGAGAATATCCGCCTTGTTGGTTACCCTGGTTAAGATCACGAGAAATATCTTGTCTTACCTGCTGAGCATCGGTTCCAGCAAATCCGGCCTGCATGATGCCTTGAGAACCACCAAAACCTCCAGCCTGTTGGGAATAACCACCCTGTCCGCCAAATTGTTGAGAATTTATGCCCTGCTGGCTTCCTTGTCTAAGGTCACGAGAAATATCTTGTCTCACCTGCTGTGCATCAGTTCCCGCAAATCCAGGCTGCATGATTGATTGTGAGCCTGCAGATCCAGATTGCATCATTGATTGTGAGCCTCCAAATCCACCTGTCTGCTGAGTGAATCCGCCTTGCTGGCTTCCTTGGTTTAGGTCACGAGAAATGTCCTGTCTCACCTGCTGTGCATCAGTTCCCGCAAATCCAGGCTGCATGATTGATTGTGGGCCGGAGAAGAATCCTCCTTGCTGGCCTTGTCCGTTAAATTGCTGAGTTGACTGGTTCATGTTCTGGTTCATGAAAAAACCTCCCTGAATTTAGTAATATATTGAACCAAGTTTATCTTACCCAATCTTTTTTTTATTTATTAATTTAAATAAAGAAATTTAAAAAGGATTGGATCATCAATAATCCAATCCTTTTTTCCCTTAATCTCCTGGCAAAGATGATTAAGGACACAAAGGAGGTGATAAATAAAGAATTATTGCTCTGTGGTTCCTTTATTTTTCACAACCATTATGATGAACTCTTTTCTCCTTGATTATTCAAAAATAATATTACTAGAAAACTAACTAAATCATCTAAATTGTTCAAGGATTAATTTCTTCATAGAAAGGGAGATTAGGATTATAAACACAAAGGAGATGAAGGAATCATGTCACGTAGTGGTGGAAATCGTTAATCATTACTATATCCACATGCAATTTCATTAACTTTCTCAGCTACTTCTATTTTCCAGGAAAAATTTACTATTTTAGTATGTTGTATTCCTTAGGGTTTTCTACCATTTCATAATAAAATTAACTAAATAATAATCCGCTCTGGATGCGTATAAACATTTAGTGAATGGCTGCGAATAAATCCAACGGTTGTAATGCCCAGTTGTTCCGCTAATTGCAATGCCAGTTCTGTTGGAGCTGATTTTGACAGTACTAATTCGCAGCCAATTTTGGCAACCTTCAATAAAATCTCTGATGATATCCTTCCACTGAATATAAGAATTTTATCCCCAACGAAAATTTGATTTCGTAAGCAGTATCCAAAAATTTTGTCGAGCGCATTGTGCCGTCCGATATCCATCCTTCCTAGAACCATCCCGTTTAAATCTCCTAATGCACAATTATGGACACCACCTGTATTGTGAAAAGTCGTAGCAGATGTCTGCAGGTTATTCATTAGCTCAAAACAGTCATCTACTGAGAGGGTAACACGAATACTTTTCATCTTCTTTGCAGTCATTGCATCATTCACAAAAACAAATCCCTGTCTGCTCGATCCGCAGCAGGATGTAAAATAGCGTTTATTTTGGAAGTTCTGGTAATAAGGATTGATGTTATTCACTTTCACATGGACAAATCCATCTTTTTCTTCGACCCATATGTCTTCTATATCTTCATATTTACGAATAATGCCCTCGGAAGCTAGAAATCCAACTACCATATCTTCAATATACTCGGGAGTGCAAACGATTGTAACAAATTCCTTTCCATTGATTATCACTGTAACGGGATATTCTGTTACAATTGTATCTTCGAAAAGGTCTAAGTTACCGTTTCCGAAACGAAGAATCTCTCGTTTCACATCTGTTGGTTTCTTCATGTGAATACCTCCCTCTATAAATGTTGATTTATCAACGGTTTAATCCGTTGTTGGGGTGTCAAAAAAATATTTTTCGACAAGATCCCTAACAATATTTTTATAATATGTGAAACTATTCCAATACATGGGTACGCTACGCGGTCACTACTGGGTAATGATGGTAAGTAGTGCTAGGGAATTATACGATGCACAATGGATCTCTGCGTAGCTTATGATGACGTACCCTCCCATGTCTCTGGGCATCAATGTACCTACATTCCTTCGTTTGGTCTAGTCATAAGGCAGAGGCTAGCGAAGCTCCTTTAGGGACTCTAGGTCGAATGGTGAAAATAGTGCCAGCTTCTCCGTGTCATCCTGTTGCCTAGGTCAAATATGGGGATGTAGGGTTAAGCAGCCTCTACGAGACTAGGAATATCCCTCATCATTCGCTGTGCGTCAAATGCTTTGTGCTTTGTACAAATTCCATGTAATACTTTTAGTAGTTTTCCACATAGAACCACGATGAATTGCTTCTTTCTTAACGGGTTAACCTGACGGTTTGTGTAATATTCATGTAGCTTTTTAAAAGCTTCATTGTGGCGAATCATCGGCATCATCACTCGGAAAAGAAGGGCACGTAGCTTTCTTCTCCCCCGTTTAGAAATACGCTTTTGACCCTTGTGCTGACCGGAGGAATTTTCTCTTAACGTCAATCCCTCGAGTTTAATGAGTTGGCGTGGATCATTGTAGTGTGAAAAGCTTCCGATTTCAGCTAATAAATCAACAATCGTCGTATCTCCAAGTCCTTGAACCGTTGAGAGCCATTCGTACTCTACAGACGTTTTTACAAGTTCAACTAAGTGCTGTGTAATGCTTTGGATTTCTTGTTCTAACTGATGGTAACGGCGAACGAGTGTGGTAATTTCAAAACGGGCCATCTCACGTCCTTCTGTTACACCAATGGAGTTAGCAGCTACTTCAATTAGACGCGTAGCTTTTGGTTTCTGAGGAGATTTCATCCCCTCTACTTTAC
>NZ_SLUB01000084.1 GCF_004799755.1 Bacillus timonensis | reverse complement strand
AGATGTGTATAAGAGACAGAGGTAGGACTTGTTTGACTAAATTAAAAAGGAGGTTCATATGAAAAAAATTGGTTTGCTTTCTCAGATTTTAATTGCATTTATTCTAGCTATTATTGTTGGGGCTATCGTTGGACCTAGCGTTGAGGTTGTTAAACCTCTTGGTGATTTATTTTTACGTATGATTAAGTTCATTATCGTTCCTTTAGTTCTAGCTTCCCTTGTTGTGGGTGTTGCAGGTACCGGGGATATTAAAAAGATTGGACGAATGGGCGGAATTACATTTTTCTATTATTTATTAACTACCGCATTTGCAGTGACCATTGGATTAATTCTTGCAAATATTTTCTCACCAGGTAAAGGCCTGGATATAGCCGCTACTACGGAAACGGCAGATCCAGCAGAGGCTCCAGGAGTAATTGATACGTTATTAAATATAATCCCTACGAACCCAATTGCTTCATTAGTTAATGGGGATATGTTACAAATCATCTTCTTTGCCATTTTCCTCGGACTTGGAATTACGATTTTAGGCGATAAGGCAAAGACAGTTTATAATTTCTTTGATGAACTAGCTGAGATCATGTATAAAATCACTGCTATTGTGATGAAGCTTGCACCAATCGGGGTTTTCGGTCTGATTGCACCTACTGTTGGAGAATACGGAGTTTCTGTACTACTTCCACTTTTAAAGGTTATATTAGTCGTTTATCTCGGATGTATACTTCACGCTGTATTAACATATTCAGTCTCCGTCAAGGTTTTCGCAAAGATGAATCCGCTGAAATTTTTCAAAGGAATTGCACCTGCTAGCTTGGTAGCATTTAGTACAACAAGTAGCTCAGGAACTTTGCCAATAACCATTAAAAATTCTGAAGAAAACTTAGGTGTTTCCAGAAAGGTAAGTAGCTTCGTTCTTCCACTAGGAGCCACCATCAATATGGATGGAACTGCATTATATCAGGGTGTGTGTGTGTTATTCATTGCACAGTTTTTTGGTTATGATCTTTCTTTTGCACAACAGTTAACTATTGTATTAACGGCAACTCTTGCTTCCATCGGTACAGCAGGAGTACCAGGAGCTGGATTGATCATGCTTACGATGGTCGTTACTTCAGTCGGACTTCCAGTAGAAGGGATTGCCCTTATTGCGGGTATTGATAGAATCTTGGATATGATTCGTACATCTGTAAACGTCACAGGCGATGCCTCTGCTGCAGTTGTAGTCAATGCTATAGAAGAGAAGCGAGAATTAAAAGTATCGAATGGAGTAAGTGTATAAACCTATCGAATTAAATGAAATGAACTGGTTGTTGGGGATTTGGGAGTAAATCTTCAACAACCTGTTTTTATAAGGCGGAGTAAAACATGACAAAAACACTAGGAATAATGGGTGGAATGGGACCCCTAGCAACAGTTGATTTAATGACAAAAATCATTCGGTTAACACCTGCCCAGAATGACCAAGACCACATTCATATGATTGTTGATAATTTCCCACAAATACCGGACCGGACATCCGCGATTTTAGGAAAAGGAACAAACCCTCTTCCCTTAATGATCGAATCTGCCAAAAGATTGGAGACGGCTGGGGCAGATTGGATTGCAATAGCCTGTAATACTGCTCATTTTTATTTAGATGATATCCAGGCTTCGATCAAGATCCCGCTTATGAATATGCCAAAAGAAACTGTCAGATTTATAGACAATGCAGGCTTAAAAACAATAGCATTGTTAGCCACTGATGGCACATTGTCTACGAATCTATACCAAGTATCCCTTCACGAACGAGGAATTGCTGTTGTAGAGCCCGATAAAATGACACAAGAAAGTGTCATGGAGGGAATTTATGCAGTAAAAAGTGGGAATCTCGAAAAAGGAAAGAAGTTATTACTACAGGCATCAAAAACAGTGATGAATCAAGGAGCAGAGGCAATTATCGCAGCATGCACTGAAATTCCACTTGTTTTAAGTGAAGTAGACGGGATTAAAGTGATTGATCCTACAGTAATAGTAGCGAAAAAGATTGTAGATATGTATTATGAATCGTAGAATGTGTTACTAAGAAAAAGGTACCTACTCCTTTTATTCAAAAGGGTCAGGTGCCTCATTTAGATCTTACACCCTCCCCCTATCCTTTTAAACTGGTAGTCTTATTTTCACCGTTGTTCCTTGGTTTTCTATACTTTCGAAGGTTATCGTTCCTCTGTGTTCTTTTATAATTCGAAAACATAGCATGAGACCAAGACCTGTTCCCTTTTCTTTATTACTATAAAAAGGTTCCCCTAGTCTTTTGAGGCGTTCTTCGCTTATTCCTATCCCATTATCCATTACCTGAATACATAATTGATTTTGATCCTCTAAATGAGCAGAGATTTTTAGTACTCCTTTTTTGTATGCGTCAGTAGCTTCAATACTGTTTTTACAAAGATTCAATAAGACTTGTTTGATTTGATTCGCATCACACCTTACAAGAGGAATACTCCGATCACTATCAATAATGATTTCGACATTTTTTAGATAGGCTTCAGGTTTCATCAAGGTGTATATCTCTTTTAACAAAGAGGGAATACTGACTGAATGAAGCTGAATTTCCTGCGGCTTTGCTAAGGAAAGAAACTCCTTAATGATATCTTCAATTCGATTAAACTCTGAAAGTACCACATCAAAATATTCTTCGTTCCTTACTCCTTGCTGAAATAGTTGAATGAACCCTTTTATTGATGTCAGAGGATTCCGTATTTCATGTGCAACACCCGCTGCTAATTCCCCAACTAATGATAACTTCTCTGATTTCCACAAAAATTCTTCCGCTCTTCTTTTCTCCGTAATGTCTTTTGCTACAACCATAATATGCTTAACTTCGTCGTCTTCATCCAGCACAGGGGAAGCCGTACAATCAAATAATTTCCAACCACGTTCAGCATGTAAAAGGCGAAACTCGACCCTCAAAGGAGTCTTTGTTTTATTTACCTCTTCAAATCCGTTGATGATGAGTGAAGAGTCATTTGGATGAATAAGATGCAATGTATTTTGGCTCAGAAAATACTCAGGTGGATAGCCTAATACAGTTTCATGGGAAGGTGATGCATAAATACACTTTCCTTGACTATCAAATAAAATGATTAAATCAGTCATGTTTTCAGCAATCAAACGGTATTTAGTTTCACTTTCAAGTAAAGCCTTTTCGATGTTCTTTCTGTCAGTAATATCCATACATGAACCAATTACCTCAATTACTTCCCCATTTCGTTTAACTGGCCGTAACGCAGTAAAATAATGAATGCCATTTAATTCTTCTTCATAGGTAACATGGTCTTCCCCACTCCATGCTCTTTCATAAAATACGAGCTTTCTTTTCGTAATCTGTTCCGGAAGAAAATCTATTAACTGTTTTCCTACTACATGACTTGGAGTAAGGCCCAAACGATATACTAACTCACCGTCACATAAAGTATGGATAAAGTGCCCATTTACTCCTTTGAATTTGAAAATCATTCCCTGTTGCAAACGAATAGTTTCATTTAATTCCTTTCGATCAATACTCACTAATTCATCAGAGCACAATTGTTCATTTAGTCCATTTTGCAGGCTGATATCTTTACCTTTTTCTGTGATCGTATATGGGTTCATATGACAATATTTCCTTTCAATGAAAGTAGAAAAATAGAAATAATTTAATCAGGAAACCTTTTTTATTAATTTTTAATAGTAGGAACTAGACATTCGAATACTCTTAATTTTTCGACCATTCAACTATTTTTGTTACTATTATACTATTTATTACAAATAAATTTAATTTTTTTTCAGCAGATATTTGCACTTTAACAAGTTTAAATCATATTAAGAACCATATTTTGAGGTAAAATAGAAGTATCATTACATAACGAGGTGTCTATCAGATGGAAAAATTGATGTTTATCGAAACCGGGATGGGGATTGATGTTCACGGCCAAAATATTACGAAGGCAGCCATTCGTGCCGTAAAGAATGCGATTCATTTTAATTCAATGCCTGGCATTCGCTCGGTGCTACCAGGAAATAGCTTAGACAATATGGTGGTTAATGTGAAACTAGCGGTCCCTTGTGATAAAGAACAGCTTGATATCGATACGGTAAAAGGAGCTATACCATTCGGAAAGGTCTCAGTGGAAGTGATGGATGGAGGTATGCTAACAACAAGCGGAATCGTCCTTGAAGAAAAAGGCGATCAAAATGATTTAATGTACATCGTTGTAGCATCTGTCGAGGTTGGATATTAAAAGGTGGACGTTCATTATCCAAAGGTTGTGGGGCACATGCCCGTGTCCCACTTACACTCTAAAAATTCTACTAATTTTTGCGTTTAGCCCTTTAAACATGAAGGATTGTGCAGCCTCATTGTTCTTGTAGGTAGCACTGTTACTGATATTTTGATCCTCAAATTGGTAGACTGTTACTTCTTTATTGTCTGGATTTACAATCCAGTACTCACTCACACCAGTGGACATGTATAGGTCAAGTTTTTTGATAAGATCCTTACTCCTTGTACTTTTCGAAAGCACCTCAACAACAAGTGACGGAACTCCTTTATAATAATCATTTTCATTTAAATTTTCCTCTAAATCACAAATCACCATCAAGTCTGGCTGAACAATATTAATACTTTCGGGTGTTCTTCTTAACTCAATATCGTATGGAGCAACCATTGGTGTACAATTTGTTCCTTGAAAAAAGATATAAAAGTTTCCAAATAACTCAGTTATAGCCATCTGATGAGCAGTTCTTGGAGATGCCAGCAAATAGATTTCTCCATCGATATACTCATACCTGTCATCTGATTCCTGTTGTAATGTCAGAAACTCCTCATATGTCGATTTTTTTCCATCAAAGCTATACTCAGGTGCCTTTTCATGTACCACTTCTGGCTGGACTTTATTTAATGTATCTTTAACCGCTGTTAGTTTGGCAATTTCTGTACCGTTACGTGTAACGATAATATCCTCTTGTGCCGCAAGCATCAAATACTTTCCAAAATTATTTTGCAGTTCCGTCGAGTTAACAATCATCTCAATCAACCCTCACATTAGTTAATATAGCTAAATTAGCTACTTTAATTATATGGATTTTCTTTTCCATTTTCAAGAGTGACGGATTGGGTAAAAAAAGAATATCAGACACCTAAACAGCGCCTGATATTCTTAATTCCATGTTATTTACTTGTTTCTCTTCGAATGATTGGAGCAACCTCCGCTGCTAACATTTCGATTCCTTTTGCCACATTCTTAAAAGGTTGACCCCCTATATCTAACTGTGCAAGGAAACGGCGATGTCCAAAGAGTTCGTATTGTTGAAGGATCTTTTCAACGACCTGTTGCGGACTTCCCACGAACAAAGCTGTATCCGGACTAGCCATATGCTCAAATTCGGCTTTTGACATCCTTGTCCCCATTCCGCGCTGACGGTTTACATATTCCCAGTAATTCGAGTAATAAGGATAAAACTCATCTTTTGCTTGTTGCGTTGTTTCAGCTAGATATGCATGTCCCGTAACACCAACCTTCAAGCTTTGAGGTGCATGTCCAGCCTCTATTCCCGCTTGACGATAAAGATCAACAAGTGGTTTAAACCGTCTTGGTGGTCCTCCCAAAATAGCTAAAGCCATTCCTACCCCAAATCTTCCAGCACGAACGGCACTCTCAGGTGTCCCTCCCACTCCAATCCATACAGGTAATTTTTCCTGTACCGGTCTTGGCGCAATTTGAGCATTTGTTAATGACGGACGAAAATTCCCTGACCATGTAACCCTTTCATGCTCGGTCAATTGCAAGAGAAGCTCCATATGCTCTTCAAACAGTTCATCATAATCATTTGTGCTATAACCGAACAAAGGGAATGATTCGATAAAAGCCCCTCTTCCAGCTAGTATTTCGGCACGACCATCCGAAAGTAAGTCTAATGTCGCAAAATCCTCAAACAGACGAACAGGATCAAGCGTACTTAAAACACTTGTTGTACTGGTTAATCGAATCTGTTTTGTTGCTTGAGCAATGGCTGCTAATAGAACAGCGGGAGATGAAGAAGCATAATCCAGGCGATGATGTTCTCCTACCCCAAATACATCAAGTCCTGCCTCGTCCGCAAGTTTTGCGGCTTCAATGATTTCTTTTGTTCTTTCTTTTGCTGATATTGTCTTTCCTGTTAGAGGGTCCGGACCAATATCAGCTAGTGTGTATATCCCGATTTCAAATCCGCTTTTATTATCATTCATAAAGGTTACCACCTTTTATCAGTTACTTTATGTAAGTAAGTATATTTTTAAAATATAATTATGTCAAGTAAGTGTACTTTTCATAATAAAAAGGGCTGTTCCAAAGTCATATAAATAGCTTTCGGAACAGCCCAGTTTTTTATTACTTATTACTAAATATAATATTTATTACGTTTAATTTCTTCTCGTATAAACTAATTTTGTTTTTTGACCTTACTACATTAACTGCATGGTTGTAATACACGTATTGTCGCCTTCAAATGTGGAAATTTGGGATTCTGCTGTTTTTCCATCATATCCGATTTTCACTTGGTAGGTTTTATCCCTTGGTAACCATAAATCGATAAATCCATTTTCGAACGATGCTATCGTTTCATCAACAACTACATTACCCGCCTCGTCTTCGATGTAGACTTCGAATTCTTTTTCAACTAATTCCCCTTGACATCCTGTTAAACTATGAATGGCACATTCGTGTGTTTCTTTTACAAATGGTGCAATTGAAACAAAAAACTCATCCTCAGGGAGTTCATAAGCTGTTTCCTTTTTATTACTATCCGTTACAATAAGTTCGTGCGAAGTAATCGATGCAGACACATCTTCAAAACTTCCAACACTATAATCGTGTACCATTTCTTTTATATCCTTTGCTTCATTTACACCCATCTCATCCGAAGTGCTATTGTTACAAGCCGCTAATAAAAAGATTAGCAATAATCCTGCTATACCTATTAACCCTTTTTTCATTAATGTCCAACTCCTTTTTTATGCAGACGATAATTCTATTGCCCATTACATGGGGTTAACCCATCTAATTTATGCTTCTTCTATGAAATCTTAATTCCACTTTTAAGTGTAACAAAAATTTATGAAGAAATTATGGAGAAACTAGATTGTGTATGATAGATTTTTTCATACCTCTCATTTATTTTCCTTTTGATTTTTACTTATATTTCGAATGATATAGATTAGCCCTACTAGTGAAAGGATTGATAAGATGAGTTTTCCTTCCGTTGTCCAATTGGTTACTTGGTCCACTGAATATGCTTCGATAAGCAAGGCTGGAATCTTTCCGATTGAACTTGCAAATAGAAATACGATTAGACTAACTGTCCCTACTGCCGAGGCAAAGGTGACTAAACCAGATGGAATAAACGGTAATAATCTCAAAGATAGAATGAGTAAAAAGGCATCTTTCCCCCTAGTGTTCAGGAGTTTAGAGACAAGTGGATATTTATTCAGCTTATTTCCTACTACCCTTTTAAAACCTTTTCGATATAACCAAAAAGATAGGATTGCACCTATTGTCTCTCCAAGGAAAGAAATGAAGGTTCCCTTCCAAAAACCAAAGACTAATAAGTTTGCTGCAGTAATAAAAACACTGGGAATAACGCCAAAGATACTGATTAGAATATTAACAAGCAAACTGATGACAACGGCGACCTCTTTATAGGTAACTAGAACCTCTACTAGCCAATCTTGCATACTCTTCCTCCGTGTACAAAGTCTGTTAGACCTTACTTCTATTTGCAACCTTCTAATTCGATCGTTACCTTCGTTCCTTTTCCTAACTCACTAACTATGTTAATTTGACCGCCATGAGCTTCCACAATTTCTTTGACAATCGATAAACCTAGGCCAGACCCACCACTTTCGCGTGATCTTGACTTCTCAACTCGGTATAAACGGTTAAATATAAAAGGAATTTCCTCTTTTGGAATACCGATTCCTTCATCGATAACAGATAACTCAATTTTATTTTTTGTTTGGTCGTGTTCAACCTGTAACCTAACTTTACTGTTTCTGTTCGAATATTTTAATGAGTTATCTAATAGGTTTATCATCACTTGTTCCAATCTTGGTCGATCAATCATTGCAAATAACCCGTCTGGGCAAGAATGAAATAATTCAATACCTTTTTTCATAAATGCCGGACGAACCTTTTCTGCAATTTTATTTGTAAATTCACATAGGCTAACCTTTTCCTTTTGAATAACAAAGCTATGTTGGTCAACTTTAGCCAAATCAAATAAATCCTTGACTAGACCAGATAGATGCTCAGCTTCCTCATATATTATTTGTAAATAGTTATTTCTTTCCTCATCGCTTACTCCTTTTCGCTTTGCTATATCCGCATACCCTTTTACATAGGTTAAGGGCGTGCGTAATTCATGTGAAATACTTGCGAGAAACTCATTTCTTTCCTTTTTTAAATGGTTTAAATCATTGGCTAATGTTTGAATGCTTTCTGCAAGTTCTCCTAATTCATCTTTACTCCTATGGCTAACTACAACAGTAAAATCGCCCTTACTTAACGCTTTCGTCGCTTGTTTCATTCTGATTAATGGGAGTGTGATGACTTTAGAAAGAAAGAAAACGGTAATGACCGTTAAGATAATCGTAAGGCTACCTACCAGTATAAAATGCTGCTTTAATTTATAAACCATTGTTTGAATCGAATTTGTGCTCTTAAACATATATACATGGCCAATTAATCGATCATCAATCACGATTGGACTGACAGTGGAAATATAAGACTCTGTTGCCCATCGTTTTTCTACAATCATTCCCTCGAAAGGAACAGAACCTCTCTCATGTTTCATAAGTCGTTTCATGGGTGATGTTAACTCATTAGATTTGGCAAGTACCTTTCCTTTATGAGTCATAATCACTACATCCGTGTCTGCTTCTGTTTCCATTAAAGCCACATGTTCAATCGTCGTTTTATCAAAGCTTTTCTCTAAAACATGACGGTGACTTTCCCCTCTTGCTTTTAATTCTGCAAGTTCTTCGTCGATACGTGAATCGACAAGTCCTGTATATAAAAAGGAGAACAAAATGATTTCAAGAATGAGAATAAATGCAAAAAACAATAGTCCGAGTTTAATTGAGATTTTATTCATTCATTTTCGCCCCGTATTTTTTATCCATCAATCATACAGAAAAAGTATCAAGAAAATATGCATGCTTATTATTCTTAAATGAATGACTCACCATTATCATACCATCATCGTGCTAGAATCCGAATCTCTCCTTCACCAAGTCTTCAAAAATTCTGCACAAATTCTGCATGGTTTAGAGATATTCTAAAGCCAATAAAAGAAAAGGAGTTGGTAGATGTGAAAAAATGGGCGATTAGTATTTTCACAGTTGCCTTTGTCATAGGTACAGGTACCGCAGTATTTTTACAAGGAGATGGGGATGGAATCTTTAATTTTGATAAGATGAAACCTCTCATGGAAAAAATGCATCCTAACTTTTCTGAACAGCAATTAGAAGATATGTTTGATTCTTGTCACGGAGAGAACGGTATGATGAACAATACAAATTTTAATGAAATGCATTAAAAAGACGTGTGGATTAAACTTGCACACGCCTTTTTCCTTATTCGTTAAGGTTTCTTCATTTTGGATATATATTGACACTCGACAAAAAGGGTTGACCAAAGTGGGTCAAAACTTCTGTCAATTGCACCTGCCTTATCAGTTGTGGGAACAGGCTAAGCACGCAGGCCAGGGCGTTGTATAGACGGAAGAATTCCGCCTAATCCGTAAAAAGCACTGAAAATAGCCTAGATTGACGGAGAGATTCCGTTTATTGACTCTAAAAGCATGTAAAAGAAGGGTTTTTCTTTGGATAGACGGAAATCCTTCTCTTATTTAGCCCATTTTAAACTCCATTCGGATTTTAAACGGAAAACATCCGCTTATAACCCTTGAGTAAATTTATATAACACTCTCTCTTATATTTTCCAAACCAAATCGTGTTACAAACTTGGAAAATTGTTCTCTCCTCTTTCCGTGCTCAATATAGATCGTAATGATTTTATCAACAACTTCGTAAAGTTGTTCGGGTGTTAGCTGTTCCATCAATAAAGTACCTGTTCTGGCATCTTTTCCTTTGGCTTTTCCACCAATATATAAATCATATCCGTCTTTTACCTTCATGACGCCAATATCATTTACTAACGGTTCCCCACAACCAACCGGACAGCCAGTGTAAGCTGGACGAAGTGTAAAAGGAACTTGTTTTCCTGCAATTCGCTTATTGAGCTCAATCGCAACAGGCATCCCTTCTTCTTCCGCGCCTTTACAAAAATTACAGGTTCGTAAGCTTTTTACAAAGCTCCCCACTGGATAACAGGCTAAACCGACTTCTGCAAATTTTTCTTTCACCCATTCAACTTCACTTTCTAGTACTTCTATGTATAGTTGTTGGAAAGTTGTTAACTCCAATTCATCACCATCATTCATGTACTCAGCAATGGTAACCAGTTGTTTGGCATTTAATTTGGCACCGAACGAAATCCCACCATTTACAGCTAATTTAACCTTCTTTTCTGTTTGCTCCACAACCATTTTCACACCCCACGGGGACAGGTTCACTGTCCCGGATTTGAAGTTGGACAGTGAACCTGTCCCACTAGCTTTGCGCAGATTCCATAAAATGTAAAATTACTAATTGTATGTAGACATAAAAAAAGAAAGCCCTTATTGTAGAAGTGTTAGATGTTTGTTTGTTCCCAACAACAATACAAACTTTCTACAAAGGAGCTTTCAATGAATAATACCATATTAAATCAAAATACAGTAATTCGTCAATGCTTGTCATTATTGCCTACAGAATATTTAGCTTGTCCCCTTCTAAACTATGATATGAAAAAGCTTTCAACAGAAGGTTTAGTTAAAATTTTTGTAGCTGCCCAATTGGGAAAATGGGAATCTTATCCCGAATTTGAAGTTAATATGCGCGCACACAATGATCTAATGGAATATATCGGTGTAGATAGTATCAGTGCCTCACAATTAAGTCGAAGAATTAATGATTTAGACACCGGAATAGTACAGAACCTTTTCTTTAAAGTTGTAAAAGAACTTGAATATTATACCAAAGGTACTACTGGTCTACCTCGAGGTGTTGGAAAACTTCGCATCGTAGATGCGACACATATACCACTTCCACCTATTTTATCAGAATGGGCCTATGTAACAAAGGGCTGGACAGTCGTCAAAATGCATACACGATTGATAGTTGCTTCGCCTGATGTACATTATCCAGATAAAATTGTTCCTTCTAATGGGAAAGTACAAGATCATGAAGGCGGAGACCT
>NZ_SLUB01000083.1 GCF_004799755.1 Bacillus timonensis | reverse complement strand
GATTCTTTTAAAACATCAATATCTAGGTTAAACTGTATTTGAGTCATTTTTATTCCTCTTTTCTATGTTTTTCTTGGTCGTTAAACATTGTTGACAAAAAGGAATAAAATGACTCATTTTCTTTTTACACAATTATACGGACTTAATCCAGAAATGTGCGAGGAAAGTCCTTCATAAGCCGGATGAAGACCCGAACGATAGTAGAATCAGTTAAAATAATCCTTCATTCACGGACCATTTCTAAAATGGTCTTTTTTTTACGTACCCCAATCCCTCCCATCCATGTATGATACCTAAATTACTGGAAAACCTAATGGCAAAATTACTTTTTTAGGAAATGAGGGTTTATTGTGGCAAATGAAAAGAAGCTTCCTGAAACACCTGAGCCGTTATGGAGGGTTGATGTTGACATTCCAACATTTTCTTCGCTTGAGGAGGATCTTGAAGTCGATGTAGTGATTGTGGGTGGGGGGATTGCGGGCCTAACCTCTGCTTATGTATTAGTAAATGAGGGCCTGAAAGTTGCTGTCTTAGAGGCAGACCAATTACTCAATGGAACAACAGGACACACGACTGCGAAAGTAACTGCACAGCATGATCTCATCTATGATGAATTCATCACGAATTTCGGAAAAAGCACCGCAAGGCTATACTATGAAGCAAACACTGACGCTATTCAATTCATTGAAAACACAGTAAATGAGCATCAAATTGATTGTGATTTTAGCAAACAAGACGCTATCATCTACTCCACAACCGACGAATATGCGCAAAAACTTGAACAAGAAGCACAAGCCTATGAAAAAATTGGAATTGATGGTGAACTTGTAACTAGTGTTCCTTTTAAAATTGAAGTAAAAAACGCACTAGTCATGAAAAATCAAGCCCAGTTCCATCCAGTCAAATACTTAGCACATCTTGTTAACATCATCAAAGAAAAAGGTGGACTCATTTTTGAACATACAGTTGCCGTGAATGTTGAAACGGGAGAAAAGCCAGTAGTGCTTACGCGCAATAACAAGCGGGTAAAAGCAGGCTTCGTCCTCGCTTGTTCACATTTCCCATTTTATGAGGGTGCGGGTCTTTATTCTGCACGAATGAAAGCAACACGTTCATACATAGTAGCTGTGAAGGCAAAGGAACATTATCCAGGTGGCATGTATATTAGTGCGGATAAACCTACACGTTCGCTTCGTTCTGCTTCAAAAAATGGGGAAGATTTTATATTAATTGCTGGGGGTAACCACCAGACTGGCGAAAGAAATGACACAATGGAAGACTACCATGCATTAGGTTCGTTTGGGGAACAGGTATTTGACTTAGATGATATTCAATATCGCTGGTCGGCGCAAGATCTTCAAACATTGGACAAAATCCCATATATTGGGGAACTTACAACGGGTGAACCTAATATTTTGGTTGCAACGGGGTTTCGTAAATGGGGCATGACAAATAGTACAGCAGCTGCTCTATTATTTAGAGATATCATCCTGAAAAGAAATAACCCGTATCGTGATTTGTACTCACCAGCACGTTTCTATGCACATCCTTCTCTGAAGAATTTCTTTGTCAACAATGCGAAAGTCGTCAAGCATTTAATCCAAGGGAAAATGGAAATCCCACAAAAAAATGTGGCTGATATTCCAAATGGAGAAGGGGCGGTCATCTCCATTGATGGCCATCGAAAAGGCGCGTATAAAGATGAGAACGGAAAGCTCTACATCGTAGACACAACATGTACCCATGTGGGCTGTGAAGTTCATTGGAACAATGGTGAAAAATCATGGGATTGCCCATGTCATGGTTCTCGATTTTCCTATACCGGTGAAGTTCTCGAAGGTCCAGCAGAAAAACCATTACAGCAATACGACTATACCATGCTCGATAACCTAACCTCAGAGGATTCGGGTTATTAAATAGTTAATATAGTTACATAAGGATATGAGAAGCAGGGGGTAGCATTTTCCCTGCTTTTATTTAATGTCTGAAATCCGCAAAGTTCTTAAAGTGTACCTACAATCAAAAATTTGCTTTTTATCTACTTTATAATAGTAATCAAGTAAACTGATATAACCTAGTTGACATCTCGGAATTATGGGATTAAAATGAAGTGAATATTTTTTGATTCAAATAGAAATGAGGGTTGGGTATGAGTCAAGCATTGAAGAATGAAAGTTTATCAGCAATTTTTGCTGAGTTAGATAAAAGTTTTGATGATATGAAAAGCTGGAGAAGATATATGCATCAGCACCCAGAGCTTTCATTTGAAGAAGTACATACGGCCAAATATATCGAGGAGAAGTTGGTAAGTTTCGGCTTAGAGGTACAGACAAAAATTGGTGGGAATGGGATTGTTGCCACCTTAAAAGGGTATCAACCGGGAAAAACGATAGCCCTTAGAGCTGATTTTGATGCCCTACCAATCGAAGATGAGAAGGATGTACCCTATAAATCTACGAAACCAGGTGTGATGCATGCTTGTGGACATGATGGTCATACATCTGCTTTATTAGGTACGGCACGGACCCTTAGTAAATACCGTGAAAAAATAAAAGGTACAATTCTATTTGTTTTCCAGCCAGCTGAAGAGACACCACCGGGTGGAGCAAAGTTTATGATTGAGGAAGGTATCCTAGAAGGGGTGGATTATGTATTTGGGGCACACCTCGCTTCGGATATCCCACTAGGAAAGGTCGCTGTTGGAGAAGGATATCAAATGGCTGCGGTTGATAAAATTGAGATTACGATTAAAGGTCGTGGTGGTCATGGTGCAAGACCACATCAAACTGTTGATTCTCTTGTAATTGGAAGCAGTGTCGTGGAAGGGCTACAAAAAATCGTCAGCCGAAGCATTGATCCACTGAAATCGGCTGTAGTTACAATCGGTGTCTTCCATGCCGGCAGTGCCTTTAATGTGATTCCAGATACAGCGAAAATCGAAGGAACAGTCCGTACGTTTGATGAAGACGTTCGTGATCAAGTGGAGGCGGAGATCAACTCCATTGTTAAAGGAATAACGAGTGCCTATCATGCAAACTATGAAATTGATTATTTACGCGGCTATCCAGCTCTATATAATCATAAAGAAGAAACAGATGTAGCGAGGGGACTTTTCTCAGAGGTATTTACCGAACAGAATGTTATAGAGAAGACGCCAACGATGGGTGCTGAAGACTTCGCCTATTTTCTAAAGGAAAAACCAGGAACATTTTTTAATGTTGGTTCTCAAAATGAAGATGAAGCGACCCATTATCCACATCATCATCCGAGATTTGATTTTGATGAAAGAGCATTGGTTAATATCTCTAAATCTTTTGTGAAAATTGTATCACATTACTTATTTTAAAAACTAGCAAACTAAAAATCTTACAATAGAGAGGGAATCAAACAGATGAAAAGAAGCTTGCAATTAGTAATTGCTTTATTATTTACAGTATTATTATTCGGCTGTGGTAATCAGGAAGGCTCGGATAGTACCAAGAGTACAGGCGAAACTGACCAAGCAGCAGCGGAACCAGTAAAAGGTGGAACGTTGAATGTTGCTTTCGCATCAGACCCGGATACTCTGGACTGGATGTCTACCGGTGCAACGGCAACAAGAGATGTTGGCTGGCATATTTTTGAAAACTTATTTGCGCTAGATAAGGATTATCAAGTAAAACCAATGGTTGCAGAAGACTACAATGTAAGTGACGACCAAAAGGTATATACAATCAAAATTCGTGAAGGTGTAAACTTCCATGATGGTTCAACAGTTACAGCTGAGGATGTTGTTGCATCATTTGAACGCTGGGGGAAAATTTCTTCTGTTGGGAAGAATGCCTATAAATACATTGAATCTGTGAAGGAACTTGATGAGTTAACTGTAGAAGTCAAATTAAACCAAGTATACAGCTCTCTTATGTCTGACATGGCAGCTCCAAAATCTGCTCTTATGATTATTCCGAAAGAGATTGCAGAAACAGCTGGTGAAAAGCCACTGACAACAGAACAGTACATAGGCACGGGTCCTTACCAGTTTGAAAACTGGGAGCGAGGCAAAGAAATTGTTCTAACTCGTTTTGAAGATTATTCTGCACGTGAAGAAGAAGACTGGGGCGGCTTAACAGGTAAAAAGGTCGCATACTTTGATGAGATTAAGTTTTTAATTGTAAAAGATCCACAAGTTATGATAAATGGTCTAAAAACAGAAATTTATGATTATGCTCAATCAATTCCAACTGACTTATATGAGGTAGTTGAAGCAACTCCAAATATTGATCCAGTCACTTATATTAATGGATATTCTGTTACGACTCCAGATCAATCAGAACCACCATTTAATGACTTGAAAGTACGTCAGGCATTAAGTCTTGTTTTAGATAAGAAAGCAATTGCAGAGTCAACCTATGGAAATCCGGATTTTTATCAACTAGATGGTGCATTATTTGATCCGGAACAAACAGAACTATACAGTTATCAAGGTTCAGATGACTATTTAGCATACGACAAAGAGAAAGCTAAACAATTACTGGAAGAGTCTGATTACAATGGAGAACCAGTTAAAATTATGTTCTCAAATGATTCAGATACGTATAAACGAATCTCACAAATGATGAAACAACAAATGGAAGAAATAGGTTTTGTAGTCGAGTTAGTACCATATGAATGGGCAACATATCTTGAAAAATGGCAAGATCCTGCAAACTGGGATTTAGTTGTGGTTGGATGGTCTACCCGTTTCTCACCTAGTGAACTAGGAATGCTTGTGATGGATACAGCAAGTAGTGGTTGGTACAACAGTGAGCGTTGGGGTAGTCTCCTAAATAAATGGGGTGTAACAGCATCTCCAGACGAAAGAAAAGAGATATTAGCAGACATGAACCAAACTGTAAATGATGAGCTTCCATTTATAAAAATTGCGAATGAAACGAAATTAGATATTAAGAGTGAAAAAATTCCAGTTTACGATAATTGGGTTGGCCAACGATTCTGGAATACATGGAAGAATCAATAAGTAATAGGATCAAACTGGGAAGTCGTGTCAGGGAATGTTATGACGTGACTTCCTTTTTTAACTTAGTAAAAGTATGAGTTAGAGGAGGAAAAACATTGCTGCAATACACAATACGCAGATTTATTTCTATCATTCCCGTTATGTTCATTGTTAGTGTGATTGTCTTTCTGATTGTCCACCTTACTCCAGGTAACCCTGCCTATCTCATCCTGGGTGAAGATAGCTCACCAGAAGCGGTTGCACAGCTAGAAGAACAAATGGGGTTAAATAAACCAATGGCCTTGCAATTTGTTGATTGGATTAAAAATATTTTTGTGGGAGATCTTGGCGAATCTATCTATTCCTCTGAACCGGTTACTGACGTCATTATGGATCGGATTGGCCCAACATTTAGTTTGATGATCACTTCCTTGACGATTGCCTTATTCATTGCGATCCCAATTGCTATTTTTGTAGTTTGGCGCCGAAATACATTTTTAGATCCTTTGTTCACTTCTTTTTCTCTTGTTGGAACATCCATTCCGGAATTTTGGTTCGCGTTGTTACTGGTCTTAGGACTTGGGGTAGCAGTACCTATTTTTCCAGTGGCTGGATATGTTCCGATTGCAGAAGGCTTTATTGACTGGATCTATCATTTAATTTTACCTGCATTTGTCTTAGCGGCGGTTGAAATTGGACTTATCGCTAGGATGCTTCGCGATGGCATGTTGGAGTCAGTTAATCAAGATTATACGAAAACCGCCCGTGCGAAGGGAGTAAGAGAGAGCATCGTTTTAATGAAGCATGTCTTTTCAAATGCTCTCATCCCAACAACAACCGTTATTGGTGTAACGGTAGCAGGTTTGCTAGGGGGAACGGTTATTATCGAAACAATGTTCACCATCCCTGGAATTGGTCAGCTTCTAATTGATTCCATATATCGAAGAGATTATCCGGTTATACAAGGGGTTGTCCTGTTCATTGCCGTGGTCTACGTTATTGTGAATCTACTGATTGATCTTTTGTATGCATTTTTAGATCCGAGAATTAGGTATGACTGAACCTGATTTTTAAAAAATTAAAAAAAGGGGATTTTCGTATGTTTAAGAAAAAACGAAATCTGATCGCTCTTGGGATACTGGTTTTGCTTACGGTTGGAACAATCACAGCTTCGTGGTGGCTACCTGTTTCTCCATCTAAAATGGATTCCGCGCAGCGGTTACTAGCTCCATCTGGAAAGTATTGGTTCGGTACGGATCATTTCGGGAGAGACATTTTTGGGCAAACCGTAGTTGCTTCGCGAATTTCCTTACTTGTTGGTTTAAGTGTAGCACTGATTTCTACCGTATTAGGAACAATTACCGGCTTGATTGCTGGCTATTATAAAAAAGCTGACTTTCTAATCATGCGTATTATAGATGGAATGCTTGCATTTCCGTCATTGCTGTTAGCATTGGCGTTAGTGGCTGCACTTGGGGGAAGTGTGACGAATATCATCATTGCGTTGTCCTTCTCGTTCTTTCCTGTGATGACACGGATTGTCCGTTCAGCTGTTTTGCAGATCAATTCAATTCAATACATTGAAGCGGCAAAAACCTCGGGAGTCAGTGACCCTGTCATCTTGACTCGTTATGTGTTGCCAAATGTACTATCACCTATTATTGTGCAAGGAACGTTTATTTTTGCTAAAGCCATTTTGGCAGAAGCGGCATTGAGCTTTTTAGGTGTCGGTGTTGAACCTTCTACACCAACATGGGGGAATATGCTTCAGGAATCGCAAATCTATATTTCGATTGCCCCTTGGTTTTCCATTTTTCCTGGGATTTCTATTGTTATCACGGTCCTTGCTTTAAATATACTTGGTGATGGATTAAGAGATGCCTTCGATCCACATACAAAAGGTATGGGGAAAAGGAAGAAACGTTGGACGAATAAACAGATTGAAGCAGCCTAGACGAAAGGAGGATACAGACAATGCTAGAAGTAAAGAATCTAAAGACACAAATTGATACAGATGCAGGAATTGTTCATGCGGTGGATGGTGTTTCATTTACCGTGGAAGCAGGACAAACGGTTGCTATTGTTGGGGAATCCGGTAGTGGGAAGAGCGTTTTAGCCCATTCAATCATGCAGTTAAACCCAAAACCGCCTGCCTTTTATCCAGAGGGTGAGATTTTATTTGAGGGAAAAAACTTGCTAAAGCTTTCGGAAAAGGAGCTACGAAAAATTCGCGGAAATGAGATTGCAATGATTTTCCAGGATCCGATGTCTAGTTTAAACCCTGTCTTTAAAATTGGTGATCAACTGGTTGAAGCCATTTTGACTCATCAAAAGATGTCACGTTCTAAAGCGAAGGATCGTGCGATTGAGTTATTAAAAGATGTTGGAATTCCGGATGCGCAAGCGAGGATGCATGATTACCCCCATCAGTTTTCCGGGGGGATGAGACAGCGCGTGCTTATTGCCATTGCCCTTGCCTGTAATCCGAAATTATTGATTGCAGATGAACCGACAACTGCTTTGGATGTAACGATTCAAGCACAAATTTTGGAATTAATGAGAGACATACAAAAGAAGTATGGGACGGCTATTATCATCATTACCCATGATTTAGGAGTCGTTTCACAAATGGCGGATAAGGTGTTAGTCATGTATTCGGGGAGGATTGTGGAGAATGGCTCCGTAAACGACATTTTCTACCGGTCGTCGATGCCATACACTTGGTCGCTCCTACGCTCCTTGCCTCGTTTAGATGCAACAGCACATGAACGCCTCATTAATATCGAGGGACAGCCACCGAACCTAGTGTCCCCGCCGAAGGGATGCAATTTTCATCCGCGTTGTCCATTTGCAACCGAAAAATGTTTGGCGGTAGATCCACAGTTAACCGTAAGAGGGGAAGACCATTGGGCGGCTTGTATCTTGTCGCAACAGGAATTTGACGAAAAGAAGGAACAGTTCAGAATTTCCGAAGATAAAAGGGGTGTTCCGATTCATGACTAGTCCACTACTTGAAATACGCGATTTGAACATGCATTTTCCTGTTAAGGGAGGGATGTTCAGTCGAACGAAAAATTATGTCAAGGCAGTTAATGGCGTGAATTTAACTGTAAATCAAGGGGAAACACTTGGAATTGTCGGCGAGTCAGGTTGTGGTAAAAGTACCCTTGCCCGAACAATCCTTGGACTCCTTAAACCAACGTCTGGTGATATTTTGTTTGAGGGTGAAAGCATCCTTACCTATAATCATAAGCAAATGCATCAGCTTAGAAGAGATATTCAAATGGTGTTCCAGGATCCATTTACCAGTTTAAACCCTAGGATGAAAGCCGGCGATATTATTGCAGCCCCACTAAAAGCATATCGCATAACAGATCATTTGGAACGTCGAGTATTAGAATTAATGGATCTCGTTGGCTTAAAGGCAGATGACTATCATAAACTGCCCCATCAGTTTTCCGGTGGTCAGCGCCAGCGTATTGGCATTGCCCGCGCACTTGCACTCAATCCAAAATTGATGGTCCTTGATGAGCCAGTTAGTGCCCTAGATGTATCGGTACAAGCACAGGTAATTAATTTGCTCGAAGATCTACAGAAAGAACTTGGGTTAACCTATGTCTTTATTGCCCATGATTTATCAGTCATCAAGCATATAGCTGATAAGGTTGCAGTCATGTACCTAGGAAAAGTGATGGAAATATCCGATAGTGAATCTTTTTACAAGGATGCACAACATCCATATACAAATGCATTGCTATCAGCGATTCCATTGCCAGATCCGGAAAAAGAAAAAGTGCGTCAGCGAATCATGTTAAAGGGAGAACTTCCGTCTCCCAGCAACCCACCAACAGGCTGTGTTTTCCATACTAGATGTCCTTTCGCCACTGAAGCCTGTAAGAAAGACGTGCCAGTCCTAAAAGCGACGGATGGTGACAACAGACATCTTGTCTCATGTTTCTATCCAATGAACGCTGAAAACAAACAACTTGTCGAAAATAAATAAGGGACGAAGGGACAGGTTCCCTGTCCCACAGATGGGATTAATAAATAGAAACGAATAGGGGGAACTCTAGTGGAACTACAAAAAATTACATTAATGGATGCCTATATGATTGAAACCCTTCGAAGTAACGGTATTTCTAATAATGAAATACTTGCTCAGATTGAGCAGGGCAATGTGGATGGATGGCAGGATTTGCATGAGCATTTCGATTTTAATGAATTACTGAAACTTGCCGAGCAGGATATAAGGTCATTTCGGTCAATACTGTTGGAAGGATATAAGGTAAAATATGTAACGTTCAAGGGGCTTCAAAACCTGATCAAACTCCGATTTGGAAAAGTGAAAGACAAAGACTATCAACTAACAGAAACAAGTATTGAAAATCTAAAGCTCAACGAAGATCAAGCTCTTACCCTAAAACAAATGATATCACAAAACTGGATCTTCAGCTGGGACGGAGGGACAGGTTCCCTGTCCCACAGATAGAGGAAATTACAAATAGAATGAATCTCATTACACTAACGAAACAGGTACTTCTTTTATGGGAAGTACCTGATTTTTCTATTAACGCACCAACGCGGTGAATGCATATGAAAGGCTTTTATACTACCAGTTTTAGATATTTGGGCTTGTATAGAATTGTTGTGAGAAAAACTTTGTGGTAACAAATAACTGAATATTGAAAATGATATTGACGTCTTCGATTGAAAAATTGTAGTGTAATGGAGGGCAGAGTCCATTACACTTTTCTATCCACGAAATTCAACTAATCTCCTAAAACTTAACTTTCCCGTTACATAATTCACGACAGTCAAAGTAAGAAAGTTCAAAAGATGTCTTTTTTACTTTTTAACTGTAGATATGATACATAGAAGGGAGCGTGCCATTTACAAATACCATATTCTTTGTTTGACCAACCAAAAATTGGAGGTATGTGGATGAAGAAATTAGTTAGTTTTTCGATTGTTCTTTTACTCATGTTATCGATGTTTGCAGGGGTAACCTTTGCTAATCAACCAGACAATGTTGGGAAAGGGAACTTAGATTTTGTTGAAGGCGAACTCATCGTCTCGGTTGAACCGAAACAAAAAGGAAATGCTGATCTCACGATTCAAAGTGCAGATAGTCTTAAGGGACAGGAAGATGTCCTAAAAGCGAAAGGATTCTCAATCATTGACACTCTCCATGTAGAAGATACTTCAGTCAAACCACTTATCAGCAAAAATTTTAACAAAAAAGTAGTCGACAAAATGGGCTTGGTCTACTTAGTAAAATACTCTCCGGACAATTTCAAATCTAGTACTCTTGCAAAAAATGAATTGCGCAAAGAGTTAATGAATCTTGGTTTCAAAGTTAGATATATTTCAGAAAACTATAAGATGATGGCCATTGAAGGAACAGCCACAATCCAAGCCGTGCATCAAAATCAAAAATGGCATTACGACATGATTAAGGCGCCACAAGCTTGGACGATTACGAATGGGTCAAGTGCGGTTAAAGTTGCAGTATTGGATACAGGGATTGATCATAATCACCCTAGTCTTGCAAACTTTGTAAATACTAGCTTAGGTAGAAGTTTTGTAGGTGGAACGACGATGGATGTTCAAGGTCACGGCACCCATGTGGCAGGAACGATTGCGAGTTATGGCTCAGTTTCAGGTGTGATGCAAAATGCAACTCTTATCCCTGTGAAGGTTTTAGGTAACGATGGCTCTGGTTCTTTATACGGAATCACCCAGGGAATTTTATATGCTGCCGATATTGATGCAGATGTCATTAATATGTCTTTAGGTGGCGGTGGGTATAACCAAAGCATGGATGAAGCGGTTCAAACTGCGACTGCCCAGGGAACCATTGTGGTAGCAGCGTCTGGTAATGATGGTGCATCTAGTATTTCCTATCCGGCTGCATATAGTAGTGTAATTGCGGTTGGATCGGTAACTTCAAGCGGAACGCGCTCAAGCTTTTCAAATTACGGATCTGGGTTAGAACTAATGGCACCAGGCTCAAGTATTTATAGCACCTATCCAAAAAGTCGATATGCCACTTTATCCGGAACATCGATGGCAACGCCACATGTTGCTGGGGTTGCGGGCTTAATACGAGCGGCTAATCCAAACATTTCAGTCTCACAAGCCAGACAAATTTTACGTGATACTGCACAAGAGACTGGTAGCTTTACGCAATACGGGTATGGAATCGTGGATGCCCATGCAGCAGTTGTTGCCGCATCTGGAGGAGGCGGAACAACTCCACCACCACCATCCTCAACGGAAACAGTCACAACAGTATCAACGAACTATATCTACTATTACCGTGGGGAAACAGTCTATGTCACAAGCACGGTAAAAGATTCGAATGGGGCGGCAGTTGCCAATGCAACCGTTAACTTCAAAATCACACGGCCAAATGGCACAACTGTTACATCTTCCGCAACAACAAACTCGTCAGGTGTGGCCACTTGGTCAATTGGCACAAACTATTCCACAGCAACGGGAACATACCGACTAGACGCAACCGCATCAAAAAGCGGATATTCGAGCAGTGCCGCTTCAACAACATTTAGAATTTACTAGATAGAAAGGGTCCAGAGGGACGGTTCCTGCGGCTCCAAAAATTTGGAGCCACAAGAACCGTCCGAGGTCACTGAAAAACGTTTCCAAATAACTGGAAAACCGTAGGTTTTCATAAAAAAATACAAAAAACCCCCGATTTTGGTAAAATAGAGTTGTCGAAAAACTATCACCAAAAAGGGGGATTTTTTATGCTTAAAAGCAGAAAACAATTAAGCATGTACT
>NZ_SLUB01000082.1 GCF_004799755.1 Bacillus timonensis | reverse complement strand
GCCTAAACCAGTCCAAGCAACAGAGCGTCAGCTATGTTTGTTTGACGTGTCATGAGAAAGAAGAGATTCCTATTAACGTGGTAAGGGATTTCGATTTAATGGATGATGGAGATCCGACAATTCCTCCTATGTTTGCATGTGAAAAATGTGGGGGTAAAATGTATCCAGAGTATTATAAAGGGATACATGGCATAGAGTACAAATTATCGGATATTCTCTAACCATGAAAAGGACCGGGCTATGCCCGGTTTTTCTTATCTAAATCTTTTCTTATCAAAACTAATTTCTATATTTGTTACTTCAAAATATTCCAATTCATTAATTGCTGTTTTGGCTAAACGCTATCAAAATAACAAGCCTATCTACTTTTAATTCTATTCTATAAATTCATTAGGAAGCGCTGTTGAATTAGTAACAGCGTTTCTTTATCTTAATTGGTATTTTTCGGGTAATCCGAATATCGTGTAGGATGCCACCTCGCCCCGCGCGGCCGACAACCACGCAAATACTTAACAGCGAACCAAGAAAAAGATAACACCTACCATACTATAAATCGGATAATATTATGGAAACATATTCTTTGCTTACTTTATTAAAAGAATTAGAACGCAAAAAAAGGAAGAGTTTTTAACCTCTATTCTAGTACACTAATTGCTATAGAGGGGATGAGGTTATGAATAATAAATCTATTGGGCTATTTCAAGGAATTGCATTATATATTGCCGCTATACTAGGTTCGGGTGTCCTTTTTTTATCGGGGGTAACAGCCTCAATGGCGGGGCCTGCATCTATTGTATCTTGGCTTATTGTTATAATAATTAGCTTTCCGCTTGCTTTTTCTTTTGCAAATTTGGCAAAAAAATACCCTGATGCTGGTGGAGCGGCAACCTTTGTTAGAAAATCTTTTGGATATCATCTTGGCAATATCGTTGGCTGGTTTTATTTTGTAACAGCTGCAGTCGGTCAAACAGTTGTGTCTTTAACCGGTGCTTATTACGTCAGTCAGGCATTTGGATTTTTCGGTTTTGAAACAACTTTAATTGCAATCTTTATAATGGCAATTGCAGGTGTTTCCAATTATTATGGCGTAAACGTTAGTGGTAAAGTTGCATTAATTTTAAGTTCTTTATTACTGATACTTTTACTTGCAGCAATATTTGTGTCACTTCCGAGAATAGAATGGGGCAATTTTACTCCCTTTGTACCGAATGGGTGGTTTTCTGTTGGGAGTGCTATAACGGTTATTTTTTGGTCATTTTTCGGCTGGGAAGCGATTTGTAATTTAGCCGAGCACTTTAAAAAACCAGAAACGGATCTTGTCAAAGGAGCAGTTGTTAGTGCAATAGTTATTGGATTATTATTTTTAGCGTTAAGCCTTGTTACTATTGGAACAGCGACATATGGGATTCAAGAAAGAAATCTTTCTCCTATTGGTGTTATAATGGGGGATACAGTAGGCTTAGGTGCTAAATACGTCACGGCTATTTTAGCTTTAATTATTTGTACAGGCACATCAAATGCTTTTGTTGCCAGCCTAACACAATTAGGTTATTCATTAAGTAGGGATGGTGCTTTTCCAAAGTTTTTTTCAAGTAATCATGAAACTACTCAAATTCCAAGACGGATGGTATTATTTGTTATCTGTTTTTCGGTCGTAGGTGTTTTAGTGACGAAGGCTTTATCTTTGAATTTTGATGATATTTTGTTTATACCTACTTCCCTTGGGGTTCTAGTTTATGTTCTTTCAATGGCTGCGGGTCTTAAATTATTTAGAAAGTACACACCAGCATGGTGGGCATCGTTAACCTCTTTTATTTTATGTTTACTAATTCTTCCATTTTTTCAATTGTATATAATTGTACCTATAATTGTTGTGGTTTTATATACGATTTATATGATTTTTAGTAAGAAAACTTTCTCCTACAAGAGAGGATAAAAATTTAATGAAGGAACAAAATAACCTTTCAAAAGATATTATGTGGCAAGCTACAGTTTCATGTGATCCAGCATATGACGGGAAATTTTTTTACGCGGTAAAGACGACAGGAGTATTTTGTCGTCCTTCTTGCAAGTCTAAGGTTCCTAATTGCGAAAATGTTTCTTTTTTTCCAAATGCGAACGAAGCACAAAGTGCAGGCTATCGACCATGCAAAAGATGCCGACCCGATCTACATATAAAAACATATGACCCTTTTGAAAGCATTTTGGAAGATACTAAAAGGTTGATAAAAAATAATTATGTTCAAAATATGCCTTTACATGAAATTGCATCAAGGGTTGGGGTTAGTCGTTTTCATTTAAATCGTATATTCAAAGAAAGAACAGGGTATACACCACGTATATATTTAGAGAAGATAAGAGTAAATGAAGCAAAGGAACTTCTTTTAACGACGAACCTTAATAGTACGGAGGTTGGTTATCAAACAGGCTATCAAAGCGTCTCTAGTTTTTACAATGCATTTAAACGAAATACAGGACTAACACCGAGTCAATTCCGTGCTTACCATAACGGAAATAACGTTAATTAACCATAAACCTGACTGAAGCTTTATAATTTGGTGTAATAACAATTCATAAAAAGTAGTTAAATTAGATGGATAATCAATTTAAAAGTGGTGATAGAGTGGGATTCAAAACAAAAAAAGGTGAATTTAATAATCTTGAACAATTGGTTAGGTCATTAGATTCAATTCCTAGGAAACAATCAACCTTGTTAATTGGAATAGATGGTTGTGGGGGTTCAGGAAAAAGTACATTCGCAAATAAATTGATGGAAAAAAGTACCAATGTAACTGTTGTACATATGGATGATTTTTATTTACCATCCTCACAAATTATGAACACACATCCAGAGAAAAAGCCGATTGGTGCAGATTTTGATTGGAAACGCATATTAAGTCAGGTTCTTGAACCTATTAGTCACAACAAAGAAGGATATTATCAGCGATATGATTGGGAGACGGATGGTTTAGCAGAATGGCATACTGTCCCCATTGGGGGAATTGTCATAATAGAGGGTGTTTATTCTATTCGTAAGGAATTAGCTGAAAAATACGATTTTACTATATGGGTTGATTGCCCGCGAGAACTAAGGATTTCACGAGGCCTTCTAAGAGACGGAGAAGAGGCTCGTGCTATGTGGGAAAATAATTGGATGATTTCAGAAGACCTTTATATTGAAGAACATAAACCCTTTGAAAGAGCAAACCTCATTGTTAATGGGGCTAAATAAACTTCTTATTCTGCTAGCGAGCCGTTTAGCTTAATAGCACCAGATCAAGGAACCCATTTCTAATAAAGGATGGGTTCTTTTTTAATTCTATGTTAACATTATGTTCTAAAAATATTGAATTTAAAATTCGATAATTATAGAATATAACATAAGTATATTTAGGAAGATGGTGTTATATATGGATGTTTTAAATCTGACAAGTAGGAAGAGAGAAACTTACAAAGTTTTACTCGATTACTCTGTTTTGTGGGAATGTGCTCTGGGTATAGCTGCAATCACAAATACCCCAATAATCAATACATTAGACCAACCATTAGATTATTGGGATGATATCAAGAGTTCATTATCAAAAGAATTACTAGATCATTTAGATTATGTAGAAAGGAATAATACCTGGAAAGCATTACTGCAATTGTTACATAAGAAGAGGTTTTCTGATTTGTCGGAGTTTGAATCTTACATAATGGACGTTCCGGATAATGACCTAAAATTTATTTGTTTACCTTTTATCGGAATGGAGTTTCAAGATATTAGATATAAAGCTGCATTAGGTGAGGAATCGGCTTTAAATGAAATGAAAGTGTTAACATCCGACAATCCCTTTTATCCTCGGTATATTGAATTCATTGGAAGGTCTGATATTAAGCATCTAAAAAGACATCTTATAGGAGTAATGAATGGATGGTATAAGACTGTTATAAAGAAAGATTCATATAAATTTAACACAATTCTACGAACTGACTATGAAACGAAAAAAGAGATGCTGGAAAAATTAACTCCTGAAGAACTGGTTGAATGGGCAACTGGTGGCGTTATTTATTTGCCGGAACCAAGTGTAAACGATGTTCTTTTAATCCCTCAATACATTTATCGGCCTTGGAATATTGAAGCTGATATTGAGGGTACAAAAGTATTTTATTACCCTGTTGCAAACGAAAGTATTTCTCCTAATGATAGATACACTCCAAACAATTTTCTGGTACTTAAATATAAGGCACTAGGAGACGAGATTCGTATGAGAATTGTAAAACTGTTATATGAAGAAGACCGCACCTTACATGATATTACAAATCAATTAAACATCGGCAAGTCAACAATCCATCATCACTTGAAGATATTAAGGGCAGCTAAATTAGTGAATATTAGTGATTCTAAGTATTCACTTAAAAGGAAAGCTGTTGAAATTCTATCAAAAGAGTTAAATCTTTTTTTAAATAGGTAATAGTTATAACGGGGGATGGATATGAATAGTAACATTTTAAAGAATCGCTCATTTGTTTTCGTTTGGGTTGGAAATGGTATCTCTGAATTAGGAGGTGCTTTTGGAACATTTTGTAACTCAATTCTTATCTATCAACTTACGAATTCTACAATTGCCTTAGGAAGTATGTGGCTACTATATTTTATACCTTCACTCATTCTACAATTGTTTATAGGCCCATTTATTGACAGATGGAGTCGAAAGTGGATTATGATATTTTCTCAATGGACAAGAGGACTAATATTCCTAATACCACTAATTGCACTGATAATTGGCGAACTGGACAAGTGGCATATTTTTGCAGTTCAAATAATAGTCGGGTTAATAACTCCTGTTTATACACCGGCTAATCAAGCAATAACACCAATAATTGTGGAAAAAGATCAATTACGTGTAGCCAACGCATATATTGATGGAACGGTTAGATTAATGACGTTCATTGCTCCAATATTGGGCGGTTTCGTTGTAGAGTACTCAGGTGTAACACCTACATTAATTTTTGTTAGTGCATCACTTATCACAAGTGGAACATTATTGCTATTTATAAAAGAGACAAAAGTTCCAAATAATGTACGGAAAACGTGGATGGAACAATTCATAGAAGGTATATCCTATTTCTTCAAACAACCAATAATAGTTTGGCTAGGGGTCTTTTTAGCTTTTGTTCAGTTTGGAGTAGGAGTAACAATGGTGGTTACTCTCCCATATATAACTGAAGAATTATCTGGGAGTTTTTCCGAATATGGTTATTTTATGGCAAGTTTCCCATTGGGCTATGTAATTGGTTCAATACTAGTTGGAAAAGTTACATATAAAAGTCGCAGGGTAATAATGTTAGGGTCTTTAGTAATAGGAGGTCTAACATTTATATCATTAGGCCTTAACAATAGCATCATTTTTGCACTTTTCACTGAGGTTATTGCTGGAATAGCTATGGCATTTTTTAGTGTGCAAAATATAACTATATTTCAGCAAACTGTGCCAAACAACTTGATGGGTAAGGTTTCCTCGGTTCGTCTATTTATTATAAGAGGAGCAATGCCGTTAGGTGTATTTATAGGCAGTTTCTTAAGTGAAGTCTGGGGAATACGGCCAATGTACTTTTTGATAGGAACCATTATTTGTACAATGTCTTTATTGGGAACTTTTCTGCCGTACTTTAAGTTTATCGATTCTAATATTGGTAATAAAAAAGCATCCTAACCTTAAACCTTTTTGTTGATGTGGTTTATCTAAAATGGTCAACAAGAAAATATTTAGCATTCTGGCTAACATTATAATACGAATTGAGCAGATTAGTTGAAGAGTGATGTTTAACATGTGTTAACAATCATCAAAGAAGGCATATTAGGAAATTGGGTTGTTTATCTATAGTGAACATAGATATTCTAATAATCGAAAGATTAAGTTGTTCAAACATAGCCCTTTTGATCTTTACTTACAAGAATACTGAAGAAAATACCTCAGGATTCTTTCATTTCTTTTTGAAAGCTATTATATTGCATGTGAGCAATTTCAATAAAATCCTCAAGAGGGGATATACTTGTCTTTATGCCAAGCCATCTCTGTAAAAATTGGGTTCAACGCTAAAGGGATAGGTAATTTGAATAACGATCCACTGTTAAGTTCCTTTTCCACAACCATTCTAGGTAGAAGAGAAATGCCCAACCCTGCAATCACACATTGTTTAATTGCTTCAATACTAACAAATTCGATTACGTGGTCTGGGTATATCCCTTCTAGCTGGAATTTACTTTCAAATTGTGTTCTATAAGAACAGCCTTTTTCGGTTAATAAAATCGTTTCTTGTGCTATTGCCTTTAATGTCAGTTTTTCTTTTCTATGCAAATGATGTGTGTGTGATGCAACTAAAACTAAATCCTCTTCTAGCAAAGTTTCAGTATGAATGGTTGGCAAAACTTTTCGTGTATCGGTGATGAATGCCAAGTCTAGGATATCAGTTTGTAATAAGTTCTTTGCGATTTCGCTCGTATGGACAGGTTTAAATACTAGTTCGACTTGAGGATGCAATTGTTTAAACTTCTGTAGTATTACTGGTAGTCGGTACGTACATTGACTCTCTTGTGCACCAATTGTCAAGATTGGTTTTAGTTTATTTTCTCCTGTTACTGCATGGCGCATTTCTTTATCAAGCTTGATCATTTTTTCAGCATAATTTTTTAATTTCATACCAGATTCTGTAAGGAAGATCCGTTTCCCTAGTCGTTCAAATAGAGGTGTTCCTAACTCTTCTGTAAACGAGCACATTATATCGGATTCCAATTTTCAAATTCGTTCGGCTAAAAATCTGATATAATGTGCTATTCTTTCCACTATATTTCAGAATGTGCAAAATTTCATTCATATTAATCCAGCTTCAAATCTCTAAAAGAAAAACCCCTAATAAGGGGTATCAACTGGTAGGCAATCTTCAATATTTGAATTGCCGATAAGTTCCATTGGTATTGTTCTCTATATAGCAAATCATTAGGAAGTCCAATTTGATTTTGCAGATAAAGATAATTGGGTTCAGCAAATTCAACCATAGCCTGTCTGTTAAAATATTCAATAAGTTCCTTGGTCGAAAGCGTATTAGAACGAAAAACAATCGTAGAATTTAGCTTTTTAATGATAGTGCCATTTATCTCCTGTGTTATCCTTTTTATTTCCTTTGTTGAGGGAAGAGTCTTGAATGTAACGTTTACTTCTTTCTTAATATAATGACTCTCAGTTTTTTCATTGTGTTTAATTAGAAAAACGGAAGGATCATTTTTTAATTGATTCTTGACGGTTTGACCCATGGAAAGGCTGTTTATTTGAAGAACATTTTTTTCGTATTCAACATTTTGGACATTGGTTATAGGGGGATTAAATTTGTTTTTGACAGCAACTGTTTTATTTTCGGGATTCTCTTTGTTTCTTGTATTTGGTACTATGAATAATAACCCTATGGATAGAAGAATAAGTACGGAAACAGTAACCAATAAGGACTTTCGTAATTTTGTCATGAGACACCTCTATAAATTTGTTATTAGAAAATGCTGCAATATAAGTATTAAATTTCTTATTAACATCCTTGAATCTTGATACATAAAGAACACCGTTTGAGAACAAACGGTGTATAAACTTATTCATCAATAGTATCTGGATCTGTTGCGTCTTCAGGATCTTCAATTGATTCTTCTGTATCAGGGGTGACATTATGTTCATCAATAGTATCTGGATCTGTTGCATCGATCGGATCTTCAATTGGTTCTTCTGTATCAGGGGTGACATTATGTTGATCAATAGTATCTGAATCTGTTGCGTCGATAGGATCTTCAATTGGTTCCTCTGTCCCTGGAGTTACATCCTCCGGTGGTGGATTATTATCGTCATCTCCATTATTACACCCTAATAACAAGAAAATTGAAAGAAAAACCGTTGATAAAAGTTTCATCCACTTAAGATTCATCTTACCGCCGCCCTTTCGATTGTTGTAAATTCTAAATTATTTTCTAGGTTGGTTAACAACTAACCAACCTTTTGTCTCGCATAACTATTGTTGT
The DNA here is from genome assembly GCF_004799755.1 of Bacillus timonensis. Lineage (GTDB taxonomy): Bacteria > Bacillota > Bacilli > Bacillales > Bacillaceae_L > Ferdinandcohnia > Ferdinandcohnia timonensis_A. The sequence continues at coordinate 3,744 of NZ_SLUB01000082.1, read as the reverse complement.
TTTACCTTGAGTTTATTCTTCTTGAAACACGTGTTCTTTTATTGTATTACATTACCTCTATATGGATCTTGACTTTGCATGTAGTTAGAAAATTGCTGAACCGATTGTTGAATAGTTTGTGGAGTTTCTTTTTCCAAACCGTACCATCCGTTTTTAAACATTAAGTTATATAGATTGCGGTGACAGTCTTCTGTTTCTTGGGAAACAGACGCTATTGTACGATACAACGATTCATGGCTAGCTTCTTTTAATGCAGTCGAGTATGAGGAAGATATATATTTTTCCGTAGTTAAGGCATCGTTTAGAAAATCTCTATCGTTCATTTGCGGCGTCTTAGGGACTGGTGTTTCAGGATTTTTAATCCTATTTGGAGTATTATTTTCCACTATAGTTTCCTCCTTATTGATTCATATTTTGTGAAGGTTGAGTTACATACTGTTGCATCTGTTGAAGCAGCTGTTGATAGTGTCGATCATGCATTTGTCCAGCTTGTTCAAGTGCTGCTCTTACTTCGGGATTTTGACATTGTTGAGCGAAAAAATGCATTTTCTTCATCGCAAGTAAATTCCAGCTTAACATATCGTTTACATAGAGATGATCCTTTGTTGACATTATTTCAGGCGGTTGTGTCATTAAAGCTTGTGCTTGTTGATTATTCATACCCGTCTGCATTTGTTGCATGATGTTTCCTCCTTGTTAACAATGTTGTAATCACTTTAGGTAGATTGCCACACAGCGGTCAAAAATATGCAGGTGTTTTAGACTAGTTTTAAAGACCCCCCCACCTCTAGATAGCATTAAATACTCCCCACCTACACGTAGGTGGGGAGTATTTGTGGCTAAACTAAATATTAATTTATCCTATTCCAGACCCTGTTTAAATCTAAGGGGACATAGACTTTGTCACCATGAATTTCCTTATGTATGATAGGATTGGTAAAACTTTGATCTAAATAATTTTCAATTATTTTCTTATGTCTAGCTCGTGGTTTTGTTCCTAAAATATTTTCAGTATAGTCCTTGTACATTACTAATGTATACCTCGCTTTTTTCACCATTTTCTTGTTTATTGAAAAAATATTAATGAGACAAACAAATTGTAAAATGCTCCATTGACAAGTCCTTCACTGTGTTTGAAAAGGAATTCCCTGCAATGTAACAATTTCCAAGACACATAGTAACTACGAATAAATTTTCTGTATTTTAATCCGTTTATTAATAACTTAATTGTCCATTTTCACTATCCTCCTCTCATCGCTTTTTCTTACATGTGTATCTTTTCCAAAAGCAGTGGAAAATTACATATCTAAATTTTTAAATATTTAAAGTCTGATAAAATTCAATGAATAAAAATCTTTTTATACTGCAATCTAATAAAAGTCAAAATAAAATATAGGAGGTGTTATTCATGACAGTCATCAGTGACGTTAAAACAGCTTTAGCCGGATTAAAAAGCGCTCAAGCTAGCTTTGAAACATTTGCTCTTAGTACAGATAATGAACAAGCAAAGCAACTTTATCAAGATGCTGCTACCCAAACCCAATCTGTTATTGATAATGTTGAACCACGTGTTCAACAAATCGAACAAGAAGAACCTCAATACAAACAACAATAATGAGTATGGCGAAAAGGTTGGTTGAGAGGCCAACCTTTTTTTAGCATCCCAATACTGGTAATACATGGAGGTGATTTCATGAAAGTGAAAATGTTATTTTTCATTTTAATCCTTATCGGAATGGGTTCAGGGTGTAACGGAAACGATAATCAGGTAGGTGAGAAAAATCATTCGAGTATTTCACAAATACATACAAGTAAACCAATTGAACAATCTGTTTCTAATCATGCTAAAGAAAAGATTATTACCAAGGAAGAAATTTCGGATGTAAAGGCAGTAAATACAAATAAGGAGCTTTTAGTAGCGGTAAAAGTCGAAAATTTCAACCGTTTCCGTTTAAAAAATATCGAGAAGTCAGTAAAATCTGACTTGGAAGGAATGTATCCAGATTATAAAGTATTTGTGTCTAGTGATAAAAAAATGTTCTGGGAGCTTGAAAAAATCGAACAAAAGTTACAACAACATGATACGAATAAGAAGAACCTGAAAAAGGATTTGAACAAACTGAAAAGTCTTATGAAAGAACAAACCTAAGAGGAAGGGTAGAGTTATGTCTAACAATCAAAAGAAAAAACTCACTCCTGTACAACAGGAATACCAAAAGTTGCAAAAACAACGAGAAATCAAAAGACCTGTTGTTCAAAATTGCATAAAGGCCTTTTTAACCGGTGGCCTTATTTGTCTGATTGGTCAGTTTATTACAGACTTTTACATTTATTATTTTGATTTTACTGAGCAAACGGCAGGAAATCCGACGGTAGGTACGTTGATTTTTATTACGATGCTTCTCACTGGTTTTGGTGTATATGATCGAATGGCCCAATTCGGAGGTGCTGGAACAGCTGTACCCGTAACAGGATTTGGAAATGCGGTGATATCACCTGCCATTGAGCACCGATCAGAAGGATTTGTTCTAGGCGTAGGCGGTAATATATTTAAATTGGCGGGGGCGGTAATTTTATTTGGTGTTTTTTCTGCTTTTGTCATTGCGCTCATTAAAACCATTTTAATCAAGTGGGGTGGTTTATAATGCTTACGGGTTATCGGACTTGGATCTTCGAACAAAAGCCTGTCATTATCTCCACTGGAACCGTTGGTGGACCATTTGAAGCCAATGGTGCTATCCCAGATGATTTCGATACTCTTCATGCTGATTTATGGCTTGGGCAGGATTCCTATGAGAAAGCACATAAAATCCTTTTTGAAGAGGCTTGCCAAAAAGCCATGGAAAAAGGGGGCATACAAAAGGATCAAGTTCAATTTATCCTAGCTGGGGACTTAATCAATCAAATCACCCCAACAAGTTTCGCTAGCAGAACGATTGGAGCGCCTTATTTTGGCTTATTCGGTGCTTGCTCTACCTCGATGGAAGGACTGGCTCTAGGTGCTTATATTGTAAATACAAAAGGAGCGAAATATTTGTTAACAGGAGCTTCCAGTCATGATACAGCTGTTGAAAAACAATTTCGGTATCCAACTGAGTATGGTGGACAAAAGCCACCTACGGCACAATGGACGGTTACTGGTGCAGGCGCAGCCCTATTAAGTGATTCTGGGGAAGGACCTCATGTCACATCTGCCACAATTGGTCGTGTAATCGATATGGGATTGACAGATCCATTTAACATGGGAGGAGCTATGGCGCCAGCTGCGGTTGATACCATTGAAGCCCATTTAAAGGAACGAAATGTTGAGCCATCTTATTACGATTTAATTGTAACCGGTGACCTTGGGCAAATCGGACAGGAAGTGTCCATGGATCTATTTAAAAAGCATGGAACTCCTATTAGTGAAGAACAATACCAAGATTGTGGCCTTATGATTTATCGGGAAGGACAACCCGTTCTTGCAGGGGCAAGCGGTGCAGGCTGTTCAGCAACGGTAGTTTATGGGCATTTATTAAACCGGATGAAAAAAGGTGAATTTAAAAGAATGTTAGTCGTTGCAACAGGTGCTTTATTATCTCCTCTTTCTTTTCAGCAAAATGAAACGATTCCTTGTATTGCACATGCGGTATCGATTGAATATGGAGGTGAACAATAAGATGACCTATTTTTGGGCATTTACAGTAGGTGGTTTGATTTGTGTGATTGGACAGATAATGTTTGATGTTTTCAAACTTACACCGG
>NZ_SLUB01000081.1 GCF_004799755.1 Bacillus timonensis | reverse complement strand
AAAATAAACTTAACCAATTTCAACACCTGCCTGGTGAAATAAAATTATCAACATAAATCAGCTGATAACATTATTATATCAGGCTTTGTGGGCACATTTATTATTAATTACGTCACGGACTCAGGATTACGTATTTCTTCTGTATCTAATACATCTTCTTCATCAAATAATCTATTTGTACAGAATTTATATAAGTTATTCAAAACTTCCTCCACCCTTGTATCACTACCAGCGACTCTTGGTAAAATCTTTTGAAGGATACATCTATCCAATGCTTGTTCAAACGAAAATAAATTTGTAGATTCACTATATGCTAAATAAAAACATATTTCATCGCGGACACGGTAACCTATCTGTGCACCTATTGGTTTCAATATTTCATTAAGTCTGACCAATACTTTTGTTGTCTTTTCTACTAATTTAGGATTCTCCACATAAACATCCTTTAAATGCAGATAATTTCCAAGTAATGTCCGATTACCAATTTTAATCGGAGATATTTCTGGAATTTCATTTAAAAAATCAAGAAAGTCCAAATTTATTTCATTAAACTCTATTGTATTTGCACGATCTAAAACTTTTTTGCTAAATGGATGGGTGGTTTCATCCATATTTACCGTGCCTATTATATATAAATTTGACGGCAAGCTAATATTTTTTTCCGCAATTTCATCAGATAATAAGATAGAAGTCACTAATTCTCCATCTTCCCAGCGTCTACTCTCCATAACACTTAAAATGTCGCTGAAATAATATTCAACACGTGCCAAATTCATTTCATCTAATAAAACGATATACGGCAGCGTTGGATTGACTATTGCTTGTTTTATTACTTTAGTTAACGGTCCTTCAACAAAATCCCCTTTAATATCACGATATCCTAATAAATCTGATCCATCGTTCCAATCTGGACGAACAGGAATTAATTTAAATTGTCCATTTGATTCAGTAGCGCCAATACTTTCCGAAAACCATTGAACAATTTTTGTTTTACCGGTACCCGATATTCCGGACAGGATAACAAATGGCTTTGTTTTTAATGCTAAAAAAAGATTTATTATTTCTTCCCTTTCAAAATAGAAACCTTTACTTTTTATATATTTGTCAATATGTGTAACCACTTCATTTGCTGTAAGCAATTTCTGACCATCCTCTTGCGCAATACTTGCACCTGAATTTATTGCATACTCACTTTCATTTTCTTGAATAATTAAATTCCAGTCCTCATCTACAATATCTAATACCTGAAACCAACTTAGTATATTTCTTGTCCGATATTCTGCAACAGACTCTTTCATTAAATTATCTTTTAGGGAACTACGAACAATTAGCATCCCAATAGCTTTTAAACATTTTAATTTATCTTGTTTTTGTAACTCCTCAATTAAAGGAAGTATCCGTCTCACAAGGTTGAAATAGTCTAATTTTGTTAGTTGATTCCTTAAGATGACTTTACTATCTGATTTTGTTTGATATTCATTTATTAAAAATTTATTGAGTTCATGCTTTTCATTTAAGAAACCTCAGAGTTTCAATCCCTGTCGCGCCCTAGATTTTAACCTAATAATCTTCTCTTCTTTGAAAATAGAATTAATTTTTCTCGGGTCAATATTATCTTTAATGATTTCATCCAAAAATGATATAGTAAGTTCAATATTCCCTTCAGGTAATTGGTCGGTTGTATACTCCTTAAGGGTTATTGCCACCTTAGTTTCCTTTGTGGTTACTCCTACAAAAGGTAGTTGACTAAAAAAGGCCATCAGAAATGAAGATCTACCTTTAGTTTTGATAAAGTCAGATTGTGTAGCAGTTCTAACTTTAATAAATTCCTCCCATCCCTGCATAATAAATGCAAAAGTTATGTAATCCCATGGTGATTCTTTTTCACCGTTTTGATATTTTTCTCTAGATGATTCCGTTTCAACATAAATTCCTTTTTCATCTACTCTAGTAATCCAATTAGATTTTTGAGTACTAATTGTTTTAATTTCTGTATTTTTTTTTGCAAGGTTAATTAGAATTGATTCAATAAAGAATTCACTATTTTCTTCTGTTTCAGGAAGAGTGTAAACCTCTGTTGGACCAATTTCTGTTCGAGCAATTTTTAATAGTTTTTCCATATTTTCATACTTAATTGGATTACCTAAACCCTTGTGCAGACTGCTCACATCTAAGTCTAAAAGGATATTCCGAATTTGCATTTCTGCTATTTTTCCTTTTAAGATATAACGTCCTTCTTTTTCTGGTCTTTCATCTTTTTCATAACCAATGAACTCATAGACTTCTTTAATTTTGTTATTATATATTGCACAATAGAATTTATAATCGCCTGATTGAAGTTTTTCTCTACTAATTTTCCAACTAATACTTGTTGCATTATATAAATCTTCAGCTGACATACCCTCTCTATAAGATTTACCAATTTTTATTAATATTGTATCCTCCACAGCCACTTTTCCCTTACTCCTTTATTATTTATGCTTTTTACTATCATTTAATTTTTTGCAAACTTAAACAATACAGTGTTTCTACTTTAACAACAATTTCATTATATTATCTTTGCTTTAGTAATCATGTCCATATCGACAAATTTCTACCTATTGTTAAATACTTTCCATTACTGTGTCGAAAAATCCTTCTTTTTGCCTTAAAGTAATATGCAGGTAGTGATTTGAAATAATAAAACTAGTTCAGAAGCTGTGAACTAGTTTTTTTGAGATTATTTAGATGTTTGATTTATTCATACCTTCACTCATATCATAATCAAAACAATGTTGGTATAATTCAATAATTTCTTCTTCAGTAGGAATTCTTGGATTGTTCGAAGGGCTGCCACTGGCAAGAGCATCCTTCGCCATTTTTCCTACTACTTTGTCTAATTCTTGTTTTTCGATTCCCCACTCCTTCATGTTAGGGATATTCAAATTTATACAAAGTTTCTTTATTTCTTGAACTACCATATTTGCTATTTCTTCATTAGAATAACTACGTAACTCTGGTTTAATAAACTGTCCAATATCCGCTAACCTATTAATGCAAGCGGATTTACTATATTCCAAAATGGCCGGTAGCAGCATAGCATTAGAAACTCCATGCGGGACATGAAAGATGGCTCCTATCGGTCTAGACATTCCATGAACTAGACAAACAGATGCATTTGAAAATGCGATACCCGCCTTTAAGGCACCTAATGACATTTTTTCTCTCGCTTCTATATTATTACCATTCTTATATACTTCTTCAATATTGTCGTAAATCAATTTGATTGCGGATAACGCAAGGGTGTCTGTAAATGGATGTGAACGTCGTGAAATGTATGCTTCTATGGCGTGAGTGAGGGCATCTACCCCAGTTGCTGAAGTGATATGTGTAGGAGATGAAAGTGTGAGTGTAGGATCAACAATTGCTACTTCTGGTAAAAACGCTGGTTGTTTAATCATCATTTTCACATCATTACTTGTATTGGTTATGACTGTAACATCTGTTGCTTCTGAGCCAGTACCTGCCGTGGTTGGAATGGCAATTAGAGGAATTGCCTTTTTATCAGCCATTTTTTTGTTGCCCATAAAATCACTGATATCTCCACCATTCGTAGCCAACACCACAACAGCTTTTCCAGTGTCAATGCAGCTACCGCCACCTAATGCAATAATGACGTCACAATTATTTTGTATACAAATTTCTAGTGCTTCATTTACAAATAGATCCGTGGGTTCGGAATCGATTCCTAAATAGGTTGAACAAGTAATCCCTTCTTCATTTAACATCTTTTTGCATTCATCGACATAACCAAGATTGTCCATAATTTTGTCACTGATGACTAGAGCGCTGGTTCCTAGTTTCCTAGTTTCAGCCCCTAATTGTTTAAAGGAACCATTCCCATAAAAAATGGCTCTAGGCATATAAACACTTGATATTGAATTCATAACTTCCCCTCCCTAGTTACGTATTTCTTTCCAGTTTCACCTATTCATCATTTTATTCAACAATTATTAATTAAAGACTCTAGTTTCGTTTTTGTCCTCTCTGTGATTGCATATTTTAAACCTTCATGGCCATTCCCACTTTCTTTACATGCAACAAATGGCATATGTGCTTCCTTCGAAAAATTCCATATTCACACCAAAAAATCCTGCTTATCCAAGCATTTCGCAGGAAGCTTGTCATATTCCTACTGAACTAAAAATAAAATGTACCATACGAATAGAATGATGGATGAATTCAAGTTCAGGTAAGGGGGGAGTACAATGTCAGATAATAGTTTTGCAGCACCTTGGCATCAGGAAGGAACTACTATATCAAAGGCTGATGGAGATTCACTGGATCGATTACTTGATTTTAACGAAAAGCATAATAGAAAAAAATCCATGCATAGATTTTTCTTGTATACCTTAATTGGATATGCCTTCTACACAATTATTAAGTATTTCTTATACACCCCATTTGCGTTTGGAAATTCTGCATTTTTCGAAATGCTGTTTTCTAATAAACATATAGCTAGGGATTTATTTTTGGGGGCAGTGTTATACTTCACTTCAAAATTCACCTTTGATTTAAAAGAAAAAGCGAAAGAGGAATATCACTCCCTACGAAATGAAATTGTGGATTTATCTAATAAAGAATGGGTAAAAAAATATGATGATAAAACAAATCAAGAAATCTATGAATATGTGAAAAAACATGATATAAAAATAAATCATAAAACAAAATAGAGTATCAGTAAGGCTGCCTTCCCCACTTTAGTACATTGGGTAGGCAGCCTTTTTTGCATTCAATTCGAATTTGGAAGTATTTTCCTCACGGGAGAATTGTCCCGGTTGTATCGTTATTCATTGGAAATATGAGTTTCGACCTAAATTTTTCTAAGGACAAGTTCCCTTATCAGAATTTTCCAAATGATATAAAATTTTATCGTATACTATTAATCTAGTAAGAGGAGGCATTTTATGAAAAAACTAGTGATATCGTTTGGACTTACCACCACTCTCGCATTTGGGGCCATTGCAACTCCTGCAGTATTCGCAAAACCAACTGAAGTGACGCAATCTCAGAAGGAGAAGTTCTTTGATCACAAGGTGATTAATCAACTTAATGTAGACAATATTTATAACAACATTGCTACCCTTTCTGAAACACCACGTGTCGCAGGAACGGAAGCAGAACACAACGCAGTTCAATACATAAAAGAACAATTCGAATCCTACGGATATGAAACTGAAATCCAACCGTTTACCTTCTATGGCTATACACCTCCAAGCTCAATCGAACTTTCGGTAAATGGCTATGACGGTCCCCTCCACCCAAGTTCCTTCACATACACAGTAAACGGGGATGTATCGGGAGAACTTGTCTATGCAGGATTAGGGACAGTTGCAGAACTTCAAAACACTGACCTTACTGGTAAAATTGCTCTTATTAAGCGTGGCGAGATTTCGTTCGCAGAAAAAGTCTTGAATGCTGCAGAAAAAGGAGCTTTAGGTGTCATTATTTTCAACAATACTTCAGGCGCTTTAAATGGGACTCTTGGAGAAGCGAATGATCATTATGTACCTGCTGTTGCTTTAACGAAAGCAGAAGGTGATGCACTTTATGAGGCACTAGTAAGTGGAGAGGTTCTTCAAGCTTCCCTTCAGGTTGAAGGTGCAAGAGCTGGTGAAAGTATTTCCCATAACGTCATTGCAACAAAGAAGCCAACTAATCAGAAAAAAGATACAAATGATGTAATTGTTGTTGGGGCGCACCATGATTCCGTGGCAGGTGCACCTGGAGCAAATGACGATGCATCGGGCACAGCTATGACACTTGAGTTAGCCCGTGTATTTAAAGACATTCCTACAGATACAGAAATTCGTTTCATCACGTTTGGTGCTGAGGAGCTTGGGCTAATTGGTTCGGCACATTATGTGGCAAACCTGCAAGAGGACGACCTCAAACGTATTATTGCAAATTTTAATTTAGATATGGTAGGAAGTCGTGATGCAGGTAATCTAACAATGGCAACACTTGATGGTCAACCAAATCTTGTAACTGAGCTTGCCCAAGCATCAAGTACAAGACTGAATGGGGAAGCTACTCCATTTTATGCTGGTGGTCGAAGTGACCATGTTCCATTTGCAGAAGCTGGAATTCCAGCTGCCTTATTCATTCATAGTCCATCAGAGCCTTGGTATCATACACCAGAAGACTCACTTGACAAAATTAGTAAAGAAAAACTTCAAGATGTAGCCGAAATCGTAGGTTCTGCCATCTATGATCAAGCACGTTTTGACAATATGGGACCAAAACCTAAAAAAGGACCTAAAGTTAAAGCAGATCCTGAGTTATATCATGAGCAACCTTTAAAATAACATAACTCAATAAACAACGAGCAGGGTCATTTGACCCTGCGTTTGTTCAAAAAAAAAAGGGAAGAAGGAGCATACCTTCAAAGTTAATAAACTCAGTATTGATATTGAACTCCATCCAAAGAGTAGAAAAAACGATTACCGTCATACGGAGCTCTTCCCAATTTTAATAGGTCCTCTCTCCAATTATTTTTATCCTCTTATACACTTGTCATAATAGAACATTCCCCCTCATACCTTTTGTAGTAATAAGGAGGGGAAAACATGTTAAACAGAGTGTCAGAACGCTTTTCGCGTGTGATTCAGCGGTATTTGCCAGATGCATTTGTTATTGCTGTGTTGATGACGTTGTTTGTATTTGTCTTGGCCTTTTTTACGGCACCTGCTGATCCGATGAATTTGTTTCAGTCGTATGGGGATGGATTTTGGACATATTTAGCTTTTACGATGCAGATGGTACTCTTGCTTATGACGGGGATGGTGCTTGCATCGGTTCCATTTGTCCGGAGAGGCTTAGAGGCAATCTCAGCTAAAGCCAATACGGCAACAAAGGCCTATTTATTTACGTTTTTGATTTCTGCTGCCGCGTATTACATTAACTGGGGACTTGCGGTGGTTGTTGGTGCCATCGTCGCTCGTGAAGTCGGAAAACGGAATAAGAACGCCCACTTTCCACTTTTGGTCGCATGTGCATACGCCCCTACCGTACTTTATACGGCAGGACTTTCCAGTTCTATCCTTCTAACAATCGCTACAGAAAATCACTTTCTAGCTGATGTAATGGGTGTTATCCCAACCTCAGAAACGATCTTCCACCCGGGTACTGTTATCATTTTCTTTGCACTACTCATTACTATTCCTATATTTATCCTACTCATGGCGCCGAAAAAGAATATCATTCCATATACAGCAAAACCAGAACAGCCTCAGGTAGAGATCGTATCGAATGATGAAAAGAACTCGCCTGCCATACGGTTATAAAACACACCTATTTTGGGAATTTTAATTGGTTTAGTTGGAATCATTTATGTATTGTTGCAGTTCTCAAAAAGTGTGGATTTAAACCTGAACCTTATTAATATTCTATTTTTATCACTGGGCTTGATTTTTCATCGTTCGCTTGGACAATACGGAAAGGCATTTAAAGAAGCAGCCGGATCCATCTCCCCTATCATTCTACAATTTCCATTCTACGCGGGGATTATCGCGTTACTAGGTAGCTCCGGGCTTGCCGATGCAATTATTACCGGTATGACATCGATTTCGAGCGCCGATTCATTCGGTGTGTTCACTTACTGGACCGCAGGACTCGTCAACATCCTTGCCCCATCTGGCGGTGGTCAATGGGCACTTCAGGGACCACTTCAAGTTCCTGCCGGTATTGAGCTTGGTGCTGACCCAGCGGTCGTTGCGATGGCCGTCGGCTGGGGAGATGCCTGGACGAATCCCATCCAACCATTCTGGGCGTTACCGATTTTAAGTATTGTCGGACTTCATATCCGCCACATTATGGGGTATTGCATTCTACTAAGTGTATGGATTGGCATTGTGACATCGATACTAATTTACTTTGTGTATTAATCAGAAACAAGAAGCTACGCTCGTTCATCGTAGCTTTTTTATCGTTATTTTTTGAGAAAAGTCCAAAGTGTTCCACATAGAGCAACAACTAGCTTTCCTTATTTTATTCAGTTGCTATACTTACTTTAAACAAAGCTGTAAGCGTTACCATCTTTTAAAAAAAGGAAGGGGTTATTACATGCAGCAATTTAAAGAAGTGACAAATCGTTTGATCAATGCAGAAACAAGTAGAAGCTATATTAATGGCAAGTGGGTGGATGGAAATAGCGATGTGACCTATGAAATCGTTAATCCTTTTGATCGTTCTGTTATTACAACGGTCAAGTTGGCGACGAAGGACCAGGTAGAAGAGTCATTTGAAATAGCCAACATCGCTCAAAAAGAATGGGCTAAATCAACTGTTAACCAACGTAGAGATGTGCTTCAAAAAGCTGCAGACTTTCTCAAGAATAATCGTCAAGAAATCGTAGAAATTCTTAATCTCGAAACAGGTGGAAGTATTTTAAAAAGCAATATTGAACATCACCTTGCGTTGGAAATACTAGAAGAATCAATTAAATATGCGGATGAAATCTATAAGGTAAAAGAAATCCCAGGTTCAACAGAAAAATTGAACCATATCTATAGGTTACCATTAGGGGTTATTTCTTCTATTTCTCCTTTTAATTTTCCTTTGAATCTATCATTAAGAGCCATTGTGCCTGCTATTGCACTTGGAAACAGTGTCGTTCACAAACCGGATATCCAAGTTGGTCTTTCAGGAGGTTCCATTATTGCCAAAGCGTTTGAATATGCTGGACTTCCGAAGGGTGTTTTAAATGTGGTGTTGACGGATATTAATGAAATCGGGGATGCCATGCTAACGAACAAGCATGCTAAACTGATTAGTTTTACCGGATCGTCTGCAGTAGGCCGTCATATTGGTGGAATTGCAGGACAGCATTTAAAGCGAGTTGCTCTTGAATTGGGTGGAAACAGCCCGTTTGTGGTTCTTTCTGATGCAGATGTTGACCAAGCAGTTGATGCTGCCATCTTCGGAAAGTTTATACATCAAGGACAAATTTGTATGATTATCAATCGCATGATCGTCCATCAGGATGTCTATGACGAATTTGTTGAAAAGTTTGTCGAAAGAGCTAAGGCGATTCCTTATGGGGATCAACGTGATCCAAAGACCATTATTGGTCCAATCATCAACGAACGTCAGCTTGAAAAGGCGATTGCATTTATTGAAGAGGCTAAAAAGGATGGAGTTACATTAGCTTTAGAGGGGCAGCGTATCGGAAACGTTTTAACACCATATGTATTTGTAGATGTAGGTCGTTCTAGCAAACTCGCACAAACGGAATTATTTGCCCCAATTGCCACCATTATTAAAGCCGAAAGCGATGAAGAAGCCATTGAAATCGCAAATGATACCGAATACGGACTAAGCTCAGCGATCTTCACAAGTGATCTTGCTCGCGGAGAAGAATTAGCCCTGCAAATTGACAGTGGCATGACGCATTTAAATGACCAAACTGTGAACGATGCACCAAACATCCCATTCGGCGGAAATAAAGCAAGTGGTTTAGGGAGATTCGGAAATCCTTGGATGGTTGATGAATTTACCGTCACAAAATGGGTTTCAATTCAAACGTCGGACCGAAAGTACCCTTTTTAACGTAAACAGTTAGGCGCACCCTTTATGATGGATGCGCCTCGTTTTATTCACCTAATTGTTTAATTTGATCAATAGTATTGGTTACATTTTGTAACGTTTGAAATACTTCACTATTTTCAAAAAGAGCTGGATCAATTTGTCCATTCTCAATATTATCTAAATAAAGTGTAATGCCTTCTTCTGCTTGTTGGTTATAATCTAAGATTTGTTGATGAAGGTCTGCCGCCATATCTGGTGGTTGTAGTTCGTTGAATGCTGCCATATCCGTCTGAATTTCAGTTAGCATTGTCTCCAGATCGGCTCGAGCCTGCTCATCGGTAACCGCCTGTTCTGCCAGAGTTGGAGCCTCATTCATAAAAGTACTCACTTCATTGACATAATCTGTCGCTTTATTCACATATGTTACGGTATTATTAACATCCTCTAGGACGGAACAAGCCCCAAGAAAAAGCAACGCGAGTAGAGAAAACACTATAAAACCTTTCTTCAAATAATCCCCTCCGTTTTGTAAGCATACCATATATACGGTAGACAACGGGAAAAGTTTCATATATCGGGGGCGTGGAATTTTTTACCAAAGTGAGGGATTTGTTTCTTTTATTCCCTTCTTTCTTATTAAACGAAAATAGATTATACTGGATTAACTACCATTTTTATAAAAAGGAGGTCAATCCTATGACCGAGAATAATCAACCCGAAGCACCAAAAAAGAAAATCAGCCTGCAAGAAGCAATGAAGCAGCAGCTTGCCAATAAAAAAAACCAGTCCTCAACTGGTAAAGGAAAAATGAATGCTGACCTTTCAACAAAAAAGATGAAAAGCCAACAAACGAAAAAACCAAGCAATACTCGCAGAAAAATGGGTGTTTAACAACCAATTGATGCCCGTACAACATAAAAAGGAAAAAGAACCAATTTGTGAAAATTTGGTTCTTTTTTACATTCCATTTTAAGGTAAATCTGGATTATCACAGACCTTGAAGTTCATTAATGGTTACGAACGAATATCCCTCTTCCACTAATACTTGGATGACACCTTCAATTTCCGCTAGCACCTTATCGATATCATTGTACATTGGATGAAGCAAAATGATGGATCCAGGTGTAATGTTTTCCTTTACATACTTTATTTTTTCTTCAGGAGTTGTGAAATAGCTATCCGGCTCAATATTCCAAGTGACGGTATCTATATTCTGTTTATGAAGGTAGTAAGGCAAACCGACGAGCTTTTTGCCATTTGGTGGGCGAAAGTCAATATCTCCCTCATACCCTGCGTCACGGAGGAGTTGATTCGTTTTGTCGATTTCTACCTTTATATAGGAAGGTGACTTGAACACCATTCGGTTATGAGAATACGTATGATTCCCAACCTGATGCCCCGCTTCCACGATTTTCTTTGCCTCTTCCGGATATTTCTCGATATCTTGTCCTATTAAAAAGAACGTCGCCTTCACATCATACTTTTCCAATAGAGGTAGTATTTCGTTCACATTTCCCGAAGGACCATCATCAAATGTCAGGGCTACCACCTTCTGATCTGTTTCAACCTGCTGTATGAGACCCCCAAATAACTGGAATGACCTTGAATTCATCAACCTATACGTTCCAAATAACATAAGAAATACAATCAAAACTACGAGACCACTAAACACAAATTTTCTTCTCATCTCTCTAACTTCCTTTTGGACCGCGGGGACGGTCCTTGTGGTTCCAAGCGGAACCACAAGAACCGTCCCTCTGGTCTCCTAAAATCAAAAAAGAGGTATACCGATAATCGGTACACCCCTTTGGTTGTTAATGGCTACTATTACGCTTTTCTAACGTTAGATGCTTGAGGACCACGTTGTCCTTGTTCTACATCAAATGTTACACTTTGACCTTCGTCTAAAGATTTGAAGCCTTCGCCTTGGATTGCTGAGAAATGTACGAATACGTCTTCTCCACCTTCACGCTCGATGAATCCAAAACCTTTTTCTGCATTAAACCATTTAACTTTACCTTGTTCCATGTTAATTTGCCTCCTGGTGTGGCGATCCACACATTTGTTACTATCAGTGTTCAAATACCTTAGACGAAAAACAAAAATACATTCTTAATCTGAAAAAGAACAAAGATAATTCTTATTTAGAATAACAGATATGATTATAAATAGCAAATATTATTTTTGGACCGCGGGGACGGTTCGAAGCCACTGAAAAAGTCCCTATATTTATAATAAAAAAGCTTCACAACTATGCTGCAATTAGAAAAACGAAAGTTTTTTCTTCCTTTTTGAAATAAATGTCATTTATTTGCTTGAA
>NZ_SLUB01000080.1 GCF_004799755.1 Bacillus timonensis | reverse complement strand
AGATGTGTATAAGAGACAGACATAACTGAGATGTTTTGGCTTTCTTTTGTCAGAAGATGCTTCGACTTCGGACACAACCGAGATGTTTTGGCTTTCCCTTGTCAGAAGATGCTTCGACTTCAGACATAACTGAGATGTTTTGGCTTTCCCTTGTCAGAAGATGCCTCGACTTCGGACACAACCGCGATGTTTTGGCTTTCCTTTGTCCGAATATTTACTGTCTTTATTTCTCTAAAGCATTTGACTATGATTTTTACTGTGATTTGACCTTAGAAACCCTACGCGTTTGATAATAGGTATGTTTGCACCTCAAAACGGAACCCGTTAGTATCCACTCGTGACCTTTAACACCTTGATCATAGCTTAAATATTAGTATACATGTACATGTCTACTTTCGGCCTTCTATCTCTGAAATTCTATCTTGTAATTGCTTTTGTGTTCGGCGTATTAAGGCAGACTCCAACATTAAACACTCATCAGGACGGATGCTATACATACTCCCTCCAGATACAACCTTTCTCATTCTTCCAGCAGGGACATCTACTATTTTTTCTTCACCTGTTTCTTTATCAATAATTGTTTTCTTTTCTATGATTTCTTCGTATTGATCATCCCACTCATCATAACAAAGAATTCCATAGTCAAGTGCATTTAACCCATGACTTTTAAACACTTCATCAATTTCTTGCGCGATGATGCCGAAATGAATCCTTGCTTTATTTCCTTTTTCTTTTACTGCATCTTTAAAACGGAACTCCGAGTACTCTACTTTTGACCATGCATCAAGGACTTTATCGGTAATAGGTTTTATATCTCTTTTTGCATTTCTATCAGACGTATTTATGATACCCGTACTTGTATAAAGTTGTTTAAAACGTTGTGAAGAGCTACCCAAATTAATAGAATTATCTTTAGTAGGCTTAAATGCAGTATTGTCAAAATAAGCAATACTGTCAGTGCCTGAGCGAAAACGAATAAATGAATCTGACGCTGAGCTTATGGTCAAGTCCCCGGATGTTGATGCAACCGTCGGGTTTTTTAACGTTTCTAAAAATTTCAAGCCCTTATTATCTAGTAACGCTGCGGCCGATGCTCCATGAAGAAAACGAACAGCTGAGGATTCATCAGCTGAACGTAAATCTAACTCACCTGATACTGCTCCAAAACCATTTGCATTCATCCTTCTGGTTGTGCTAGCACCGTCAGAGTCACCTATAGGTGCAAAATTATCAAACTGAACTGACGATGGGATAAACTCTTTACTTAAGTTACCTGTCATACCTGATGCATATAAATTGTTAGTATTGGTTGTACATGTAATTAACCCATATGTATCGGTATTATCGAATTTGACGGTTGAACCATTAGGGTTTTTCGCTTTAATACTTGACCGTTTCTCAATGTGGCAACCATAGAACATTACTCTGTTGGCTTGGTCCAATTTAACACGGTAGGGTTCAATTGATGCGAATCTACAACTAAAGAATCTTATTCCTTGAACAGATTTATTCGCATTATTCGCTCTAGCATCAATAAACATTGATCCACCCGCTGAATCCGTTAAATAATCTCCACTTGCAGAGTTTCGTCTAAAGTTACTATGGTGATCTGTACCATAAATTGAACAGCTATACATCGAAAAGTCTGAAAACCCGAATGCACCTCTCCAGTCAGGAACTCTTTTGCCTAATTCTTCATCATAGTATGTACCGTTACCACCAGGTAGGACTCCAGCAACGTGAATACCCCATTTCGCGCCTCTTGTGAAACACTTAACTAATGTGCAACCATCGCCACCGCTTACATTATTTGTGTTATCGTAAAGATTTCCGTTTAGGTCTTTAAACCGCGGTAAATTGGTTGCATGTGTAACATCAAAATAAAAACCTGCTTGTCTAAAATAACCTAATACGTGTACATTATGAGCATAGAAGTGTGTACGACACCCAACAAAAATACCAATATCCCATTTAGCTCCATAGTTCCTAGGGGAATTGTCTTTCTTATCAAAATCTAAAAACACGGTAAAGTCTTTTAAAACGACATTTTCCGCTTGAATATTTAAAGCAACCGAAATCGGATCATCCTGTGAACTAAGTGGATTTTTACGATGCTTTCTTCTCGTAAGTACTCTTTTTTTACCAGTCCCCTTGACTAAAAATCCACTTATTTGCCGGTAATCTTTTAAATCGTTATCTCCATATCCAGAACCAGAACCAATACCTTCTATAACCATTGGAACTTTAACTTCGATTTCACCAGTAATAACCGATATCCCAGGGATGATAATCTTTGTTTTATTTTTTTCTGCAAGTTCAAAGGCTGCTCTTATCGCATTTGTATCATCAGCAACCCCATCAACCTTTGCACCAATTAAAGGTGCTGGCGGATATT
Source organism: Bacillus timonensis (assembly GCF_004799755.1). Lineage (GTDB taxonomy): Bacteria > Bacillota > Bacilli > Bacillales > Bacillaceae_L > Ferdinandcohnia > Ferdinandcohnia timonensis_A. The sequence goes on along the minus strand of NZ_SLUB01000080.1, from coordinate 9,436 downwards.
TAATATTAATTCCTCTATTTTTTATATCTTCATCGGTATCAGACAATTTTTCGCTTAAAGCCTCTATTTTTTCAGGTTTTTCCTTTCCATTACTATCTTCAATTGGTGTTAAACTTTGACGTTCCCAATGTCCAAGTTTATATCCATAAAAGAATGATAATATCCAAAGTAAAAAATTCACAATGAAGTTTCTTCGATTCATAAAATCCCTCCTATATTATTATTCGAGTTAAAACTAATGATTTGAGGGGCATTCTAAAAAAATTATAGGTAGTTACATATAGTGGCAGATGATACCTTGGAAATAATCAAGATTAAGTTCAATAGGAAAGTTAAAATGGTTACTTTAATATTTTTTTGTCGATATCTACTCATAATTTGTAGATATTTCCCGGGAATTTGTTGAAAATTGGAAAATGGTGGTTTTCATTGGAGCGAGGGTAAATTTTCAAATGAATCAGGTACCGCAATCTTTGTTTTATTGGTTCATACTAATCTTTCATTTTATTGATACACAGTATTTTTAGCTGTATCATCTAGGAAGTTGCCCGTATCGCAAAACGATATAAGGGCTCCAATGTCAGCTTGAACAAAGTACGTGTACCCACTTTTAAAAACTTTTCACTCCAGATTGTGGCAATACTTTTACAGAGTGGTGTGGATTCCACTTCCTTGGAAGAGAATGGACTCATTCGTCAGATGTAAATCATGTCGCATATCGGACTTTCTTTTCTTAAAGATGAAAGTTCTGGGGATTAATTGCAAGGTATATCGCCCAGCGATACGAATCATAAAAATAGTTGTCCAGGCCCTTTCCTGTGAAACGCTATTAAGGACACGATGTGCTGTTGGAACCTGTAAACCTATATTTTTAACTATAACATATCGCTTATCAGTTGGATCTCACATCACACGTGGCTGTGAGTTTATTGGTTCATACTTAACGTCTTTTTATTGATAACAAGGTCTTTAGCTGTACCATCTAAAGACTTGTCCGTATCGCGTAACGCTATAAGGCTACGATGTCAGATTCAACAAAGATAGTAGGTGTACATTCCCGCTACCCAGGAAGAGAATGACTCATTCATCAGATGTAAATCATGTCGCATATCAGTTCTTAAAGAAAAAGGCTCTTGGGGTTTAATAGCAAGGTATATCGCCTGGCGATATAGGACAATCAAAGTGCAGTTCAACCCTTTCAAGATTGCTCTAATAAAGATGAATGAGGTATTGTTATAGATTCATAAGCTCCTTCTCCAATCTTTAAACAGCAAACTCTAAAGAGCCAAAGTAGGTATCTTATTTTCGGAATATAGAGAAAAGTCCTCCCCATTTTTCTTTAGGTTTTTGTATCGCTTCTTCTAAACGTTTATTGAAATCATTTTGTAAAGACCATTCTTTTTTCTGTTCACCCCGCATATTTTGTATTTCTTTTTGTAAGAGTTCAGATTTTTGTTTTTCTTGTTGCAGCAATGTTTCGTAATGGTTCTTTTGTTGTTCAGTTAATTTTTCAATTTTAGCATTCGTTTTTTGCGCTGAATTTCCAATAGTTGAACTTATAATATGATGATCTTGCTGAAGCCGGGAAACCTTTGTTTTAAGCTCCAACATATCGTTTGTCAGTTGGACATTCATTTCACGAGTGGCTGCGAGTTCATTGGCTAAAAACATTAAGACCTCTTTTAATTGATTAGGATCTTGAGGTAAACTTTCATATGTATTGGTAATGGCCATCTTTGTTTCAATAGATTCTACTAATCTCTCTCGTTGTTGTTCCACAAGATCTTTTGCTGTATCGTCTAGGGACTTGTCCGTATCGCGTAACGCTATAAGCACTTCAATGTCAGAATGAACAAAAATACGCCGATCGCCATCCTTTAAAAACTCATATCCATTCTGCTCTAAGATTTGCCCATACTTTCGGACAGTGGGTGTTGCAATCCCCACTTTTTCTGCCACTTCCTTAGTAGAGAAAGCTTGTTCGTTAGGTTGTATATCGCGTCTCATATCGCACCTCCTATCTATTTACTATGAGGGAATTCTATCAATTTGACAAGTGTTATATCGCCTGACGATACGAAACAATAAGAGCTGATTTTTAATCAGACGTTTGATGAACAGAAAAAAATCTTCTCAATAGTCTATGACTTATGAGAAGATTCTTTTACTCTTGCTAAAGTGTTTAAAAATGATTTTACACGCTAAATCTAAAATGTTCCTATACCTTATCAAAATTATCTGGATCTGCAAACATACGGTGGTCCTGATTTAGGGCATTAATTTTCTCCATATCCTCTTGTGAAAGTTCAAAATCAAAAACATCAGCATTTTCGGCAATACGGTGAGGCTTTACTGACTTTGGAATCGTGACTACTCCTGTTTGTATATCCCAGCGGATAATAATTTGGGCAGTAGATTTATTGTGTTTTTTTGCAATATCAACCAAAATTGGTTCTTCGAGCAGGCCTCCTTGCATTAATGGAGACCATGCTTCAAGCTGGATTCCATGCATTTTACAAAAATGATGTAATTCTCTTTGATTAAAGCGCGGATGATATTCTACCTGATTAACCATCGGTATAATTTCACATTTTTCTATGATTTCTTCAAGGTGATGTATTTTAAAATTGCTTACACCAATAGCACGTACACGTCCATCCTTATACAGCTTCTCAAGCGCTTTCCATGTTTCTATATATTTACCTTTAGAAGGAAGAGGCCAATGAATTAAATAAAGGTCTAGATAGTCAATACCCAGCTTTTCCATACTAATATCAAAAGCTGATAGAGTAGATTCATAGCCGTGATTTGCGTTCCAAACTTTCGTAGTGATAAATAATTCTTCCCTAGGAACATTTGATTCAGCAATCGCTCTGCCGACTCCTTCTTCATTTCCGTAAATGGCTGCAGTATCAATACTTCTGTATCCATTTTCGAGAGCTGTTTTTACTGAATTCACAACTTCCTCTCCATCTTTAACTTTAAAAACACCAAAACCCACACATGGCATTTTTACACCGTTATGTAATGTAATTGTATCTTGTAAACTACCCATATTGTTTATCTCTCCTTTTAAAGAAGTTTTATAACACTAAATAAATTCGTTAAATTTGTCATGACGTCCCGCATAACACTTCTTTTGGATACTTAAAATCTGCATAAATAACTTCATAATCATGATTTTAAAATTATTTATTACCGCTAGGACCAAGAAATCCACTACCACCTGTTACAACTACATTTTTCCTTCTCCCCCTCCATATTCTAAGAAATCATGATTAGATTTTCTATTCTCCCTATATTATGAGAGTCATATTTCAATTTCCCTTTGTTTATTCATTATACAAACTAAGTATATGATAAATAATTAGTAACTTTCAAGCAATTTTTATTTCATTGTGGCGAGATGCTAAAACTTTTTTCTTTCAAATATATGTGATGTTTTGAGCATAATTGTCCTCTTTCTGTCACCTACCTCTTAAAAGTATAGATCATGTGAGATATTCAGAAGGCAAAACAAACATCTTTACCTACATACAATCGATACCAGAAGAAATGAAAAAAGAAGCTTCCCACAAGTTTACTCAACTCATGAGAAGCCTCCGTTAAAAACCTTATGTTAACAAAATGTTAACGCTCCATTCTCATCTTACATAAAGCCCTTATATTTCAAGGGGTGAAGCGGCTTTTACATCATGCCGCCCGTAAGGCGAGAGTGTGTAATATCTTTAACACGCTCTCCCTAGAGTGCAGTAAATCAGGGTTTTACTAAATTACATCTGTAACATCTTTAATGGGCATTGACTGTTTTTCATTTGATTGTGTTAGCAAAATGTTAGCATTTTTTAAATTAATTGGCGCTGAGTAAAGAGGCCTAGTACTATTAAAATTAGTGGCCAAAATTGGCACGCATGAAATCAACGGTTGGCAGCGCACCGACCGTACCAGTTGTAACAACATAGACTTGATTTTCGATAGCTCTTGCATGACTTGTGTAACGAACACGGTGAAAGCCGTGGCGATCGTCTGTACATGATGGACAGAAAATGACATCTGCTCCTTTCGCCTTTGCCATACGAACGATTTCCGGAAATTCAATATCATAGCACGTTAACATAGCGATTTTCCCTTTTTCAGTCTCGAAAACTTCCAGACCGTCTCCGGGACTCATATTCCACTCATATACCTCTGTTGGAGTTATATGAAGTTTCGCTTGTTCCACCACTCTTCCATCCGGGTAAAACATATGAGCAACGTTATAAAGGCGATCACCATTACGGACCACATGTGTTCCACCTATAATGTGCATCTTATATTGTTTGGCAAGTTCGATAAATAATGACCGGTACTTATCGGTATAATGAGGTAATTCTTGGATGGTTAATGCTTCCCCTTTATCGTTGCCAATGGACATAAGTTGAGTAGTGAAAAATTCAGGGAAGATGATAAAATCGGATCCGAATTCTTCTGCTATTTTTATATAATGCTCCACTTGGTCTGCAAACTCTTTAAAAGAGCTAATGGTATGAAGATAATACTGAACGGCTGATACTCTCATTTGCATACAATCCCCTTCTTTCTATTTGTAATAATCATTTAATCCTATTATTAGCGAAATAAAAAATTTGAACAAGTACGCACTTTTTCATTACATAGTGACAAAAACTATACTGAAAAATTTATATAGTTTCCCCTACCTTCTTTTATTTGGATAAAATAATCTTTTCTTTTACATACTAAAAGAAAGAATTACCATTAAACTTCTTCTAAAGTGAAAAAATGGCAGCTTATATCAGTGAGGGATGTTTATGTTTTGGAAAAAGGGTAAAAGCTTTGCTAATGATAGTAGTGACATTCAACAACCTGTGCAAAGGAAGATATCACTAGACTCTCTAAAACAGGTTTTAGACAATATGGACGATGTAGAGATAGTCGAACGCACTACACTTAACGATCAAAAAGTTGTCTTAATCTATTTAAGAACCTTAATTGACCTGGATCGTTTGAATGAATCGATAATAGAACCTGTTATCCAATGTCCACATGCCATGATTTACGAAAGCATTGCCACACCTAAAGTAATGAAGATCCAATTACTTGAAGAGGCACAGAAATTACTCCTCACCGGTGCTGTACTTCTGAATGATTGTATCCAAGAACAATGGTTGGTCATTCCTCTTCCTAACGAATTAAGTAGGGGGATTGAAACCTCTGAAACAGAAACAATTTTATACGGTGCAAAAGATAGTTTCACTGAACAATTAGAACCAAATATCACCCTCGTACGTAGAAGACTTCCTATTACGGAATTAAAAACAGAGAAATATAAAGTAGGTTCATTAAGTGAAACAACGGTTGTCCTAATGTACATAGACGGGTTAACCAATCCTGAATATATATCAATAGCAAGAAAGAAAATCTCTGAAATTAATTTTGATTTATTTTTCGATTCATCCCAGGTAGCGGCATTTATGGAGGAACATAGTCACAGTATTTTTCCACAATTCCAACAAACTGACCGCCCAGATGTTTGTGCTTATTCCTTAGGGCTCGGTAAATTAACGATCTTGGTAGAGAACACACCGTTTGTATTAATTGCACCAATCACCTTTTTTCACCTTTTCCAATCACCTGAGGATTATATTAATCGTTGGCCGGTTGCAAGTTTTTTAAGAGTTATTCGATATTTAAGCTTTTTTCTGTCCGTCACACTGATACCATTTTATGTTGCACTATCAACCCACCATTATCAAATGATTCCCCTACAAATACTATTTGTTTTAGTGGAATCTAGAAGTAAACTACCTTTTACACCATTTTGGGAAGCAATACTGATGTTAACTATTCTTGAAATCATAAAAGAAGCGAGTTTACGGATGCCGACCAAATCTAGTCAAACCTTAGGGGTGATTGGTGGTATAGTTATCGGTCAAGCAGCGGTTCAAGCGGGTTTTGCGAGCAAAGTATTAATTGTATTAGTTTGTATTTCAACCATCTCCTCATTTTTAGTACCAAACTATTTGATGACGAAGGCAAATACACTCATTCAATTTGGTTTTCTTCTCCTTTCATCCATTTTTGGTGTTTTTGGCATTGCCATGGGAGCTGTTGTCATTTTGGCACATCTAAATGGTCTTACTTCCTTAAAACAACCCTACTTTTCACCAGTCGCTCCATTTTACTGGAAGGACTGGATCGATCTCTTTATTAGAGGGCCTTTAACAAACATGAAATCTCGTCCGGATCATTTACACCCTTTACAGAAATTGAGATACAAACGAAGGATGTGATTCAAAGTTGACCACATTTTCCTTATTTGATAAATCATCTAAAATTGACGGAATCTATGCCTTTTTCATCGTCAACCGTTTCCAAATGCTTTACCTATTTTTTTTAATGCCTACCTACTTATTACACCCGTTTATGATTTGGGGCATTGTTGCAATGGCAATCTTTTCCCAACTCAATATATGGCTGTTATGTAAATGGCTAGAATCAAATTATGCTAAAAAGGGATATCAAGGTTTTGTAGAGCTTTTTGGTGTTCGAATGGTAAGGCTTTTGACTTTTATAGGCCTTATATTAATATTAATCAAAATAACGGTGATCACACTCGGATACATAGGAATCATTCATGATTTTATTTTCCCATCAATGAATTCAAATTGGATTATTTTTTTTATTCTTCTTACGAGTTCCTATGTTGCTTCACTTGGAATGAAAAATACTATACGGTTTGTGGTAATTGTTTTTTTATGTGTTTTTTGGATGATTTTTTTATATTATCCGTATTTTATTCCACCAATCGCTGCATTACATGATTTGTATCCCTTGATACCAACAAATTGGACAACTGATTCATGGAAAGGATTGTTACTCATTTGGGCTTCATATTCAGGACCAGAGTATTTAATCTGTTTTATTCCTTGGATCAAACCACAACAAAACATGCGTAAATATTTAACCTATGCGAATGCTCTTTCTACTTCAGAGTATTTGCTATTGTTTATTGCGAGTTTATTCTTTTTCGGTTCAAATTATTTAAGTAAAACTAAATACCCTATTATTCATATGCTTCGATACTTACAATCTCCTATGTTTGAACGACTGGATATTATCCTGATTTCATTACATATGTTTTTATTGGTGTTTGCTATATCAATTTTCTTGTTATGTATATATGGTGCTACAAGAATTATCCTAAAAAAAACAAGTACCCAACCTTCACGTATGGGTTTTGCTGTCACTTGTATTATGTTATTTTTCTGCTTTGTAATTGTGAATAATTGGGTTTGGTCCATTGAAACGGAACAGAATATTCTCCTGAATATTCAAATTTGGTTAAGTGGAATAACTTACTTAATCGTCCCAACATTCTTGCTCCTATTGACAAAGCTAAAAGGGCGTGTAAAAGCATGAGACGAAAGAAAATGCTTTTAGTTTTGGGAATCTTTGTTTCATTAGCCATGATTCCAGGATGTGCCCCATTTGTTGAGAACAACACAATTGAAGATATTGCCCCTGTCTCTTTTTGGTCAATTAGTGAAGGCGAAAAAGGAAAAATAAAAATGAGTACATTAGTCCCTCCACTAGTAAATGAGCCAAAAAGCTTATTAACACTAGAAGTTGATCTCCTTAAACAGGGAGGAAAAGATTTTAATTTAAGATATTATCGTGAATTGAAGGTTGGACAACTCCGTTTTTTTTTAATTCATGAGGAATTAGCGAAACAAGGGATTATTCAGTTGATTAACACGCTATTGACAGACTATGATGTTTCGCAACGAATGTATTTAGTAATCGTTAAAGGTAATTTTGACGAATATATTAACAGACAAGCAAAGAAGCAAGAAAACCTTGATTATTACCTGTATCGGATGCTAAGACACTATGAGATCAATAGACAAGGTGAAATGACCATTATCAATTTGCATGAATATAAAAATAAGCTGTTTTCACCATTTTCAGATCCCGTTCTTCCTGTTTTCAAAGTAGCGAAAGATAACTTTACTTACGAGGGGACTGCTTTTTTTAGCAATGATAAATTAATAGAAATGGTCACAAGTACCGAAGATCAAATATTTCAACTTCTTGACAATGATCACTATTTGTCTTTTTTCCCAATATCCGATTTAGATGTGGTTATTGGACATCTGCGCTCAAGAGTAAATGTGGATTTAGATAAAAATCTCTCCCTAGTTACAATAAACGTGAAACTAAATGGAAGAATTGAGGAATATCGAGGTAATAAAAATTTACTCAACGGACATGAGCTGATGCAGCTTCATCAGGAAATTGAAACTGAATTAGAAATGAAAACTACGGACCTCATAAAAAAAATGCAAGAGCAGAAGGTGGATCCTCTTGAAATCGGGACACACACCCTTAGCCCCTTTTCCAAACCCATCAGCGAAAAGGTATGGTTAGACGCTTGGGGAAAAATGGAAATAAAAGTTAATTATCAGCTTCATTTTGAGTCATTACAAAATACTAAAAATAATTATTAAATTATCATGAAAAGAGGTTGACCCCCTTGGCCGGAGTCAACCTTAGATTACCAGTTAAAATTTACCTAATCGACTCTTGTTTTACTAAAGGATTCAACCCAGCAGTTTCCATATAGTCTTTTCCCCATTTATACATAGCATCGAGAATCGGCATCAAGCTTCTTCCTTGTTCAGTAAGGGAGTATTCTACTTTTGGAGGGACCACGGGATAGACTTCCCGTTTTACAATCAAGTCTTCTTCCAGTTCTCGCAATTGATTAACTAGCATTCTCTGAGTGATCCCTGGCATAAGAGCTTTCAATTCACCAAATCGCTTCGTTCCCTCTTTTCCTAGATGCCATAGTATAAGCATCTTCCATTTACCACCGATAACAGAAAGAGTTAATTCTTTTTCACAATTAAACATCTTATCCTGCATTCGCGACATTTCACATCACCTCCATATTTATTATAACCCACAGTATACTTTTTTCACTATATAAAATATAAGACTGTACTTGTAATATCCTTCTATACATTATATATTAGCAGTGAATATATAATTATATTCTGCTGTACAAGTCAAAGGTATTACTTTAAATTACACTAGAAGAATTACCTGAAACCTTACCTACTATTTTAAAAGGACAAACAAGAGGTAGAATCACAGTAAAGGTTTAATAAAACAATAGGGACTGTCCGATAAGTCCTAAAAAATAAGGCAAGGGGGAAAAACAATTCGTTTTTCTCCCTTGCCCTTTTGAGTTTTTCGATTTTTCTCTGAAAGTAACTGGCGGATGCCTGCTACTTTCAGCATATTGTGGGCTAATGCCACAATCCCAAACTCGACATGTACTTTGTCGAGCCCCCGCAAGGAAAATCTGCGGAACGACCTATTGCCCTTGATGTGACCGAACACACTTTCTACCTCAACTTTACGTTGAGCGTAG
>NZ_SLUB01000079.1 GCF_004799755.1 Bacillus timonensis | reverse complement strand
GCCAAAGCACTCGCCGATAATAAAACACTTGCTTGGAATCCTCTGACAAAAGTGCAGCGATTACTTCATAGTATTCATCAATTTTTGAAGACTTTTTTCTCGTCCTTTTAGGAACAAAACCATTCAGGTATTTTTCGACTGTTCGGCGATCTACCCCTAATTCCTCTGCCAATTTGCTCTTATTAATTTTCATTTTCATATGCTCCATTATTTGCTTGAATTTTGGTAAGTCTAAAAGACTATTAATCTCAAAATCAACATCGACATTTAATGATATATACATAGCTAGTCACCTCATGACTAGTATGTAGAATGAAAGCAACTTTGTACATATTTATCCAAGCGTTATTGTACATATTTAATGTAGCATTTCTACCCTCGTATAAGGTTCACAGCCGGAGTGAAGGTAAGAATAAGGTCTAATCGTACCCTCGTATAAGGTTCACAGCCGAAGTGAAGGTAAGAAAAGGTAAGAATAAAACCTAATCGTTCCCACAAACATTACATGACCTAAAAATAACGAATATTCTATCTTCGACAACCTTTACAATTAAACTGTAGTAGGTCTATATCTAATTACGCCTCTCGTAATACGACGATCTTCCTGACTGAATTAGATTATAATTTTTTGAAAGTATTTTTCTAATTGTCTTTTTACTTTTAATTACGTTACACCACTCAAATATAGTACTTACAGTAATCTTTATATTCGGAAAAAGTTGCTCGAATTCCTCGATACTTCTAGTTACTGCAAGTTCCTTATCCTCCCAACATCCACAATTAGGGCAGGTTAGTTTATGCTGATTCCCACACTTCATAAACCCACTCCAACACAAACCACACAAAATTCCTTTCTCCATTTCACCAAAACTATATTGAGGCTGTAATGAAAAAGGAGATTTCTTTATATGTAGTGAAAGTAACTTTTTTGCCAATGCATGATGTTTTTCAACCAAACTGGAGGATTGGGAACGTAGATTGTTCAGGAATCGAGTCAGTTGGGATGGGAAAATAATCGGTAGGTTTGGTGATGCTTGGTAGAGGTAAAATTCGGGATTTATGAAAACTAGATGACTTTCAACTGTGAAATTAGAACCGAGCTGTTGCAGTAATTGTCTAAAAAGGGACTCACTTCGCGTAAGCTGTAAAAGGGGGTTCTTGATCTCTTTTCCAGAGGATAAACTTTGCCAGCGATCTCCATTAACAACATAATCACCTTCATAGTTTTTTACTTCAAATAGGTGAATTTTGCGCCGGAAAATAAGGAGTGAATCAATTTGGTAATGAGTGTTATTTGTTTCGAGAAGCAAGTCGTTGATAATCAGGCAATCAAGTGAAAGATTTTCTAATTGCTGGTCAAACCATGTTTCTCCGATAAAACCTTTCTCAAGTATATGGACTTGGTTCTCAATTTTTTCGGTAACTTTCTGACGGGCACGGATGGATCTTAGGGGCGTTAATTCATTGGGGAGAGTACGAGTTTTCATGATCAAACGCAACACTTCCTTTCTTAGTTATGAAATAATTTTAAATCTTCTATTCTATTTTTACAATCTATTAGTTTAAAAATCAAAAACATTTTGTCCATTTTTTTCACTAAAAAGCGGTCTAATTTGAAAATAGGGCTCGTATACATAGTAGTACAAACTGCCTTAGGAGGGAAAAGAATGCGTAAAATAACTAAATCTGCAATAGCTGCCACAGTGGTTACTTCAACAGTATTACTTTCAGGATGTGGCTTATTAGGTGGAAAGGAAGAAGCCAAGCAAATGGATCCACCACAAAACGAAGCGGTTGATGAGACGGTCGCAAAAGGGGAAAATCCAGCTGAAGAGGCAACTGATCAGGAGGAAGCTGCTACTGAAACCGTAAAACGTGACTTATATCTGATTGATGAAAACGGACTAGTGGTCCCTTACACTGTAGATCTTCCGAAGCAAGAAGCGGCAGCAAAACAAGCACTTGAGTATTTAGTTGCTGGTGGACCTTTAAATGAAATTTTACCAGACGGGTTCAGAGCCGTTATTCCACAGGATACAGAAGTAAGTGTAAACTTGAAGGATGGAACAATTACAGCTGATTTTTCAAAGGAATTCCAAACGTATAGTCCAGAAGACGAAGAAAAAATCTTACAAGCGATTACTTGGACATTAACGCAATTTGAAAATGTGAACAACGTTGTTATCAGCGTAAATGGTTATACATTAGAGGAAATGCCTGTAAACGGTACTCCGATCCCAGCTGATTTAAGTAGAGCTGATGGGATAAATATGGACAACAGCGATGTTGTCGACATCACGAACAGTCGTCCTGTTACTCTTTACTTCTTTGTGCAAAATGAAGAAGGTGAATATTATGTACCAGTAACAAAACGTATTGAAAATACCGGAGATGATAAGGTATCGGCAGTAGTAAATGCGTTAATCGATGGACCAAATATGGGATCCAACTTAATTAGTGAACTCCATCAAGATGTAAAACTGTTAAGTGCAAAAATGGATGATGGAAAAGTCACACTTGACTTCAATGAAGCAATTTATGGAGCCTTTAACGAGAAAATGATTTCCAATCATGTTATTAACTCGTTAGTTTTATCCTTAACTGAGCAGCCCGAAGTGAAAAGTGTTGCGATCACGGTTAATGGTAGTGAAGATGTTGTTACTGAGGATGGCAAATCATTGACTGAACCAGTAACTCGTCCTGCAAATGTGAATACAGGTAGTTTCTAAAAATTTGGATGTGGACATTGTTCACATCCATTTTTAATGTGAGGGTACAATAGTAAAGCAATTTTTTGTTATACTATAAAGGACGGTTGGGCATTGATAGCCCACCTTTTTTAGTGAAAGACAGGAGGTTTTATTTTTGAGGGTTGATGGACGATTACATAATCAACTACGACCGATTCAGTTTGACATGAACTATATAAAACATCCAGAAGGATCCGTTTTAATTACAGTCGGTGATACAAAGGTCATTTGTAATGCGAGCATTGATGACAGAGTGCCTCCGTTTATGAGAGGGTCTGGAAAGGGATGGATCACAGCTGAATATTCCATGCTTCCGAGGGCTACTGAGCATAGAAATATCCGCGAATCCAGTAAGGGGAAAATTTCAGGGAGAACGATGGAAATTCAACGTCTAATTGGACGAGCTCTTAGATCTGTTGTTAATTTGGAACAGCTTGGTGAAAAAACAATTTGGATTGATTGTGATGTCATCCAAGCGGATGGGGGGACAAGAACTGCATCGATAACTGGCGCTTTTATTGCAATGGTTCTTGCTGTACATAAAATTTATCAGAATAAAAAAATGAGCTCCTTTCCAATCACTGATTTTTTAGCGGCCATTTCGGTAGGAATAGACCCGGAAAAAGGAGAAATCCTTGATTTAAATTACATAGAAGATTCAACGGCAAATGTAGATATGAATGTTGTCATGACAGGTGCGGGTCAATTTGTAGAGCTTCAGGGAACTGGTGAAGAATCTACGTTTTCGCGTCATCAACTAAATACACTATTAGAACTTGCCGAAAAAGGAATAAATGAGTTAATTTACGCTCAGAAAGAAGCATTAGGTGATTTTTCAAACTTAATTGGAAAGAAGGACTCATAAAGTGAAAGAAATCATGATTGCTACCAAAAATCGAGGGAAGGTTAAAGAGTTTAGAGACTTATTTTCAAGTCAAGGTGTAGATGTGAAGTCCTTACTCGATTATCCGCATATTGAGGATATAGAGGAGACTGGTGAAACCTTTGCTGAAAATGCACAGATAAAAGCAGAAGCAATTGCGAAAAAACTACACATACCTGTTATAGCAGATGATTCCGGTCTTTCTATCGACTATCTTGATGGTAGACCAGGAGTATATTCTGCAAGATATGCAGGTGAGCATAAAAATGATCTCGATAATCTTACTAAAGTGTTAGATGAGTTAAAAGGAGTTCCAGAAGACAAAAGATCGGCTAGGTTCCACTGTGCACTAGCTCTAGCTATTCCAGGGGAAAAAACGGAAATTGTTGAAGGACTTTGTGAAGGTGTCATTACAGAAAAGCCTGTTGGTGAAAATGGGTTTGGTTATGATCCAATCTTTTTTGTACCGGAAACAGGAAAAACGATGGCTGAACTATCAAAAGATGAGAAAAATCAAATCAGTCATCGTGGCAATGCACTTAGACAGCTTGAAGAGCTTTTAAGAGATCGTGAGGAGTTTCAAAGATGAAAGTACTGATCATAAGCGACAGTCATTGCCTAACAAATGAATTAGTAGACATAAAAAAGCGTCATAAAGATGATGTTGAATTTATGATTCATCTTGGAGATTCTGAGCTTTCTTCACAATCGGAGGAAATGAGTGGTTTTTCAGCTGTAAGAGGAAATTGTGATTTTGATACGAACTATCCTAATGATATGGTAGTTCTTTTAAATGGGGTAAAGGTCTATCTTACACATGGTCATTTGTACAATGTGAAAATGACATTAATGAATCTTAAATATCGTGCACAAGAATCGGGTGCATCCATAGCATGTTTTGGACATTCGCATATAGCGGGCGCTGAAATGATTGATGATATTTTGTTTATAAATCCTGGTAGTTTTCGTTTGCCGAGGATGCGCAAGGAGAAAACATATGTAATTTTAGAGATTGTCGACAAACACGCAAATGTTGTTTTTTACGATAGTGAAGGAAATGTAGTTGAGGAGTTATCAACAAAGGAGCATATATGATACAATAGCAAAGGGAGTACTTTTTACTCCCTTTAGAAAATATTTCTTAAAAAATGTTGACATCTGGTTGCTATCTGACTATAATAAAAAATGTCGCTAATGAGTTTAACGACAAAAAATACAAATATGCCTAGTAGCTCAAGCAAAGCATATAAACTTAATAACAATGTCCCAGTAGCTCAGCAGGATAGAGCAACGGCCTTCAAGAATAGGAGCCTCTATAGGGAAACAATAACTTATAGAGTGGACGACACTATATCGGTGAAGCCTTAACAGTGTTAAGCTGATGGTAATACCGAGGAAACTTACGTCTTGATAAAAGACTGAGGAGATTCGAATGATCATGTAATGATGGTAGAAACTCCAAAGAATAATCAATCACGATTATTGTGAGGTTCCGTAGAGACTACACGTGTCGCACCTGAAATGGTGAAGATATAGTCCAGACTACAAACAACAATCGTTGGTGACGAAAGTCATAGTGGTAAGCTAAGCCGTCGGTCGGGAGTTCGAATCTCTCCTGGGACGCCATTTTACATACTCAATCACAAACACTTCTTTTCATAAAAATGAATTGAAGTGTTTTTTTATATTTCTTACAAGTTTTGTTAGATCCTCGCCTAATAAATTCCAACCTTATACCTTCTCTAAATCTTCATTTGCGTTCACAAATTTTTCAAGAAATTCTTTTAATTCAGAAACAGCGTAGCACCAAAGGTGTAAGCGGATACAGATTTTGTCTCAAATCAAAATAATCTAACAATTCTCTAAAATGGTGTTGACTCTTATAAAAAATGAGAGTAATATAAGCTCTAATATTAAATATTTTCACAAAATAGACTATTGTTTATTTCGTGAATTAACAGCATATGACAGTCCTAACATATGTACTCCATTATTTTAAAAAGATGAGAGTTCGTGGATGTGGATTATTTTTTATACTTTAGTTTTCAGTAGTGTAAAGCGTTTAAGTTTTTTGGCATTAAAGCTTTATTAAGCGCATAGAACTTTAAAAGATGTAAAATGAAAATTATCAATATTCATAAACGTTGAAGAGGATAAGTAATCATACGTTACGATATCGACAGAGAGCCGGTACTGGTGGAACCCGGTGGTATCCCGTTTGATGAACTCACCTCTGAGTGTTAGCTTGAACTCTTTAGTAGGGCTAATCGGGTGTTTGGTAACAGCTCACCCGTTATCAAAATGAACAACAAAGTTGTTCCTGAGGCGATCATTTTTTAGATCGCGAACAAGGGTGGTACCGTGGAAAGTGATAAATGCCTTTTCACCCCTTCGACCAAGAAATTGGTCTAGTGGGTGGACTGGCATTTTCTGTTTTTATTAAAACATTTATTTACAATAAGGAAGGGATGTAAGGAAAAATGGGCTTAAATGCAAAAGTGGAAGAACAAACTAAAGCTTCTACAAAAATGAACGGTTCCCAAATGCTAATTGAAGCATTAAAACGGGAAAACGTAGAAGTCATTTTTGGATATCCTGGCGGTGCTGTACTTAATATTTATGATAGTTTATATGATTCAGGTATTTTTCATGTCTTATCTAGACATGAACAAGGTGGAATACATGCAGCTGAAGGGTATGCGAGAATTTCAGGAAAACCAGGAGTCGTCATCGCTACTTCCGGACCGGGAGCTACAAATATAGTCACTGGATTAGCAGATGCAATGATTGACTCAATTCCACTTGTTGTATTTACAGGTCAGGTTGCATCATCAGTAATTGGTTCTGATGCTTTCCAAGAAGCAG
Organism: Bacillus timonensis; assembly: GCF_004799755.1. GTDB lineage: Bacteria > Bacillota > Bacilli > Bacillales > Bacillaceae_L > Ferdinandcohnia > Ferdinandcohnia timonensis_A. The sequence goes on along the minus strand of NZ_SLUB01000079.1, from coordinate 5,829 downwards.
ATGTGCTAGGAATCACAATGCCAATTACAAAACATAGTTACCAGGTTAGGGATGTTAAAGACCTACCAAAAATTATTAAAGAAGCATTTTATATCGCTACTTCTGGAAGACCAGGGCCTGTATTAATTGATATTCCAAAAGACATGACAGTACATGAAGCTGAATTTGACTACGATCAAGAAATTCATTTGCCTGGTTATCAGCCAACAATTCAGCCAAACCACTTACAAATTCGTAAGCTAGTTGAAGCAGTTAGCCAAGCGAAGAAGCCAGTTATTTTAGCAGGAGCTGGGGTTATATTTGCAAAAGCAGCTAAGGAGTTAAGAGAATATGTAGAACAACAGCAGATCCCTTTAACCCATACACTTCTAGGTTTAGGCGGATTCCCAGCCGATCATCCGCTTTATCTTGGAATGGCAGGAATGCATGGCACATACACAGCTAACATGGCTTTACACGAATGTGACCTCTTGATTAGTATTGGAGCTAGATTTGATGACAGGGTTACTGGAAATCTGCAACATTTTGCTCCAAACGCAACCGTTGCACATATTGATATTGATCCTGCGGAAATTGGGAAAAACGTACCAACCAAAATTCCTGTTGTCGGGGATGCAAAGGAAGTTCTTAAAAGCTTAGTTCACCAAAATGGTAAGCCTGGGGAATCTCAGGAATGGAGAGAAAAACTAGCAGGTTGGAAGGAAGAATATCCACTTGTTTACAAACCATCAGAAGATGAACTAAAGCCACAAAAATTAATTGAACTTATCTATAAATATACAAAAGGTGATGCGATTGTAACAACAGACGTTGGTCAGCACCAAATGTGGGCAGCTCAGTACTATCATTTCACGAAGCCTAATCGTTGGGTAACCTCTGGTGGTTTGGGGACAATGGGCTTTGGGTTACCATCGAGTATAGGAGCACAGATTGCTGAAAAATCTTCAACTGTTGTTGCCATTCTTGGAGATGGCGGGTTCCAGATGACATCACAAGAGCTTTCAGTCATTCAGGAGCTAAATCTGCCAATTAAAATTATAATCCTTAATAACAAAGCTTTAGGAATGGTCAGACAATGGCAAGAACTTTTCTATAATGAAAGATACTCACACTCTTTAATCCCTAATCAGCCAGATTTTATGAAATTAGCTGATGCATATGGAATTAAGGGAATGAAAGCTTCAAATGACAAAGAAGCAGAACAAGTGTTGAAAGATGCTCTTGAATTTGAGGGGCCAGTTCTTATGGACTTTAGTGTGACACCTTTCGAAAATGTGTACCCAATGGTTGCAACAGGAAAGGGTCATCATGAAATGGTAGGTGTTAAGCTGTGAAAAGAATCATTACATTATTAGTAAATAATCGTGCGGGTGTACTTAATCGAATCACCGGCCTTTTAACCAAACGTCATTACAATATTGAAAGCATCACAGTGGGACATTCTGAAACTGAGGGGCTCTCGCGGATGACATTTGTCATTCATCTTGATGAAGAAACGGTTGTTGAACAAATTACAAAACAGTTAAACAAGCAAATCGATGTTATTAAGGTCATGGATATTACAAATCAAGCTATAGTCGCAAGAGAGTTAGCGCTTATTAAAGTATCATCCAGTCCTTCTAATAGAAATGAGATTTATAGCTTAATAGATCCATTTCGAGCAACTATTATTGATGTAAGTAAGGATAGCCTTGTTATCCAAGTAACCGGCGAATCCGAAAAAGTAGAAGCTTTAATTGACCTCTTAAAACCATACGGTATCAAAGAAGTTGCCCGAACTGGCACAACAGCTTTTACAAGAGGAAACCAAAAGACAGCTTCAAATTCAAAGAATTTTTCTATCGTTTAAGGGTTTAATCACAATACCATATATAATTTAATTCTAATAAGGGAGAGATTTTAAAATGACAAAGGTATATTATAACGGAGATGTGAATGAGTTAGCTTTACAAAATAAAAAGGTTGCAATCATTGGTTATGGTTCACAAGGGCATGCACATGCACTTAACTTACGTGAAAGTGGCGTTGATGTAATTGTTGGTCTTCGTCAAGGAAAGTCTTTTGAACAAGCGAAAAATGATGGTCTGCCAGTATATTCAGTTCGTGAAGCATCTGAGCAAGCAGACGTTGTAATGGTTTTACTTCCAGATGAAAATCAACCAAAAGTTTATAAAGAAGAAATTGAGCCAGGATTAAAGCCAGGAAATGCATTAGTATTCGCACATGGTTTTAACATCCACTTTAGCCAAATCGTTCCTCCAAGCTTCGTAGATGTATTCCTAGTAGCACCAAAAGGACCAGGACATTTAGTACGTCGTACGTACACTGAAGGTGCAGGAGTTCCAGCGTTAATTGCGATTGAGCAGGATGTAACTGGTAACGCAAAAGAAGTAGCACTTGCATATGCAAAAGGAATTGGTGCTGCTAGAGCAGGTGTTCTAGAAACTACATTTAAAGAAGAAACTGAAACAGACCTATTCGGTGAGCAGGCAGTTTTATGTGGTGGTACTTCTGCATTAGTTAAAGCAGGATTCGAAACATTAGTAGAAGCTGGATACCAACCAGAGGTTGCATATTTTGAGTGTTTACATGAACTAAAACTTATCGTTGATTTAATGTACGAAGAGGGTTTAGCTGGAATGAGATATTCAATCTCTGATACAGCTCAGTGGGGAGATTTCGTAACTGGACCACGTATTGTTACTGACAGTGTAAAAGCAGAAATGAAAGAAGTATTAAAAGATATCCAAACAGGTAAATTTGCTAAAGGCTGGATCCTTGAAAACCAAGCAAATCGTCCAGAGTTCAACGCAATTAACAAGATTGAAGCAGAACATCAAATCGAAGTTGTTGGTAAGAAGCTTCGTGCAATGATGCCATTCGTGAAGCAAAGACAACAGAAAGAAGTGGTGGGTGCCCGTGCGGAAAATTAATATTTTTGACACTACATTAAGAGATGGAGAACAGTCTGCTGGAGTAAACTTAAACCTACACGAGAAACTTGAAATTGCAAAGCAGCTGGAACGACTCAATGTGGATGTTATGGAGGCCGGATTTCCAGCTGCCTCTGAAGGTGACTTTCAGTCAGTTAAACAAATTGCTGAAACCATCAAAAATGTTTCTGTAACGGGATTAGCAAGAGCCGTACAAGGTGATATCGATGCTGCTTGGGAAGCTTTAAAGGGTGGAGCAGAGCCACGTCTCCATACCTTTATTGCTACATCCCCAATTCATAGAAAATATAAGCTAAGACAGACTAAAGAACAGGTTATTCAATCGGCAGTTGATAGTGTAAAGTATGCATCCAAATTCTTTCCGATTATCCAGTGGTCCGCAGAAGATGCGAGTCGAACTGAATTAGATTTCTTAGCAAAAATCATTAAAGAAGTGATTGATGCAGGTGCAAATGTTATTAATCTACCAGATACAGTGGGTTATGGCGCACCTGAAGAATATGGAAAAATGTTTACTTATGTAATAAATAACGTGCCGAATATTGATAAAGTCATCCTATCTACTCACTGTCATGATGATCTTGGAATGGCCGTTTCCAATTCATTATCGGCTGTAGAGCATGGTGCTTTACAGGTAGAAGGAACAATAAATGGGATTGGTGAAAGAGCGGGTAATGCAGCACTTGAAGAAGTGGCGGTCGCTTTGCATATTCGTCAAGACTTCTATCAAGCTAATACACGCTTAAAGTTGGATGAAATCAAACGTACAAGTGATTTGGTAAGCAAATTAACAGGTATGATTGTTCCATCAAACAAAGCGGTCATCGGCAAAAATGCTTTTGCACATGAATCCGGTATTCACCAAGACGGTGTGCTTAAGGAAAAAACGACGTATGAAATTATCACTCCGGAATTAGTTGGGGTTAAATCAAATTCAATGGTACTTGGAAAGCACTCTGGTAGACACGCATTCCGCAATCGTATTGTTGAATTAGGGTATTCAGTAGATGACGGGGAAATTAATCGTGTATTTAAGTTATTTAAAGATTTAGCGGATAAAAAGAAAGAAATCACGGATGATGATTTGGTGACATTATTAGTAGATGAAAAAGTTGCTAATGTAGAAGATATGTATCAATTGACTTCATTGCAAGTACAATACGGTACTAACCAAATCCCCACTGCAACAATTACTTTAACAGATCGTGAAGGTAATCAAATCCAAGAGGCTGCAACAGGATCAGGAAGTGTTGAAGCACTTTATAACACGCTTGAGCGTTGTTTCGGTATTTCTATTACTTTAGATGATTACCGAATCCAGTCTGTTGGCGCAGGACGGGATGCGCTAGCTGAAGTTTTTGTAAAAGTAAGACATAATAATGCAGAAAGCAGTGGGAGAGGTTCTGCACAAGACGTGCTAGAGGCTTCCGCTCGAGCGTATGTAAATGCAGTCAATAGATTACTAGCCGTTGAAAAGAATAAGAAATTACTTGAAAAAGTTGGAGTATAAAAAGTAATTACTATTTTCAGTGTGTTAAGGAAAAAAAGAGGAGGAGTCAGAATGAAGAAACGTATTGCCGTACTTCGTGGTGATGGCGTAGGTAAAGAAGTGACTAAAGGGGCAATCGAAGTGTTGAAGGCTATTGCCGAACAATACAATCATGAGTTTACATTTCAACACGCTTTAATAGGTGGTGTGGCTATAGACACTGAAGGCACTCCTCTACCAGCAGAAACACTGGAAGTATGTAAACAAAGTGATGCGGTATTACTTGGGGCAGTTGGAGGTCCGAAGTGGGATAAAAACCCTCCACATTTACGACCTGAAAAAGGTTTATTACAAATTCGAAAAGCGTTGAATTTATATGCAAATGTAAGACCTGTAACTTGTTTTAATAGCTTGCTAGATGCGTCGCCGCTCAAGCACGAAGTAATCGAAAATGCTGACTTTGTTATTGTAAGAGAGCTTACTGGTGGACTTTATTTCGGAAAGCCTAGCGGAAGAACAATAGAGGATGGAGAAGAAGCTGCTGTTGATACTCTATCCTACAAGCGTTCTGAAATGAAACGTATCATCGAGAAGGCATTTGATATGGCTATGTCAAGAAAGAAAAAAGTTACTTCTGTTGACAAAGCAAATGTATTAGAATCTAGCAGAATGTGGCGTGAGGTTGCGGAAGAAGTAGCTGTAGATTATCCAGATGTATCATTAGAGCATATGCTTGTGGATAACGCTGCGATGCAATTAATCCGAAATCCTAGACAATTTGATGTGATTGTTACTGAAAATATGTTTGGAGATATTTTAAGTGATGAAGCATCGATGCTAACCGGATCTCTTGGAATGCTTCCTTCAGCAAGTTTATCGACAGATGGACCAAGTTTGTTTGAACCAATCCACGGTTCTGCGCCAGATATAGCTGGGAAGGATATTGCAAATCCAATCGCAACCATTTTATCGGCAGCCATGCTTTTACGCTTATCATTTGGATTAGAGGAAGAAGCAAGAGCTGTGGAAAAAGCGGTAGACGAAGTTTTAGCAGCTGGGCACCGGACAGCAGATATTACAGATTCCTTACAAAGAGCAATTTCAACAACTGAAATGGTGGGAAAAATTAAAGAGGCCTTAGTTGAAGACGGGGCAATTTCTAATATTATGTCGGCTTATGCATAAGACTTTTAGAATCATAGCAAGACCCACTAGATAGCTCGGTATATACCGAGCTTATCTTTTCAAAAATAAAGAAAAAAGGAGCATTCCTGTTAGAAGGATTTTCGGGGACTTGAACAAAAAGAGCCCTCTTGGTATGATGCGGGGTGTCAAATCGCGACGAAATGACCCCTAATTTGTAACCAAGGAGGACTCCATAATGGA
>NZ_SLUB01000078.1 GCF_004799755.1 Bacillus timonensis | reverse complement strand
AGATGTGTATAAGAGACAGGTACAAAGACGTATCCACAGGAAGTGGACCTATTATTAAAAATAGCTATTCCACAATCGTAATAATCGGTGGCGTATGTAAGTATTGAAATAGATTTGGACCGTCTGCTTCCGCTTCTTTTGCTTCTGGGCTTGAAAAGGCTTCAGTTAGTTTTTCGATATTCTCAAACTCTAAGACAGTTATTAGATATAGGTTTAAATTCGTATTTTGAGAATCAACTACACGATGAACGGAATCTTTTATAATGTTTGGGATTTTACGGCCTAATGGAACATGAACATCATAATAATGCTTATCAAAAGCCTCTTTATCCTTTGGCTCCTCATACATAATGATCATTTTCGCCAATTCACTCACTCCTTTTTTACTATTTCTAGTAGAATATATTCTTTTTTCAGGAGATTATTCTTTAGTTGTTCTTTATTAAGAATTATTAGTCTGGAAGTTATATAAGATTCATTTTTAAAAGGAGTGAAAATCCTATTCCTCGACAGTTGACTGCAGTAGCAGTCCATTTTTTTTGCACCCATTTAAAAATCCCTTAGCATTCCTACAAATAGTTTGGTGAATTCTATTAGTAGGAGGGATTGAATATGGGTATTCGACTATTATTACTAACAACTCTCATCTTTTGTCACTTTTCAATAATAGCAAGTGCAGAAGTACCACTAACAGCTGCATTTATACGTGATCACCAGCTGTGGGTTAAAACAGGTGATCGAGAAATCCAAATTACAAAGGACCGTTATGTGAATGATCCGAAATGGTCATTTGATGGTCGTTTTATTGGTTTTATTGATGGGGATGAAAAGGGCGAAAAATCGGATTTGTTCATTTATGATACAAAGAAACAGGAGATTTACCAACCTTATGTAAGGGTTGTAACATCTGATTTTAAATGGTCCCCGATAAAAAATCAGCTGGCCTACACTGACCACGGGCTCTTAAATGTCACCAAAATAAAAAATGGGCGTCCGCAAGGATTTGAAAATGTCTCACTAGGAGTTGGCGGTTTTGAGTGGTTCCCAAATGGGAAAGAATTTATTGTTTCATCACAATCAAACTTACTTCCTACAGGGTGGAGCCCTATCCCTCTTTTTAGAATTCCGGTAGATGCCAATCTTTCGAAAGAAAAAATGAAGCATTTTTTTACGATTCAAACGAAAGAACCTGATTTGTTCGGGATTGATGCTGATTATTTTAAATGGAGTTCAGATGGAAAATGGGTAAGTTTTTTACTGATACCTACAGCTTCTTGGTCTATGGATAGCAACACATTATGTGTCCTGTCATCACAAGGAGAACAATTTCAGGCAGTAGGAAAAATGTTGGGGTTTAATGATTGGTTTAAGTGGGCTCCAACAACTAATCAATTAGCCTATATTTCAGGAGAAGGAAGATTTTTTGTTGAGAATAAGAAAATGAAGGTAGCTGATATCCCAATTATTAAACAACAGAAAGAGTATACGCCTAAAGGATTTGTAGACCTTGATTTGGAATGGTTCTCAAAAGATGTGGTGATAGTGACTCGTGCTAAGGAAAATAAAGAGTGGAAAGAGGGACCTGTACCTACAATGTTCACTTCACTTTACGCGATCAACATAAAAACAGGGGAGCAGAAACAAATTTCATTCCCTCGTGAGAATGAAATTGATGAAAGTCCTCAAGTGGTTGATTCCTACCTTTCTTGGTTTCGAAAGGCGGCAGAGCAAAATAAAGGGGATGTATGGGTGAAAAATGGTTTAAGCGGTCAAAAGCAAATCTGGCTTAAAAATGTGGATTCTGCTCCAACATTTTTTTCGCGAAAGGATGGGACACGGGGACAGGTACATTGACCCAAAATAGAAGCTGGTTATAACTTACAATTTAACTGTATTCAATGAATCGTCTTTCATTTATACTTGAATTAAGTGAAACTGTATGTGGAAGTGTGATGGAATGAATGATTATTTGAAGTCAGATTGTACGAATTGTTTCGGGTTGTGTTGTGTAGCCTTACCTTTTGCGAAATCAGCAGATTTCCCATTGAGTAAAGGCAGTGGTGAGCCATGTCGAAATTTATGTTCCGATAATAGTTGTAAGATACATGATCATTTGAGGGAAAAAGGGTTTCGTGGATGTGTTTCCTATGAGTGCTTTGGAGCAGGACAACATGTATCACAGTTGATCTATCGCGGTCAAGATTGGAGAAATGATTCAGAGCGTGCCATCGAAATGTTTGCGGTATTTTCACTCGTTCAACAACTTCATGAAATGCTTTGGTATCTCGATCAGGCCCTAAGACTTAAGGAAACACAGTCATTTCATTTAAGCCTTCAAGACATGTATACAGAAACGGTACAACTAACAGAGAAAGCGCCTGAAGAAATTTTGAATTTAGATATTGGTGCGCATCGAAGTAAGGTTAATCAGTTGTTATTGAAGACTAGTGAAGTGTATCGAAAGGGTTTTCCTCAAAAAAAATCCAGAGGTTTAGATTACGTAGGAGCAAATCTGAAGCGAGCAAATTTACAAGGGGTTAGTTTACGAGGAGCCCTGATGATTGCAGCGAATTTAAGTCATGCAGATTTACGAAAAGCGGATTTTATTGGGGCAGACCTCAGAGATGCCGACTTAGGCAATGCGAACTTAACAGGTGCACTTTTTCTAACACAATCCCAATTGAATGGAGCAAATGGAAATGTTCATACAAAAATACCTGACTACTTAAAAAGACCGGATCATTGGGTATAATGCGGGACGAGGGGACAGGTACCTTGACCCAAGCTGGGACGAGGTACCTGTCCCTCTGACCCACCTATTTTTTAATGACTGTCTTCACGACTGATTCTGCCCGATTATACTTAATAATCTCAAGGAGTTGCTCTGCCATGAAGTGGGGGCTGTACTTAAATCCACTATTGATCCATTCAATGACCATTCCTAAAATTGCATATGCTTGATAATTGGCATGAATTTCTCTGTCAATTTTGGGATTGGTGAGCGTGTTGTGTAAATCAGACAAAGCGAGTTCCTTTAACACCAAACAGAACTTATTTTGAAATCCTGTTAAGGTTCTAGTTTTGACCATATGTGCATAAAAAGTTGCGTATTTATAGACATGGTCAAATATTTTAACTGCTGACGTAGAGAGTTTTTTAATCTCAAAACTTTCAACCCCTTTGTAGGGTTCTCGATAGGATTGAATCAAATCATCGATAACCTCATCCATGATTTCATGCAGAATGTCTTCTTTATATTGATAATGCTTATAAAATGTACCCCGGTTTAGGTCTGCTTCACGTACAATATCCGAAATCGAAATCTCCTTAAAATCCTTTTCATTCATTAAAGCTAACATCGCATCCTTCATGGCTCGTTTTGACTTCAAAATTCTTCTATCAATATAGTTATTGTTAATAGACATAATTGCCCTCCAATGTATGACATTTAAAGATAATGCACAATTTTATATGGTTTTGTTTATTAATGTACGTTTAAGCTTGTATTTGCTGATTGAAAACGTTCTATTAAGTTAATTATACTAGAGATAGTTGTTGATTAGTAAACAACTGTTTATTAAAATGCATTCTATCATAATTGGAGGAATGGACATGAAACTTGAGAATAAAGTATCGGTTGTTACGGGCGCTGCCTCAGGTATGGGGAAAGTAATTGCGATTCTTTATGCAAAAGAAGGTGCGAAGGTAGTCGTTTCTGATATTAATATCGAGGCGGCAAAAGCAACAGTTGAAGAAATTAAAGCCATCGGTGGAGACGCAATCGCGGTTATGACCAACGTTGCTAAAGAAGAAGACATTCAAAACTTAATTAATACAGCTGTTAATACGTATGGCACAGTAGATATTTTGGTGAATAATGCAGGAATTATGGACAACTTTGAACCGGCTGGAGAAATTATAGATGAAAACTGGGAAAGAATTTTCGCGGTTAATACAACGAGTGTGATGCGTGCAACACGTAAAATACTGCCAATCTTTTTAGATAAAAAAGACGGGGTTATTATCAACGTAGCTTCTGCAGGCGGACTTCAGGGTGCAAGAGCGGGTGCTGCATATACAGCTTCTAAGCATGCGGTTGTTGGATTTACAAAAAACACTGGGTTTATGTATGCACAGAGTGGTATTCGCTGTAACGCAATTGCACCAGGAGGCGTTGAAACTAACATCAGTGCATCCATGACAGGTCGAAGTGATTTTGGAATGGGGCGTATTATGCCAGGTTTGGCCCTAAATCCACGTAATGGAAAACCGGAAGAAATCGCCAAAATTGCACTATTCCTAGCATCAGAAGACGCTAGTTTCGTAAACGGAACAGTCATCACTGGGGATGCTGGTTGGACAGCGTATTAATAGATAATAAACTGCTTGGATCGATGTGAATTGGACCCAAGCAGCTTTTGGGACACGGGGACAGGTACACTGTCCCAAGCGATGACTATTTATTTTTTATCGTTTTCCTTTGATTCTGTATTAGGTGTTTCCATTTTGTTAGAATCTTTTTGGTTATTTTTAATATGTCCTTTTGCGTCTACTTTTGAATCCCTTAACATTTTTTATACCTCCATTTCTGTCTCTCTGTCCCTTATTTTTCCAAGATGAGTTGCTTTTATTCAAGTCTTAAAAGGGAACAGAAATTTTAAAAATAGCGATATTATTTCAGTAAGTTTAAGAGGAATCTAGAAATTTTTGTCGAAATATAATCTGAATAAAAAAATATCGTTTATCTAAGGAATTAATCCAAGATAGAATAAAAAAAGGAGAGATGTTATGAACCAAGACCATGAAAGATTAATAGAATCTAAGAATATTATCAAAGCTTTAGCAAATGGTGTTAATCCACTCACAGGTGAAAAAGTCAGTAATGATAGCTTCTTAAATAGCCCCGGAATAATTAGACCTTTATTTTTCCTATCCCAGTATTTAGAGCACCTACCAAATACCCCAATTAAGAAAAAGAAACCCAAAGCATTTACTATAACTTCAGAGGAAAAAAGTTGTATTGTTTTACCTTCGGGAAAAATAGGTATAAATGTTTTTGCCAAGGCAGTAAATGAAGTAATTGATGAAAATAAAAGCAAGAAGGTAAACGGTAAAGTAATCAATAGAAGGTTAAAAACACTAGGAATTTTGAGTGAAGAAACAACTGAGAACGGTAACACAAGAACGATTACGAACGATCAATCTGAAGGGTATGGAATCGAATTAGTGACAAGACAGTTTAACAACAGAGAATACAAACAAGTCGTTTTTAATGACATTGGTAAACAGTTTTTACTCGATCATCTTGAAAGGATCATGAGTTAAATGTCATTTTGATGGGTCGCGGTACCTGTCCCTCTGTCCCAGCATGCTGTATACTAGAATAGTATTTTTAGATAGTTAGAGGAGCATGCTGTGATGAATGAGGAATTTCTTTATATTTTAATAATTATTGCACTTGGGTATGTATTGAAACGAATACACGTGTTGAAGGAGAAGGATGGAGAGGTAATTGCAAAGATTATCTTTAAAATTACGCTTCCAGCACTTGTGCTTGTGACGTTCGATCAGATTGAAATCGAAATAAACCTTATTTTAATCCCAGTAATTGTACTGATCTATGGTATTGTTGTTTCATTTTTGGGCTTGCTTATTTTTAAAAATGAGGAAAGAGAGCTTAAGGGATCATTTTTGATGATGTCTTCTGGGTTTAATGTCGGTTTGTTCGCATTTCCACTTGTTTATGCGATTTGGGGAATGAATGGATTGACATATTTTAGTATGTTTGATGTGGGAACCTCTGTCATCGTCTTTGGTGTTGCCAATATCTTAGGGAGTTACTTTTCAGAGGATGGGTTAAGCTTAAAACCAATGGAAATCGGAAGAAAACTGGTGAAATCAATTCCGTTAATGACGTACGTGTTTGCAAGTATTTTAAATCTCAGTCATATTAAATTACCAGATATGGTGATTGCGGTAGCGAGTAGCCTTTCAGCAGCCAATATGCCATTAAGCTTACTGTTATTGGGTCTTTACCTGAATTTTAAATTTGAAAAACAATTTGTAAAACCGATGCTGAAGTTTTTAACATTCCGTTACGGGGTAGGCTTACTTGTTGGGATTTCGTTGTTATTCCTACTTCCGTACGATGATAAGTTTCGCTACACGATCTTAATTGGTCTGTTACTTCCGGTAGCGTCATCGTCAATTCCGTTTGCGGTTGAGTTTAAATATAGCAACGAGAGTATTCGATTAATGGCAAATGCAACGAATATTACCATCTTAGTGAGTATTGTTATTTTATATGTATTTGCGAATTTTATCTAAAAATAGTCCCACTACGGGAAAATTGAAAGGACTGAGCTTGTGACACTCAGTCCTGTTTTTTTTCTTGTTTTTTCATATCAAACATACCTGTTGAAATCTCATTTAGTTTATTAAGAAAACGATTAAAGCCGAATCCAACAAAAAAGGCGACACTCACCTGAGCATAGGGGCCATCAATATTATCAGCGAAGTCAATCATTAAAATGCCACTTTGGATGAGGTTGACAGCGATGACAGCCGTTCCTGTTGCAAACAGCGGAAAGAATATATACATGATCCAGTGCCGGGGATCGATAAATTCGTCATTCATATAATGGGAACAAAACATATATAGATGCCTTAGCGATCCGCCAATGGAGCCGGCGAAAAAATAATACAAAAAGCGTTCAATTTCTGATAACTTAGGATATGTTTCTTCAAACACACCAATCCACATGGCACCTACAGCTAAAAAACTTCCAAAAAATAAAAGGGAAAGGTACGCTAAAATCAGGATCTTTACCCATCTTTTCATAAGAACACCTCATTTACACCATTTTATGGGCGTTCATGGCAAATGGTGCATCAAAAGATGAGACAAGGAGATAGCGAGCAAGTTCATTGTTTATTGCCGCACGGGGGACACTGAACCTGTCCCTCTGTCCCATGGTGTGGTTAACTCGGTTAATACATGTTTGGTGGTATGAGACCATTTTGTAGAACGGCCGGTAATGTGTCGTGTATATAAGGTGGTGCGGGACGCAATTTTGGCTTTTTGGCAAATGGTTGAGGGTTCTCTACATATTTGAACACACCTTCACCATCCATACTTGGACCGTTTGCCCATCTCCCTGTAGCACTCTCGTTTCCATGAGAGAAATTGAATAATACATGAGAAACCTCACGTTTCTCCAACTCACGTGGAAATGTACTAGGTACCACAATATTTTCTTTTGATTCAAGTTCAGAAATTGCTGCTATCCACTGATTTTGATGCATCGTATCCCTTGCGATTAACCAGGAAAGCATATCCTTTACACCACGGTCAGTTGTTGCCTCATATAATCGAACAGCTTGTAAACGCCCTTGTGATTCAGCATTTAAATTAGCTCGGAAATCAGCTAGCAGATTGCCACTGGCAATAATATAGTCAGCTGTCCAACGGTTTCCAACACTATCAGCAGGCATCGCCCCAAGGCCAGATACGATAGCATGCTGTGGATTCATACCACCAAGAATAGCCCCGATTACAGGGTCCTGAGCGGCAATTTCCTGGTCACCAACAGGAGCACCATCAAGTAATCTAGCAATCATTGTTGCTAGCATTTCAATGTGGGCTAGTTCTTCAGCTCCTGTATCCATGAGTAAATCTTTATATTTTCCATCGGCACCACGAACGGACCATCCTTGGAATAAGTATTGGAGAGCGACAGATATTTCACCAAATTGCCCCCCCTAAAATTTCCTGAAGCTGATTTGCAAAAATTGGATCTGGACGTTCAGGTTTAGCTCGGTATTGTAATTCTTTAATATGATAAAACATTGTAGGGTAACCTCCATTAATTAGATAATTTTGTTTTTTAGGCTCTTATCTTAATTACCTATGTTATTCAGAATATGTAGAAGAGAAAATTAGGTGTTTTGATTTGAAAAATTGGGTGTTTGTCATTGTTTAATGGAAAGGTTATGGTAAGAAGGGGTAAGGGTTTCTTGAGCAATTGGAAAGCACAAAGCCAAGATTCAATTGTTCAACTAACAGCATCCACATGTGTATCCGATTAGTAGAAATGAGGATTAAAAGGTTATGATATAAAGAGGAATACATAGGACAATGTATTTACCGTGTAACTTTTTTTATTTTAGTTCGTACGTAAGGGATAAAGTTTTTATTGAGGAGTTTCGATAATGAAAAATAAAGAGAATGGGTTAAAGCCGTTTTTTCAGTTGATTTTATCGACGAATATACCAAAGGCAGCGTTAACAGTAGGGTTATTCGGGAGTATTATCACAACATTTGTTGGACTGTCGATACCATTATTAACGCGGGAGCTTGTTGATGGGTTTTCCGGGATTTCCGTTAATGCCACACTTGTTGCAGTGATTGCAGCCGTGTTTATTTTACAGGCTGTGATAGATGGGGTATCGACTTACATGCTTGCTGCAGTTGGGCAACGCATTGTAGCACGCCTTCGTGAAAAGATGTGGGAAAAGCTTATTCGTTTGCCAGTCCGTTATTTTGATAAGCAACAAAGCGGAGAATCTGTCAGCCGAGTCGTAAATGATACTGGCATTGTTAAGGATTTAATTTCACAACATTTTCCGCAATTTATCACCGGAGTCATTTCGATTATTGGGGCAATTATTATTCTTCTCATCATGGACTGGAAAATGACGCTTCTCATGCTCATTTCGGTCCCACTTACCATGATCATCATGATGCCACTTGGTAAAAAGATGGCGAAAATTTCACGTGGGTTGCAGGATGAAACCGCGACATTTTCAGGTAGGATTCAACAAACCATTAGTGAGATTCGCTTAATGAAATCCTCAACTGCTGAAGGTTTTGAAGAAGAAAAAGGAATCAGCGGGGTTCGAAATCTACTTACCTATGGTTTAAAAGAGGCGAGGATATTCGCGCTAATCGGTCCGATTATGTACACAATCGTCATGATCGTTATTGTTATTATAATCGGATACGGGGGAATACGCGTTGCAAACGGTACTATGACAACAGGCTCTCTCGTTGCCTTTTTACTTTATCTGTTTCAAATCATTTTCCCCATCACATCATTCGCAATGTTCTTCACTCAACTTCAAAAAGCAAAAGGTGCGACAGAGCGAATTATTGATATCATTGAACTTCCATTAGAGGAAGGGCAAAATGGAAAAGAAATCGATATTGCAAATTTACCTATTCATGTTGAACATGTATCCTTCGCCTACAGTGAAGAGGAACCGGTTATCCAAGATGTTTCATTTGAAGCGAAGCCTGGTCAGATGATCGCTTTTGCTGGACCAAGTGGTGGCGGTAAAACGACGATGTTTGGTTTACTGGAACGTTATTACGAGCCAACTTCAGGTGCAATCCGGATTGGGAACACACCGATTCACGAACTTTCATTAGAATCATGGCGAAGTCAAATTGGCTATGTCTCTCAGGAAAGTGCGATGATGGCCGGAACCATTCGGGAAAATTTATGCTATGGCTTGAAAAATGCAGAACAAATAACAGATGAACAACTATGGGATGTTGCAAAAATGGCCTATGCCGATGAATTTATTCGTGCCTTTTCAAATGGATTGGATACAGAAGTAGGCGAGCGCGGAGTCAAATTATCAGGTGGTCAAAGACAGAGAATCGCGATAGCACGAGCATTTCTTCGAGATCCCAAAATTCTCATGATGGACGAAGCAACGGCAAGCCTTGATAGCCAATCCGAAAGCATTGTACAAGAGGCACTCTCACGACTAATGGAAGGACGTACCACCTTTGTGATTGCTCACCGATTATCGACGATTGTTGATGCCGATCAAATCATTTTCATCGAAAAAGGAATGGTGACAGGGAAGGGGACGCACCAGGAATTGATTGAGTCGCATGAGTTGTACCGAAGCTTTGCCGAACAGCAACTGACATAAAAGTCAAATAATAGTGATGTAAGTAAAAGGAGTTGGAACAATACCAACTCCTTTTTTGGTCAAGCTATTGTTTCGCTTGCGCTAAGTTTAAGGCTGTATCTGTTATTTGTAAATCTACCTGTAGTTGTTCCGATAAATTAGTTGGATGGTAAATGCTGTTATCAATCATATAATTGGAAATTCTTTCATGAGTTTGAACGGCATTATTCAATTCCTCACGTAAAACAGCTCTTACTTCAGGGGTGGTTGTTTCGGTTAAAGCAAATGCCAAATTTCGTATGCCTGCTTTTGTGGAGATTAAGAAATCAGTGGCAATTACCTTATCTGTCATACCGCCCATGCCCATTATATTTTTAAATAAATCATTCATCTTTGTTACCCCTATCTGTTATGAGTTCTTTTAACCGCGTAATACCTTTAGTACTTGAATCTATATCATTAGCAAGTATCGTTTTTAATTCGGGATTTTGGACAAGACCACTCATCGTAACCGATTTTGTTAAACACAGATTTTTAAAAGTCAGTAATTCATGTACCTCAAGTGTTTCATGAAGAGCCATATATTTCGTCATTGGTACAACCTCCTCTTTTCTCATATCATGACTAATCTAACAAGTTTCATTCAATTTTCCCTTCGAAGTGAATAGGTAAATTCAAGGAGTAAAGGTAAAAAATAAGTCATTTCATCGAGTAGTAATAATACTTAGTATAGAGAAACATAAATGGAGACTATGTTTTATTGAGAAAGGAGCAAGCAATGGTACAGCACACAGAATTGGCCTATCATGAAACAATGGATTTGCACGAAATGTTAAACTTTAAAACAATTTGTTTAATGAAATCGAAACTCATGCAAGGGATTTGCTTTGATAATGATTTGAAGAAACTCATGCAAAAGGATGTAGAACAATCTGTTACAGCAATTAAAGAATTAAAAGCTCTATATGAAGGAGCAAGGACGAATCGAAAATGAGGTGAAATCGATGAATGAGGATTTTTTAGATCCCAAATATGCTGAAGGAATGCCAAAGATGGCTGATTCTGCATTTGCACTTGATTTTTTATTGTCAGTAAAAACTGGAATTCGGTATTATGCCGTAACATTAACAGAAACAGCGAGCCCTGTAGTAAGGACAACGCTTTTGAACCAAATGAATGCGGCTATTGACCTTTATGAAGAAACAGTTGAACTCATGCTTGAAAAAGGGTGGTTATATCCCCACGATCTTGGTAAGCAGGTGGAACTCGATCTAAAATCTGCTGATATGGCTCTAAGTATTGCTGATATGACACTCTTTCCAATCGATACAGATAGACGTGGTACCTTTGCCACGCCATTTAAATAAAGCTAAAGGAGTCTTACTATGAAAGCAGTTACTTATCAAGGAATTAAGGACGTTGCCGTAACAGATGTTCCAGACTCAAAAATTGAAAAGCCGGACGATATCATTGTAAAGATCACGACTTCTGCAATCTGTGGATCTGACTTACATCTAATCCATGGGATGATTCCTAACATGCCTGAAAATTTTATTATTGGGCATGAACCCATGGGGATTGTTGAAGAAGTCGGTCCTGAAGTCACAAATGTGAAAAAAGGTGACCGGGTCATCGTTCCATTTAATATTAGCTGTGGTACGTGTTGGTATTGTAATCAAGGCTATACGAGCCAGTGTGATGAAGCGAATCCTCATGGGGATATGGGAGCATATTTCGGGTACTCCGAAACCACTGGTGGATATGCCGGGGGACAAGCAGAATATTTACGAGTTCCATATGGGAACTCTACCCCGTTTCGTCTTCCAGATGACTGTGAGATTGAAGATGAGCAGTTAGTCCTTCTCTCCGATGCAGCATCAACTGCCTATTGGAGTGTGGATAACGCTGGGGTAAAAGAAGGGGATACTGTCATTATTCTTGGATGTGGACCAGTGGGTCTTCTCGCACAAAAATTTTCTTGGCTAAAAGGCGCGAAACGAGTCATTGCAGTAGATTATGTCGAGTATCGCTTGCAACATGCGAAACGAACAAATCAAGTTGAGATTGTTAACTTTGAGTCCCAGCCTAATATTGGAGAATACTTAAAGGAAATCACAAAAGGTGGAGCAGATGTTGTGATTGACTGTGTTGGAATGGATGGGAAAATGACCCCACTTGAATTTTTAGCAACTGGATTAAAACTTCATGGTGGGGCAATGGGTGCTATTGTAACAGCAGCTCAAGCCGTTCGAAAATGTGGAACGATTCAGCTTACGGGCATCTATGGAATGAGATATAATGCCTTTCCACTAGGTGATATTTTTCAAAGAAATGTTCAACTTAAGACGGGACAAGCCCATGTTATCCCGATTATTCCCAAGTTATATCAAATGGTAGCTGAAGGGAAAGTAGATCTTTCAGATATTGTAACGCATCGTATGCCATTATCTGAAGCGAAAAAAGGGTATGAGCTGTTCGATACAAAAATGGATGATTGTATAAAGGTTGTGTTGAAACCACATTAAAGTAAAAGGTGGCTTTGGATGGAATCCAAAGCTTTATACGGTCACCAAAATTTACCTGTTTTCAACTAGTTACATTAGCGTTATAATAATTCAACTCTCCTACCTCATCTTATTTTTAGGAGGTATTGATATGGCAAAGAAATCGATGATCGCAAAACAAAAGCGTCCATCTAAATATAAAGTACAAGAATATACACGATGTGAACGATGTGGTCGTCCTCATTCTGTATATCGTAAGTTTAAGCTTTGCCGTATTTGTTTCCGTGAATTAGCTTATCAGGGACAAATACCAGGTGTGAAAAAAGCTAGTTGGTAAGATCCTTCCCTCTGTTGTGGAGGGTTTTTTATTATTTATAAGTTATACCAGATATTTCCTGCCGATGATAAAGATCATGTTTGATTTTTCAATAGAAAGGCAAACTATAATAAATGGATCATTTTTCGCTAAAGGGAAGGACTGACTTTATATGAAAGAGAGCGCAGAACAAAGATATTGCAAAAATTGCAAAAAGGAGACTACCCACAAATTTAGGGAAGATGCTTTAGAAATAGAGTGTATCTGTACAGAATGTAATAAACAAGAAGACATCGTTAAAACCTTTTTCTAAAAGCCACTTATTGAGTAGTGGCTTTTTTATTTAAATAAAATTTAAAATTGCGATTTCATCATCTTAATAAGCCAAAACCTATAATAAAGAAAAAAATGCAAGATAACGCTATTTGGATTACAGATTCAGATTCCCAAATACATGTTTATATACTATTTAGACTTTTGTATGTATAAACTCTAATAAGAATCAATTCTAGGAGGGGTTGTATGGATGTTCATGAAGCAATAAGGACACGTCGAAGTTTTGGGCTTGTGAAAGATGTAAATGTGGAGAGAGAAAAAATAGAAAAAATCATAGAAGCTGGGACGTGGGCTCCCTGTCACTTTAGGACTGAACCATGGCGTTTCTTTGTCTTTCAAGGAGACGGAAGGAACCGCCTTAGTGAAGTTTTACTTAAAATAGCCAAGAAAAATGGTGAAACTGAGGAAAAAAAGCTTGAAAAGATTCAAGCCAAACCATTCCGGGCCCCAGTGATTATTGCGGTTGCTGTTGAACCAAGTGAGAATCCCAAGGCTCTAAAAATCGAAGAATATGGTGCAACATACGCTTGTATTCAAAATATGTTACTGGAAGCACATAGCTTAGGACTTGCGGGATTCTGGCGAACAGGGAAGCCAACCTATGATCAATTAATGAAGGAATTCTTCGGCCTATCTGAGAAAGGTGAAGTTCTTGGATTCCTCTACTTTGGTTTTCCGTTGCGTAGTTTACCGGAAGGAAAGAGAAAGTCATTCGAAACATTTACAAAATGGATAGGGTAGATTGTATTTTAAAGAAGATACTTTCACATGAAATAAATATGTTTGTTTAAAAAATAGTTGCTGTCTCTTATACACATCT
>NZ_SLUB01000077.1 GCF_004799755.1 Bacillus timonensis | reverse complement strand
TATTAGCTCCGGTTTCCCGAAGTTATCCCAGTCTTACAGGCAGGTTGCCCACGTGTTACTCACCCGTCCGCCGCTAACCTTTGGGAGCAAGCTCCCTCAGGTTCGCTCGACTTGCATGTATTAGGCACGCCGCCAGCGTTCATCCTGAGCCAGGATCAAACTCTCCAATAAGAGTATTGATTGCTTAAAATACCTTTCGCAAAATCCGAAGAAGCATTTCAAGAAGCAAAGATCTTGCTCAATAATTTGTTACTTAGAATTAACGTTGACGCTTGTATTATGTTTAGTTTTCAAAGAACTTTATTGCCGCTCTCAAGCGACTTTATTAATATATCATATTATCATTAATAAAGTCAATTACTTTTTTAAAATAATAATTTGTGCGGAAACAACTTTAAAAGTATAGACGGAAATGAACTTATTATCAAGTATTTATGTAATAAATATTATTTAACTCCATTTTTCTCAAAATTAAACCTCCACATTGGAGGTAATTAAATGATCTCTTCTATAAAGATTTCTCGGTAGTTTTTTAAATCCAAAAATTCATTTTCGCTAACCTTTAGTAATGGCCTTGTTGGATGAGATTTATCTATGAATACAATTTCTCCTGATTGACCATTTGATAGTTTTATTTTTGTACCAATAGAAATGTTTCCAACTCCATTTGTTAACGCCTCTACCACTTTCATGTCAAACTTTCCAAATGATTCCCTTCTGATCTCCTCAAGGGCTTTGAACGGGGATTGGCGGTTGCTGTAGGGTCTTTCAAGGGTTATCGCCGAGTACACATCTGCTACTGCTACTATTTTGCTGAATGGATGTAGTCTTTCCCCGGTAACCCCTAGTACATAGCCGGTTCCATCTAATCGTTCGTGGTGTTGGAAAACTGCTAATTTTACGCTATCTTTTATCAGAGGTATCTTTTCAATCATTCGATAGCTGTATAGAGGGTGTTTTTTTACCTCATTGTATTCAGCTAATGTTAATGATGAGTGCTTCAAAAGAATTTTGGGATCTATTTTTGACATTCCGCAGTCACTCAGTATTCCCGCTATCGCTAAATGATTGCAATCAGCGTCACTATATTTAAGCTTTTTCCCTAAATATCCTGAGAGTAAGCCTAGCATGACGGAGTGATGGTATATATAGTCTTCTCGATTTGTATATCTGTGTAAGGAGAAAATTTCTTTTGGTTGTTCCAGTATTCTATTAAATAATGGGAGAATAATTTGGCGAACTTTTGAAATTTCAACAAGTGAACCAGCCTGCCAATTTTGAAATATTTGCTTGTATTCCTTTACTGATTTAAGATAATCCTCCACAATTGAACTATCTTTTTCTAACACTTCGGTTTCTTCCACTTGGTCAGTAGGATTAAAAGTCTCTCCATTTATTAAAAATGCTTCGACCTGAACATCTTTTACTAAAAATGCCTCAAGCACATGAATATGTTCGTTTGTTAAAACAGTTTTTTTAGGAATGATTGGTTTATTTGTTAAGGAAAAAATGTCATTTGATAGAATACATCCTTCTTGTAGTTGGCTTATCCTCACACGCATATTTACTCCGCCCTCGTCTCTCATTCGAATACTAGAATCATTTTACCAAAAAAAGAGAAATACTGCACTGCAGCATTTCTCTTTTAGGTAATTTATTCACTATCTTCTTTGGTTTCTGTTTGTTCTTCCGTGACTGTTTCTTCTGTTTCAACCTCTTGCTCTTCTTCCTCTTCCTTTTCAACAACCGCAACTGTTGCTACATGACCATTTTCATCTAAACGGATGAGCTTAACCCCTTGAGTTGTACGGCCAATTTGAGAAATATCGCTAATGGACATTCTGATTAGAACACCATCTGCAGTAATTAGCATAAGATCACTTTCCTCTGTTACCGCCTTAACGGCAATAACTTTTCCGTTCTTTTCGGTGATATTGACTGTTTTAAGTCCTTTACCACCACGGCTTTGGATCCGATATTCACTTGCTGGTGTTCGTTTACCATAGCCATGTTCAGTGACAATAAGGACATCTAGATTGTCTTCCAGTATTTCCATTCCTACTACTTCGTCACCTTCGGATAAGTTAATCCCTTTAACCCCTGCAGCAGTACGACCCATGGATCTTACATCCGACTCTGGGAAGCGAATTAGCATACCATCTTTCGTTCCAATGATAATATCCTTTGAGCCATCTGTAAGACGTACAGATATAAGTTCGTCGCCTTCATGAAGTCCAACCGCGATTAAACCACCTTTACGAATATTGGCAAAGGATGAAAGTGGAGTACGTTTTGAAATTCCTTTTCTAGTAGTAAAGAATAAGAACCAATCATCGACAAGCTCCGATACTGGAATAATTGCATTGATCCATTCTTCTTTTTCAATTTCGAGAAGGTTGATGATCGGAATTCCTTTTGCTGTTCTACTAAATTCAGGAATTTCATATCCTTTTAGGCGATAGACTTTTCCTTTATTTGTGAAGAATAGGATTGTGTCATGGGTCGATGTTGATAAAAGTTGTTCAACAAAATCATCTTCATTTGTACCCATTCCTTGGATTCCTCGACCGCCTCGTTTTTGGCTGCGGTATGTGGATACTGGAAGACGTTTAATATACCCCTTGTTTGTGAGAGTTATAATGATATTCTCTCTTGGGATTAAGTCTTCATCTTCAATCATTTCATATCCGCCTGCTAGAATTTCAGTGCGTCTTGTATCGTTAAAACGTTCTTTAATTTCTAGAAGCTCTTCACGAATAATTTCGAGTACTTTTTCTTCGTCTGCTAGAATTGCTTTTAATTCTGCAATTAATGCGACAAGCTCTTGGTACTCCGCCTCAATCTTATCGCGTTCTAAACCTGTTAAACGCTGCAAGCGCATGTCTAAAATCGCTTGTGCTTGTTTTTCAGATAGATTAAATCTTGTCATTAAGCCTTCGCGAGCAATATCTGTAGTTTGAGATCCACGAATTAACGTAATAATTTCATCAATATGATCTAACGCAATACGTAAACCTTCTAAGATATGTGCTCTTGCTTCAGCTTTTCGAAGTTCAAATGCCGTTCTACGTTTAATAACAACGACTTGATGGTCTAAGTAATATTGTAAGCATTGCTTTAAGTTTAAGACTCTTGGATGACCATTCACAAGGGCAAGCATATTGATACCAAACGATGTTTGCAATGCAGTATGTTTATATAAATTATTTAAAAGAACGTTCGCATTGGCATCTCTTCTTACCTCCATCACGATTCTCATACCATTACGGTCTGATTCATCACGAAGGTCTGTTATACCATCTATTTTCTTATCACGTACCAGTTCAGCAATTTTTTCAATTAATTTAGCTTTATTTACTTGGTATGGAAGTTCTGTAACAAGAATAACTTCCTTCCCATTTTTCATTTGTTCTATTTCTACTTTTGCGCGTAGGGTAATGGAGCCTTTTCCAGTTTCATAGGCTTTTCTTATCCCGCTTCTTCCAAGGATATGACCAGCAGTAGGGAAATCTGGGCCAGGAATAATATCCATCAACTCAGCAATTGTGATCTCTGGATCTTTACTAATTGCTAAGACACCATCAATAACTTCACCTAATTGGTGTGGTGGTACATTCGTTGCCATACCTACTGCAATACCTGCTGCTCCGTTTACTAGAAGGTTAGGAAAACGGGCAGGGAGAACGGCTGGTTCTTTTTCTGAACCATCGTAGTTGTCCTGGTAGTCAATGGTGTCCTTGTTAATATCACGCAAAAGTTCCATTGAAATTTTGGACATACGTGCTTCTGTATAACGCATCGCTGCTGCTGCATCACCATCGACAGAACCGAAGTTACCATGGCCATCAACTAGCATATAGCGGTAGTTAAAGTCCTGTGCCATACGAACCATTGTATCGTAAACGGCAGAGTCACCATGTGGGTGGTATTTACCAATTACTTCACCGACGATACGAGCAGACTTTTTATAGGCTTTATCAGAGGTCATACCTAAGTCGTTCATGGCATATAAAATCCGGCGGTGTACCGGCTTTAGGCCATCACGGACATCCGGTAAGGCACGTGACACAATAACACTCATCGCATAGTCCAAAAATGATGTTTTCATCTCTTGGCTTATATTAATCTCATGAATATGCGAATTTTGATTTTCAGACATAAAAAGAAAACCTCCCTTATCAGGGGTATAAAATAAATTGGATTCTTATTTTAACCCATTCATATATGTAACCAAAACACAGGATAGTTACGTAAAGCACAAGGTGCACGGCTTTTGGCGAGATAAGGAATGGACTGAAGAAGGTATTCTTTTACCTTCCAAATTGATTGGCTTATCTCAGAAAGCCGATGGCACCTAAAGCTAAACATTAGAACTATCCTGCATAAAATCATTAAACGTCTAAGTTTTTCACGTATTGCGCATTTTCTTCAATGAAATTACGTCTTGGCTCAACCTTATCACCCATCAGCATTTCAAAGGTTTCATCCGCTTCAATTGCATCCTGAAGCGTAACCTGTAGCATCGTCCGGTTGTTTGGATCCATAGTGGTTTCCCAAAGTTGCTCAGGATTCATTTCTCCAAGACCCTTATAGCGCTGGATACCTGGCTTTGGACTACTTGGCATTTCTGCTAAATATTTCTCGAGTTCTCGGTCATCATACGCATATTCAACACGTTTACCTTGTTGTATTTTATATAATGGCGGTTGTGCAATATAGACAAACCCATGTTCAATAATCTGACGCATAAAGCGATAGAAGAATGTCAATAATAAAGTCCGTATATGTGCACCATCTACATCAGCATCCGTCATAATAACAACCTTATGATAACGCGCTTTTGTAATATCAAAGTCTTCTCCAATACCTGTTCCTAGGGCTGTAATCATGGAACGCACTTCATTATTTGATAAGATGCGATCAAGTCTTGCCTTTTCGACGT
Source organism: Bacillus timonensis (assembly GCF_004799755.1). GTDB lineage: Bacteria > Bacillota > Bacilli > Bacillales > Bacillaceae_L > Ferdinandcohnia > Ferdinandcohnia timonensis_A. The sequence goes on along the minus strand of NZ_SLUB01000077.1, from coordinate 9,153 downwards.
TAAGAATTTTTCCTCGAAGTGGCAGGATTGCTTGGAAGTGACGGTCACGCCCCTGCTTTGCAGAACCACCCGCTGAATCACCCTCAACGATATAAATTTCACTAATGGAAGGATCCTTCGATGAGCAATCCGCCAGTTTCCCAGGTAGGCTCGATACCTCTAATGCACTTTTTCTTCTTGTTAACTCACGTGCTTTTTTAGCAGCCATACGAGCTCTAGCTGCCATCGTTCCTTTATCGACAATTTTTCGAGCAACTGCAGGATTTTCTAATAAAAAGGCTTCAAACTTCTCAGAAAACACGGATTCAGTGATCGTTCTTGCTTCACTGTTTCCAAGCTTTGTTTTGGTTTGTCCTTCGAATTGTGGATCCGGATGCTTAACAGAAATAATCGCAGTTAGTCCTTCTCGAACATCGTCACCAGTTAAATTCGTATCATTATCCTTGAAAATGTTATTTTTGCGCGCATAATCATTGATAATTCGGGTTAACGCAGTTTTAAATCCTGATTCATGTGTTCCACCTTCATAGGTGTGGATGTTGTTTGCGAAGGAATAGATATTACTTGTATAGCTATCGTTATATTGAAGGGCGATCTCTACTGCGATTCCTTCTTTTTCACCTTCAACAAACACTGGCTCTTCATGAATTACTTCTTTTGTACGATTAAGGTGTTCAACGTATGATTTGATTCCACCTTCGTAATGGTATTCTCTACGTTTGTTTTCTTCACGTTTATCTTCGATTGTGATTTTAACGCCTCTTGTTAAAAAGGCAAGTTCACGAAGACGGGTTGCCAATGTATCAAAGTCATACTCTAGTGTTTCCGTAAAGATTTCACCATCTGGTTTAAAATGAGTTGTTGTACCTGTATGATCGGTTTCACCGATTATCTTTAATTCGGTAACGACATGACCACGTTCAAATGCAATATAATGGATTTTCCCATCACGGTGTACATATACCTCAAGTTTAGTGGATAGGGCGTTAACAACAGACGCACCAACCCCGTGTAATCCACCAGAAACCTTATAACCGCCACCGTCAAATTTTCCTCCCGCATGAAGGACTGTCATGATGACTTCGACAGCTGGACGGCCCATTTTTTCTTGAATTCCGACTGGTATTCCACGTCCATTATCTTTTACGGTAATACTGTTATCTTCTTCGATAATGACATTAATTTCGTCGCAATAACCTGCTAACGCTTCGTCAATACTATTATCGACAATTTCCCATACTAAATGGTGCAATCCCTTTCCAGACGTTGAACCAATATACATACCAGGGCGTTTTCTTACCGCTTCTAACCCCTCTAAAACCTGAATTTGACTCTCATCATACTCTTGTTGTTGCAATTCTTTTTCTTCCATAGCCACCAATATCACCTACACTTTATTTTAACGAAAAAAGGTCGAGTTTCGAGTCGCTCTTCATCCTTATATCTCTTCTAAAATTGTTTCAAAATCAGCTACTTGCTGTGAACGTCGTTTTAATGTACTAGAGGATAAAGGTGAAAAATACACGTTATCTACCGTTACCACAACTGATTTTGTATTTCCATTAGACAATTCTACCACTCTGTCTTTTTGTACATCTAAAAATTCATTAACGATAGAGGAGGATTTTAAAAGCTGTCGATCTAATATCGTAATGACATCTGATGAACGAACCATTACATTGTCTCCCAAATGTATGAACAAACTTCATCACCTCATTTTAGCTTTGTTATAGCTCCTGCAGACACAGCATAAGTTGCAGCCTGCTTTAGTGTATCATGAGTGATTCCCTCTACGCTTGTTGTTGTGACAAAGGTTTGCACTTTGCCTTGAATTGTATTTAATAAATGGGACTGTCTAAAATCATCCAACTCCGAAAGAACATCGTCTAATAATAGAATTGGATATTCCCCAATTTCTGAGTGAATTAATTCTATTTCTGCTAACTTTAATGATAGGGCGGTTGTACGTTGCTGTCCTTGGGATCCAAAGGTTTGAACATCCTTTCCATTCACAAAAAATGCAAGGTCATCCCTATGTGGCCCCGCTAATGTAACGCCTCTTTCAATTTCCCTCTCTCTTATTTTAGCAAATTTTTCGTCATATACATCTACCATTTTCGACAAATCAGCGGTTTCTAATACCTCAATGGACGGTTTATATTCAATTTGAAGTATTTCGAGTCCTCTACTGATTCCATGATGAATAGGTTCAGCCCATTTTTGTAATAATACAAGAAATTCAAATCGCTTTTTAACAATTTTTGCCGCTGCTTGAATTAATTGTGAGGTTAATACGTCAAGCATTGTTTGATCGTGTTGTTTTTTGGTCTGAAGCTGCTTTAAATAGTGGTTTCGCTGGTGGAGAATTTTTTGATACTGGCTTAGGTCATGTAAATAAACAGCCGATACTTGACCAATTTCCATATCAATAAATCGTCTTCTCACCTGTGGACTTCCCTTGACAAGATTTAAATCTTCAGGAGCAAACATGACCACATTCATATTTCCAACATATTGGCTTAGCTTTTTTTGCTCCAAATGATTGCTCTTTGCTTTTTTACCCTTTTTAGAAACGACAAGCTGCAAGGAGAGGGGACCGTTCCTTTTTTGAACCCTACCTTCTATTTTAGCATATTCTTCATCCCAGCGAATCAAATCTTTATCATTTGAGGTACGATGTGATTTTGCCATCGCTAATACATAGATGGATTCCATTACATTTGTTTTGCCTTGGGCATTTTCGCCTAGAATGACATTAACTTTATCTTCGAATTGAATGGCCAATTTTTCGTAGTTTCGATAATTTGTTAGCTCGATTTCTTCAATGAACAAATGGATTCACCCTTTGCGCTAAGCGCCAGGGAAAATCTCCCGGGCTAAGCTTTTGATATGACAAATGTTCCAAAGCCAGGGATGTCGACTACATCCTTCTCTACTAGCTTTTTTCCGCGGCGATTCTCTAGCTCTTTATTTACGTAGACTTCATGTTCACTAAGAAACCACTTTGCCATTCCACCGGTTTGAATGACTTCTGCATGCTTTAAAAACTGTCCTAATGTAATAAAGTCTGTCGAAATTTGTATTTCCTTTGCCATTTTTTTCGCCTTCCTTCTTTTATTTTACTAAAGAAATCACAACTAGAAAAGAAAACTACTAGGTTTTTACGGCCTAGTAGTTCCTTTTTAGACCCACACGAGGTGGGCCACAAAGACGTTGCCACAAGATATGGCATTCTAGTCTTTCATCATTTTTAATAAGTGCGCACTGGGAGAATTAAGTGAAAGACTGTATCGTCATCAAGTGCTTTTATATAGAACGGTCTCATTGCACCTGTAAAACTAATTCGAATTTCAGAGCTTTCTAATGCTTTTAATGCATCCATCATATATTTTGCACTAAAAGAAATCTTTAATTCTTCACCATCGATTGATTTACTTTGTATTTCCTCATTTACTTTTCCAATTTCAGGGGAGGTGGACGAAATTTCGACAACACCTTCAGGCATAGTCGTAAATTTTACAACATTGTTATTTGCTTCTTTTGCTAGTAGGGAAGCCCGATCAATCGATTGTAAAAATTCTTTCGTTGCCAAGACAATCTCTGTTTTACTCTCAGTAGGAATCAGTCTAGATGTATCTGGATAGTTCCCATCTAATAAACGAGAGAAGAATAACAAATGTTTAGTTTTAAATAGGACTTGGTTTTCAGTTATAACGATATCTACTAAATCTGTTGTATCATCTAAAATTTTACTTAACTCATTTAAGCTCTTACCTGGAATGACAGCACTATAAGATCCGCCATTTTCTGTTTCAATATTTGCCGTTCTCATTGCAAGTCGATGGCTATCTGTTGCTATACATTGTAGTGTATTGTCTTCAACTTTCCAGTTCACACCAGTTAAAATAGGGCGAGTTTCAGACGTTGATACAGCAAATACGGTTTGACGAATCATATTTTTAAGTAGATCTGCCGGAATACTAAATCCATGATTACCTTCAATTTGTGGTAAATGTGGATATTCCTCAGCATCAAGACCATTTAAATTAAATTCAGCTTTACCTGAACGGATAATCGTGAGTAGGTTTGATTGAACTTCTATTTCAACAGTATCCTTAGGAAGCTTTTTAACAATTTCACTAAAGAAACGAGCTTGTAAAACAATGCTTCCTGTTTCTTTAACTTCTACAATTTCATCTCCAGCTTCTTCAGTAGGAATAAAGGATTCGATGGAAACATCAGAATCACTACCTGTAAGAGTTACACCTTCATTTGTTGTAACAAGTTTTATCCCCGTTAAGATTGGAATCGTTGTTCTTGAAGATACGGCTTTCATTACATCTTGAACACTTCGAACAAGATAGTCTCTTTGAATGATAAATTTCATCAAAAATCCTCCTAAGTTGGTTCTATTTTTGATTTCATGTGAATACATTTGTAGGCTATATATTTATTTATTTTTTAAAGAAAAGATCGTAGAAGTACTAGTAGGTCCTGTGAATATGTGGATAACTAGAATAAAGCAAATCAAAACAGTCTATCCACATGTGGACAGACTGTGCGCAACAACAAAGAAGTTATTCACAGTATTCACGTTACAAGTACTTGTCCAAAATAAAAATAACACTTATTTTTTCCTTAACCCTTTAACTGGGTGATGATTTCATCGATTTGTTTTTGTAATTGTGTGTCTGTTTTTAATAGATTCGAGATTTTTTCATGGGCATGAATGACCGTTGTATGGTCACGACCACCAAATTCCTCTCCAATTTTAGGCAGCGAGGAGTCTGTCATTTCCCTTGATAGATACATCGCTATTTGACGAGGAAATGCAATTGACTTTGTACGTTTTTTTGCCTTAAAATCTTCAAGTTTTATATTATAATGCTGTCCAACGACCTTTTGGATTTCAAAAATCGTGATTACTTTTGGTCTTGAACTTGGAATGATATCCTTTAAAGCTTCAGCTGCAAGATCCGCATTGATGTCTTTATTAATTAAAGATGAATAGGCAACGATGCGAATAAGCGCACCTTCAAGCTCACGAATATTCGTGTTGATTTGGTTCGCAATATAAAGCATGACTTCATTTGGAATGTCGAGTCCCTCTGCCTTTGCCTTTTTACGTAATATCGCAATCCTCGTTTCAAGATCCGGCGGGGTAATATCAGTAATTAATCCCCATTCGAAGCGAGAGCGAAGCCTGTCTTCTAAGGTTGGAATCTCTTTCGGCGGTCTGTCACTTGAAATGACGATTTGCTTACTTTCTTCATGCAAAGTATTAAATGTATGGAAAAATTCTTCTTGAGTTGATTCTTTTCCGGCTAGAAATTGAATATCATCTATAAGTAAGATGTCGACATTCCGGTATTTATTTCGAAATTCAACAGCTTTGTTATCCCGAATGGAGTTAATGAATTCATTTGTGAATTTCTCTGATGAGAGATAGACCACTTTCGCATTTGGATTATGCTCTTGGACATAATGGCCAATTGAATGCATTAAATGGGTTTTACCTAATCCAACGCCACCATATAGAAACAGTGGGTTATAGGCTTTTGCTGGTGCTTCTGCAACGGCTAAGGATGCAGCATGTGCAAAGCGATTACCAGATCCAATTACAAATGTATCGAAAGTATATTTTTGATTTAGCATGTTTTGAGAGTGTTCAGCTGGTTCATCTTGTTTCGTAGCTTTTTTCTCGGGTGTTTTCAGTTCAAATTCTTCATCTAGTTGATTTTGAGGAATAATAAATTTGATACCGAGTTCTGCACCGGTTAAATCATAAATTGTTTCAGCGATTAGATGCAGATATCTAGATTCTAGCCAATCTCTAGCAAACTCATTAGGAGCTGTAATAATAAGTGTATCTTTTTGTAGGGCATGGGCTTTTGTTGATTTCAGCCATGTTTCAAAGCTAGGTTTACTTAACTTTTTTTCAATCTCCTGGAGTGCTTTTGCCCATAAATCTGCAATATTCTCCAACAATCTCCCTCCTTTTTTTCTAAATATGATTTATAAATGTATAAAAATAAGTCTTTATGCAAATTTTTATTTGTGAATGAATAGAGTTTTATAAATATACATTTGGCTATTTGTGAATAACTATATAATATAGTAGAAAAGCTTCTTTTCGACATAATCCACTGGTTGTGGACAAGTCCCTATGCACAGTGTTGAAAAATCTATCCACACAATATCCACAATCTGTGGATAAATAAAAAATGTTGATAACTTATTACGAGTGAAAACAAAACTATAATATCAAATAATGACTAGATAATCAATGGTTTTTAAAAACTTATCCACATAATCTATACCTTGTGGAAGATAATTATCCACAACACAAGATGATGTGTAAAACTTGTCGATAATTGTTGTGGATTAAAAAAACTGTCGAAAAAAGTTGTCCACAACCAAGAAAAGTGGAAGAAGGAATAAAGATTTGAATAAATTTGAGGGAACAGTTATCGATCTCTATATACTTTTTTCAAAGTGGGTCATTAATATCCAAAATATAGTACTTCAAATAAGGTTGACATCTTTTATTGGTTTTCACTATAATTAGTAAGACTGTCTGATGTTTAACTTTATTCAGCAGAGTCCTTCCTTTTTTAAGTGAAGGATGAATGCATAGAGAGTAAATAATACAGTAGGGGATCAAACCCTGGCTGAATAAAGTTAAAGCCTCCGGCGGATGCCACAGATTTTTAGAGGAAATTTTTCGAGCACACTCGAAAAAATCTGGGCGCAAATACGCCAAGTCGTATTTGATTTTGAGAGTTAATTCCTCAGGGAGGTGTCATATATGAAAAGAACATATCAACCAAGCAAACGTAAACACAGTAAAGTTCACGGATTCCGTAGTCGTATGAGCTCTAAAAACGGACGTAAAGTTCTTGCTCGTCGTCGTCAAAAAGGAAGAAAAGTATTATCAGCATAGGCCACTGAAAGCTCAGTGGTCTTTTTTTCTAAAAGGACATGCCGTACGGGAGTTGTAAATAATGAAAAAAGAATACCGTATAAAAAAGAATCAAGATTTTCAAACGGTGTTTAAAGCAGGAAAGTCATCAGCCAACCGGCAATTTATTGTCTACGTCTATCATAGAGAAGAGTTAGAGCATTTCCGCATAGGCTTATCCGTCAGTAAAAAGATTGGAAACGCTGTTACTAGAAATCGTATTAAACGATTAATTCGTCAATTCTTTCTTGAGCACAAGGAACAGGTTCAAATTAAGGATTATGTGATCATAGCCAGGAAGCCTGTTGCGGAGATGAGTTATGAAGAAGTAAAGAAAAGTCTACTTCATGTACTTAAGGTGGCAAAAGTGTTAAAAAAAGTCCCAAAATAGTGGATTTTTTATAAGGAAAGAAAGAAATTTTACTATAAAGATGGTAGAATACAAGGGTACATATTGATTTTTCTTCGAATGAATATGTTTCATAATATATATTTACCTTTAGGATATTTAGAACTAGGAGGAAAAGTTGTTGAAAAGGCGAATATTATTAATAAGTGCGCTAATAGGATTGATTCTTCTTTTATCTGGTTGTTCTCAAATCAATGATCCGATTACCGCGGAAAGCACAGGGTTTTGGAACAAATACTTTGTTTATCCATTATCTTGGCTGATTACTTATTTTGCTGAACTATTTGGTGAGTCAAATTACGGTTTAGCAATTATCATTGTTACCCTATTAATTCGTTTTGCTTTATTGCCATTAATGATCAAACAAACAAAGAGTTCAAAAGCAATGCAAGCAATTCAACCTGAGCTAAAAGCACTTCGTGAAAAATACAGCTCAAAAGATCAAGCAACACAACAAAAGTTGCAACAAGAGACAATGCAGCTATTCCAAAAGCATGGTGTAAATCCACTAGCAGGGTGTTTCCCGCTATTGATTCAGATGCCAATCTTAATTGGTTTCTACCATGCGATTATGAGAACGAGAGAAATTGCTGAGCACAACTTCTTATGGTTTGATTTAGGTGAGTCAGATCCATATTATATTCTTCCTTTAGTTGCTGGTGTGACAACATTTATCCAGCAAAAGATTACCATGATGGGCATGGATAACAATCCACAAATGGCGATGATGCTATGGTTAATGCCAATCATGATTGTTGTCTTTGCAATCAGCTTCCCAGCAGCATTATCTTTATACTGGGTAGTGGGTAACATCTTTATGATTGTTCAAACGATTTTAATTAAAGGTCCAGATATTAGAGCGGCTAAATCTGGAGATGCGGGAGGAGCCAAAAAGTGAAACAGGTAACTGCTACAGGGCAAACCGTCGATGAAGCAGTAGAGTCAGCTTTAGCTCAACTAAGTACAACAAGAGACCGCACCGAAATACAGATCATCGATGAGGGTAAAAAAGGGATATTCGGGATTTTTGGAACAAAGCCGGCTGTTGTAAAAGTAACTGTGAAGATTGACCCGGTCGAAGAGGCACAAAAATTTTTAGAAAACGTTGTTACTTCAATGGGTGCTCAAGCGAAATTGGATGTTGTTCGAAATGGAAAGAATGTAACATTCCAATTATCCGGCGAAAAAATGGCTGTTTTAATAGGAAAAAGAGGCCAAACCTTAAATTCTTTACAGTATTTAACACAACTGGTTGCGAATCGATTTTCGGACCATTATTTAAACATTACGGTGGATGCTGAAAACTATCGAGTTCGTCGAGAAGAAACCTTGGTTCAATTAGCAGAAAGACTTGCTGATAAAGTAACTCGAACAAAGCAAGATGTTAAATTAGAGCCAATGCCTTCGTACGAACGAAAAGTTATTCATACTGCTCTTGCAGATCATGCGAAGGTTAAAACATCTTCAAGTGGTTCAGATCCAAACCGTTATATTGTGATTTCACCAGTAAAATAAATTGAGAAGGGACTGTCCGATAAGTCCTAAAAAATAAGGCAAGGGGGAAAAACAATTCGTTTTTCTCCCTTGCCCTTTTTGAGTTTTTCGATTTTTCTCTGAAAGTAACTGGCGGATGCCTGCTACTTTCAGCATATTGTGGGCTAATGCCACAATCCCAAACTCGACATGTACTTTGTCGAGCCCCCGCAAGGAAAATCTGCGGAACGACCTATTGCCCTTGATGTGACCGAACACACTTTCTACCTCAACTTTACGTTGAGCGTAG
>NZ_SLUB01000076.1 GCF_004799755.1 Bacillus timonensis | reverse complement strand
AGATGTGTATAAGAGACAGTTCAATGTGTTTGACGCTACGCACAACTATTTTCCTATACTGAAACCCTCCTAATCTCCCGATACGACAAAATCCAACACGGTTGAATCCCGTTTTTAGCCTAATTTAACTATGACTTTTAGTGCTAGTCCCAGAAATAGTAATTTAGTATAGTGTGAATACCCAGAAAATTTTGTAACGTTTTAGTGTCGAAATTTTCGTATAGGGTGACTTTTTTACGGTTTTTGTAGATTTATAGATTTTCGGACACGGGGACAGGTCCCTCGTCCCACAGACCTGGGACAGTGAACCTGTCCCTCTGTCCCAAAAAGGGAGGATGAAGATGGCTAAGAGAATTTCAGCATTATTATTAGTTTTACTTCTTGCATTTAGTGGTAGCGCTTTTGCGTTTACTGGGTTTACACCAAACCAGCTAGATGCACAGAAACCGACGAGTGACATCGTAAACAGAGAAGCAACCGATGTACCGAATATCGATCCAGACCAAGAGGTGCGTGTTGTTGTGGAAATGGACGGAGATGCTCCGGTTGAAGTAGCAACCAAAAAAGGTAAAAAGTACGATCAACTTTCAAAAGGGGAAAGAAAGCAACTAGAAAAGGCTGCGAAAAACAAGCAAAAAGCAGCGAAAGATAAAATTAAAGGAAAAAAAGTAAACATCAAGTATGAGCAAGAATTCGATGCGATTGTAAATGGCTTCAGTGGAAAAGTTAAATACGCGGATATCGCAACACTAAAAGAAATTCCTGAAGTTAAAAATGTATTCATCGCAACTGAGTATGAGCTTCCAGAAGAAGAAGCAGACATGAAATACAGTAAAGAGTTAGTTGAAGCACAACAAGTTTGGCGTGACTTTGGCTACAAAGGAGAAGGTATGATTGTCGGAATTATCGACTCGGGTATCGACCCTTCTCATAAGGATCTTGTTCTAACCGACAATTCCAAGGCTGACTTATCAGAGGTAGATGTAAACGATGCTATTTCTGAGTATGCCCTTCCAGGAAAGTTCTGGACGGAAAAGGTTCCTTATGGTTGGAACTACATGGATAACAATGATCACATTGTCGATCAAAATGCAGATACAAATATGCACGGTATGCACGTAGCCGGAACAGTAGCGGCAAATGGTGATGAAGCTAATGGTGGCATCCAGGGTGTTGCTCCAGAAGCGCAATTACTTGCATTACGTGTTTTTGGTGAAAATGTAGCAACTACTTACGGTGATATTTACATTAAAGCAATAGACGATGCAATTAAGTTAGGTGCAGACGTTCTTAACATGAGTCTTGGGTCTACTGCAGGATTCGTAGATGCAGAATCTCCTGAGCAACAAGCAGTTAAGCGTGCGGTTGATAATGGGGTGGTTATGTCCATTTCGGCTGGTAACTCTACGTATTTTGGAAATGGTTATTTTTATCCGTATGCCTCAAACCCTGACTACGGGTTAGTAGGCTCACCAGGTGTTTCCTATGATTCACTTCAAGTGGCATCATATGAAAACACGAACATGATTGTTGATGCAGTTAACGTACAAGTGGGCGAGGGTGAACCATCCCAGGTAATGTATTTATCTGCAGGTCAAACGGAACCAGTAGGTGGGGAAAGCTATGAACTAGTGGAAGCTGGCCTTGGAACTCCTGAAGACTTTGCTGGTAAAGATCTAGAGGGCAAATACGCACTTGTTCAACGTGGGGAAATCGGCTTTGTCGATAAAGCGTTAAATGCACAGAATGCAGGTGCTGCTGGTGTATTCATTTATAACAATACAGATGGAACAGTGAGCATGGCGTCTGATGCAGCCATCACAATTCCACAATTATTCATGTTAAAAACAGATGGTGATCGCTATGCTGCGGCACTTAAAGACGGACAAACAGTTACCGTTTCATTTGATGGAAACCAAATGTCTATTCCAAACACAAATGCTGGAAAAATGAGTGACTTCTCATCTTGGGGAATTACACCAAACCTTGATTTCAAACCAGAAATCACAGCTCCAGGTGGGCAAATTTACTCAACAATCAATGACAACAAATATGCGATTAAGAGTGGTACATCAATGGCAGCTCCACACGTATCAGGTGGTTCGGCGTTGGTATTAGAACGTGTAGACTCTGAATTCGCACTTGAAGGTGCAGCAAGATCAGAGCTTGCTAAAAAACTCTTAATGAACACAGCTAGTCCGGTAGATTTTGATGGAGCACCCGTTTCGCCGCGTCGTCAAGGTGCAGGTTTAATGCAGCTTCATGCAGCATTAACAACACCTGTTATCGTGACCGACTCAAACACAGGCGAATCGAAGGTAGCTCTTAAAGAGGTAAAAGACAATGTTGTTACATTCTCGTTAACAGCTGAAAACTTGTCTGATGAAAGTGCTTCGTATGAGGTAACTGCAAGTGCTCAAACGGATGCCCCTGTTAATGGTGGCGGAGTATATGTTTCAGCTCCTAACATGTTTGGAGCAATCGATTTAGGCGGAATTACAACAGTTAACGGCGAAGCAACAAGCACAATCGAAGTACCTGCCAATGGTTCAAAAACTTTTGAAGTATCAGTAGATGTGAGTGAGTGGGATGAGGATCTAAAATCTATCTTCACAAACGGCTATTGGTTAGAAGGCTTTGTAAAACTAACTGATCCAACGGATACGAATCCAGATTTAGTTGTACCTTATGTAGGCTTTAAAGGTGATTGGAATGCAGCACCAATTTTTGACGCACCAATTTGGGATGAAGCAACGTTCTATGGCACAACAGGAGTATTGTCACATGTTGGCGGAACCAGCTACGAATACTTAGGTGTCAGCCAAGAAACAGGAGATATTGATACAGATCTAATTGCAATCTCACCAAATGGAGATGGAGCTAACGACAATGCAACCTACCTGTTATCGTTTCTCCGAAATGCAAAAGAATTCAACTTATCTGTACTAAATGAAGATGGAAAGCTTGTAAAAGAAATAGTATCTGAAGAGTTTGTCCGCAAGAACTACTACGATGGTGGACAAGGTCAAATGTACTACTTAATCTCTGACTGGACCTGGGATGGAACCGGTAATAATGGCAAGGTTGTACCAGAAGGTCAATATTTCTTACAGGCAGAAGCCACTCTTGACTATGACGGTGCAGAAGCACAAACACTGACAATCCCAGTAAAACTGGACGTAACAACTCCGAAGGTAAAAACAAAACTAGGTAAAGACGGTAAAACAGTCACAGTTGACGTCTCCGACAAAACAAGTGGCATAGCTTACTGGGATGTATACGTCGATGGTGAACCAGTCACAGAGGCACCATACGTAAACGGCGAAACCGAACATGTCTTTGCAAATGAACTCACAAAAGCCCAAACCGTAATAGTTGTAGCAGTCGACTACGCTGGTAACGTCACAACAAACGAAGTAAAAATCGGTAACAAAGGTAACAACGGAACTACAGGAAACAAGAAAAACTAATCTATTAGGCTAGCAATCAATTATTTGGTTGCTAGTCTTTTTATTATTTATGGAATTCAAAGAAAAAGGTTGTAACACAATAAAGAACAATCTGTTTATAGCTTGTCTTGTGTTTTAAGAAACAAGAGGTTATAATTCTAATTAGGTATTCTATATTGAGAACAACGGTGTATGAAAGTTAAATGGAAGATTCTTATGAAATGGGCAAGTAACATTGTGTTTATAGTATTTATTATCATCTCGTTAATAATCATATTCCCTTTACTTCTTTTAAAAAATCAGCAAGGGCAACCACCTTCTATTTTTGGCTATAAAATAATGAATGTCCTATCTGGAAGTATGGAACCGTTATTAGAGCCTGGAGATATCATCTTCGTAAAAGAAATAGATATCAATCAAGTAAAAGTAAATGATGTAGTCACGTATCAAAAAGGACAGCAAACCTTTGTAACTCACCGAGTAGTGGATATCTTTGAAAATCGAGACGATGTATCCTTTCAAACAAAAGGTGACGCCAACAATGTGAGTGATCAAGATTTAGTAACACCAAATCAAATAGTAGGGACATTGAAAATGCATATCCCTAATGTTGGTTCAATCGCAAATGTAATTAAGAGTACAGGGGGCTTATCTTTAATCATCGGGATAACCTTTATCATTTTCCTATTTAGAAGAATAAGAGTTGTTTTTACTCAACAAGTTTAATCCTTAATTAATAAAAAGGATTGGAAAAGTATTGCTGAAATGTTCTTTATTAGGAACAACCTCGATTTTAACTTTAAGGGACTTATAAAAAAATAAAACGACTACCCCTTAAAGTTCAAAATAAAGAACACATGGTGATGGAGGTGATGGGAGTATTTAAATAGATTAATAGAATTGCTGCAATGTTGAGTTTGGAGAAAAAAATCATGTAGGGGTGTTTATGTTGAAAAGGAATACAATTTATATCTTGGTCTCAGCTCTGGTTCTTGTAACGGTTGCTACATTAATAGGAACAGTGGCTTACTTTTCGAAAAGTTTTACAAGTGATAATAACGTTGCAAAAGCAGCCGTGTTCGATGTTGATGTCGTAGGTGCAAATGGGGAAACGATTGCTGATGCACAATTCGACTTAAAAGAAGATCTTACCCCAGGAATGGACACAAGAGAAGTCCTAACTTCGAGATTGATAGAAATAATACAGAACTACCGGTTGAATACATGGTCAAGCTTTTACCAAGTGGTGACCTATTTCCAGCGGATCAAACCTCTCCTGTAGTTTTGACATTACAAAGATTGGTTGAAGGAAAATGGATAGATGTGAATTTTGAAAGTACGTTTAAACCTGAAAATAAAGTAGAAAAATTCAAGGTGTTTGTTGATTGGCCGCATAGTGATAACGATATTGCCTTCCAGGGAAAAACAGGTAATATAAAGTTAGAGGTTGTAGCTACTCAGGTTGATCCAGAGCCGGAGGTTGTTGACTTTGGTAGTGCACAAATGACGTTGTATAAGGATTCCACTTCATCTCAGAACACCATCGATTTTGTCAATATTACAAACTTCAAGCTAAAAAATAAGAAGACTGGAAAAGAATATGCGGTTGGAACTAGTCCTTCCAATCGTAAATATACCTTTGAGATGAAAGATATACCAGTAGGTGAATACACAATCCATTTCGATATGCCAAGTGGAATGAGTGTAAAGGAAATTCAGCTTGGTGGTGCATACAAAGAAATAAATTACGATGCAACAAGCAATCCATTGGTCATTACGAAAGATAAAAAAGAATATGCGAAGATTGTCTTAAAATCAGAATTAACTTTAAAAGAAATCAAGCCTTTGAACGATCTAAAAGTTCCATCGAATATCACAATTGATGATTTTAAAGCAGCACTACCGAAACAAGCGATAATCGTAGATTCAACGAATAAAGAACATCAAGTTGATATTAACTGGGATATTAGACCATTTAATTTTGAAAACTATAAAAAACCGGGGACAACGACCTTGTACAGTGAATTTTTTAAACTGCCTGTGAACGTATCTAATTCTGAGCCGTCACAAAGACTAGAAGTTAAGCTTAAAGTAGTTTTTGAATAAACTCATGAATATAACAAAACTAGGAGAATCTTTCTGGAACAAGGAAGGTTCTTCATTTTTATTGTAAATACTATATTAATTCTCAAATAAAACCCAGTGATGCAAATCCACCCAGCAATGCCTCATTTTACAAAAGGGGGCTATTGAAACTATCCCTGGGGTTTCTGAGAGAATGCAAAGTTCATATACAAAATATAAACATCCAAAATGTTACCCTTTTACCATATTTTATTATATTGTGATATAGTTATTTTTTGAGGGCAGGTAATAATACCTAGTTAACTTGGAGTTTTTATTATAGAGTAGGAGGATATATATTGTACATACTAGACTTTGGAAAACGGTTAATAAGGAAACAGAATATTGGGATATTTATTTATCTTATTTTGAACACAATATTAGTTATGGCTATCTTTGGCGACCCTCTTGTTGGGTTTATCATGTATATCATTTCACTAGTATTGGCTCTTTCCCCAATTGGAGAATGGATTTTACGCTTACAGCAAGGATGTAAACCATTAGCTCGAAAAGAGCATATTGAGCGATTAATGCCTCTTTTTAATGAAGTATATAATAGAGCAAAAGAAATAGACCCTTCTATTCCAGATGGAGTAAAATTATTTATAAGTAAAGACACTGCTCCAAATGCTTTTGCGACTGGCCGCAAAACAATCTGCCTTACTAAGGGAATGCTAGAGTTTAGTGATGAGGAAATAAAAGCAACACTTGCTCACGAATTTGGACACTTATCAGCAAAAGATACTGACTTTATATTAATTATCACTGTTGGAAATATGATAGTTTCGGCACTTTTTATAATTTATCGTATTATTATTTGGTTTGTAGGTATAATGACAAGTTTTATTAACAATAGTTTAAGTTCCTTATTAATGACTTTCTTGATTGATGTTGTATTGGTTGGGCTGATGTGGTTATGGACGAAATTTGGAACTGTTTTGGTCATGTACTCTGTAAGAAAGAATGAATATGAAGCGGATGTATTTGCTCACAAATGTGGTTTTGGTACCTCGTTAATCCATGTTCTAGACCGTATAAGTCAATTTGATGGGCAAACATCCAAGGGGTTATGGGCAAATTTAGCTTCTTCCCATCCAGACCCTGATCAACGAATTGGTAAATTACAAGAATTAAACGATGTAGTAGCCTAAAAAAGTAGGTGTATATTACCTACCCTTAATTGTATTGTATATGAATAGATAGTAGTAATGTTTTTATTAACTTACTTGTTAGCTGAACTTTAAGTATAAGTTACCTGTAAAAAAATAGTCTTTTATACCTATTAAGTTTGCGAAAATAGGCATAAAGTCTCTTTCGCGATTAATATTTCTTATCATATAGTAAATAAGGATTATGCATAAATCGTACGAAATGGCAAAATCATTGAAAGATGATGACGCAAAACTAGAGGGGCTACGGTCTTTTGGACTATGCCAGCCAGTTCCCGAACACGAGGCTCCGTCGATTTATGTTCACAAAATCGAAAGGGGAATATGCGTGAAAAAAGCAATTTACAAAGCAAAATACTATTGGCACAGCATGCAATTTAACAAGAATAGAACCCTATTAGAGGATTGTCTCTCTCAAAAACTCAAATCTCAAATTGAGTCAAAAATGCAATACCATGAGCGTGAAGCAATCAATTATATTACAAAACTATAATTCGGGTCCCGGAAAGAGTACATCGTCAAGCTTGGTACAATGTAGTTTTTCCTCATCCCACCCAAAAAAGGAATGACCCCAACGTACAGGTCATTCCTTTTGCTTAATTTCATTAATACCTTCTTCTACGTTTAATCAGCAAATAAAGTCCGCTAGAAGCGAGCACAAGAAGCAGTAATCCAAATAGACTCATTCCGATGATAAAAGTCATATCAGTACTGTTATCAGACTCTACCTTCGTCGTTTTAATTAAAGTATTGGTTTCGACAACTTCTTCCTTTGATTCTTCAACCACTTCAGGTTCTTCTTCAGTCTCTACCTCAGCATCTTTGGTGGGTTCAATTTCTTCTTCCTCATTTTGAACGGCTTCTGGTGTTTGGTCTTCTTGAGTAGTAACCGAATTGTATGTAGGTTTAGCTGGTTGTTTTGTAATGGTTTCCTTAGTGTTCGTTCTATTTGTATCTTTAGTCGCTGGCTTCGGCTTTACTGTTTTATCTTCTACCGGTTGAGAAGGCTTAGGAATGGGATCCTTTTCTTTTGCCTTTTCCGGATTGGGTTTGGGCTTAGCCGCATCTTGCTCAGGCTGTGGTTCCGGATCAGGTGTGGGTTCGGGCTCTCCGACTGGGTCAGGCTGAGGTTTTGGTGCAGGCTCGGGTTCGGGACTTGGTTCAGGTTCCGGGTTTGGCTCAGGAACAGGATCCGGTGCAGGAATAGGATCCGTAATTGCCTTTTCCAATGAATCAATCGGCTTCAATGCACCAAAAGCAATACTCGGAGAGCTATATGTAATCACCAAACTAATAATAAAAAATAGGTGGAATAAGTTTCTCTTCTTCAAATCGATTACCCCCACTGATGTTAAAACTAAACCTATTCTACCATATTTATCCTTACCACTTATCTTGAAAAATAAAAAAAGTTAAAAAATACAACTTATCGAATCCATCGATTACCCAATCATTCAAACTTCTGAAAAAATCCGCAGCCACTACAGGCTCTACCAATCTGTTTCTTCGTAATAGGGTTTATATAATAAATTTCATAATGTCCACAAACGGAACATTCCATATCATGAAAAACTTCGCGGGGACCAAATACTACATCTAGTATGAATTCGAAAGCCACCTCTACCAAATCCCTTCCTAAAAGTTTTCTTAAAAATAGCATAGACACCTAAAAAATTTTGCTGTTTCTTGTCTAGTTCAAAAGAAAATCTATCAACATCCTTCAAAAAATCCTTCTTACTTTGGGACACTAAACCTGTCCCTCTGTCCCAAATCGGCAGAATAGGTACAAAGTGCCAGATATATTTATGCGATTTTTGTAGATATTTGTAAATTCCTTGTTTATAATTACCTTTAGACATAACTTATATCGACAAACAAAACAGGAGGACAAAATGGAAGAAACAATTAGTTTAAAAGAGATATTCCAGACGATTCGTAAGCGTCTTTGGTTAATAGTAATGATTACGGCAGTAGCAGTGGCAACTGTTGGTGTTGTGAGCTTCTTCTTTTTAACACCAGTCTATCAATCTTCTACTCAAATTCTAGTGAACCAAAAAGCCTCGGATCAGCCATATTTAAACCAATCTGACATCAGAACGAATATTGACCTGATTAATACGTATAACGAAATCATTAAAACACCTGCCATTTTAGATCTCGTGAAGAAGGAACTTAACCTTACTGAACCGTTAGGTGATCTAATCACAGTTGGCAGTTCGAATAACTCACAGGTGATGAAAATTACCGTTGAGCACACAGACCCACAGATGGCAGTAGATATTGCAAATACAACAGCGAATGTATTTAAAAATGAAATTGTAACGATTATGAATGTGGATAATGTAAGCATCCTTTCACCAGCAGTGGTTCCGGAAAATCCAGTACCGGTAAAACCAAATCCAATGCTTAACATGGCTATTGCTTTAGTTGTTGGGCTTATGGCAGGAGTAGGACTAGCGTTCTTGCTAGAATACTTAGACAACACAATCAAGACAGAACAAGATATCGAAAAATTATTGGAGCTTCCAGTATTAGGTGCTATAGCTCAAATTGACCTTGAGGAAGAAACGAGAAAAGCGAGCGAATCAGGAAAAAGTAGAAATAAAGGAAGAGGTGATTCTCTTGGCGCGTAAAAAATCAAATCGAAAACAGTTCCAAATGCAAAATCGTAGTTTAGTGACCATGCTGAACCCGAAGTCACCTATTTCTGAACAATACCGTACAATCCGTACAAATATCGAATTTTCTACAGTGGATGAAGAGATGAGAACAATCATGGTTACATCTTCAGGTCCTGGTGAAGGAAAATCAACGACAACGAATAATATTGCGGTTGTCTTTGCGCAGCAAGGAAAAAAGGTATTATTAGTCGATTCAGATTTACGTAAACCAACAGTGCATTATTCATTTAGAATCAACAATCACACAGGATTAACAAATGTATTAACCAAACAAGAAACTCTAATAAATGCAGTTCAGGCAACAGAACAAGAAAATTTATTTGTCTTAACAAGTGGCCCGATCCCACCAAACCCTGCAGAATTACTTGGATCTAAAGCGATGGACCAATTCATTAATGAAGTAAAAGGTCTATTTGATGTTGTTGTATTCGACACACCACCTGTTTTAGCTGTTACTGACGGGCAAGTATTAGCAAATAAAGTAGATGGTGTAGTAGTAGTAGTAAGTAGTGGGAAAACCGAAACTGAAGCAGCACTTAAGGCAAAAGAGACCCTAATGAATTCAAAGGCAAAGCTATTAGGAGTTGTCTTAAATAATATCAAGAGAACGGAAAGCCAATATTACTACTATTATGCTCAAAAATAAGAATATTAGTTAAAGCAAGCGGGGAATCGACAAAAAAGGAAGTATTTAACTTGTGTAAATATTTCCTTTTCGTTTATATGACA
This sequence comes from Bacillus timonensis, assembly GCF_004799755.1. Lineage (GTDB taxonomy): Bacteria > Bacillota > Bacilli > Bacillales > Bacillaceae_L > Ferdinandcohnia > Ferdinandcohnia timonensis_A. The sequence goes on along the minus strand of NZ_SLUB01000076.1, from coordinate 5,095 downwards.
TTATTCGACAAAATTCCCCCGTTTCTTCTGATATACTACTGTGGTACTATACGATTGTAAGCATTTTGGTAGTATAACTTGTCGAAATAAGTAAAGGATAGAGGATGCGATTTGTATGATTGATATACATTGTCATATACTCCCATATCTTGATGATGGGGCAAAAGACCTAGATGAAACAATTGAAATGGCAAAAAGTGCTGTGCAAGAGGGTATTACGAAAATAATCGCAACTCCTCATTATAAAAAAAGAGAATATGAAAATTCAAAAGAAAAAATTCTACAGACAGTTGAGATGGTAAAAAGAGAATTATCTCAAGCGAAAATCCCCCTAACAATCTTACCAGGACAAGAACCACGCATCGATGGTGAGCTCTTACAGGACTATCAAAAGGGTGAAATACTCTCCTTAAATAATGGTGAAAAATACTTATTTATCGAGTTCCCAAGCGGTCATGTACCTCGCTACTCGGAACAGCTATTGTTTGATATTCAATTGAATGGACTTACGCCTGTAATTGTCCATCCTGAACGAAATAGCGAAATCATAGAGAATCCCGATATCTTATACAAGCTAGTGAAAAATGGAGCATGTACACAAATTACGACATCAAGTTTGACTGGTCATTTTGGTAAAAAGATTAAGAAGTTTACCTTGCAATTAGTTGAATACAATTTGACGCATTTCCTAGCATCAGATGCTCATAATCTATCAACTCGACCGTTTCGAATGAAAGAAGCATACGATGTGCTAGTAAAAGAGTACGGAATTGCTGCAGATTACTATTTTAGAGAAAATGCGGAGCTTTTACTAGAGAATAAGACAGTTATAAAAGATACACCCGAAAGGATTAAAGTTAAGAAGTTATTTGGATTGTTTGGTTAAAAAACCATTTCTTTAAATTGGTCATTTATAAAGGGTTTTACGTTTTTATTGTTTTATACATAGAAACGAAGTGAAAGGGGGGAAGAGCTTGTCTTACCGAAAAAGATTAGGATCTTTAGTTATCATTGATTCAATTATCGTATTAACGGCTATTTATTTCAGTTATTTTTTCTTACAACCTTATTTTAATATTTTTACTAGCACTGTATTGTTGATAAGCTCTATTACTCTTTTAATAAGCCACCATGTTTTTGCGTATGTTTACCGTTTATATAAAAGAGCGTGGGAATACGCGAGCATCGGGGAGTTAATCAGTATTGCAAAGGCTGTTACTTTCTCCATTGTGATACTTGGTATTGTACAAGTACTTGCATTTGGCAATGTGTATGTTAGAGTTTTGATGCTCACATGGATGATGCATATTATCTTTATCGGGGGATCACGCTTTTCATGGAGGTTGTTTCGTGATGCGTTTTACCGAGAGTCACAGGATAAGAAGAGAACCTTAATAATTGGTGCAGGTGCAGCAGGTACGATGCTGGTTAGACAGCTACAGCAAAATCACGATTTAGAATTAAAACCAATTGCCTTTGTGGATGATGATCTCAAAAAACAAAATCTTCAAATCTATGATCTGCCGGTCTTAGGTGGAATTAATCAGATAGAAGAGATCGTTAAGAACAAGAATATCGAAAATATCGTTATTGCCATTCCTTCGTTAAATAAGAAGGGACTGAATGATATCTTCCAGGAATGTAGCAAGACAAAAGCAAAGACGCAAATTATGCCACTGATTGAAGATGTCATGCTTGGAAAAGTGACAGTAAATAGTTTCCGTGATGTGCAGGTCGAGGACCTACTTGGAAGAGAGCCTGTCAAACTAGACACAGAAAGCATTTCTGAATATTTAACAGATAAGACCATTCTCGTCACAGGTGCAGGTGGTTCAATTGGTTCTGAGATTTGTCGACAGGTAAGCTCGTTCAACCCGAAAAAACTTGTACTAGTCGGTCACGGGGAAAACAGCATCTACCAAATCGATATGGAGCTACGCAATAAATACAAAACACATTTTGAAATCATCCCAGTCATTGGCGATGTACAAGATCGGAACCGGATGTTTGAAGTCATAGAAAGACATGCACCAGATGTCGTGTATCACGCGGCAGCCCATAAGCATGTTCCTTTAATGGAGTACAATCCTAAAGAAGCTGTGAAAAATAATGTGTTTGGGACGAGGAATGTCGCAGAGGCTTGTCATACGTTTGGTGTGAAGAACTTCGTCTTAGTTTCAACTGATAAGGCTGTTAATCCGACGAATGTGATGGGTGCGACGAAACGTATGGCGGAGCTTGTGATTCAGAATCTTGCTCTTTCGAGCAAGACGAAGTTTGCAGCGGTACGGTTTGGGAATGTGCTTGGAAGCCGTGGTAGTGTAATTCCGTTGTTTAAGAAGCAAATTCAGACAGGAGGACCAGTTACGGTAACTCATTCTGAAATGACTCGTTATTTTATGACAATTCCAGAAGCTTCACGGCTTGTGTTGCAGGCTGGTGCGTTGGCTCGTGGTGGAGAGATTTTTGTATTGGACATGGGTGAGCCGGTTAAGATTGTGGATTTGGCAAAGAACCTTATAACCCTTTCGGGTTATACACTAGATGAGATTGAGATTCGATTTACCGGACTTCGTCCTGGGGAGAAGATGTTTGAAGAGCTGTTGAATGAGGATGAGATTCATTTGGATAAGGGGCAAATTTATCCGAAGATTTATATTGGTAAGACGTATAACCTTTATACGGAAGAGGTTAAGGAGATACTTGCTAATGGGTTGGAGCTTGAGGTAGGAGAATTGAGTAAGAGGTTATTAGATTTGGCGAATAATCGGGTTGAGGCGAAAGAGGGATCATTGGTTTCGATTGTGAATTGAGTTTCTTATAGTAATGTTTTTGCTGGAAAGTGATTTGCTCTTGTGAGCTTGTGTTTTGGACGATTTTTTGTTTGTGCCACTTTTCCAGCCCTTTCGAGCTTGACTTTTTTTAGGAATTAAAAGTATGAAACCATGCAGCTCATCGAGCTTTATTTAGATTAAAGATAAATGTGAAAGGGAGTCGTTGAAATGAAGGTTAGAAAAGCGATTATTCCTGCTGCTGGACTTGGTACAAGATTCTTGCCGGCGACTAAGGCAATGCCCAAAGAAATGCTACCAATCGTTGATAAGCCAACAATCCAGTATATTGTTGAAGAAGCGGTCGAATCGGGGATTGAGGATATTATTATTGTGACGGGAAAAACAAAGCGTGCCATTGAGGATCACTTTGATATTTCATACGAATTAGAGCAGAACCTAATTGAAAAGGGAAAACTTGAACTATTAGAAGAGGTTCGTAAGTCATCAAGAGTTGATATTCACTATATCCGTCAAAAAGAGCCAAAAGGTTTGGGACATGCGGTTTGGAGTGCACGTAAATTTATTGGTGATGAGCCGTTTGCGGTTTTACTAGGTGATGATATTGTGCAAGCTGAGAAGCCTTGCTTGCGCCAGTTGATGGACGAGTATGAGAAGACGTATTCGTCTGTGATTGGGGTTCAGACTGTTCCTGAGGAGGAGACACATCGATATGGAATTGTTGAACCTTCGGTTCAAAATGGGAGAAGATATCAGGTAAGTAGTTTTGTAGAGAAGCCTGCTCCAGGTACTGCTCCTTCTAATCTTGCGATTATGGGTAGATATATTTTGACTCCTGAGATCTTTATGTTTTTAGATAAGCAGGAAGCAGGTGCTGGCGGAGAGATTCAATTGACGGATGCAATTCAGCAGTTGAATGAGATTCAGCGAGTGTTTGCATATGATTTTGAAGGTACGCGTTATGATGTTGGGGAGAAGTTTGGGTTTATAAAAACCCAGGTGGAGTTTGCGTTGAAGAAAGAGGATTTGCGTGAGGATTTGTTAGAGTATTTGAGTGAGGTTGTGGAGAGTTACAAATTAAAGGTTTAAATATTTATTATTTTGGCTTCTCTTGCGAGAAGTGTAGTAATTTTTTTGTTTGCCCCTCTTTCGAGGAGCAGAGTATTTTGTTTTTTTGGTGATGTCTTCTTACCGCTATCAATGAAGGCACTCGGCTATGCTGTGGGTTGAAAAGCCTTAGACACTGGGTTGTCGGTAGTGTGGTGTGAGGTGGGGTTGGATGCCCTGGATATAATTTTAATGAACTAGATTTAATGTGCACCTTTGAGTTGACAGTATTTCGGCAAGATTTGTTTCTTGTAAATGATAAATGTAATCTCGGAGGTGCGATTAGAATGAGAAGTAAAGATAAGTTTATAGATGGTAGATTAGGTTCAAGGGGCTTTACCTTAGTTGAGGTTATTGGCGTAGTTTTTATTTTAGGAATCTTGGCGGCAATAGCAGTTCCTACTGTGATGAGCATTATTGAAAATGCCAAGAGGGATGTTTGTAATGTTAATAGAGGTAAGTTAGAGAGGGAGTTTGAGACTGAGTTACAGTTGAATGGTATTGATTATTCTGAGTCTGTGTTTAATCAATTTTTAGTTGAATTTGAGGAAGAGATTTGTCCTGTCGGTGGAGAGTTTTATTACGCTGATGGGAAAGTTGAGTGTAGTGTGCATGGTGAAGATACAGAAGAAGATAAAGATAAAGGTAATGGTGAGGTTCCTTATTTGTGAGATTTTGTAGCTCTACGAGCTTAAATTTCCTTTCAAGATTGAATGGTGGGTGGGAACTGAGTATCGTTATTAGATAACCACAACATATAGTATATTTTTTAGAGGAAAACCCTTTTAATATACAATATATGGATTTTATCTATATGACATAGTACCATTTTGTTGGTATAAAAAGATAAAACGGCCATTTTTCACCTATCTTTTGGAAATTTGGAATTTGAAAACGTTGATTTAACGGGCTTTTTGGATTCCTTAAATTGGAAAAATGATTGAATAAAACCTCGGAACTGACTATCATGCTTAGATTGAACGCTAGAAACCTTGCGGGATAAGGGTTTGAGACTATTTTAGTGAGATTTATAGATTGATTGAATGGTCTATATAATAGGAAGAAACTCGGTTTAGGAAGGTAAATGCAAGAATATCTATTTCGTATTTGGGAGGTAGATTGAATAGATATTACGAGGTGAGTATTGGAATTTGATAAGAAAACACAATATGTAGTCTGTCTCTTATACACATCTT